>JAGGRA010000098.1 GCA_018613035.1 Pseudomonas sp. ISL-84 | reverse complement strand
CCGGGCGCACATGTAAAAGGACTCTGCTTTAAGCAGAGTCCTGATTGAATTATGATGTTTCATTTATAAAGATGCCCGGTAAATAGCCATAACGTCATCATGATTCAATTTCGCAAAATTGCCGAATTCTCCATTGATAGTAGCTTTGTCTGCCATCAATTCAAGCTTGCTGTCATCGATCTCATAATCTGCAAGTCGTGATGGAGCACCAATGCTATTCCAGAATTCGCGCAGCTTATCAATACCTTCCAGTGCTGTCTCTTCATCTGTTTTACCTGCTGGATCCACCTTAAACACACGAACAGCAAGCTGTTTGAATCGTTCAGGCTTCACGCTAAGATTATGCTTCATCCAGTTCGGGAACAGGATCGCAAGCCCTCCGCCATGCGGAATATCATAAACAGCTGATACAGCATGCTCGATATTATGGGTAGCCCAGTCACCACGGTAGCCCATGTTCAGAATTCCGTTCAATGCCATCGTTCCACTATATAAAATCGTTGCACGATGCTCATAGCTTTCAAGGTCTTCAAGCAGTTTTGGCGCTGTCTCCATAATGGTGATCAGCAAAGATTCACACATACGATCCTGAAAATCTGTATTCTCTTCAAGGTGGAAGTAATGCTCAAGCACATGTGACATCATATCCACAATGCCATATACAGTTTGGTTCCGCGGCACGGTGAATGTATTGACAGGATCAAGAATTGAGAATTTCGGGAACGTTACCGGGCTGCCCCAGCCGTATTTTTCATTCGTTTCCCAATTTGTAATAACCGATCCGGCATTCATCTCAGAACCGGTTGCTGCCAGAGTCAGAACGGTTCCAAACGGAAGAGCCCCCGAGGCAAAAGCTTTCTTGGTGACTAAATCCCAGGCATCGCCGTCATATTTTGCACCCGCAGCGATTGCCTTAGTGCAGTCAATCACACTCCCACCGCCTACAGCCAGGAGAAATTCGATGCCTTCATTCTTGCAAATGTCAACGCCTTTGCGGACAGTTGAAATCCTCGGGTTTGGTTCAACTCCGGAAACTTCAAAAACCTCAGCTCCCAATTCATTGAGCTGTGCCATCACTTTATCGTATAAACCATTGCGCTTAATACTGCCTCCGCCATACACAACAAGAACCTTCTTGCCGTATTGCGGAATTTCTTTTTGTAATTGGTCAAGCTGACCTTTTCCAAAAATCAATTTAGTCGGATTATAAAAGGTAAAATTTTGCATCTTCTCATCTCCTTTACCACATTATTATCTTTCAATTTAAAAGCCATTGCAAAAAGAACGATTCACAGCCAGCCTAATCCTTAACGAGACAAACGGAAAGCTTACCTAAAGCTAAAAAATATCCCTGTAACATTATGGCCTTCTACATGTGAATCGATGAATATTTTTTATTCCAATGAACAAGCTAATTATGAACCTATACTACAAGGAGGAAACATCATGAGTGGCATTCAACGTATTGCACTGGTTCTTACAATTATTGGCGCAATTAACTGGGGTTTAATCGGATTCTTCCAATTTGATCTTGTGGCAGCTATTTTTGGCGGTCAGGATTCTGCCCTTTCAAGAATTATATATGGCTTGGTAGGCATCGCAGGTTTAATCAATTTGGGACTATTATTCAAACCAAATGAAGAACTGGAAAGAGAGCCTGAGGCAAAGCCTACACGCTAGAATGCAAAAAATCCTTGCACTTATGTGCAAGGATTTTTTCTTAAGCGCAAGATGCCAAGAGGATTACTTAGATCCAGCCTCTGAAGCGGGAGGCTTCAGACATTTTTCGGGCACCAACCATGTAAGCTGCAAGACGCATATTCACGTTTCTCTGCTGTGCTGTCTGGTACACATTTTCAAAGGCCTGAACAAGCACTTTTTGAAGCTTTTCTGTCACCTCTTCTTCAGTCCAATAGTACCCCTGATTGTTTTGTACCCATTCAAAATAGGATACCGTCACGCCGCCTGAGCTGGCCAGGACGTCAGGAACCAGAAGAATGCCTCGGTCCGATAGAATTTTAGTTGCTTCAAGAGTTGTTGGGCCATTTGCAGCTTCCACGACAATTGGTGCCTTGATATTATGGGCATTAGCAGCAGTAATCTGATTGGAAACAGCCGCAGGAACCAGGATATCACATTCCAGTTCCAGCAATTCTTCATTTGTTAAAGTGTTATCAAATAAGGTTGTCACCGTTCCAAAGCTATCGCGTCTATCCAGCAGGTAATCAATGTCTAGGCCATCCGGATCATAAAGGGCACCATAGGCATCCGAAATCGCAACGACTTTAGCGCCGGCATCATGCATGAATTTCGCCAGGAAGCTTCCGGCATTTCCAAATCCTTGTACAACTACACGGGCGCCTTCAATTGAAATGCCGCGTTTTTTGGCAGCTTCCTCAATGCAGATGACAACGCCCTGCGCAGTTGCTTTTTCCCTGCCCTGCGATCCGCCAAGAACAAGCGGTTTGCCGGTAATGAAACCAGGTGAATCGTACTCGCGAAGACGGCTGTATTCATCCATCATCCACGCCATGATTTGTGAATTTGTGTAAACGTCCGGAGCCGGTATATCCTTTGTCGGCCCGACAATCTGGCTGATCGCCCGGACATATCCGCGGCTTAAGCGTTCCAGCTCGCCCATCGACATGGTGCGCGGATCACAGATGATACCGCCTTTCCCTCCGCCATAAGGCAGGTCCACAATTCCGCACTTCAAACTCATCCACATGGATAAAGCTTTTACTTCATCTTCATTCACTTCCGGATGAAAACGGACACCGCCTTTGGTTGGCCCTACCGCATCATTATGCTGAGAGCGATATCCGGTAAAAATTTTGATGGCACCATCATCCATTCTTACCGGAATCCTTACAGTCAGCATCCTTAACGGCTCTTTTAACAGCTCATACATTTCATCTGAATAACCGAGCTTTCCTAAAGCTTCTTTGATTACCACTTGAGTTGAAGTAAATAAATTTAAAGACTCTTCCAATTTTTGTTCAGCTTGTTTACCAGCTACTCCTGCAGCTCCCATAACGGCACCTCTTGATTAAATATTTAGGAAAATACAGCAATAAAATCATAGGGATTCCCCTGCATCTGATGGATGCAGAGATTTGCATTTAATCCTGAAATCAGCTTAATACTTTCTTGATTCTTTCAATTGCCCAGTCCAGCTCCTCTTCCGAAATCACTAATGGAGGGGCGAAGCGGATAACAGTGTCATGCGTTTCTTTGCAAAGCAAACCTTCTTCTTTCAATTCTTCACAATATTTGCGTGCTGGCTCATTCAGCTCAACACCAATAAACAATCCCCGTCCGCGAACTTCTTTAATGGCAGGATTATTGATTTCTTTTAATTTGCCCATGAAATATTCACCAAGCTTAAGTGAGCGCTCCGCAAGGTTTTCTTCAACAAGGACATTCATCGATGCAACCGAAACGGCACATGCCATTGGGTTTCCGCCGAATGTTGAACCATGTGACCCAGGGTTGAATACACCAAGAACATCTTTGTTCGCTACAACACATGAGATAGGGAATACTCCGCCTCCAAGCGCCTTTCCAAGGATATACATATCCGGATCGACACCTTCCCACTCACATGCGAACATTTTGCCTGAACGGGCAAGGCCAGCCTGGATTTCATCTGCAATAAATAGGACATTGTTTTCCTTACAAGTTTCATACGCTTGCTTTAAGAAGCCTTCAGGCGGAATAACGATGCCGGCTTCCCCTTGAATTGGCTCGATCAGGAATGCGGCAGTGTTTTCAGTGATTGCTTCCTTCAGCGCATCCAGGTCACCGTAAGGAATTAACTTAATCCCAGGAAGCATTGGACCAAAACCGCGCTTATATTCTTCTTCAGAAGATAGAGAAACCGCTGTCATTGTACGGCCATGGAAGTTTCCTACACAAGCAATGATTTCAGCTTGGTTATCAGCAACGCCTTTAACATCATAAGCCCAGCGGCGTGCAGCTTTGATTGCCGTTTCAACTGCTTCCGCCCCCGTGTTCATCGGAAGAGCCATATCTTTATTTGTCAGTTCACAGATCATTTCATACCAAGGTCCAAGCTGATCATTGTGGAAAGCACGTGAAGTTAAGGTTACACGGTCTGCCTGATCCTTTAGCGCCTGGATAATTTTTGGATGGCGATGCCCCTGGTTTACAGCAGAATAGGCACTTAGCATATCCATATATTTATTGCCTTCAGGGTCTTCAACCCACACACCCTCTGCTTTAGAAATAACGATTGGAAGCGGATGATAGTTATGGGCACCATATTTTTCAGTTTGTTCAATGAGTGATTTTGATTTAGTCGCTTCAGTCAATTAAAATTCCTCCTTTTTCAGAATAGTCCTTTTTATTGTAACGTTACGCCGTCTGTCTTTAAACTATTTACGGTTATAGCATGTGCAGGATACGAAAATCCTGCACAGTTCTTAATCATTTTAGTACATTTCAGACGTTGTCTTCGCCTGCATATGAAGCAGAATATAGTCAGGGCCGCCCGCTTTTGAGTCAGTTCCTGACATGTTGAAGCCGCCGAATGGCTGGTAGCCAACGATCGCACCTGTACAGCCGCGGTTGAAGTATAGGTTTCCAACATGGAAATCTTCGCGTGCTTTTTGGATGTGCTCACGGTTCTTCGTGATGACAGCACCAGTTAAGCCATACTCAGTATTGTTGACAATTTCGAGCGCATGGTCAAAATCTTTTGCTTTTGTGAAGCCTACTACCGGTCCAAAAATTTCTTCCTGCATTAAGCGTGCATCTGGCGCAAGGTCAGCGAATACAGTCGGTTTGATGAAGAAGCCTTTTGAATTGTCTCCTTCTCCGCCTGTCATCAGCTTGCCTTCCTCTTTGCCGATTTCAATATAGCTCATGATCTTATCAAATGCACCCTGATCGATGACAGGGCCCATGAAATGGCTTTGATCTTCCGGATTGCCCTGAGTTAATTCGTTTGTTAACTCGACAACACGGTTTAATACTTGATCGTACACATCTTCCACGATTACGGCACGTGAGCACGCAGAGCACTTTTGTCCTGAGAAGCCGAATGCAGATGCCACGATAGAAGTAGCTGCCAATTCAAGATCTGCTTCTTTATCAACAACGATCGTGTCCTTACCGCCCATTTCAGCGATAACACGCTTCAGCCAGATTTGGCCTTCGTTTAATTTAGATGCGCGCTCATTGATGCGAAGACCAACATCACGTGAACCTGTGAAGGAGATAAAGCGGGTATCTTTATGGTCAACCAAATAATCGCCCACTTCTGCACCGCTGCCCGGTACGAAGTTTAGGACGCCCTTCGGAAGGCCTGCTTCTTCCATCACTTCAACGAATTTCGCTGCCACAACAGGAGTGGTAGAAGCTGGTTTTAATAGAACAGTATTTCCTGCCACGATTGCCGCAACGGTTGTACCGGCCATGATCGCAAGCGGGAAGTTCCAAGGAGAGATGATAATGCCTACTCCCAATGGAATA
>JAGGRA010000097.1 GCA_018613035.1 Pseudomonas sp. ISL-84 | reverse complement strand
TACATTAATGCAAGGCCAGTGCACCTGTCCTCCACTGCGTTAAATCATTAAAAACTCAGCGAGGTTTAGATGCCATTTTTAAAATTATTCTTTTACAAATTCTTTCGTGCTTCTGACTGTATCGATCGGTCGGACATAGCTTTCGATTTGTTCCCTTTTTGGTTCAAGGAACGGGGGAAGCGACAGCTTTTCACCAAGTGTTTCATAGGGTTCGTCACCCATAAACCCTGGCCCGTCCGTTGCAAATTCGAACAGAATTTGCGGGGCTACTCTTGAATATAAAGAACCGAAGAAGAATCGGTCCACGAATCCTGAGGTTTGGAAACCAAAGCTTCGCATATGGTTATCCCATTCCTCCAATACAGATTTATCGTCAACACGGAATGCCGCATGGTGGACAGTCCCATAACCCTGGCGAGACTGCGGAAGAACAGCATTGTGCTCAACAATGACTTGTGCGCCGTTTCCGCCTTCACCCACTTCGAATAAATGGAAGTCTCCTTCTTGAGCTATTTCCTTAAAGAGCAGCACTTTTTCCATCATTTCTTTAAAATAATCAAATTGGGCAATCCGGACAAACAGCGGCCCCAATCCAGTTATGGCGTATTCAAGCGGAATTGGGCCTTTTTGCCATGGTATACCGGATGCTACGCCTTTGTTGTCTTCATCTGAAATTAATTGATACTGCTGGTCATCAAAATCAGCAAATGACAGCGTCTTTTTGCCAAATTGTTCCTTGATGCCAGTGTGTTTAACTCCAAGGCGGTCAAAGCGTTTTACCCAGTAATCCAGTGCCGCATCGGCTGGAACACGGAAAGATGTTTTCGAAATCTCGTTAGTCCCATGAGAACCCTTAGGAATTCCAGGGAAATCGAAAAAAGTCATATCCGTTCCGGGGCTCCCGGTGTCATCTGCAAAAAACAAATGATAAGTTTGGATATCATCCTGGTTGACTGTTTTCTTAACGAGGCGCATCCCCAGTACATAAGTGAAAAATTCGTAGTTCTTTTCTGCGCTGCTTGTAATAGCCGTTACATGGTGAATACCTTTTAAGTGATTCAAAGTAAAATTCCTCCCTTGTCTTTTCCTATAGCCATGTTGAGATTTGCAGCCCAATGGCTTTGTATTTATCTTAAAATAATATATCTTTAATTCGAGATAATTTTACTTTATCACGGATGCATTCGGGTGTCAATTCATGAGAAAGTTAGAAAAATGATTTGATTATATCCTCTTCGTGATTGCATTCCTTGCAAATATACTCAATTTCCAAAGCATCTTCCCTGGCGATGTGCTCCGTCTCTTTTCCACAAACCTCACAATATCTATTTTCCGTGATCTCTTTCATGTTAGCATCTCTCCTGTAAATGTCGTTTATCTTGTTTTAACCATAATCCCGGATTCTAAACAAAAAAACCAGCACCCGATTGGGAACTGGTTTAGTCACATTATGTAGCAGCCGCCTTTGCCGTAATGAAGTATAAGAAAGTTTTAAACCACCACTCCTCAAAGTGGGTGTTCGCAGAAACCTTCCTGCCTGTCCTCCTTGTCATATAGACAGAGGCTTGTCATTCCCGTTTCAATGTTAAACTCCCTGTTACAGCTTAAAGGTTAAAACTTTATTATGATTACGAACAATGCAGCTTGTAGTATTATATTAAATGATTTGGATCAATTTTTCAATGGTAATGCTCTCCGTGTTGTCTATTTTTTTGTAGTACTTCCTTTTCTGCTTGTAATATGGTTGTTATCCGGGGTATTATCGACGATCGTCACTTCTTTTCTTGTATTATGGTAATTAATTACAATTCTGTAACAACCATGGTCTTGTCTTTGTCTAAAAATGAGCACCATTAGCTTCTTGGCGACCATCCTCTCTCCTCCAACTGATTTTTGGGCGTCATAAACCCTCCATAACGACCATCCCTTCTGCTTCAGCTCATTTTTGGGCTTCATAAGCGCTCCATGTCGACGATTTCCCTCTGCTCCTGCTCATATTTGGGCTTCATAAACGCTCGATGACGACGTTTCCCTCTGTTCCTGCTCTTATTTGGTCCTCATAAACACTCCATGTCGACGTTTCCCTCTGCTCCTGCTCTTACTTGGTCCTCATAAACGCTCCATGTCGACGTTTCCCTCTGCTCCTGCTCTTATTTGGGCTTCATAAACGCTCGATGACGACGATTCCCTCTGCTCCTGCTCATATTTGGTAGTCATAAACGCTCCATGTCGACGATTCTCTCTGCTCCTGCTCTTATTTGGTCCTCATAAACACTCCATGTCGACGTTTCCCTCTGCTCCTGCTCATATTTGGTAGTCATAAACGCTCCATGTCGACGTTTCCCTCTGCTCCTGCTCATATTTGGTCCTCATAAACCCTCCATGTCGACGTTTCCCTCTGCTCCTGCTCATTTTTGGGCTTCATAAACGCTCCATGTCGACGTTTCCCTCTGCTCCCGCTCATATTTGGGCTTCATCAACGCTCCATGACGGCAACATTCACTGCCCCGGTCGGTTTTAGGTACTTGTAACCCCCTATGATTATATTCGTCTTAACTCTTCTTGCTCACTATACACTCTCTATTCCAAAAAATCCCAAACACACTTCCCCCCGCTCAGTCAAAATCCGGGAATTCTGTTATACATTTTCCACTTTTAGCAAATACTTTTTTGTAAAGTACTTTTGAATAGGTGGTGCAGTATGGGCGAGGAAAGGTTCACTTTTTATATTGATGATAAGGAGATTGAAGCTCGGCCTGGTCAGTCGATTTTTGAGGCTGCACGAGATTTTAATCATTTTTTGCCGGGGATTTGTTCGACTCAGCCGGATTTGGGGGTTGGGGTCATCCAGACTTGTGATACGTGTTATGTGGAGATTAACGGTGAGCTAAAGCGCTCTTGTGCGACTTCAGCAGAACCGGATATGAAGGTGAGCTCTGTTTCCGAGCTGGCCAAGGAAGCACAGCTTGAGGGGATGTCACGCATCCTGAAAAACCATGAGCTTTATTGCACGGTTTGCGATAACAATAACGGCAACTGTGTGGTACATAATACGGCGGAGCATTTTCAGATTGAGCATCAGAAGTATGAGTTTAAGCCGAAGCCTTATCCACAGGATAATTCGAATCCCTTTTACCGGTATGAACCGGATCAGTGTATTCTTTGCGGGCTTTGTGTGGAGGCATGCCAGGATCTGCAGGTCAGTGAAGTGCTGAGTATTGCATGGGACCGGGAGCAGCCGCGCGTTATTTGGGATAATGATGTTCCGATTAATGAATCTTCCTGTGTTTCATGCGGGCATTGTGTGACTGTATGTCCTTGTAATGCGTTGATGGAAAAATCGATGCTTGGAAAAGCGGGCTATTTGACCAATATTCCAAAGCCGCTTCTCGAGCCAATGATTGATTTAACGAAAGAGGTTGAACCGGGATATAAAGAAATTTTTGCGATTTCCAATGTAGAAGCAGCGATGCGGGAAGCGCGGATTGAACGGACTAAAACGGTCTGCACTTATTGCGGAGTCGGGTGCAGCTTCGAGGTTTGGACAAAGGACCGTGAAATTTTAAAAATTCAGCCGCAGCCTGATGCCCCTGTTAACGGCATTTCTACTTGTGTAAAAGGAAAGTTTGGCTGGGATTTCGTGAACAGCAAGGAGCGCTTAACCAAACCTTTAATCAGAAAAGGCGAAAAATTTTATGAGGCGTCTTGGGATGAGGCCCTCTCCCTGATTGCTGAAAAATTCCTAAAGATAAAGGAAGAAGATGGTTCCAATGCCCTCGGTTTTATTGCATCCTCTAAATGCTCAAATGAGGAAAACTATCTTTTCCAGAAGCTTGCCCGGGCTGTTTTTAAAACAAATAATATCGATAACTGTTCAAGGTACTGCCAGACGCCCGCTTCCATGGGGCTTATTCGCACGGTAGGAATCGGTGGTGACTCCGGAACGATGAAGGATATTGCGAGTTCCGGGTTAATTATCGTAGTCGGTGCCAATCCGGCTGAGTCCCACCCTGTTCTGGCAACCAGAATTAAGCGCTCAAATAAATTGGCTGATCAAAAGCTGATTGTAGCAGATCTTCGTAAAAATGATCTTGCTGACAGAGCAGATTTACATATCCATCCAAAGCCGGGAACTGACCTTGTTTGGCTTTCTGCCGTCACCAAATATATTGTTGACCAGGGTTGGGAAGACCGGGAGTTCCTCAATAACCGAGTGAACCATGTGGATGAATATATTAAATCTCTTGATAAATTTACGCTTGAGTATGCAGAGGAAGTCACAGGCATTTCTAAAGACACCTTAATCACGATCGCAACGATGATTCATGAATCCAAGGGCACCTGTATCCTGTGGGCAATGGGCGTTACCCAGCATTTGGGCGGTACGGATACAAGTACAGCAATTGCCAATCTGTTATTAATTACAGGCAATTTTGCGAAGCCTGGAGCTGGCGCCTATCCGCTGCGTGGCCATAATAACGTTCAGGGTGCGAGTGACTTTGGCACGATGCCTTCATGGCTGCCGGGCTATCAGCCAATTGAAAATGATGAAATCCGCAGCCGTTTTGAAGAAGCCTGGGGAACGGATCTGCCTAAGAAACCTGGCTTAAACAACCATCAAATTGTTGAAGCGATACAGGCAGGCAAAGTAAAAGGAATGTATCTGTTCGGAGAAGAAATGGGCTTGGTTGATTCCAATATCAATTACGTTCATGAGGCGTTTGAAAAACTGGATTTCTTTGTCGTTCAGGACATTTTTTTCTCAAAAACGGCCCAATTTGCAGATGTCGTTCTTCCTGCAGCTCCAAGCCTTGAGAAAGATGGAACGTTTACGAATACAGAGCGGCGCATCCAAAGGTTTTACAAAGTTTTTGAGCCGCTGGGAGACAGCAAGCCAGACTGGCTTATTTTCCAGGAACTCGCTAATAAACTGGGAGCAAACTGGAACTATAATGATCCAAGCGAGATTATGGATGAAGCTGCTAAGCTAACACCTTCTTTTGCCGGAGTCAGCTACAAACGCCTGGAAAATTGGGAGAGCTTAGTATGGCCTGTTGCTGCAGATGGAACAGATACACCTTTGCTTTACAAAGACAAATTCAACTTCCCGGATGGAAAAGCGCGCTTGATTACGGTTGATTGGACACCTCCTTTCATGGCTGGAGAGGAGTACGACCTTCACCTTAACAACGGCCGCATACTCGAGCACTTCCATGAAGGGAATATGACTTATCAATCTGAGGGCATTTCCTATAAAGTGCCGGAGCTTTGGCTTGAGGTTTCTCCGGAGCTGGCAGAAGAACGTAAGATCCAAACAGGCAGCCTTGTTCGCCTGACCTCCCCTTACGGCCATGTGAAAGTGAAAGTTTGGGTAACAGACCAGGTCAAAGGAAAAGAACTCTATTTGCCAATGCATACAACAGAAGGAAGAGGCGCGGTCAACAAGCTGACAAGCAGTTATCATGACAAGATTACGCATACGCCGAACTACAAAGAAATGCAGGTAAAAATGGAAGTGCTTGAACGGGATGGCGATTCCCCGCTTCCGCACCACAATTTCCGGTTTGGCAATCCGCAGCCTCACATTGGAGTTGAAACAGAGAAAAAATGGAATCGTGATGATTTTATCTCTATTCCAGAAATGCTGAAAAGGGAGGGCCTCTTCGATGGCGAAAGCGATCAAGCAAATTGAGCTGGTTCAGCCATCAGCTCAGGAAGAACAGGCAAAGGACATAGCGGCGTTATTGGAGCAGCTTGCCGAAAATCGCGAAGCAATCTCGAGCACCATAGATATCATCAGCCAGCTTCAAAAGGCAGGGATTCTCGATATCATCCAAGGTTTCTTGCACTCAAAGGATAAAGTGGCCGCTATTGCCATTGATCAAGTAAACCAGCCCAATATGCACAATATTATCCGCAATGGGTTTAATACAGTGGATTTTCTAGGGTCACTGGATCCCCAGCAAATGAGCATCATGATGAGCGCTGTCACAAAAGGCCTTGACGAGTCTGCAGAGGTCATGAAGAAAAATGAAAAGCGCAGCATGTGGGGACTTATGAAAGCAATGAGAGACCCTGATACCAACTTGGCAATAAATACGATGCTTGGTTTTCTTAAGGGTATGGGCAAGGAAATGGGCAAAGAGCATACTCATTATAAAACAGGAGAGTGAATGCTGCCTTGATTACACGGACGGTTTCAATTGAAAACATGGATAAAGGCGATGAAGAAAGATTAAATCAGGCATTAAACGATGTCTGGGGTGTCCGCAAAGTAAAGCTGAATCCCATGAGTGGCGAAGCGGTTATCTCCTTTGATGAAGAAGCTGCTTCCTTCATGGATTTTGAGCAGGCGATTAAAGATTGCGGATATAATATTCTTTCAGCTGACTAATAATTACCTAAAGTAATCTTTACTCTAAGGAGGGTTTCATTTGGCAAGAGTGTGTGAAATCTGCGGCCGCAGAGAAGAGGCTGAAGATGAAGAGTATAGCTTCGATATTTTGGACGTGTGTCCTGATTGTACAAATGACCGAAGTCACCCCTTGACTCTCGGGTAACAGCAAAAAGGCTCTTGCCGTATATCCGGCAAGAGCCTTTTGTTTTATTCTGTGACAAGCTGCTGGCTTGTCCTTTTTTGTTTTTTGGTTGCTCTGATTTTTTTGATGTCGCGCTTCATGAGCAGCGATACGATGAATCCGATGGCAAGCATGGTTCCAAAGACGTAGAATGTAACCGTGTAGCTTTGGGTTGCTTCGTAAATATTGGATACAAGCATCGGGCCTACGACACCGGCGATGGACCAGGATGTCAGCAGGTAGCCGTGGATGGCGCCAAGCTGTTTGGTTCCGAATAGGTCGCCGATAAAGGCTGGCAGTGATGCGAATCCTCCTCCATAGCATGAAACGATGATGTAGAGGAAGACGGAAAACACAAATGAGTTTGTGATAAACGGAAGGATGAAGAAGGCTGCCACCTGGATCAGGAAGAAGGTCATGTATGTATTTCCTCTTCCGATGTAATCGGATGCAGATGCCCATCCAATTCGTCCTCCGCCGTTAAATAGTCCCATGATTCCGACGATGCTTGCTGCGGTTATCGCACTGGCGCCAGTGATTTCCTGGGCCATTGGCGCGGCAACTGATAAAATCATGATCCCTGCTGAGATGTTGATAAACATCATAATCCATAGCAGCCAGAAACGCCGTGTTTTTATGGCTTCATTAGCAGTCAGCTGAGCAAGGTCCGCTTTTACCGGGCGTTCTTCACTCTTTTCCTCCATTCCTTCAGGTTTCCAGCCTTCAGGCGGCTTTGCGATATAAAGTGCCCCAGCGATCATAAGGATAAAATAGCTAATTCCCAGGATATAAAACGTTGTGGGAATGGAAGTGGTAATCATCAATCTGCTTGCGATTGGACTCGTGATAAGAGCTCCTGCTCCAAAGCCCATGACGGCCATTCCTGTTGCAAGTCCCCTTCTGTCCGGGAACCACTTTACCAATGTGGATACAGGTGCAATATAGCCGAAGCCTAGCCCTAAACCTCCGATAACACCAAAGAAGATCAGGAATAAAATATAGTTTTCCATTTGGACGGCGAAACCCGCTCCAACGGTACCGATTCCGAAAAATACGGCTGCAATCATTGCCGACTTTCTTGGTCCATTTTTTTCAACAAACCGGCCAAAAAAGGCTGCGGCAACACCCAGAATGAAAATGGCAATGGTGAATGCGAGGGAAACATCGGTTTTTTCCCATCCAAGAGCTTCCTTTAATGGATTTTGATAAACACTGTAAGCATACACGGATCCTATGGATAGATGAATGGCGACAGCTGAAAGTGCGATGAGCCATCTGTTCTTGTTAGCCATAAGTAACCCCTTTCCCTTAACTATTATTTTATTTATTCCCCAACAGAGGAATAAGTCTAATGCTACTTTTTACCTTCCCAAAAAAGCCTGCCTCTAATCCTCTTAGAGACAGGCTTTTTGTAAAATCATCTTGAAACAAAACCTTTTTTTAATAAATGGATTTCCGTTTTATAATTACTTAGTGCTTCTTCGAATGATAATTCTCCTGCAAATTTTTTCACGAAATTATGGAAAGTGACGGAAGAGATAATTTGCATCATATGAAAAAGTTCATGTTCATCTTTGATATTCAGGTTATCGTGGCTGATCAAAATACTGATTTTCTTAAAGTCCTCATTAAGGTCAGTTTCGCTAAAGCTTCTGGCAAATACATTTTCAATACGGTGCGTCATATTAAGAAACAAATTTCGTAAAAACTGCAGATTCTCTTTTTCTTCCGATATGATGCTTTGGTAAAATTCGATCATCGCCTCGAAAATATCGCCGTTATTCTTTTTTAGCGTGTTTACAAAATGGCTTTTGTACCCGGAAACATGGCTATTTAATAAGAAGAAAAAGGCATCTTCTTTGTCATCGAAGTATTGGTAAAAACTGCCGCGAGGAATTTTTGCATCTTTTATAATATTGGATATCGAAGCCTGAAAGAGCGGCACCCGGGCAAATTCCTTTTTGGCTGCGCTTATTAATGTTTCCCGCTTATCATCAGGCAAGTTAAAAAAAGTAATCTTGGGCATATATTCTGCCTCCTTACGGCTAACCTCTTTTTTCCTCTTTTAAGAACTGGATAAAATATGGGATCGATTTGCGAGGCTGGTCATTGATGAGTACCTGGTACCTCGATTTCAGGTGGTCAGAAGCCCACTGGCTTTTTTTGATCCGTTCCTTTATATACACTGTACTTATTTTTTGGATTTCCTGCTGCTGATGCTTTCCCTCTTTAGAGAGCGCGAACCCGAGCGCTCCTATAATGGCATACATAAGGATGGCCAGCGGCGATGTTTCCTGATCTGGCATGGTAAAAAATAATGTCATTAAATTGATTAGCGACAGAATGATTAACGGCGTAGACCAAAAAATATATCTGGCAGCTTTTTTTGTAAACGGCGAAACTTTTTCTTCCAGCTGTTCAAGCTCTCTTTTTACAAAGCTTGGCATGTCAGTCCATATTTGCATGAAAACGGCTCTCCTTTATGTTTGGTTAAACTTATTTTTTAGTATCAGCTGCAAGGTCTCATTCTGGAAGGGAGACCGTAAATCGGACTCTTCTTCCCTTGCAAGCTCCTTTAGCTGTATCATTTCGTGATGGATTGTTTCCATTTTCCGATCAAGGCGTGCGGCAGTATCGGCAGCCTCTTTCAGTTCATTCACTATTCTTTGCGGGATGTCCTTATTGTACTTATAGTAAATCTTGTGCTCCAGGCTGGCCCAGAAATCCATGGCGATTGTGCGGATCTGGATTTCCACAGGAACAAGCTCTTCTCTGTCTGACATAAAAATTGGAATCTCCACAATCAGATGCAGACTTTGATACCCATTGGGCTTAGGATTTTGGATATAATCCCTGCATTCGAGAACTCTAATATCTTTTTGGCTTTCAAGCATATTTTTGATTTCATAAATATCCGAAACAAAGGAACATGTAATGCGTACTCCTGCGATATCCCTGATATTTTGCTGGATGGAATCAATGGAAATCTCCAGGCCTTTTCTCTGCAGCTTGTTTATTAAGCTTTCTGGAGATTTCACACGGGATTTGACATGTTCAATCGGGTTATAGTCGTGCACATATTGAAATTCCTCTTTTAAAATATTTATTTTCGTATTGATTTCCTCAAGAGCAAATTTATAGGACATCATGAATCGCACTAAATCAGTCCTTAGTTCTTTCATTTTGTTATAACGGTCAGTTGTTTTTGTAACCATAATGGCTCCTTTATATGTTAGCCGTATTTTTAGCACGCTTGGAAATGGATGGCCTTAAGCAAAGGGATGCATTTACTCCCTGCTTCTGCAATTTCAAAACCAGCGATTGTATTTTTGTCTGTTTCAAAGCCTTCACCTCGTTATGACACCGTGTCATCCCTTTACTTGAAATTTTATATGACAATGTGTCATCAGTCAATGGATTGTGACACATTGTCATAAAATAACTATAAAATTATTTTAGGCGGACTGGAGTATGGATTAAAATTCATAATTGTTTCATTATTTTGTAAATATGTTACAATTAATCTAATTCCACCAACACTTTAAAGGAGAAAAATGTGAATATAAAAACGATACATAGGGGCTGGCTAATACTTTTACTATCCGTTTTGACAGGACTGGCATGCCTTGGGCTGGGCCGTTTTTCATATGGTGCCATTCTTCCATTTATGAAAGCGGGATTAAACCTGAACTATATTGAAACGGGGTGGGTAACCTCTTCCATTTTCCTTGGGTATGTTTTATGTGCTTTTTTTGCAGGCTATTTTGTGAATAAGTTTTCGGCAAAAAAAGTGATCATCGTGTTTTTATGGGTCATTTTCCTGGGCATGATTGCAACGTCTTTAAGTACGGGCTTTATTTCAGCCTATCTATCAAGCTTCTTTATTGGAATTGGATCAGGAGGGGCAAATGTTGCCTCGATGGGAGTGGTTTCTTCCTGGTTTTCTCCCCGGAAAAGAGGTATGGCTTTAGGCATTCTGAATGCCGGCAATGGTTTGGGAATTGTTTTCTCGGGGGTAGCTGTTCCCATTATCGTCACGTCAAGTATTGGTTCTGGCTGGAGAATCAGCTGGGTGCTGCTGGCCACTCTGGTGCTGTTCATATCTATTTTGAATATTTTCTTTTTAAAAAGCCATCCAGGCGACGCAGGAGTTTTTCCTGTTGGAAGTTTAAATGAAAGCTTTAATCATAACGCTTCCTCCAAATTAAATACCGGCAGCTTACACTCCGTTTACAAAAATCCACTGGTATGGACAATCGGCATTTGTTATTTCCTCTGGGGATTCAGCTATATTATGTTCACCACATTCCTGGTAGACTTTCTGATTGATTTCGGTCTTAGCAGCCTCATAGCAGGTAGGATTTTTGCGATTGCCGGTTTTATCAGTATTATCAGCGGTTTTCTGTGGGGATCGATTTCAGACCGCCTCGGACGGCTGACTTCATTATCTCTTGTCTTCTTTTTGCAGATGCTTTTCCTGCTGGGTTTTAGTTTTTCCGCGAACAGCAGCGGTTTAATCGCACTTGCGATTCTTTACAGTATTACATTATGGGGAACACCTGCCATTATTCTGGCAAGTACATCGGAGTTTGTCAGTCAAACACAAGTATCCAGTGCCATCGGATTTTTAACCCTTTTCTTTGGTATCGGACAGTTAGTTGGGCCGATCATCATTGGATATATTCTAAATTTAACAAGCTCTTATTCACATGCCTTTCTTCTTTCTGCTCTCTCCTGCTTCTCGGGTTCCCTGATCAGCATCATGCTGCATCATTATTTAAAAAAAGCAAAAACTCATACCGCACAGCACATAAAAAGCGGAGTTTAATCACTGGCTGCCTAGCCTGGGATTAGGCTTTTTTTGCTTTCCAGCCTATTTACATTACCCTATTTTCAGCTGTATAATAAGTATTATTATTTAGTTACCCCAAGTAACTATTACTCAAAGTAACTACTTTAGGAGGTTTCTCAGATTAAAACTTTTCAAAAATTCTTCCACCAGCTGGTTTTAATGTACCGCCCTTTTGAAAATAGGCTGAACTTAGAGTTAAGCAATCACAATTTATTCAGGGCGCAATGGTCCATCCTGTATTACTTGTTCAATGAAGGCTCTTCAACACTTGTGGAGCTATCTAATTATCTGGGGGTAGAAAAGCCAACGGTAACAAGAACCATTAATAAATTAGAAGAAATGGGCTATCTGGAAGCAGTTCCAACAAAGGACAAACGAGAAAAAAGAATGCAGCTTACCGAGATCGGGAAAAAAATCTACCTGGAAGTTCGTGTAACAATTGATGAATTTGAACAGGAAATTTTAAATGGTATTTCTGAGGAGGAACAGCTGGAGGGTATTCGCCTAATGAGCGAAGTCCGGAAAAATTTAATGCAGCAGGGAGAGTAAAAAAATGGATCATCCTAGACCTAAACTGTGGACAAAAGACTTTATCATTGTTTCATCAGTTAATTTTTTCTTGACCTTAATTTTCTATTTATTGATGGTGACGATTGCCGTTTTCGCAGTCAATCATTATGGCGCCTCGACAAGCCAGGCTGGGCTTGTAACCGGTATTTTCATCATTGGAACGCTGATCGGCAGACTATATATTGGCCGTGCCATTGATACAATTGGGCGTAAAAAAACGTTATATATAGGTCTTATCTTTTTTACATTGACCACCCTTTTGTATTTCGTAAATATCGGCATTACTTTTCTTTTGATCAACCGTTTCATTCACGGCATTGCACTTGGAATGGCAAGTACGGCAACCGGCACCATCGTTGCGCAAATCATTCCGGGCAAGCGTAAAGGAGAAGGCATCGGCTACTACAGCATGAGTGCCACACTGGCAACTGCCGTGGGGCCATTCATTGGATTATTTATGATGCAGCAAGTAACGTTTCAAACGATATTTCTTTTTTGTCTGGCATTGGGCGTTTTTGCCTTAATAACCGCCTTCTTTTTATACGTACCGCCCATTGAAGCTTCATCAAATCCACCATTAGAAGGAAAATCATTCAACATTTCAAACTTTATTGAACCAAAGGCAGTACCGATCGCATTTATAACCTTAGCGATTGCTTTTGGCTATTCCGGCGTCCTTTCCTTTATCAACTTTTACGCGATTGAAGTTGATTTAGTCAGCGCTGCAAGCTTCTTCTTTCTCGTATACTCTTCAGCAGTTTTAATTTCCCGTCCATTTACAGGGCGCTTGATGGATGTTAAAGGTGCCAATTATGTCATGTACCCTGCTTTCGTTATGTTTGCTGCCGGCATGCTCGTGTTAAGTACTGCCAACAGCAGCTTCACCCTGCTTTTGGCGGGGGCATTAATCGGACTTGGCTTCGGGAACATGCAATCCTGCACACAGGCGGTTGCGGTTAAACTGACACCTCCGCATCGAATGGGATTAGCCACTTCGACCTTCTTTATTTTTCTTGATGCCGGACTTGGCTTCGGCCCTTATTTGCTTGGATTTATCATCCCCGTTATGGGATACAGCACGCTTTATAGAGTGATGGCCGTCTTCATTTTACTCACGGCAGGACTTTATTATGGACTTCATGGGAAAAAAGAAAGTGCGGGGAAAGTAAGATTCGATGCTTCAGCTGCGGGATGATAGGTTTGCTTTTGAAAGGACCGGGTGTGTAGACTGCCCTAGTCATTTGA
>JAGGRA010000096.1 GCA_018613035.1 Pseudomonas sp. ISL-84 | reverse complement strand
TAAGCTCATAAGTTGTCTTTTCAAAAAAGACTAAATAATTAACGTTGACGTTTCTGCTTTGTTTAGTTTTCAAAGAACTATTTTGTTGAGCTTCTTTCGAAGTGACAACGAAATTCATTGTATCATCTTCTCGAGGAGAAGTCAACCTCATTTTTCATCTTTTTTCTGTTTGATATTCAACAGATTAAAAATTTTTTGTTGCCGATAAGTAATTGCCTCTTAGCGACAAAAACTATCTTACTATAATTTGATAGATAAAGTCAACACCTAAAATAAAAAAAGTGCATGCCCCATTAATTTCTAAAAAATATTAACAGAGCACACACCTTTTCTTCTATTTATAAGATATATTTCTCTGCCCACTTCTTAATTATAGACAGCATCTCTGGACTCAGCGGTTTAGTAAGACTTTCTTTATAAATAGATTTAAGCTTAATCATAGATACAGGCTCTTCCTGATCTCTTAGAAGATGATTCATATCCCTTACATTATAGCCCTCTGCAGGTCCATTTACCTTTTCAGCAAAAAGGTGCACATGATTAGGCTCAACCTGGACATCTTTATTCCCGGTAATCGCTAGCACCGGACAAGTAATAGCAGCTAAATCCTCTTCCATTTCATATTGAAAATGCTCCCGTGCCCACTTCGCGTTAATCTTTGTTAAACCTTTTTTCATTACCGTCTCATCCGACTCCACCATCTCATCGAATAACTTCTTCTGTTTGGAAGCTGTCGTTTTATGAACCTTTAACGCACGAAGGAGCATACCGATAAATCCTTTCATTTCGGTTACTTCCTCCTCAAGCTGTTTGGTCTGGAATTCAGAAGCCTTCCGCACATTATCTGCCTGCCCCGCCAGCAGAATGATGCCTGCTGCGTTTACCTGCTTATTAATGGGAGGAATCAGCGAGCATCCCTCGCTATGCCCGAGCAGAAAAATTCTATCTGAATCAATTTCCGGAAGCTCACGGGCTGCTTTTACAGCTGCTACACCGTCACTAACCAAATCCAACATCCCTGTTTCATAAAAATCTCCGCCGCTCTCACCTGCTCCCCGTTTGTCATATCTAAGTACCGCCACCCCGATTGAGGCAAAGAATTCAGCCAGCATTTTATATGCATTCATCTTCATTTGTTTTACATTGGCATCCCGGTCAACCGGGCCCGATCCATGGAGAATGACGACGAGCGGCGGTTTCCCTTCAAATTTCTCCGGGAGGCTTACCGTTCCCTTTAAAGTAATATCCGTTTTAAACTGAATGTCACGTTCTTTCATATATAGCACCCCAAACTATGCTTTTTATGATAAGACGCTTAAGCGGAAAAATCGTTCAGTTGTTTATTTCTAATTCAATATAAATTTTTAAGGCAATACTAAAGGCAAATCTTAAATGTTTTTAGGAGGGAAATACTATGCCACGGAAATCTGCATCTGCAGCAGCCAGCGAAGAGGAACAGAATGAAAAGGGTACTCAAGTACCATCGCCCCCCAACGAAAAAAATAAAGATGAACTCGGCAATCTTAATCGTATGTTAGCTGCTGTCTTAGAATATTTGTCTGATGATGAAGTAGAAGAAATTGATATTGAATACCTCCTTACTCATACGGAGGGCCTTCGGGAATGGTGGGATCAATACCGGGAAAATAACAAAAAACAGATAGAAGAAGAAATAAAAAAATCCCTCGGTTCGCTGTCCCTGGAGGAACTCGAGAGTATCCGCGAACAGATAAAAGAGAAAAACAAGTAATCACTGCAGTCCTTTTTAAGAAAAATGCTTATGATTACTCAAGCTAAGGGGGCTAAATGAAGCAAAAACCCAAATGATTATTTTATTAATTGGCGTTATAGTAATCTATTTTTTTCCTATTCGGCATTCGGCTCATAGGGTATTTTTCATCTATAAGCGAAAAAGGGCTCCGGCGACGGAGTGCGGGATGCTGAGTTTATATTAAGCACAATATAGACCATTTCGTTTTTTATTCTTATCCCTTTTGCGGTTCCTTTAGCAATTTTTATCTATCAAGGCTTTAAGAATCAATAAAATAAACAAAAAAAGGACCCGCATGCCATTTGCAAACGAGTCCTTTTTCATTTTACTGTTCCACAAGCTCCCCTCCTGTCAATTCTATATGCCCTTCACCCCAGTTACACATAGCATCCAGAATTGGGCGGAGTGACCACCCGTAATCTGTTAATGAATAGATAACCTTCGGAGGAACCTGATCATAAACAGTTCGATTTACAACACCATCAGCTTCAAGCTCACGCAGCTGCTGGGTAAGCATTTTTTGGGTAATTCCAGGCATCAGCCTTTTTAATTCGCTTGTCCTCTTCTCTCCTTTAATCAAATGGCACATGATAACGACTTTCCACTTTCCCCCGATTACATCGAGTGTCGCTTCTACCGGAATATTGTAAGCCATCTTCATTCCTCCCTTTATATCACATAGGCACCTTAAAGTACCTGCATTACTTTAAAGTGCGTACTATTCATTTCATCACATGCCATCCATAATAGCATAAGGAAGCACGAAACGTAATGGTGAAATTGACCATAGGGTACTTTTTAGTGCCTATATCACTTTAAAGTACGTACTATTCACTTTATCTTTTATGCTTCATAATGACATTCATCAAGGCGGCATAACCAAATTTGAAAGGCGCCAGGTTATGAGGCCTTCTCTTCATCAACTTTTTTAGATATAAGGAGGATCACTCATATGAGTTCCATTGCCATAAATACGCAAAAAGAAAAAAGCGGTACACCTGCCCTGCTTGCACTGGCAATCAGTGCATTCGGAATTGGCACCACAGAATTTGTGCCTGTCGGTTTATTGTCTACCCTGTCCAATGATTTAGGAATTTCAATTACCCTTGCCGGCTTATTGATTTCGGGCTATGCAGTTGGTGTCGCCATAGGGGCACCAATCCTGACTGCTTTGACCAGTAAAATGAGCCGCAAATCTTTGCTCATGTCATTAATGATTTTATTTATCATCGGGAATTCTGTTGCAGCCATGTCCTCGTCTTTTAGCCTTTTGCTAATAGCACGCTTTATCACAGCTTTTTCACACGGAATCTTCTTCTCCATCGGCTCAACCATTGCCGCTGATTTAGTTCCTGAGAACAAACGGGCCAGTGCGATTGCCTTTATGTTCACCGGTTTAACCGTTGCGACTGTTACCGGCGTTCCTCTGGGAACTTTTATCGGCCAAATGTTCGGCTGGAGAGCTACTTTCTGGGGAGTGGCACTGCTTGGTGTAGTCGGGATTATTTCTAGTGCCATCCTGGTACCAAAAAACCTGAAAGAAGCACCTCTATCCAAGTTCAGTGAACAGCTGAAAATTTTGCGCAGCGGCAAACTCCTTTTAGCCTTTGGCATCACTGCCTTGGGATACGGAGGAACCTTTGTTGCATTTACCTATTTGACTCCACTTCTTGAAGACGTAACAGGCTTCAGCCCTAAATGGGTCAGCATCATATTGCTTGCTTACGGCATTGCGGTTGCCTTTGGAAATGTCATTGGCGGAAAAGCTTCTGATAAAAATCCCTTAAAGGCTCTGTTCTGGATGTTCGCCATGCAAGCCCTTATTCTTGTACTGCTAACCTTTGCAGCACCATATAAAGCACTAGGTCTTATCGTTATTTTCTTAATGGGCTTATTCGCGTTCATGAATGTGCCCGGCCTTCAAATTCTTGTTGTGAACCTGGCTGAGAAATATGTCCCATCTGCTGTAAACGTCGCTTCTGCCTTAAACATTGCAGCCTTTAACATCGGAATCGCCATCGGTTCTTTTGCCGGCGGCCTCATCGTCGACTCCATCGGGCTTATTCACACACCTTGGATCGGCGCAGTGATGGTATTAGGGGCCGTAGTTTTGACCGGCTTACTGAGAAAGCTTGAGAAAACCAACTAATTAAAGGAGTGTTTTGAAATGAATCAATTATCTTTAACAAGCACAGTTACACTTGCAAATGGAGTAAAAATGCCTAAGATTGGACTGGGCGTGTTTAAAGTAGAAAAAGAAGATGAGCTTTTAACTGCGGTTAATGCAGCCATTGAAACGGGCTACCGCAGCATTGACACAGCATCCATTTATGGAAACGAAGAATGGGTAGGCAAAGCCATTCGCCAGTCAGGGCTTAAGAGAGAAGAACTTTTTATCACATCAAAAGTGTGGAATGCTGACCAGGGCTATGAAGAAACACTACAGGCATTTAACACTTCTATGGTGAAAATGGGATTGGACTTCCTGGAACTTTATTTAATCCATTGGCCTGTCGAAGGAAAATATGCTGACACTTGGAGAGCGCTTGAGCAGTTGTATTGGGAAGGCAAAATAAAAGCGATTGGCGTCAGCAACTTTCAGGTGCATCATCTGGAAGAGTTATTAAAAACAGCAGAAATCAAACCAATGATTAATCAAATTGAACTGCATCCCAAATTATCACAAAAAGAAATCTGCTCGTTCGCTGCCCGGCATGACATGCAGATTGAAGCATGGGCACCATTAATGCAAGGCGGATTATTTGAAAACGAAGTCCTGAACGGACTCGCTAAAAAACATGGAAAATCCATTGCTCAAATTATTTTAAGGTGGCATCTGCAAAACGATATAATCATTATTCCTAAATCGACAAAGCCTTATCGGATCAAAGAAAATGCCGACTTATTTGGGTTTGAGCTATCTGCTGAAGACATCAGTCTTATCGATTCCTTAAATGAGGATCTACGTGTAGGACCTGATCCAAATCATTTTGATTTCTAAAAAAAATACAAAACCCCTTAGACTTATAGAAAAAGACGGGACGCACTCACAGCGGCTCGTCTTTTTTCTCATTATGAGTATAGGCTTTTCTTTAGATTTCTGTTTTTTACTACAAACTTTACGAATAGTGCCAAATTTATAAGATTACTTAATAAATCACTTAATATTGAACAAGATAAGTGTAACTCGGAAAGATAATATGAGAGCGGATAGATTAAGGTCTTACAAGGGAGTTCATTCCATGATTTTCTTTCTTTACTTCGTGATCAATATGGCCGTATTGTTCCTTTTTATAAAGAAAAAGAAGCACTTGCATATACTGGAAATTCTCGTATATTGGATGGTTAGCTCCTACCTATTTCAAAACCTTTCAGCACTTTGCTACATGAACTTTAAAACCTTAATCATCCCCGAAAAGTTAAGCTATGAATTCGCCCATTTTCTCAACCGAATCGTGCTTTTTCCTGCCATCATGGTGTTGTTTCTTTCTTATTTCCTTAGTCTGAGAACATTCAAAAGAAAGCTCTTGTTAATCTTGTTTTTCCTATTCATACTTGGCGGTTTGGAATGGATGGGACATTTAACAGGCGTTCTAATTCATGTAAATTGGAAACTTTGGTGGTCATTTGCCTTTTGGCTTGTTTCCTTGCTTCTATTAATTGGATTTATGAAGTTTTTCAGGAAGATTCTTTATAGAGGAGGCTAGTTTATGAATGTTACCTTTGATTGGAATGAGTGGTACTTCATCATAACGTCTGCACTCATTATTCTATTGTTTTTACCCATTCGAAGGTATTTTCCTCCTGCATTGGTGACGATTATCTGGGTTTATAATGTCGCATTAGTTGCCACTATTGATTACTTTCTTCTTGCCACACCTTTTCAGCTGTATATATTTGGGGATAACCCTACCTATGAACTTTCCGGTGCGCTCTTTCACTTTTTTATGTATCCTTGTTCTGCCCTCCTGTTTTTATTTGGCTATGATCGCTGGGAACTCTATGGAAAGAAAACAGTTTGGTACATTCTTTGCTGGAGCGCGTTTTCGATATTTTTTGAATGGCTGACTGTAAAGAATCATGCTCTAACCTATACAGGCTGGAAGCTTTTTTATTCCATTCCCGTTTATCCGGCTGCAGCCGTCATGCTGATTCTAGTATTTCGATTTTCCAAAAAGAAGCTTATGGACCCGGAGCTGGAAGCATCACCAAAAGTGTATTAAGAAAGCAGGAGGCATTAGCGCCCCCTGCTTATTCCAACTTGGATAATGTCCTCAGAATACTATATACAAACTACAATATAGAACTTACTTCAACTCGCCAGCGGCAGCACAATCTCTATCCTCGTGCCCTCATTCACTTTGCTTTGATAAGAGATTCTTCCATTATGCTGTTTGATAATTTTATGGCAGATCATCAGCCCAAGCCCTGTTCCCTTTTCTTTCAAGGTATAAAAAGGCTCACCCAAACGCGGCAGCAGCTCTTCCGGAATGCCGCAGCCCTGGTCTTGAACAGAAACCACACACTCCCCTTCTGCACCATGGCGCAGATCAATTTGAATAACCCCGCCATCACGCATAGCTTCCATGGCATTCTTAAAAATATTCAGAAATACCTGTTTGATTTGGTTTTTTTCGCATGTGATAAAAAAATTCGCCGCCTCAAAGGCCATACTAAATTGAATGGCGTTCATATTGGCCTGCGGAGACAGCAGTTCAACTGTGTTCTCAACAATTTCCCGCAAATCAGCACGGTTCATCTGGATCGCCTGCGGTTTTCCAAGCGATAGCATTTCGCTTGTGATATTTTCAATACGCTCAAGTTCATCTAACAGTAAATCACTATATTCAATTTGGCTGTTTTCACTTTTATAAAGCTGCACGAAACCTTTGATGGTTGTGAGCGGGTTCCGGATTTCATGCGCTACTCCAGCTGCCAGCTCTCCAACGATGGATAGCTTTTCTGATTGCAAAAGAAACTCCTCAGCTTTTTTGCGTTCAGAAATATCACGGCTAATCATGACAATATGCTCAACCTCTTGGCTCTCACCCATAACAGGCATGCAGCGCGATTCAAATTCAATCCAGTGCCCCTCCTGGTGCTTCAGACGGAACTCCATCGAAATGGCCTCATTGTCTTCAAATATCTTTTTCAGATTGGCCAGAAACATATCTACATCTTCCGGATAGACAATTTCGCCAATTTCCATCGTTTCTAAATCAGGTCCTTTATACCCCAGAACAAGTTCATGAGACGGAGAGAAATAACTTAACGTTCGATCCTGATCAAGCACTGCTATGAGATCTGATGTATTCTCGGCAATCAGCCGGTATTTAGATTCACTTTCCTCCAGCGTCTTTTCCATCTTCTTTTTTTCCGCTATGATTCGAAGCAGCCTTTCATAGGACTCGATCTGCAAGCTTCCAATCAAAACGCCGAACGTCACAAACACTAAATACTGGAGGTGAAAAATAAGATCATCCCGGAAAACGTTAAAAATGATTGGTACAGTCATAACGTAGATAACCAAGTAGGCGACATAAAAAATGGCCATTTTTCTAACTGGTTTAACGTGTGGACTATTTTTATGGATTGCTGTAAAAACAATCATAATAATGATCCAGCCCACAATGGCAGGCAGCCAATTTTCACTGGCCATAAGTCTGGAAACCAAGGCAAAACTGCCGGCTATGAAACCTGCACCTGGACCCAAATATGAAAATACCAATATTAGAATGGCATATCGGATATCATAAGCATAACCCTGTTCATTAAATGAAAGGCCAACGAGCACAGAGGACACGATTCCTGCATATAAACCGCCCCAAAGCCGCATCTGTTTAATCGGCTTAAGGTTGATAAACGAACGGATGACTAAGGGAGTACTGACCAGTAATGAAAAAATGGAGAGATTAACAATATAGTCCAAAAGAAACAATAGGATCCCTCCTATTTTTTTCAGTTTTAATTACTCAATATTCTATCTTTATCATAAACCAGAGATGGTACTGCCGCCACAACTATTTTAGCTTCCTAAAGATGATGTCTCCCTTTGCTATAGCAGGACTTTTCTATCATCCATGGAAATAACGTTACAGATAGTAGAAAGAAGCAGCACAAACGCATGTCATTATTAATAGAAATGATTCAAAATATTATTGAGAATTCGAAAGAAGCAATCATCTTCCCCAAGATACCGGCCTGATCAGCTTTATTAAAATCAAGGGCATCGTTAACCTGGAATTCGGAATTGCCTGGTGGTTCCCTAAGCAAAACACAGCCGCTCTCGAATTAATATTCTAATAAAGGAGCCAGTTCCCGTTTACAGGAGCTGGCTCCTTTTCTATTTTTATTTTCGTTTGAACCCTGCATAATTGGGGAATTCGAAATAATACACGCTATCGTATATTTTTAAAGCTTTGTTAAAGCTTATTGTGGTATCGGCGCCATGTCCGATTGAAGCGGAAGACCCGATAAAAAGCATTCGTTGGGTATTTAAACGTGGATGCTTATTCAAATTCCAGCGGGCGCTTACGAAGCTCCCCCGCCCGCCCACGGGTCGCCGAGCAGAATCAGATAGCAAGTTTAACAGTACTAAGATACAACAAGGAGGATGATCATGAAGCAATATGGAAAATTCCTGGCTATGATTGCCGTTTCTACTTTTATTATGTATTGGCTTATGTTCTTGAACGTATTCCAATTTGATCATGTTTTTTACAGCCAAACGCGTGTGTTCATGGCATTGATTATGGGATCTGTGATGGCAGTCGTGATGCTGCTGTTCATGTGGAAAATGTACAAAAATACAAAAATAAATGCGCTGATACTTGCCGGTAGTGCACTGGTGTTCGCCGTTTCGCTTTGGCTGGTGCGCAGCCAAACAACAGTGGATGATACCGGCTGGATGAAAGCGATGATCCCGCACCACTCGATCGCCATTCTTACAAGTGAACGCGCCAACATTGAAGACCCGCGTGCACAAAAGCTTGCTGACGAAATTATCAAAGCACAGCGCAAAGAAATTACCGAGATGAAGAAGTTGATAAAGGATCTTGAAGACGAACAGTAATATTTCCCCCATAAAAACAGCCAGTCCCCCAACGGAACTGGCTGTTTTTATTACACCTTTTTCACAAACTCGGACTTCAGCTTCATCGCACCAAAGCCGTCGATTTTACAATCAATATCATGATCGCCATCAACCAGGCGGATATTTTTAACTTTCGTTCCGATCTTAATAACGGAAGAAGATCCTTTCACTTTAAGATCTTTAATGACAGTCACTGTATCCCCATCATTCAGTATGTTCCCATTTGAATCCTTAATCACCTTTTCTTCTTCATGGTTCACAGCTTCGGACTCCCCTGTCCACTCATGCGCACACTCCGGACATACAAATAGTGCTCCGTCTTCATATGTATACTCTGAATTACACTTTGGGCAATTTGGCAATTTAGACATATCCCTCTTCCTCCGCATTCTATAGTTATGTTCACCCTATTATAAATATACAGCTCGCTTTTGATAAGCCTTCACGGCAAAAAAGAGCATGCACATGGCAGCTTTTTGGAAAAATTATTGTAAAATCCGTTTGGATATTTGCCGCTGCTTTCAGTCATAGCATTAGTAACCGTTTATTCAATCAAACATTTGATTGAACTCGTTATCTGTTCGCCGGGATTCAAAATAATTGGAGAAGAATAAGAATTGGTATTGGTTCAAATGGGAATTATAGATAAATGGTGACCTATGCCTTAGTTATAGCCCAAAACATCTTAAATCGAATTCGTCGGAAACTCACGCATCAAAATCATATTCTCAATTATAAACTTAAAAATCCAATTAGTTGAGATTGGAGAGGACAACAACAGGGTATTCAAGGAGAGATAGTATTATTCTGTTAAATAGGCATCCCCCTGCCTGTTTGCAGCTCTCCTCTTCCATGTAGAGTAGGTTTCATTTTTTTCTTGCTGTGCCTTTATTACTACTGCCAGCTTGCTATTAAAGATTTTTACCCTAATTCAAAAATGAAGCTACATTTTCACAGCTTATCCCTTGACAAAAAATCTAACCTATATGATAATGATTACCGAATTAGAATTATTATTAAATAGTTCGCTGTTTAATTAATAATCATATCACTCAAACATTTTAAGGAGGAATTTTATCATGGCATTAATCGGCAAAGAAGTACTACCATTCTCAGCAAAAGCTTACCATAACGGTGATTTCATCGACGTTTCAGAAGAAAACTTCAAAGGCAAATGGAGCGTAGTTTGCTTCTACCCTGCAGACTTCACATTCGTATGCCCTACTGAATTAGAAGACCTTCAAAACGAATATGCAACATTAAAAGATATGGGAGCTGAAGTTTATTCTGTATCAACTGATACACACTTCACTCACAAAGCTTGGCACGATAACTCAGAAACAATCGGAAAGATCGAATACGTTATGATTGGTGATCCTAACCAAAGACTTTCCCGCAACTTTGATGTTCTGAACGAAGAAGATGGACTAGCTGAACGCGGAACATTCATTATTGATCCAGATGGCATCATCCAAACTGTTGAAATCAACGCTGGCGGCATCGGCCGTGACGCAAGCCAGGTTGTAAGCAAGCTTAAAGCAGCTCAATATGTACGCAACAACCCAGGTGAAGTTTGCCCGGCTAAGTGGAAAGAAGGATCTGAAACACTTAAGCCAAGCCTTGACCTTGTAGGTAAAATCTAAGGAGCAGGATAATCATGTTACTTGATGCAGATATAAAAGCACAATTAGCTCAATATCTTCAAATGCTGGAGGGCGATATCCTTCTAAAAGTCAGCGCGGGATCTGATAAAGTATCCAGCGACATGCTGGCTTTAGTGGATGAATTGTCTTCCATGTCCTCCCGCATTAAAGTTGAGCGCGTTGAATTGCAGAGAACGCCAAGCTTTAGTGTAAATCGACCTGGAGAGAACACTGGCATCACATTTGCCGGCATCCCTCTTGGCCATGAGTTTACTTCCTTAGTGCTTGCTCTGCTTCAAGTTAGCGGTAGAGCACCTAAGGTTGACCAAAAAGTCATTGACCAGGTGAAAACCATTCAGGGAGATTATCATTTCGAGACTTATGTCAGCCTAAGCTGCCATAACTGTCCTGATGTGGTACAAGCGCTAAACGTCATGAGCGTTCTAAATCCTAATATTACACACACCATGATCGATGGCGCAGCTTACAAAGAGGAAGTTGACGCTAAAGAAATCATGGCAGTGCCAACTGTATTCCTAAATGGGGAAGAATTCGGCAGCGGCCGCATGAGCCTTGAAGAAATTCTAGCCAAAATGGGAACTGGCCCTGACGCATCAGAATTCGCTAATAAAGACCCATATGACGTACTTGTCGTCGGCGGCGGACCGGCGGGTGCCAGTGCAGCCATTTATGCAGCACGTAAAGGAATCCGCACTGGAATCGTTGCTGAACGCTTTGGCGGACAGGTTATGGATACATTGGGCATCGAAAACTTTATCAGCGTGAAGCACACAGAAGGTCCTAAGCTTGTCGCCAGCCTTGAAGAACACGTGAAAGATTATGGCATTGATGTCATGAACCTGCAGCGTGCCAAGAGCTTAGCGAAGAAAGACCTTGTTGAGATCGAACTTGAAAACGGTGCTATTCTGAAGAGTAAATCCGTCATTCTTTCAACTGGTGCACGCTGGAGAAATGTGAACGTACCAGGCGAAGCTGAATTCAAAAACAAAGGTGTAGCTTACTGCCCTCACTGTGACGGTCCATTGTTCGAAGGCAAAGACGTAGCTGTTATCGGCGGCGGTAACTCCGGCGTAGAAGCAGCCATCGACCTTGCTGGAATTGTAAACCATGTAACCGTTATTGAATTCAATCCGGAACTGAAAGCTGATGCTGTTCTGCAAGAGCGACTGAACAGCCTGCCGAATGTAACGGTTGTCACAAATGCTCAAACAACAGAAATCACCGGCACTGACAAAGTAAACGGTATTTCATACATGGATCGTGAAACAGAAAAGCTTCACCACGTTGAACTGCAGGGTGTCTTCGTCCAAATCGGCCTCGTTCCGAACACGGACTGGTTAGGCGACAAGATTGAACGCACTCGCTTTGGCGAAATCGTTGTCGACAAACAAGGCGCTACCAACATCCCTGGCGTATTTGCTGCAGGAGACTGTACTGACAGTGCTTACAAGCAAATCATCATCTCCATGGGATCCGGTGCAACTGCAGCTCTCGGAGCCTTTGACTATCTGATCCGAAACTAGGTTTGACGTATCAAAACGTTTACCTTTTCAAACGTTTTGCGCGCTGCCCTCCAATCACATAAAAAGCCGCTTCTGCGTTTGGCAGGAGCGGCTTTTCTTATGCATGCGAAATTCAATCAAACGTTTGATTGATCATCGATTACGTCAACACACGTCTATAAAGGATGATACAATACGTCCCGCTGGCACCTTCAGCACCAAGAATCTCCAGGCTGGTTGGATTGTCTACTGTGTAAGACATCGTCTGCCCAGGAAGTGGGGGTATCCGATCTTGCCCATTAATCCTTACTCCCGGTGTTGCAGTGCTATTTGCAGAATTGAACACCTGAAATACACCGGCAAGGTATGTTCCCGCAGGCGCGGACCAAATAGGATTATTTACAGAACCGCCACTATAATTCCCGCATATCTTCTCCTGAAAAACCTGTGCAGGCGGACAGCAGCCACAGTTAAATTCATTAGAATTACACATTCTATACACCTCTTTTTTTATAATTGGCTTGTACATGTCGTTCAGTACTATAGAATGCTTTATCCTTCAATCCTGTCCCGGCGGAAGTCCAAAAAATATAACTATTTTTCAGCCTAGTGATATGCAGGGGCATTAGTGCATATAGGATATTGTTTTGAGATTTTCTATCATTGCTTTGGTTACTGTATTTTGTTTTTACATAGATATCACTTGTAAGAAAAAACGGAGGAAGAGGTACGGAATGATAGACTAAACCACATCCTCTCTATCTGTAAAAGATGAAAAAAAGAACCTTCAATCCAAGAAAACAGATCAAAGGTTCTATACTTTATATCTATTAATAACTCAATTCTACTTTGCTTTTATCTGTTTATTTCATTCTCTTCAGAATTAACTATAGACCAATTCTTGTTTGCTTAGACCAAGCGTCTGCGCTGTTGAAGAGTTAATCTCTTGGAATAGCTCTGGATTTTGCACCAGTGACACGCCATAAGAAGGAACCATTTCTTTTATTTTCGGTTCCCACTTAAACATATGCTGCGGGAAGCATTTTTCCAATAGTTCAAGCATAACGTGAACCGCAGTGGAAGCACCCGGAGATGCGCCAAGCAATGCAGCGACCGAGCCATCTTCGGCACTTACAATTTCCGTACCAAACTGAAGTGTTCCTTTACCGGCTTCGGTATCCTTGATCACTTGCACACGCTGGCCTGCTACTACTATACTCCAATCCTCGCTTTTAGCATTTGGGATAAATTCGCGCAATTCTTCCAGACGCTTCTCATTCGATAACATAACCTGCTCGATCAGGTATTTTGTCAATGCCATCTCTTTTACGCCTGCTGCGAGCATAGTGATGACATTATTCGGCTTTACAGAACCTATTAAATCCAGATTTGAGCCCGTTTTTAAAAACTTTGGTGAAAAGCCGGCAAATGGTCCAAACAGTAAGGTTTTTTTGTTGTCGATATATCTTGTATCAAGATGAGGGACAGACATTGGAGGAGCTCCAACCTTAGCTTTACCATATACCTTTGCATGATGCTGCTCTATGACTTCCGGATTGTTGCATGCCAAAAATAGTCCGCTTACCGGGAATCCGCCAATATGCTTTGACTCAGGAATACCGGTTTTTTGCAGTAAAGGCAGACTTCCGCCCCCGCCGCCGATAAAAACGAACTTTGCCGTATGATATTCGATCTTACCGCTGTCGATATCCTTCACTTTCACTTCCCACATACCGTCGCTGGTACGTTTAAAGTCTTCCACACTATGCTTGTAGTTGACCTCTACATTTTTGCTCTCCAAGTGCTCAAAAAGCAAGCGGGTTAAAGCGCCAAAATTGACATCCGTTCCTGAGTCGATTTTTGTAGCCGCTATCGGTTCATCCGATGTACGACCTTCCATGATGAGCGGGACCCATTCCTTCAGCTTCTCAGGATCCTCGGAAAATTCCATCCCTTGAAACAGGGGATTGGCTGACAACGCTTCCATTCGCTTTTTCAAGAACGTAACATTCTCTTCCCCCTGCACTAAACTCATATGAGGGAGTGGCATAATAAACTCCTGTGGATTGCGAATGAGATTGCTCTTTACAAGATAAGACCAAAACTGTCTTGAAAGCTGAAACTGTTCATTAATTTTTATCGCCTTGCTAATATCAACGGATCCGTCAGATTTCTCAGGTGTATAGTTAAGCTCGCACAGCGCAGCATGGCCCGTACCTGCATTATTCCATTCGTTAGAGCTTTCTTCTCCTGCTTTGGCGAGTTTCTCGAACACTTTGATTTCCCATTCCGGTGATAACTCTTTCAGTATAGATCCCAAAGTCGCACTCATGACTCCGGCACCAATTAAGATAACGTCTGTTTTATTCTGTACGTTGCTCATGATAACCTTCCTTATCCTCTATATTTGAGTATACTTAGGTGTCACAAAAAGCAAGGCGCCACCTAGGAAAACGCCTTTTCTATTTCTATTATCTCTATTTTATATTACCCATACCATAATCTATTATAATGACTTATAGACTAAAACATCTACCATTATCTAATAATTATAAACTATTTAAAGCAGTTTAAAAAGTGAGAAATCCGTCCATAGGGGGCAGAAACAGACAAGAACCAAGACCTTAACTAAGTTTCTTGCAGGGTTAAGGCTTTCGTTTACTGGTATCAGTGAACCAAAATATTCTATTAAAAGAACACCGCCGTATGATAGGAACACGCACCTTTTTTTAGATATTAGATTTATTCTAGTTAGCCAGCACAAGCAGTTCTTATAGCTCTTTAATAAAATAGAATATAAGTTCATTTTAATTTAGGAGGTGTAATGATAATGGAGTTCTGTCCATATTGCGGCTTTCGCGACAGCTTATGTCGCTGCTCCTCTTCCTATGGGCAAAATCATAAGTACTCACCAGGCACTAGTAACACTTCAACCTGGTACGATGAAAATGATTTAGATTCCGCTAGACCCGAGCCAGAAAGCTATAAGAATACAACAAAAATGAAAGAAAGGAGTGCTTATAAAATGAGTGATAAAGCTACTTGCTCCCGCTGTCAGTCCAACCCTTGCTGCTGTACAATAAATAATAACCCTGTTAACACAAATACATTCAACCCGGTAATCAATATAACCACAGGATCAACTGAACCTCCCGCCACCGCAAACAACGCTCTAATTGGCCTAAATACTACTACCCCGGTACAGCCAAATACACCAATTCCTTTAGATACAAACCAATTAATAAATGGAAGCGCCATTTCACATGCTTCGCCATCCCCTATTATTAATCTGGCACCAAACCAAACCTACCTTGTCGATACTCAGTGTATGGAACTGCCCCGCAGGGAAGCGGATTAAATGCTGCTCTCCGTTTAAATGGAACGACAATTATACCATTTAGCGAAGCAACGAATGATTTTAACTTTGTTTCACCTACCGGGTTTCCAATGGGAGCATCTGGGGGCGCCATTTTTAATACGACAGGCAACAACCCCAATACACTTGAAGTAATGAATCTAGCGCCCACAGGCCCAACAATCTTCGTTAGTAATCCCCCCTTCTTTAGAGCGGTAAGTTTGAGAATAGTTAAACTATCTTAGTCTAAAATCCCTCTTGGCTTTAGCGCCCGCCTTATTCAGGACAGGCGCCAACCATTTTTAAGAATCACTCCCTGCATAACTTGGATAAAAATGTAAATCTTTTTCAACTAAACACCCTATACGCAGAGAAATTTGATTATCTGCAGAGAAAATATTTTATAAGCAGAGAAATTGCTGCTATACGCAGAGAAATTGCTGCTATACGCAGAGAAATATTTTTATACGCAGAGAAACTCAGTAAACAGGATAGAATCAGCCGCGTAGAAAACGAAAAATCTAATTTTCAAAGATTTCCTCTCCCTATTACAGTAAAACTCGTAGTTTTACACAAAAAAGGACGCTATCCCAGCAGCATCCTCTCAAAAATAGTGCCTGTCCCCACCTACTTTATGGGGACAGGCACTTTTGTTCGCTATTTATTCATCAGTTTCCCAGCAAGTTCAGTTAATGCACTGTGCTCCTGAATCCGGTAGTGTCGCCCTTCCTTTTGCAAATACCCTTTTTCGCAAAATTGCGTCAGCACATACAATAAGTGGCGATAGGAGACGCCTAAAAAGTCACAAACGGTTACATGTTTTTCCTTATAAACCTCTCCATCAGCTGTTTGCAAAATAAAATCCGCAAGCCGGTTTTCAAGCGGGAAGGCAAGACTTTGAGAATACTTTGCGGCCATTTGTGTTGCTTTTAAGCTTAAAAACTTGGTTAGTTCACGCAGAAATTTTGCATCATCCAGCATTTGTTTGCGGCAGCGATGAAAAGGAATCGCAAAACAAATTGTCTTTGTAGAGGTTTGGATTCCTTTTGTATAGTAAATTTGATGTAATAATTCCATTTCCCCTATATAATCATTCGCATTAACAAAATTAATTAAGGAAACCTTTCCATTTTGATGTGTCACATAAATTTTGGCTTTGCCTTCAATGACATAAAATAAAAAATCCGGCCGCATGCCTTCTTGAATAATCCATTCATTGCGTTTATATTCACGCACCTCTATAAACTCTTCAATCGGAAAAGAGAATAAATGCCCAATCGAGTGTACCTCTATATAGCGTTGCCTTTTCTCGTTTTTATAAATTTCCATAGCTCGCCGCCTCAATAATAGGAGATATCTCATATTATCGTACGTATCTCCATGGTATTATGCAAATATTAGGAGGATACAGTATGAACACACAACGCTGGATGAGCACACAGTTTTTTAGTTTCTTTATGACATGGGGGATTTTTCTGCCCTATTGGACAGGCTGGATTATTTATGCAAAAGGATTTACCGTTACAGAAGCCAGTTTGATTATGAGTTTAGGGTTAGTTGCACGAGGCCTTTCTACATTATTTGCCTTTCCATATTTATCGAGTAAATTCAGCAGTAAAACCCTATTAAATGGGATGGCAATCGGCACGGTGATTTCTCTTCTAAGTTGTATTCCGGCGGACTCCTTTGCCAGCTTACTTGCGGCAACGTTATTTTTGCACTTCTTTTACCCATCGTTGATGCCTGCATTGGATAGTGCTGCTGGCGTACTTGTACAGAATAAGCAATTAAAACATTACGGGAAGAGCCGCTCCTGGGGGTCCATCGGGTTTGTCGTGAGCGGCTTAATCTTAACTTTCTTTACAGGGGCGCTTGGTGATGAAGTGATTTTATGGGCATTGTTACTCGGCGCATTGGTATTCATGTCTCTTTGCCTTATGCCCGCACCTGATGCATTATCTGAAAAACCAAAAGCGGATCAAACAAAAAAAGGCGGCATGCTGAAATTATTTCGCATCAAACACTTTGGTTTGGTGCTCATCATAGTCATTCTGCTGCAGGCGGCACACGCTTCTTACTACAGCTATGGCTATCTATTTTTACAAGAAATTCATGCACCCAAATATTTAATTGGCGTGATTATTAACATAGCCGTGATTGCAGAGATCCTTTTCTTTGCCATCGCAGATCGAACCTTTCAAAAATTTTCTGTTGGCTCTTTACTGGCACTAGCAGCACTGGGTTCAACTGTGCGCTGGATACTAGTATTCGCCTTTCCAAATGTCATTTTGTTTTCCATCGCCCAAACATTGCATGCCTTCTCGTTTGCGCTGGGGCACTATGCCTTTATGAAATTCTTATTCAAAAATATTCCACATGCTCAGATTCCAAACGCACAAGGAATATACTCAGCGCTGGCACTTAGCTGGAGCACAGCGGTGTTCACCCTTTTCGGTGGCTATTTATACGAAATTGAACCCCGATACGCATTTATCGGGATGATTATCTGTACCATTCCATCAATGCTTCTTGCCCTTGTTTATCGGAGAATGGATCATAAAGTGGTTGAACAACCGAAAATATATCAAAAGCTGAATAGTAAAATAAGCGTGTGACTATAAATGGTTACACGCTTTTTCGTTTTACTAGTTCCGTTTACTTACGATACGGTTCAGCGTAATGCATCAAAATGAGATTCTCCTGGACTTAGAATAACAAATACGCGAATACAGATATTAGAATACCCTTCGTGCGACGGATCTTTATCTCATATCTCTTCATTAAGAAGGCTTGTCCTTACTCGAGTAACCAGCGAAATAAAATAAGCGGAGTTTTTTCGGTTAAATGGAGAATGGAGCACGTTTCGGGGTGAATAAGCGGAGGCTTTCCGGTTATGTGAAACAAAGTCCCCTATTTTCGCAATTTTTGAGGCAATAGGCGGAATCTCTCCTTCTATTTAAGCTATTTTCAATACTATTTACTAACTAAGCGGAATTTTTCCGTCTATTTATCAGACCGGATGCTTAACCTCATTCCCCAGCCGATAAGAGCGGATCCTCATGGTCCCAGTTGCAGGAATCAACATATTTTTATCTACTAGTTGAGAAAGTACTTTTTTTACCGTCTTGTCACTTAGCTTCAAATATTTCTGAACTTCTAAAGGGAATATGGCTTCTCTTTTTCGAATTGCTAGCCGAAGCACTTCCTTTTCGACAAATGACAGAGAGGTCTGGTCCAGTTCATCACCCAGCCATCGGCCAATCACTTGCTGGACAATCTGTTGGCTCCGACGAGGCTTCTCTTTAACCTGGTCATAAGAAAAGCGGATTACGGTCCATCCGTCAATCACCAACTGATTTTGACGTTCTAGACTGTCTGAAAATTGCCACCTGCTTATGTTCTTCAGGTGAGGGCCATATCCGTCGATTTCAAAGCATATCCGAATTGCGGGACGAATATAAGCAAAGTCCAGATATCTTTTGCCATCCTTGAAATCATTGACTTCATATTCCGGATGAAGGTAGCGGAAATGGTAAAATAAAGGCCACCATACTTGCTTCAAAAACATTCTTTCAGCTTGGCTGTGACCTTCTTGTAAGCGCCGCAACCTTTCACCTGCTCTTGCCTGCAAGTGAGCATTCATAAAGGTCTGATATTCTCCTTCAAATCCCACTGCATCTATCCTCCTATCCAATGGTATTTCATGCCTTATCTAAATGAGCAGTGCCTACAGAGCAGGATATGAGGTCCATCCATATTGCCAAAATTTCCAACAAGAAATGCAAACAGAATTGGTCTGGAATCCACCTGTCTAACAGCTCTGAACAGCCAACAAAGGAAAATCAAAATTCAGTGGACAACCCACAAAAATTAAACAATTGAAAACCTCCATCCGCAACATCTTCTGCTATTAATTCTTGTTATTATCTTCGAAGATTAATACCTATTCCTCAATCGGAACCATAAAATCAAAATCAGGAACTCCATACTTCGCAAACATCTTTTCTCGATACTCTTCAAATGACAAATAAAAATTTTCAGGCGGGTTGCCAAATAGTATTGTAAATACTTCGTTTTCGTGAGAAATTAAGTAACTTTTTTCTTGGTTAACATTGTTGTCATTTACTTTTGCTTTCAATTCTTCTAATAATTCGTTAGTTAGGCTGGAATTTAATATTATCTTTTCCTGACTTCCGTCTTTATTCACTAATATAAATATACCGTGACCTTCAATTTTCTCTTCCTTGTATTCAATATTGTCTTTGGTATATTTCTCAATTGTTTTGGTGTAATTAAATCCACATCTCAAACAAAAGATGAACTTTTCATCAGTTTTATAATAATCATCTTCAAATGCAGAACGCCCACAACAAGGGCATTCAATAGCATACAAAATCGATGCCATGAATGAATCATCTCCATTATCTAGTCATTTGAACTTCGGACAATCTTTAAAATTAGGGAGTGTTAATACGAGTGAAGAGAAGGTGTTTTAATGTGGCTTCAATTGGAAAAAGAAAAAGGCAGATAAAGACATGCGGAGTAGCTAATATAAAGAGCATATTTAAAGAAGAAGGTGAGGATAGAACTATTTTTAGTTTAATAGAATTCTAAATTTTGTCAATCTATTTTCTCTATATTTCGACAATATCATTCTTATCATTTCTATTTCCGTTAAAATATTAGGTGCCTGACCACCGGCACTCTAAAGCGGTAGGTTAGTGGGGGTCAGGCACACTGGCCTTGCATCTGTTGA
>JAGGRA010000095.1 GCA_018613035.1 Pseudomonas sp. ISL-84 | reverse complement strand
AACGCACTACAGGAATGCTAATAGTTCCATATCGGTTGATGCAATGGTAATGCATGGCCTTCGATGCTCACTGGCATGCATTCTGGTTAAAGTGATTGTTCCTTCTCCGTCTATTATCCCTGCAATATATGCTGCCTCCCAATTATTCATGTTTTAACCCCCTCCCAAAAGGGAATGTGTGTTCTATTTTATTTTAATTTAAAGTGGTTGAAGTTGTAAACAACCGACTTAAACTGTCTCCAAATAAAATGTAATTATATAATGGTGTTAAATCAGAATCCTTTTTAAGGAGGGACGAACAACGTGAGCCGAAATATTTCTACAGGAATCACCGCAGGCCTTATCTCAGGCATCTTTCTCGGCCTATTCTTTAAAGTCATTGAGTCTATTACCCGAATAAAAGTATATACACTGCTCCTCAACGTAGATTACATCCCGATCCTAAATAGCTATCGTTTCCCTGAAATTGTGGAATTCTTATTCCATTTAATCATTTCAGTCCTCTTGGCTGTCATCCTCTTTCATCTAATAGAAAAATTTCAATGGACCGGAAAGCAGATTATTTTTCGCAGTGTATCCATATCTATCATTATCGGCCTGCTGCTTTATCCAACGACGGCCTTATCCGACCGCACCCCTGAGATGACATCTGCTGCAGCCATTATTTTCTGGCTGTCAGGTCATCTTTTATATGGAGGCATGCTGGCTGCTTTTCTCAGAAAAAAGGGACCGTACAGCTAGACGGTCCTTTAGACGGCATTATTTTAAAAATAACTGATTCCACTGTCCCGCTTTTGCCAAAGCAAGGGTATCTTCCTTGACCTCTCCCGGTTTAACTCCGCTTCCAATGATATAGTCAGCAAACTCCATCCCGACAAAGTCAAATATGTATTGAAATTGCTGGACAAGCGGCAAGCCCTTCACTTTGGCGCTGTTTCCTCCAGTGATCACGACATATGCTTTTTTCTTTGCCAGTTCTTCTTTAAGATTGAATCGCTCATCTCTTAAATACTGTGACCAGCGATCAAAGAAGTCCTTCATCGGGCCGCTCATGCCATACCAATATAAAGGTGTGGCAAACACAAAGACATCATGCGACAGCATGTGCTGTATTAATTTTTCATAATCGTCGTCAACAGGTGAGAAGCCTTCCTCGGCATGCCTTTTATCAACAATCGGCTCTATATGCATATCTGCCAGTTTAACAAGGGTATGGTTGGTACCTTCGACAATCTTTTTGGCTAAGTACTCAGAGTTGCCATTTTCTCTTGTACTTCCAAGCAGGGCCAATACTTTCATTAAAAATCGCTCCTTTATCATTAACGTCTGTTTTTATGGATTTTACATAAAAAATTTTAATAAAGCAAAGTAAAGGCTCTGTTAAACTTGTCTGTTGATTTCCGCTCCAGGCACTCAGCGAACGCGGGCGGTCCGGGAGCCTCCTCGGCGCCTTGCGCCTGTGGGGTCTCCCTTTGACCAGCTTCTCCCGCTGGAGTCTCGTGCCTTCCACTCCAATCAACAGGGTGCTAAATTCAACATTTAGCTTTAACACAGCCAAGACAAAGAACTGGATCTTTACATAAGTGTTATAGGATTTTTACATTCTATTAATCTCTCATTTACACTATGTCCCTATACTTTTACTTGTAAGTTACTAACAGGGAGGTTCTAAAGAATGACATTTAAGAAGTTCACAAAAAAAGCACTTCCGGTCCTTGCTGCTTCTGCCGTTGCGTTTGGCGGACTAATGGGTACCGTTCAGCAAACAGAAGCAAAGGGACAATCAAATAATAGAGAGATCAAGAATGTTATTTTCCTGATCGGAGATGGAATGGGCGTATCTTATACGTCTGCATACCGCTATTTGAAAGACGACCCTAGCACAAAATTTGTTGAGCGTACGGAGCTGGATAAATATCTGGTCGGCCAGCAAATGACTTACCCGGAAGATCCGGAACAAAATGTAACAGACTCCGCCTCTGCAGCAACAGCCATGTCTGCAGGGATTAAAACTTATAACAATGCGATTGCAGTAGATAATGATGGCTCTGAAGTGAAAACCGTTTTAGAAGCAGCGAAAGAGCAAGGAAAAGCGACAGGACTTGTGGCCACTTCTGAAATCACACATGCGACTCCTGCTTCATTCGGTGCACATGACGAAAGCCGCAAAAATATGAACGCCATTGCTGATGATTACTATGATGAGCTTATCAACGGCGAGCATAAGGTTGATGTTCTTCTTGGCGGCGGAACCGATTTATTCATCCGCAAAGACAGAAACATTACAGAAGAGTTTAAGAAAGATGGATTCAGCTATGTAACAGACCGCAAGGAACTGCTGGCGGATCAAAACGAGCAGGTTCTTGGTTTATTTGCAGACCGCGGCCTTCCTAAAATGATTGACCGCAAAGAGGATGTTCCTTCACTCGAAGATATGACTGCTTCTGCAATCGAGCGATTGAACAAGGATAAGGACGGTTTCTTCTTAATGGTAGAAGGAAGCCAAATCGACTGGGCGGGTCATGATAATGATATCGTTTCAGCTATGAGCGATATGGAAGACTTCGAAAAAGCATTCAAAGCAGCGATCGAGTTTGCGAAAAAGGACAAGCATACTCTTGTTGTTGCAACTGCCGACCACTCAACTGGCGGCTACTCGATCGGTTCTGACGGGGTTTACAACTGGTTCAGCGAGCCGATTAAAGCTGCTAAGCGCACACCAGACTTTATGGCTCAGGAAATGGCCAATGGTGCAAGTGTAGAGGATACTTTGAAGCAATATATTGAGCTTGATCTGACAGCTGAAGAAATCAAATCTGTTAAAAAAGCTGCCGAAACGAAAAAGGTAACAGATATTGATAACGCTATTGAAGAAATTTTCAACGAGCGCTCCCATACTGGCTGGACAACAGGCGGCCATACTGGTGAAGACGTACCTGTTTACGCATTTGGACCTTCAAGCGAACGATTTGCGGGACAACTTGAAAATACTGACCAAGCTAAACTGATTTTTGAATTATTGAAGACCAATGTAAAGGTTGAAGATAAATAAATCTTAATCTCCCGCTGCTTTCATAGAGCAGCGGGAACTTTTTTACAAACAACTGAAGGGGGATCATCATGAAAAAACTTATCACAATGATTGCTCTCTTATCTATCGTTTTATTTGGCTGCTCCAGTACGCCCGAACAGCCTGCAGATGCCAGCGCCGAAGCTAAGGTTGAGAATGAAGCCATGAAAAACTATGCACCCAACCCACAGGTTCCGGATGACCGCCAGCTGTATAAAGCTGGGCAGACTCACCTGGATGAAAAAGGCGAAATAACTTTAAAAAAAGTTAAAAATGAAAATGGAACCTATAACATGGGTCCGATTGAATTGAAAATTACCGAAGCAAAAGTCATGCATTTAAAACCAGATTACAGCTTAGTGGACTACTTTCATACCCTGACACATGACGAAGAATTCGACTTTGTCAAAGTCTTTGCAGAAATCAAAAACACATCCGATGAAAAAGTAAACTTTGCCCCTGTGGCTATTATGGAAACAAGCGAAGGAGAAAAAGTCACCTGGGAAAATGATATTTATCTTGATGGATTAAATGAAGAAATAAGACCAAACGAAACGAAGGCCGGCAACATCGGCTTTATTATAGAAAAATCCAATTTGAAAGATATCGAAATTACGACGAGTGACGTCTTCAATGCTGAAGGGAAAAAGATTGAGGATGCAGAGAAGATTAAGATCGATTTTTAAAGGGAGAGGCTCCAGTGTTGGGGTCTTTTTTGTTTTTAGAGTTGGAAAGGTTTATAAGGATTGACAACTACCCCTCCATCCATTAAAGTTAACTACATTAATAGTTAAATAATTGAACAGTTAAACAATAGAATAATTTAGGTGTGAGGTGAATATATAAGTGAGTGTGCCAAATATTAAGGAGTTGGTCGACCGGTATATAGCTGTTTCTTTTTCTGTGGAAAAAAAGGCAGCTTCTCTTGTAAAGGATCAGATTGGCAGTGATCTTACCAATGATCAGCATTATACGCTTAGGTACATAAATCAGGTGGGTTCCTGTACTTCGTCCGAGCTTGCGGAAGTATTTGATGTGAAAAAGAGTGCGATTACCGCGATGATTACGCGGATGTGGGAGAAGGGACTGATCCAGCGGACGCGCGATGAAAATGACCGCAGGGTTGTGTATTTGACTCTGACTGAAAAAGGCAATGAGCTGTATGCTGAGGCAGAAGAAAAAATCCATAAGCTTGTAGAATCACTGATTACGAGATTTGACCAGACTGAAATCCAGCAGTTTATTGAAACCTTTGAAAAACTGAACAAAGTCTTATTAGAAAGCACAGATCATAAAGCGGGGGAATAAAGAGTGCATACAATTATTAAAAGAAAATTGCTTGTCATTATTGCCTGGATTGCCATAGTTGCCGGTTTGTTTCTGGCAGCACCGAACATGGCAGATCTCGTCCGTGAAAAGGGGCAGATCACCGTTCCTGAAGAGTATTCTTCGACCCTTGCCGGAGAGATTATGGAAGAAGTGCAAAAGCAGGAAGGCGGCGGGGATGAGACCCAGGTTGCGCTTGTTTTTCATCATGATAAAAAGCTGACTGATGCAGAAATAAACGAAGCGGAAAAAGCCATCCGCACGCTTGAAGAAAAAAGGGACGAGCTTGGCATTACTGAAATCCTGACTCATTTTAACGAAGAAAGCTTGAAAGAACAGCTCGTTTCGGAGGATGGTAAATCGATTCTGGCTTCTGTCAGTGTCAGCTGGGATGACCGCGAGGCAGCTGAGCTGAGGAAAGAGTTATATTCAGCTATCGATGATGTAAAAGTAGATTATTATTATACGAGCGAGTGGCTGATAAATGAGGACTTGATGACGAGTTCCCAGGAAGGGCTAAAAAAGACTGAAGGGATTACAGTCGTCTTTATTTTGGTTGTTTTGCTGCTGGTATTCAGATCCGTAATTGCCCCGGTCATCCCGTTATTGACAGTAGGTTTTACGTATCTTGCTTCACAGTCTATTGTTGCTTTTTTAGTTGATAAATTGGATTTTCCGATCTCAAACTACACACAGATTTTTCTAGTTGCAATTTTGTTCGGAATCGGAACAGACTATTGCATCCTGCTGCTGAGCCGTTTTAAAGAAGAGCTTTCATATAACGAAAGCACAGCTGATGCGATTGTCGCGACATACCGCAATGCGGGGCGCACCGTCTTTTTCAGTGGCGTAGCGGTTATGATTGGTTTTGCTGCGATAGGCTTTTCGCAATTTATTCTTTATCAATCCGCGGCAGCTGTGGCAATTGGGGTAGCGATTCTTCTTATTGCGCTGTTTACGATTGTGCCATTCTTTATGGCTGTATTAGGTCAGAAGGTATTCTGGCCATCGAAAAAGAGTGCTGAGCATGGCGAGAGTAAGCTTTGGGGTACAGTCGGACGCTTCTCACTGGCACGTCCATTTCTGGCCTTGCTTATCGTGGCTGCTGTTTGCGTACCGTTCCTGGTGACATATGACGGAGAATTATCTTACAACTCACTGGAGGAAATTGGCGGAGATGTTAACTCCATCAAAGCTTTTAATGCCATTGCCGATAGCTTTGGCCCAGGAGAATCCATGCCGACGCAAATCGTTTTGAAAAATGACGAGGCTATGGATTCAGCAGAATATGTAGGCCTGGCTGAAAAGATAAGCCGGGAAGTCGAAAAAGTAGACTTAGTTGATACAGTCCGCTCTGTCACAAGACCGACTGGTGAGCCAATTGAAGACTTTTTTGTTGCCAAGCAAGCTGAAACTCTTGAAGAAGGTCTAGGAGAAGGAAAAGACGGCCTGAATAAGATTTCGGACGGCTTGAATGAAGCGAGCAGTGAACTGGCCAAATCGGAGCCTGAACTGAAAGGTGCCACTAAAGGAATCAATGACTTAATATCCGGTACAAATGAAATCAAGTTCGGATTAGGCGAGATCCAAACCAATCTTGCTAAAATTGAAAACGGTATTCGCCAGGGATCTGCAGGTTCAGAGGAATTGAAAGCCGGATTGGCTAAAACGAAGGCAGGAGCGGAGGAACTCCTTGCAGGCTACCAGCAGCTTTTAGCTGGATATGAATCTGCGGAAGAAAACATTCCTAACTTAATTGGCGGGTACGAACAAATTCAAAACAACTTGAATGAGCTATCTGCAGGCATTGAACAGGCTAATGCAGCATTGTTTAACTATGTTGAGGGCCAATATCCTGAATTGGCACAAGATCAGCAATATCAAGGAATCAAAGGCCAGGTAGCAGGTCTTCAGCAGCAGCTGCCCAAGGTTTCTGAAGGAATTACTGAAGCCAACAAAGGATTATCCCAGCTGCAGGCTGGCTTGGAAATAGCTAATACAAACTTTGAAAAAGCACTAGGCGGCCAAAAAGAATTAGCTGCTGGCCTGCAAAAACTAATCGATGGAATCGATGCACAGCAGGCAGGTCTTGACCAGCTTGCCGACGGTCAGGGACAAATCGTCAATAGCTTCCCGCAGCTGACAAACGGTTTGGCTGGAATTAATGGAGGTCAGGAACAGCTGCTTGCAGGCTTTGGTGACCTGGGCGGGCAAATCACCCAGCTGACAGATGGACTTGGCCAGAGTGCAGATGGCCTGGAGCAGGTATCAGAAGGCCTGGGCTCAGCACAGGAGTACTTGGCAGGACTATCAAGCTCGGAAAGTATGGACGGATTCTATTTGCCGCCAGAAGTTCTTGAAGATAAAGAGTTTGCACAAGTATTCGATGCGTACATGTCTGAAGACCGCAAAGTGATGACAATAGACGTTGTGCTGGAAGCCAATCCTTATTCCAATGAAGCAATTGGCCAGATTGATGAAATAAGAGAAGCGGTTGAAAGGGCAGCAAAAGGAACAAAACTTGAAAATGCCATTGTGGCAGTCGGCGGTATTACAAGTACGAATGCCGATTTAAGCACAATGTCAGACCAGGATTATTCCCGTACAGTTGTGCTGATGCTGCTAGGTATTTCCATTATCCTTGTGTTCCTATTCAGATCTATTATTATGCCAATCTATCTAATTGGTTCACTGATCTTGACCTACTATACAAGCATGGCGATGAATGAGGCCATTTTTGTGAACCTTCTCGGATACTCAGGCATCAGCTGGGCGGTTCCATTCTTCGCGTTTGTTATTTTAGTTGCACTCGGCGTGGACTACAGCATCTTCTTAATGGACCGCTTTAACGAATATCGCGATTTATCCATAGCAGACGCCATGCTGCTATCCATGAAAAAGATGGGTACCGTCATCATCTCGGCCGCCGTCATCCTCGGAGGAACATTCGCTGCGATGATGCCATCCGGAATGCTATCACTATTACAAATCGCATCCATTGTCCTCATCGGACTCATGCTCTACGCCCTGGTCATGCTGCCGCTCTTCATCCCGGTCATGGTCAAAAACTTTGGCCAGGCAAACTGGTGGCCGTTTAAAAGAAGCGCTAATTAAAGAGGGAAGAGGCTATCCTTGTTGGGTAGCCTCTTTTTGGGGACTCCTCCGCTCCGCCGCCAAAGAGTCCACCGGCAAAAACAAAGGCAAACGCTATATCCTCTAAAAAAAGCAGACCCATACCGGATCTGCCATTAACATTTATGGATTTGTCGACCACATGCCAGCAGTTTTTACAAACACACGCGGATTTAATTTCAGCTGTGCCACGATAAATTCTGCAAGGTCTTCCGGCTGCATTACTTTTTCAGGATTGCCGTCAGTCAGGTTTGTTTCAATCGCAAGGTCAGTTGCAACTGTGCTTGGAGTCAGTGCGCTTACACGGATATTATGCTTTCTCACTTCAAGCATTAGCGATTCCGTCAATCCTAGAACCGCAAACTTGGATGCACTGTATGCACTTGTGACTGGGGCGCCTTTTTGGCCTGCTGTGGATGCAATGTTGATAATATCCCCGGACTTCTGCTCAATCATATCAGGCAGAACTGCTCTTGTAGCATTATACACACCCATTAAATTAACTTGGATAATGCTGTCCCATTCCTCAGGTGAAAGTTCCAGGAAGCCGCCGAATTTGGCTATGCCCGCGTTGTTGATCAGGATATCCACAGAACCGAGATCCGATTTAATATGCTCAACAGCATGTGTTACAGCTTCAAGATCGGCAACATCAGCTGCAGCAGCAGAAACATTCACATCATACTGGCTTAGTTCATCTGCCACTTTTTCAAGGTTCTCCATTGTGCGCCCCAGCAATCCGATGTTGACACCTTCTTTTGCAAGCGCGATAGCGGTTGCACGCCCGATTCCTCTGCCAGCTCCGGTAATCAGTGCTGTTTTGCCTTTTAATGTATGCATCTTTTTTCCTCCTCTTAAAAAAATCATTCATATACTACCAAAAAGAATGTAAAATTCCTAATAAACCGCCTGCTCAAATTGAATATTTGAGAAAAGCGCCCTCCGTATGGTAAGATCATTTTCACAAAAAGGAGGGCTGCCCCATGAAGCTTAGCGTACTGGATCAATCAGTCATCACGAAAGGGGAATCTGCCGGTGATGCTCTCCGCAAAACAGTAAAGCTTGCCCAGACCGCGGAAGAGCTTGGCTACACCCGGTTCTGGGTAGCCGAACACCATAACTCCAATGGCATAGCAGGTTCCTCTCCAGAAGTCCTGATCTCCCATATTGCGTCAAGCACCCGCCATATCCGTGTTGGCTCAGGAGGAGTTCTGCTGCCTCAATATAGCCCTTATAAAATTGCCGAAAATTTTAATATGCTAGAAACTCTATTTCCTGGCAGGATCGACCTTGGTGTAGGCCGTTCACCCGGAGGTTCTGCATCAACCCGGCTCGCGCTGACTGATGGAGTAAGAAAAAGCCTGAACGAATTTCCGAGGCAGGTAAAGGATCTCCAGTTTTTTTTATACAAGAAACTGCCAGAGGGGCATCCTTATCAGACTGTTGAAGCTATTCCACAGGTGGCTGATCCAGCCCAAATTTGGATGCTGGGTATAACGCATCGGGGTGCACGGCTGGCTGCCGAGTATGGAACCGCATTTACATACGGCCATTTCATAACTCCTGCCAACGGAAAAAGGGCCATGGATACGTACATGAGTCAATTCCGGCCCTCAGCTGGGCTATCAAAACCGAAGGCAAATGTGTGCATTTTTGTTGTATGTGCCGAAACACAGGAAAGGGCGGAAGAGCTGGCATTAAGCCAGGACATGTGGCTGCTGGCGGTAGAAAAGGGGAGGGACACGAGGATTATCGCACCCTCAGAGGCAAAAAGCATCACTCTGACACCAGAGGAAAAAGCAAAAGCCGCGGAAAATCGCAAACGGATGATCATCGGTACGCCTGCAAAGGTGAAAGAAGAATTGCAGCTGCTCAGTGAAATATATCAAACAAATGAATTCATGGTCATCACCAATATTTATGATTTTCAGGACAAGCTGAATTCCTACAGGCTGCTGTCCGAAGCTTTCGCATAGTGATAAAAGATCCCTAAAATGAGGATCTTTTATCATTATTATGCACAAGCATCCTCGGCTTGAGGATAATTGTCTTTTTAAATAAGAATCGGATCTAATAATCTAACTTTACACAACTAATCCACCACATAAGAATGTGTTCACTTGCAAAAGCGATCTTATCTATTTTATGCACAGCTTATCCACCAAATTAGGCTAAGGGAATTCAAACCGAAGGATTCTTTCTAATTGTGGATAAAAAATTCACTGACTTTTTTTATTTTTCTGAAGTCATCCACAATACAAGGTGTTTTCAATTAAAATTATCCACACCTAGTGGATAATTCACCGCATTAGCTTCTTTTTCGAAAAGTATCCACAACATAATAATCGATCATTCTTCATTCCCTAAAGTTATCCCCAGCCGAAGGTTTTCCCTCCCGGAATCCTTTCCTTAATCCACATACGTAATCGCCTGTTTTCCAATCTGCTCCCAGCCGGCAATGAACTCATTCTTTGGGTATTGGGTGTTTTTCTCTTTAAGCGGGTCGTTTGCATAAATATGTTCATCATCATAGCCAGTGACTAAAACGGCGTGCATTCTGTAAGTGACTTTTATCGGGCCATCTTTTGTTTCCCAGGTTTCCCATTCCGATTCAGGCAAGACGTCATAGGTGCTTGTAATAATGACCCATACAGGGCGCCCATCATCAAGCTGTTCGATGATTTTATCAAAATCACTGCCTGTCAGATCTTTAATTTTTCCCGGCAGGTAGTTTTCAGCGAGTTCTGCCACAGGTTCGTGGTAGGCTCCAAGTCCGGGTTCATCCAATGTTCGCATGTTGCCTACAAAGCCTTCATGGATGTTTCCTTTGTAGCCGTCCTCTTCAAAAGGGACCCGATTAATTTCCTCTGATAGTGTCATTTTATCCGTTTCCACTCCCGCATTATTTAAAAGCATGGCCAGGCTGGTGACTTCGCAGCCTCTTTCCAGCTCAGGCTTTTGCAAATAATGGGGAGCATCAATCAGGACCTTGCCGTTCTCTTGCTCAACAGACTCTTTTTCAGTTTCCTGCCCCGTGTTTCCGGAAGGCGCTGAACACCCCGTGAGCAGTACCATAGCCAATAAAATCGCTATCCTCAAAAAATTCCCTCCTTTTGAAAGTTTCGTTTATCAAAATATCAGTTATAAGGTTATTTCCCAATGAAGACCGTGGTTAACCATCCTAAAGCACATCAAAAAAAGCCGGTTTCCCGGCCTTTCCAATTTTTATTTAATTTCCGCTTTCCCGCTCGATACGGACACATTAATATCATGTTCACCTGTTCCGTGCTTGCCGGAAATGTCATTCTTATCCCGATTTTCCTCGTCTAGCGAAAAGCTGCTGCTGATATGTCCGCTGCTCGCTTTCCCTTTTAGTGTAAAGTCAGCGTCATCAGGCAAATCAAGGCGAACGAAGCCCGAGCTTGCTTCCACATTTACGGAATCGGTTAGTTTTTCCATCATAATATCAAGCTGACCAGAAGAAACCTCCGCATCCAATTTTCCCTGGTAGTTTTGGACTTTTACTCTTCCCGAACTCATGTCAATTTCACCGCTGCGGGTAATCAGATGATCGGCATCCATCATCCCTGAGGAACCTTCATGCTCAAATTCATTCGCTTTAATATTTGAAAGGCTGACTTTTCCGGAACTCATATCGACATCCAGTTTTTCAAGCTCGAATGGTTCGCTCTTAGATTCACCTGCAAAATCCAAACGCCCAGAACCAATATTAATCGACATGGACCTGCTGTAATCTTCCGGAATATAGATCTTCAAGTTGCTCTTATTGTTAAAAAATTGAAGCCATCAAGCCATTTACGTTTGTATTCCACATGAACTTCATTTCCGGATTTATTAACCGTTACTTTCCCTTTGCCGTCAAGCTGGGCTCTAACATCGCTGCGCTTTTCCGGAATAATCACAGTATCTGAACCGGAAACATCGATGCTGATCAAGTCCGTTCGATCGTTAATGGAAGCTTCTGTTGCGCTGCCTCCGAAGGTCATCCAGCTAGTGACACCAGTAAACAATAGATAAGAGCCGACCAGGATGATAAAAATCATAAAAATCCTTTTCAACATAATCCCTGCTTTCATTCATTAGATTTCTTATCTTTATTTTATGAAAATCCTCAGCTGAGCACATTGAGCCGCAGATTTAATTTCAGCTAAGACTTGAGGCTTATAGATTTGTAAAAAAGGATTTTCTTTTCACCGTCTATATTTTATCATAAAAGGAAAAAACAGGAGAATCTATGAAAACGATTACGCTTGCAAATGGAAAGACAATTGAAGTGGAATGCCTGAGCTGTGCTATTACCAGCGGAATGATAGAGCCGGATGGCGGAACGATCTTTGAATCAGAGAACTTTCATGCACACCAGGATGTTGCTTATCCTGTGAAGGGGCTCGTCATTCTGGCTTCCAAAAGACACATCAAATGCCTCGATGAACTGACCGAAACGGAAAGAGCAGAGTATATCAATCTTTTATCAAAAATCCGCAAATCACAGAGAGAAGTTTTGGGGATTGAACATGTTTACTATTTTTATAATGAGGATACCACTCACCATTTTCATACATGGATGGTTCCGCGATATGAATGGATGGATCAGTTTGGGCGTTCGGTCGAATCGGTAAGGCCGGTGCTCCTGCATGCAAGAAACCATATGAACCATGGTGAAAACGTGTCGGAAGTGAGAAAGGCCATTGCCAATCTGGCTGACGAGTTAAATAGGAGAGGTCCTCATGATTAAAGCAGAGTTAAAGACCTTTAAAATTACAAAGAAATATGAAGCTGCAGCGAAACAGTTAATTCTGGAAGGGTTCCTTGAGCGCTTCGGATTCATCGACCACTCCTTAAATCCTGATTTAAATAATATTACGAAAACCTATAGTCTGGAAGGAAGCCTTTTTCTGATTGGATTTATAGGGGAGGAAATGGTTTGCACAGGTGCGCTGACAAAAGAGAGCGGGGACATATGCAGGCTTCAGCGAATGTCGGTGAAAACAGCATTCCGGAATAGGGGAATTGCCAGAACGATGGTGCAAGTACTGGAGAGCCAGGCACAAGCAGAAGGTTATAAAAAAATCGTCCTTGAAACTCATTTGTCCTGGAGTAGCGCTGTTACACTTTATAAAAGCTGCGGATATAAGGAATATTTACAGGAAGAAGGAATGATCCATCTATTCAAATCGATATAAAGGATTTGCCTCGGGGCAGATTCTTTTTTTTTGTGCATTTTCAAAGTGCATATGAAATGTAATGTTACATAATATAGTGTATAATAAACTTATGTTACATTATAGGGTGATCAAATGAAGACTGTTGAAGCAATAAAAGATATTGACAAGCTGGAAGTGATGAAAAAATATCTGGAGCACAGGTCTTCCCGGGACTACTGTTTATTCCTATTTGGCATAAACACCGGTGTACGCATTCATGACCTTCTGAACCTCCTGGTCAAGGATGTGCTCGATGAGAACAATCATGTTCTTCCCTTTCTTTCCTCTACTCCATACAATAATCCGCCTGTTTATTTAAACCCAAATGTCCGTCAATCCATCCTAAACTGGATTGAAGAAGGATTTCTTACATCAGATGATTATTTATTTAAATCCAGAAAGGCCAATGCGCCGATTACGCGCCAGCAGGCCTACCGCATTTTAAATGAAGCTGCTAAAGAAGCTGAAATAGAAGGCCCCGTTGGCACTCATACCCTACGAAAGACGTTTGCCTTACATGCTTATCGAAAGGGAATTGCGATCTCGCTGATTCAAAAAAGGCTGCAGCAATCCTCGCCTGCAGAAACCCTGGCTTATCTCGGCATTTCTGACCGCCATTCCGTTCCCATTGTTCTTGATGTGAATTTATAGAAAGAAGGTGATTAAATTGGCTGAGATTATTTGGCAAACTGATGCACTTATATTATTAGCTGCCATTCTCTTTATAATCGGTGTTCTGACAACGAAGTTTTCCGCCCGCCTTGGAGTGCCGGCCCTTGTTCTCTTTATTGCTGTCGGAATGGCTTTGGGTCATTTCATTTATTTTGATAATGCCAGACTTGCACAGATGATTGGCGTACTTGCTTTTATTATTATTTTGTTTGAGGGAGGGCTGCAGACAAATTGGAAAACTGTAAGGACTGTTGTTGCCCCTTCTTTATCATTGGCAACCCTTGGAGTTCTTATCACTACAGGGCTCGTTGCAGTCGCTGCCAAGTTCATTCTCGGGGTGGATTGGGTGGTTGCCCTTCTGTTTGGCGCAATTGTCGGTTCAACAGATGCTGCTGCCGTTTTCGCCGTATTAAAAGGCCAAAATATTAAGCCAAGAATTGCTGCAACACTGGAGGCTGAGTCAGGCTCCAATGATCCAATGGCTGTGTTCCTGACTGTTGCCATGATCGAACTCATTACAATTCCGGAATCAAGTATGTTTTCTCTCATAGGTTCATTCTTTATCCAGATGGGCGTCGGGTTGCTGCTCGGGCTGCTTTTTGGTAAATTGGCTGTATTCGCACTTAATCGCATTAATTTGGATTCCAGCGGACTTTATCCTGTATTCGCAACCGGCTTTGCGATGCTGACATATGGCATTACTGCTTTTTTCGGGGGAAGCGGGCTGCTGGCTGTGTATGTTGCCGGAATTATCATCGGAAATACCGATATTGCTTACCGTCATTCCGTTTTTCGCTTTACCGAAGGCTTTGCATGGATGATGCAAATTTCGATGTTCGTCATTTTGGGGCTGCTGGTTTTTCCCGATGAGCTCTTTCATGCGGACATATTATTAAAAGGCCTTGCCATTTCTGCTCTTCTAATTTTTGTTGCCCGGCCGGCAGCAGTCTACCTGTCTACGATTAAAATGGGCTACACGCATAAAGAATTAATTTTTCTATCATGGGCCGGACTGAAAGGAGCAGTACCAATCGTACTTGCCACTTTTCCGCTGCTATCGGGTGTGGAAGGAAGCCATGTCATTTTCAATGTTGTCTTTTTCGTCGTCCTGACCAGCGCCCTTGTCCAGGGATCGACGATCACTATTCTTGCTGAAAAGCTGGGTCTTTCAGGCCCTGAAAAAGCAACGCCTATGCACTCTCTTGAGCTTGTTTCCCTCGGCAAGGCAGATGCGGAAATGATTGAATATGAAATAGAAGAAGATGCCGTCATTATTGGGCATACGCTCCTGGAGATTCCTTTCCCTGAAGGTGCCCTTGTCAATGCTATTATCCGTAAAGATCAGCTTATTACACCAACAGGAAACACGACTATTGAGCAGGGGGATTTTCTGTATATCCTCACAAAAAGAAAATATAAAAGAGAACTAAAGCAGCTGCTGAAAAAGAAAAAACTGCCTGAAGAACTGGCAGAGGCAGAAGCTTAGTTAAGCAAAAAGGTCTGTCTGTTATGGGGCAGGCCTTTTTTTAATAGGCTTTGTGCCTGTTGATTTCCGCTCCGGGAGCCCAGCGGACAGCGGGCGGTCTGACGCTCTCGGCGCACTCACGCCATCCGCTCCAATCAACAGGGTGTCAAAATCAACAACGAGTTTTAATATAGTCTTTAGTTAAGGCTCTTTTCGTATAGATTGTTGTTTTTGGACTATAAAGCTTGCCCGTTGATTTCCGCTCCATTGA
>JAGGRA010000094.1 GCA_018613035.1 Pseudomonas sp. ISL-84 | reverse complement strand
AACATGTGCTGGAAGGGATTTTTCTGGCACCTTATATTAAGGATCGAAACCCATCAGGATAAGGGGATATGGTAGTTAATCGAACGGAATAACGCCGAAAACCCACTAGGATAAGGGGATATGGTAGTTAATCGAGCGGAATAACGCCGAAAACCCACCAGGATAAGGGGATATGGTAGTTAATCAAGCGGAATAACGACGAAAAACCACCAGGTCAAGGAAATATGGTAGTTAATCAAGCGGAATAAAGACGAAAAACCCCTGGCCAGGGTAATAGGTTAGTTAATAATACAGATGCACGCCACTCTCTTACTGGGAACCGGCAAACGGCAGAAAAATCATGATCAAGACAAACAAGATAAAAATAGAACGGAAAAAGGTGATCGTTATGGCCCAGCATTGGCAAGAAATGCTTCCAATTGACAGATACACAGTAGCCGCCAGCGGGCTTTTGCATGAATATGACCGAAAAGTGATGACACTGTTGTACCAGCCTCTTATTGGTTCAACTTGTTTTAGCTTATATATGACCCTCTGGGCTGAACTGGAGGAAAACCGGCTTTGGTCTTCTTCCAACTCGCACCACAGCTTGATGAATTTTATGGGCATGGGGCTTAAGGAAATTTATGAAGCTCGTCTCAAGCTGGAGGGAATCGGGCTTCTAAAGGTATATGTAAACAAGGAAGATGATACCCGGTCGTTTATATATGAGCTGCTCCCTCCTTTAACACCAGAACAATTTTTCCTTGATGGCATGCTAAATATTTATCTCTACAGAAAATTGGGTAAAAACCAATTTATGAGGCTGAAACGCTTCTTTTCGGATCAAAAGGTGCATCCAAAACAAGGGTATCAAGAAGTAACCAAGGCTTTTCAGGATGTATATGAATCAGGGCATCCCGGCACTTTTGAGGTTGACAGGGATATGGAGCAGCTTATGAACGAGCCGAATGGGCAGGGGTATATAGGCAGACAAGAACAAGAGGGAATCCAGATCTCCAATGAAGCTTTTAACTTTGATTTGCTTCAGGCGGGGCTGAATGAATCGCTTGTTCCGAAAAAAGCCCTTACAGCTAAAGTAAAGGAATCCATCAGCAATCTTGCTTTTTTGTATGGAATTGATCCGATTCAAATGAAAAATATAGTGATCAGTGCTGTAAATGTAGACAATGAGATTAATGTTGAAGAATTAAGGAAATCTGCACGCGATTGGTACCAATTTCAAAACCAGGATCAGCTTCCATCCCTTATTGACCGGATACAGCCTGCTGTGCACCAAACTCATAAAAATGAGCCAAAGACGCAGGAAGAGGAATTGATCCGTTATTTGGAAATCACATCACCAAGGGAGCTTTTAAAAGATATATCCGGAGGAGCAGAGCCATCAAAAAGTGACTTGCAAATCATTGAGGATGTCATGTTCCAGCAAAAGCTTTTGCCTGGGGTAATTAATGTACTGATTCAATATGTTATGCTAAAAACAGATATGAAATTGACCAAAGGCTACGTTGATAAAATAGCGGGTCACTGGGCCAGAAAAAAGATCAAAACCCCCCAGGAGGCCATGCTTTTAGCTAAAAAAGAGCATCGCCAATATCTTGACTGGGCAGAAGGAAAGAAAACACCTAATAAAAAAGCGAATAAAAAGCAGCCTATCAGGACAGAAATGCTTCCTGACTGGTTTGATGATAAAAGTGAAACAAGCAGTAAAAAAACAGATGACCAGCCGCATAAGAGCGGCAAGGATCAGGATGAACTTGAAATGAAAAAAAGAGAGCTTAAAGAAAAACTGAAAAAACTTCGATCACAGGAGGTGACTGATTGATGGAAAAGATCAATGAAACACTTAGGCGCCTTGCGGGCAATGAAGGGTTCCAAAAAAGGTATGAAATGATGCGAAATCAAACGCTGAATCACCCGGAGGTAAAGGCTTTTTTGAGGGAAAATAAGGATGAAGTGACATCTGAAATGGTTGAAAAAAGCCTGATCAAGTTATTTGAGTATACACAGCAAAGCAAGGAGTGCAATAAATGCACTAGTCTTGAGGGCTGTGTCAATTTTATGCAGGGCTATCACCCTGAACTTGTTATTCAAAGGGGTATTATTGATTTGAAGTACGATAAGTGCCCCCGCAAGGTCATGAATGATGAGAAGAGGAAAAATGAAAAGCTTATCCAGAGTCTGTATGTCCCAACTGATATTTTACATGCCACGTTTGACTCTGTCTATGATGATGACGATCGTATCTTGGCAGTCGATAAGGCAGCTTCATTTGTAATGGACTATCAGCCAGGCTCTAAGAAAAAGGGGATTTATTTTTACGGTAAGTTCGGTGTCGGTAAATCCTATTTGCTTGGAGCCATTGCCAATGAGCTGGCAAGTAAAAAAGTATCTTCTATGATTGTATATGTCCCTGAGCTGTTCAGGGAATTAAAGAATTCAATTGGAGACCATACTTTAAATAGCAAGATTGAAACAATCAAAAAAGCACCTGTTTTAATGTTTGATGATATAGGTGCCGAAACGATGTCAAGCTGGACAAGGGACGAAATTTTAGGTCCAATTCTGCAGTTCCGCATGCAGGAAAGCCTTCCTACCTTTTTCACCTCTAACTTCGATTTCCAAGGGCTGGAGCATCATCTATCCTACAGCCAGCGCGGCGAAGAAGAAAAAATGAAGGCCAGAAGAATAATGGAGCGGATCAAATACCTTGCAGATCCAGTCCTTGTGGAAGGCCCGAACAGAAGAGTTTAACAAAGAAAGCTGCCGTGTCATGTCCGGCAGCTCCTTTTGTATTACTATTTTTCCCTGTATTAAATTGCTAAAAGAACAAACCTGACTTCTAATTTGGCCAAGTTCTCCATATACATAGAACAGAGATTTGTATAAAGGGGGGATTTGGTTGATCGAAATCATTTTCCAAAGCAGTACAGATGCAATGAATTTTTATGAGAATCTTCATGAGCGGCTGCTGTTTTCTAACCAAACCGATAAAAAAACTCTTCAATTTGAAGGTCAACATATAGTTAAAATCTTTATTGAACATAACCTAATAGATTTGGAGTCTGTAAAAGAAGTATTTTATCAGTTTATTGTCAACAGGAAGCAGGATGACTGGTTTAGAAGAATCCTCATGGAAAACTATTATTATGAAGATGAGGGTGAACAGCAGCAGATTCTTGAAATTATCCGCTCCATATTGGAAGGAAACCGTGAGGATCTCGCTGCATTTGTAAGCGATGTGGATGTTAAGGAAAGTTTGAAAAGTGCCATCGATCAGCTCTTTCAAAATAATATATCGTTTTCCTTTGATTCCTTTGTAAAGTTTCGGATGCGTCCGCTTATGGATCAAATGGCCAAATATGTGGAAGTATCCATCGATGAGTATAAAATGGAGCAGGAATATCAAATGTTTATTCAAACTTTAAGAGATTTTTTATCAGGCAGGAAGGCAAAGCTGGATACGATCCATGTACTTATGGATGAGGGCATTCATTTTTATGATGAGCAATTTTTTGAAATAAAGCGGGGAGAGCTTTTAAGAATGATTGACCGGAAACTTTTATCCAATCATCCGGTATATGTTGACTCCGTAACGATTGCCCCGCTTCTTTCCATTGCTCCATCCTGTATTTATCTTTATTCAGATGACTATGAACAGCCATTGGTCAGAACGATCCGCAACATATTTGAAGAAAGACTTGTACTGGATTCCATTTCAGGTTTTTATGAAAATAAAAGAATCTATCCTTACGCAGCTGATGAAAAAATGTAAGATATACCCTTGATTTTCCTGAAATAACAAACTATAATAACGTACATATTATGTTATTCAAGCAAAAGTTGCGATGAGGATAAGGGTATTCTTATACGGTTCAAAGAGAGGGAAGGCAAGGCTGAAACCTTCCTAACACGATTCGAATGCTTACCGCCTCTGAACTCCAGCCAGGAAATGGGCTGGCGGGAAAAGACCGTTATCTTACTACAGAGTCATTTTTCGCATGAGAAAATGAGAAGTAGGGTGGAACCGCGTGTTAATAATAACTCGTCCCTTTTTTAGGGGCGGGTTTTTTTGTTTTTGGCTGAGTTTCAGGTTATTAACATGGCCATCTGTAAAAGGTTAAAACGCAAGAACATCTGAATTCAGTTATCTTGCGCTAACATAAAAAGGAGGAAATATCATGTCAGAAGTTGTTAAAGTTTCGTTTCCAGATGGTGCTGTAAAGGAGTTTCCAAAGGGAACGACAACAGAAGATATTGCAGCTTCGATCAGCCCGGGCCTAAAGAAAAAGGCGATTGCCGGAAAGCTGGATGGAGAAATGTATGATCTTCGGCGTCCAATTGAAAAGGATGGGGCTATTGAAATTGTCACAGCTGACAGCAGCGACGCGCTTGAGGTTCTTCGCCATAGTACTGCCCACTTGATGGCGCAGGCGATAAAACGTTTATATAAAAATGTAAAGCTAGGTGTCGGCCCAGTTATTGAAGGCGGATTTTATTATGACATAGACCTGGAAGAATCCCTGTCGCCGGAGGACCTTCCTGTAATTGAAAAAGAAATGAAAAAAATCATTAATGAAAATATTGATATCAACCGCAAAGAAGTCAGCCGCAATGAAGCTGTTGAGATGTATAAGGAAATTGGTGATGAATATAAGCTTGAACTGATTGAAGCCATTCCAGAAGATGAAACAGTAACAATTTATGAGCAGGGTGAATTTTTTGACCTATGCCGAGGCGTTCACGTTCCCTCAACAGGAAAGCTGAAAGAGTTTAAATTATTAAGCATTGCCGGGGCATACTGGAGAGGCGACAGTGATAATAAAATGCTTCAGCGTATTTATGGAACAGCCTTTTTCAAAAAAGAAGACCTGGCTGAACATTTACGTTTGCTTGAGGAAGCAAAAGAGCGTGATCATCGTAAAATCGGCAAAGAGCTTAACCTGTTCATGAACTCTCAAAAGGTTGGCCAAGGCTTGCCTTTATGGCTGCCGAAAGGGGCAACAATCCGCCGCAACATCGAGCGCTATATTGTTGATAAGGAAGAAAGATTAGGTTATAACCATGTGTATACTCCAATCATGGGAAGTGTAGATCTTTATAAAACTTCCGGACACTGGGACCATTATCAAGAGGACATGTTCCCGGTGATGGAAATGGATAATGAACAGCTTGTTCTGCGCCCGATGAATTGCCCGCATCACATGATGATTTACAAAAACGGCATTCACAGCTATCGCGAGCTGCCTATCCGTATTGCTGAACTTGGAACAATGCACCGCTATGAAATGTCAGGGGCCCTATCCGGACTTCAGCGCGTGCGCGGAATGACTCTCAATGATGCGCACATCTTTGTTCGTCCTGACCAGATTAAGGAAGAATTCAAGCGCGTTGTTCATTTGATCCTAGAGGTATATAAGGATTTCGATATTAATGATTATTCATTCCGTCTATCCTACAGGGATCCTCAAGATACTGAGAAATATTTCGATGATGATGAAATGTGGGAAAAGGCACAGGCAATGCTGAAAGAAGCCATGGATGAAATTGGCCTGGATTACTTTGAGGCAGAAGGCGAAGCAGCTTTTTACGGCCCGAAATTGGATGTACAGGTTAAAACTGCACTTGGCAAGGATGAGACATTATCCACTGTCCAGCTTGACTTCTTATTGCCTGAACGTTTCGATTTAACATATGTAGGAGAAGATGGAAAGCCTCATCGCCCTGTAGTTATCCACCGCGGTGTTGTATCCACAATGGAACGATTTGTGGCATTCCTGATTGAAGAATACAAAGGAGCATTCCCAACATGGCTAGCGCCTGTTCAAGTCCAGGTCATTCCGGTGTCTCCTGATGTGCACTTTGATTATGCAAAACAAGTACAGGAGCAGCTTCAGGCAGAAGGCATCCGCGTTGAGCTTGACGACCGCAATGAAAAAATCGGCTATAAAATCCGTGAAGCGCAAATGCAAAAAACTCCTTACATGCTTGTAGTCGGAGACAATGAAGTAACTGAAAAAGCTGTCAATGTACGCAAGTATGGAGAGCAAAAGTCAGAAACAGTTCCATTTGAAGATTTCATCTCAGCTCTAAAAGCTGAAGTTAAACGTTAATATAGGTATGAAAGGGCTGCGCAGTCTGCAGCCCTTTTCTATTTTAAACTCAGTTAAGAACGATTCGTTGATATATGGGCGGTTTTCGTTGGTATATATTTATTCGTTTATATATTTTGACTCTTGAAAAAAGCTGGGACTTATTTCTTTTTAAAAGAAATTAGCAAAACCATATTGCAAAAGGTGATATATTTTGTTATGCTTTTCTTCGTTGTGATAAAAGTTATTCGTTTGACACGAAATCATACTTTGTGATATAGTATCTAAGGTAATTGAATACAGTTTGAGGAAAAGAAGAAGCACCCGCTTCTCACCTGATTGACGCAAAGTGCAGTTGGCAGGTTTTACGTGAACATTTTCTGTTTATATACGTAAGTGTGGGTGTTTTCATCCGCACTTTTTTATTTGGTTAAAAACAGTTCTGCTTCCCTCTGTGGAAGAGAAATGTTGCATAACTTGCGATTCAGCTTTGGTCCGGTGCAGTTGACAGCTTATGGAGCTGTCAATCTCCAGCAGGCGCTTGCGCTTTTCTTGACCCAAACGTTGTGTTCGCATTAAACCTTGGAGGTGTCTAGCTATTAGCAAAGATATGTTGTTAAACGAGGGCATTCGCGCCCGCGAAGTCCGTCTTATTGACCAAAACGGCGAGCAGTTAGGAATTAAATCAAAATTCGACGCACTTGAAATTGCTTCTCGTGCAAATCTTGATCTTGTTCTGGTTGCACCGAATGCGAAACCTCCTGTAGCCCGTATCATGGACTACGGAAAGTTCAAGTTCGAGCAGCAGAAGAAAGAAAAAGAAGCTCGCAAAAACCAGAAGATTATCAGTATAAAAGAGGTTCGCCTTAGTCCGACTATTGAAGAACATGACTTTAATACTAAACTTCGCAATGCTATTAAATTCCTTGAAAAAGGCGATAAAGTAAAAGCATCGATCCGATTCAAAGGACGTGCCATTACGCATAAGGAAATTGGCCAGCGTGTTCTAGTCCGCTTTGCGGAAGCCTGCAATGAAGTTGCAGCAGTGGAATCACATCCAAAAATGGATGGCCGAAGCATGTTTATGGTCTTAGCACCGAAAAACGACAAGTAAGAGGAGGAATTCCCCATGCCAAAAATGAAAACTCACCGCGGCGCTGCAAAGCGTTTCAAAAGAACAGGTTCTGGTAAACTGAAGCGTTCTCATGCTTACAGAAGCCATATGTTCGCTAACAAATCTCAAAAACAAAAGCGTAAGCTTCGCAAAGGAACTCTTGTTTCTTCAGGCGATTACAAGCGCATCCGTAACTTACTAGTAAATCTTAAGTAATATCTCGAAATTAGGAGGGAAATAATATGCCACGTGTAAAAGGCGGTACAGTTACTCGCAAACGTCGTAAAAAAGTTCTTAAATTAGCTAAAGGTTATTTCGGTTCAAAACATACATTATACAAAGTTGCTAACCAGCAGGTTATGAAATCCCTAATGTATGCATACCGCGACCGTCGCCAGAAAAAGCGCGACTTCCGCAAACTTTGGGTTACTCGTATTAACGCAGCAGCTCGCATGAACGGTCTTTCTTACAGCCGTTTAATGCACGGTTTAAAGCTTGCTGGCATCGAAGTTAACCGCAAAATGCTTGCTGAATTAGCAATCGCTGACGAAAAAGCATTTGCTGAATTAGCATCAGTTGCAAAGCAGCAGCTTAGCAAATAATATATATTCAACAGCCATTCTCTAAACGGGAGTGGCTTTTTTATTTTTTGCTCTGTTAAATGGGGCTGTTGATTTCCGTTCCAGGCAATCGCTTTCCACGGGGCGGGCGGTGAGCCTCCTCGGCGCTCGCGCCTGTGGGGTCTCACCTGTCCCACTCCTCCCGCAGGAGTCGATTGCCTTCCACTCCAATCAACTAAGTGAAAAATCAACATTAAGCTTTAACAGAGCCTATTTCTTAAGAACATAGCAATCCCTTCATAAGAACATTGCTATTTATATATAGACAAAATGCCTTTACTTCTCTTAAGCTCTTACAGGCGTAATACATACAAAGGAGATATGCATGATTAAATTAATTGTTCTCATTTATTTGGTTATGAATTTGGCCGGTTTTGTCTTGATGAAGCTGGATAAAGAAAAAGCCAAAAGAAATCAGTATCGGATCAGTGAAAGGAATTTGTGGCTTGTGGCTTTCTTTAGCGGTGCTGCGGGGATGACAATTGGAATGAACACATTTAGGCATAAAACAAAACATCTGCAATTTAAAATGGGGCTGCCTTTTTTAGCCTTGCTGGAAGCAGGGTTAATCCTGTACCTTATCATTCAATTGTCATAAGCAGGCATGGCCCTCCATAAGCTTTAGTGAACACCCAGAATGACAGCCGGGAGAAGGTGGATGCATGAATGATCAATTGTCGCTGTTGTTTGTGATCGTGGAGACTGCTGGAATTCTTGCTCCCATTGCTTTTATTTTTTTTCATATGATACGGCAGGTTTTATTTATTCCCGTCGCGCTTGTTTGCGTGACAGGAGGAGTTCTGTTTGGAAGCTTTTATGGCTCTGTTTTCTCGATTTTCGGATTAATGATGAGCAGTATTCTCTTTTATTTTATGATCAGCAAAATGCCAAGAACGCATGAAAAGCTTTCTTTATTAAAGAAAAGGTGGTTCGGCGAGTACCGGAATCTGACTGTCGGGCAGGTAACTGTCTTAAGGCTTATTCCCTTTATTCACTATCATTTACTCAACTTTTGCCTAATGGAAAGAAATAAGAATTTTAATGAGTATGTGAAAAATTCCTGGGTCAGCAATTTGCCTCTTGCAATCTTTTATACCGTGTTTGGGGAGTTCATCAGCCGCTTTACTCCATCCATGATTCTGATAATCTTGTTTTCTCTTGCTATTTTAGTTTTTGTATTAAGGGAGAAAACAACTGTTATAAAATGGGAGGAATTCTTTAAAGCAGCATAAAAAAACGTTCGGATGGCCCGAACGTTTTTTACATGTGCGCCCGGCA
>JAGGRA010000093.1 GCA_018613035.1 Pseudomonas sp. ISL-84 | reverse complement strand
AATAGCGGTTGATTTCCATTGGAGCGCCAATTTTTTTCGTAAAATAGTGTCCTGGCTCCAGCTTATGGATTCCTTCTGACATCGTATTTGGCTCAGGCACAAACTGATAGGTTAAATAGTGCTGCAAGGAATCATAATTCAATACATCATTTTGCAGCGCCAATAGGATGCTCTTCTTTTCTGAACCAAAGAAGGTACGGTCCCCTTTGTCATAGTAAAAGAAAGGTTTGATCCCGAATGGATCTCTTGCTCCGTATAATGACTGCTCCTGTTTATCCCAAATTACAAAAGCGAACATGCCGCGAAGCTTTTCAACAGCCTTTTCTTTTAAATGGCTGTATAGGGCGATAATAACCTCTGTATCAGAGCTAGTTTCAAAGCTTAAGCCTGCATTGAGAAGTTCTTCACGCAATTCCACATAGTTGTAAATTTCACCATTAAAAATAATCCAATAACGCTCATTTTCATAAGTCAGCGGCTGATGTCCGCTTTCAATATCGATAATACTCAAACGCCGGAAGCCGAATTGGATATGCTCATCAAAATAATATCCCGAATCATCCGGGCCACGATGGGTAATGATATCATTCATATTTTCAAATTGCTCTTTATCTGCGTCACGGTAATTTTGTGCTTTATCATGTACACAACCAATAAAACCACACATTATGTACGTCACCTACTCCATTCTTTTCTCGTTATTTAATATAGCCTAAACGGCTCCTCTGTCTTTAAAAAACATACCCTATAATACTACCACTAATCATTTTAAATTAGCACGGGGATTATGAAAAAAACCTCAGCGGAAAATAAGACCATTATCAGAAGTTTATACGATAACATAAATCGGTAAACGCCTAAAGGGCAGAAAGACCCTAAACGGGTGAATTTTCCCTTATATGTTTAAAGACGTAAAAAAGAAAGCGGGAGTTACATATTAAATGCAACTCCCGCTTTATGATTAAAGGGCTTCAGAACGTAGAATTTCTGCTTTGTCTGTACGCTCCCAAGGAAGATCAACATCTGTACGTCCGAAATGGCCGTAAGCAGCTGTTTGCTTATAGATCGGGCGGCGAAGGTCAAGCATGTTAATAATGCCTGCAGGACGAAGATCAAAGTGCTTTCTAATAAGATCAACAAGCACATCTTCCTCTACTTTTCCTGTGCCGAATGTATCTACAGATATGGATACCGGCTGTGCTACACCAATAGCGTATGCAAGCTGTACTTCCACTTTTTCTGCTAAACCAGCAGCTACAAGGTTTTTCGCAACATAACGTGCAGCATAGGCAGCAGAACGGTCAACCTTTGTAGGATCCTTACCGGAGAACGCTCCGCCGCCGTGGCGTGCATAACCGCCGTAAGTATCTACAATGATTTTTCGTCCCGTTAACCCTGCGTCCCCTTGAGGTCCGCCGATAACGAAACGTCCTGTTGGATTAATGAAGTATTTTGTATCCTCATCGATTAGTTCTTTCGGAACAACCGGATTGATGACATGTTCCTTCAGGTTGCGCTGGATTTGCTCCAGACTGATTTCCGGATGATGCTGAGTGGAAATAACAATCGTATCAATACGGACAGGCTTGTCATTTTCATCATACTCAACCGTTACCTGAGTTTTGCCGTCCGGACGAAGGTAGGGAAGAATCTCTTCTTTGCGCACTTCTGTCAGGCGGCGGGATATTTTATGTGCTAAAGAAATCGGAAGAGGCATAAGCTCTTTTGTTTCGTTGCAGGCAAAGCCAAACATTAAGCCCTGGTCTCCTGCACCGATTGCTTCGATTTCCTCATCGCTCATATTTCCTTCGCGTGCTTCCAACGCCTGGTCAACACCCATGGCGATATCCGCTGACTGTTCGTCAATGGAAGTTAAGACTGCACATGTTTCAGAGTCGAAACCATATTTAGCACGGGTATAACCGATTTCTTTCACCGTTTCACGAACGATTTTTGGAATATCTACGTATGTAGATGTTGTGATTTCACCTGCGACTAATACAAGTCCTGTTGTTACAGAAGTTTCTGCAGCAACGCGGGCATTCGCATCTTTAGATAAAATCGCATCTAAAATTGCATCAGAAATTTGGTCACAAATTTTATCCGGATGACCTTCAGTAACTGATTCAGAAGTAAACAAACGACGCTTTGTTGACATCTGGCTTCCTCCTTATAAATAGAAAATTGAGCGAGAATTAGAAACGCGGAAGCAGCCTCAAAAAAAACTTTTTCCTGGCATTTCAAGGATCTCTGTTTGATACGGAACTCATTCCCTTAGTAGTATGAAATAAACATGGAGTTTTTATTAAGAAAATTGGAAACGCTGACCACAAAGCCAAGGTTCATTTTCTTAAGCACCGCTGGAAGCTGCCTTTAAAAAAGCAAACTCGCTAGCAGAGCCAGGCCATAAAACTCACATAAATAGTACATTCCAAAAGCCGTTCATTTCATTGCCAGTTTAAAAGCGCAAGCACCCGGGTAGCTCCGACAAGCATAAGACAGGCCCTGAAGGAAGGCGTTTTTTGCCTTCTGCAAGGGAATGGCTTATGACCTCGAGGAGCTGGGTGCTGGAGCTAGATAAGCAAAATAAAAAACCTTCTCATTAGTGAAAAGGTTGAAAGCAAATCAATTCGCGCCTTTCACTCTTATCGTTCAAGGAATTACGTCCTTGCGTCAGGTTAGCACCTTTGCTGTTTATTGCCTTTTAGCAGGTTGCTGGGTTTCATAGGGCCTGTCCCTCCACCAGCTCGGGATAAGAGAGTATCCGTTCAAGGTTGAATCATACCGTATTTTATCGATTTATGTCAACAAATTTTAATCAATTTCTTTATTAAAATTTCCCTTAAGAAAATAAGGTGATACCCTTACAGAGAACAGCTTCCGTCATCACACTTATTCTTTAAGAATTTATGCCTGTTTTTAGCGGTCCATTGATAAATGGGATTTCCGATTATAGGTGTAAATGGGATATATAATAGAATGCTTACTAAAAAGGTTGCAGGAAATTGCAGCAGAAGTCTCCTTACGGCATAGTACCCTTTTTTAATATCACCATTAGGACTAATGATATGAAGTTCTTTTCGCAACTCCTGTTTGGAAAACGAAATGGAGTTCGGATTTTTTTCATATTCCTGCAAGGAAACCCACTCGACCCTATTCAGCCAATCAAGCTTTTTAGAAAGCCGCTTCGTTTCCTTGCATAAAGAGCACGTTCCATCATAAAGGGCAATTGTCTTCATTAATACCAGTCCCATGTTCAGACTTAACACTTTCTTCTATTTTAACATATACCGGTTATAAGGCGTTAAAATGTATTTTTTAGTCTAATTGTGATATTTCTATAACATTGGGTAAAAATTTATCACAATAGTATAGACTAATTAATTTAATGTGTTATACTAATTTTGAGATGTAATCACTTTCATAAAAAAATCGGAAAAAGGAAGGTATTCATCAGATGAACTCTGTAAGCATATCAAACGAATTGAGCGAATTACTAAATGGCAGCAACATTCAAGTACAATTATCTGTTCCTCAGCTTGTGGAAAAAGTTTTAAACCGTAACGAAGGGTCTCTTACATCAACTGGTGCCGTACGTGCTACTACTGGAAAGTATACAGGACGATCCCCTAAAGATAAATACATTGTTGAAGAAGCATCAAATAAAGATAAAATTGACTGGGGCAGCGTAAACCAGCCAATTTCTGAAGAAGCATTCTCTAATCTTTATAATAAAGTAATAAACTACTTAAAAGAAAAAGAAGAAGTATTTGTTTTCAAAGGCTTTGCAGGTGCCGATAAAAAGCATCGCATGCCAATCCAGGTCATCAACGAATATGCTTGGCACAACCTGTTCGCACACCAATTATTTATTCGTCCGGCAGAAGATGAGCTTCTTGACCATGAATCAGAGTTTACTGTGATTTCTGCGCCTAACTTCAAAGCAGATCCTGCTGTTGATGGCACAAAATCCGAAACATTTATCATCATTTCATTCGAACGCCGCACTGTTTTGATCGGTGGTACAGAATATGCTGGCGAAATGAAAAAGTCCATTTTCTCTGTGATGAACTATATGCTTCCAGAAAACGGAATCCTTCCTATGCATTGTTCAGCAAACGTTGGACGTGAAGGCGATGTTGCTTTATTCTTCGGTTTATCAGGAACTGGAAAAACAACATTGTCTGCTGATCCAAACCGCCGCTTAATCGGTGATGATGAGCACGGCTGGTCAGCAAATGGCGTATTCAACATTGAAGGCGGATGCTACGCGAAATGCATCAACTTATCACGCGAAAAAGAACCGCAAATTTTCGATGCAATCCGCTTTGGGGCCGTATTGGAAAATGTAGTGATTAACAGCGAAAATCGCGTGGCTGATTACGATGACAGCACACTAACTGAAAATACACGTGCGGCATACCAGCTGCAGGCCATCGATAATATCGTTGACCCAAGCATTGCCGGACACCCTAATACAATTGTATTCTTAACAGCTGACGCATTTGGCGTATTGCCTCCAATTTCTAAACTTTCAAAAGAGCAGGCAATGTACCATTTCTTAAGCGGCTATACTTCCAAGCTTGCTGGAACTGAGCGCGGCATTACATCACCGCAGGCAACATTCTCAACTTGCTTCGGATCACCATTTCTTCCGCTGCCTGCAAACCGCTATGCTGAAATGCTAGGTGAAAAAATCGATGAGCATAACGCAAAAGTCTTCCTTGTGAACACAGGCTGGACTGGCGGAGAGTACGGAGTCGGCGAACGTATGAAGCTTGCCTACACACGTGCAATGATAGAAGCTGCTCTTGAAGGCGAACTGAACAACGTAGACACAATCAAAGACGAAATCTTTGGCCTTGAAATTCCACAGCACGTAACAGGTGTACCTGATGAAGTCCTTCAGCCAAACAAAACATGGGCTGACCAGGCTGCTTATGAATTTAAAGCGAAAGAACTCGCATCAAAATTCCGTGAGAACTTCAAGAAATTCACAAGCGTTTCCTCTGAAATCGAAGAAAAAGGCGGACCAATCGCATAATAAAAAAGGGAATTGCCGTTTGAGAGCGGCAATTCCTTTTTTACTTGGTTATTGCATGTGTCCTTTTATTCCTGTATTTCCCGGTATTCACGTTTTTTCGGCTATTAGTTGTCTGTTCTCTCAATTACCAGATAGAATCGTATGATTGAATCTCTTTTTCCCCCTTCCCTCTCATTTAGCGTTTTCTTTTCTAACAGGAAAGGCTACCATTAGCTTCCTCCTTAAGCTAATCCTCCTCATCAACCGGCTTCCTCACCTCAATGGGTACTGATTGTTTTAGAGCACCCAGTCTGTATCTACCGCTTTTGTTAAATACGATATCACCAGTATACATGCTTACTTTTTTACCAGAGTCTGCTTTAATATAATCTGTTTTTCCTGAAAAAAGAAATACCTCAGTTGTTCCGTCTTCGAAACTAAACAGTTCAAGTTCCACTTGCTCAGGCAGATCTTCTCCTTCAACCTCGATCTTTACATTTTTAAAGGTTCCTGCCACCAGGTCTTCCTGTGAAATCATTAATGTGGAGTCACCCATTTTTACATAAGATTCCTTCACGTATATGGAGAATTCTTCAAACGTTCTTTCTCCAAACATGAACTTCAGATTCCAGATGCCATGTTTTTCAAAAGGCTTGAAGCTTGTCAAAGCGTGGGCATCAGAGCCATAAATACCTGCGTTTAAGGGGAATGAAGCAATCTTCTGTGTAAAGCCAGTATCCACATGGACTGCTTCCACTTTCATATTTTGATAAACCTGCTCGCCAGGCTTCCACCATAAATAGACCATGATTTTCGCTACACTTCTGCCGTCACCGGCAATCCATTCAGGAGGACTTAACAAACTGACCCTGCCAGGAATGCCAAAATTTGAATCGGGATAGACAGGTTTCCCATCTTGACCAAGAAGCGCAAAATATTCACCGCTTTCCGCTCTTTCAACCACTCCTCCCAGATGATTTTCTGGTTCGCTTTTATTCTCCAAAACTAAAATAGGGGCAATGATAAGTACTGAAAGAATGGCAGCCAAAACACCAGCCCGTTGAAAAGAAAAACTAAATTTTCTTTTGGGCGCCTTTTGTTTGCGAATGCTGTGTATAATTCTATTTTTCTGATCGCCATTTAGTTCATGGGCAGGGAGTTCCTTCAATTTCTCGAGCATCTCTTTATCAGAAAGATGTGTCACTTTGCTCATCCTCCTTTAATAGCAAATTTAATTTTTTTACTGCACGGTGAAAGGTCACATTCACCTTATTTTCTGTCCATCCCAGGACCTCTCCAGTCTCTTCAGCTGATAGTTCGGCAATCCCTCTTAGCAGGACTACGTCACGGTAGTTCGTTTTCAATGTATGAATAGCCCCTAATAACCGGGCAGTTTCCGCCTTTTTTATGAATAGCTCTTCTGTGATTGCTGATTCTATTTGTGAAGGCTGCCTTGACAATTTTTCCTTAAGGTTTTGCCAGACACTTCTTTTTCTATAAAAATCAATGGCTGCATTGCGTGCAATGCTGATTAGCCATGTTTTTGGATTTGAGTCAAATTTAAAACGTCCGCAGGACTGAAATGCTTTTAAAAATGTTTCCTGTACAAGATCTTCTACATCCATGGATCCTGTAAAATACACCAGGTAATTGGTGATATCTTTTTCATATTCCTGAAACCATTGTTCCACTTGCCGGCCGGCATCCATCAACTTCCCCCCCTTTGTTAAATAGGACGGATTTTTTGATTCCATCTTACAGTTTTTTTGGAAATATTTTATTAACATCAAAAAACGCCCGGACATAGTCCAGGCGCTCATTTAATTTGTTGAATTTAATGCTACTAGTTGGTACTTAATAACTGTCTGGCTATTTTCCCACTCCACTTTTTTGATAATCCCTGTGCCATTCAGGTCACCGTCAATCGTTCTTTTCACTTCAACCGGGATGTCCAGCGGGTATAGTCTGTACCCTTCTTTGACCAGTGAAAAATAATTTTCATCAAGCCTCTTTTCCCTGCCCTTTGTCACGATCATTGTATTTAACTCCAAAGGCATACCCATTGGTATCTCTCCTTCATTTGTGATATCATTTCCTCTATTTTACCCCACCTTCAACAGCACTGAAAGTCCCAAAGGAAAAATAGAGAGATACTCATTCGCAGTTTTTCATCCAGGCTGTTAAATCCTCAACGGTTTTCCGATTAACAGCAGGGGGAAAGTAATGGGTGTATTCTCTAAAATACCAGCTATCCACCTTCTTATTGAGTGCTTTTAGCCTTTTTTCCAGGCGGAATGAATGCTCCACCGAGACATTCCGATCCTGCTCTCCATGGATGATCAGAACTGGCGCCTGCATCTTTTCCAGCTGAAAAAGCGGTGTCCTGTATTTATAGCGGTCCGGAAATTTAGTCGGGGTCCCGCCTATCACCCGTTTCATCATCCGGCGAAGGTCCTTGCGTTCGACATAGGTAAGGAACATATCGCTGACTCCTCCCCATGTCACCACTGAAGCTGCTTCAGGAAATTGGATTGCAGTCAGCAGTGCCATCACACCGCCTCGTGAAAAGCCAAAAATATGAACCTTTTTTACTCTTGAATGCTCCTGGAGAAGAGTGAAGGCTGCGAAGGCATCCTGCCGGTCATCCCCCGCAAAATCCTCGTTGCCATCTCCTCCTTGATTCCCCCTGTAAAAAGGCGCGAATACAATAAAGCCTTCACAAGCAAACTGGACAATCCTCCCAGGCCTCACTTTGCCGACATTTTTAATACCGCCGCGCAAATAAAGGAATCCATCATACAATTCTTCTCCCTTTGGTTCTGCGAGAAGACCCTTGATATGTAATCCGTTTGCATAATAGGTGACCACCGATAATTCGATTGCTGGGTTAGGTGAAGGAAATCTCTGCTTATCAATGATTTGCCCGTTTTTGAAATTCATATTCCCATCTCCCTTTTGGAGTAGTTATTTGCTGATTGACGTCAGACCGGGAAGTTGCACTTGTATTTTGGCTATTTTCGCAAACTCTGTGCTTTTTAAACAAGTAGTGAGGAGAGGTTGATTTCCGCTTAAGGATGCTCAAGCTTCCGCTGGGCGGGCGGTGAGCCTCCTGAAGCGCAGCGCCTGCGGGGTCTCACCTGTCCCACTCCTCCCGCTGGACTTTGAATAAGCGGCTCTGAATAATCACCGCACGAAGGAAATGCGGATGCATTTTCGAGGATCTCGCACCTTACGCTCCAATCAACCAACCTTATTTTTCAATGTTGCTATTCACAAATCTATTCAATAACAATAATCTTGCCGCGCGGCACTTGAATAGTTTCGTTATATTTCAAAAGTCCGGCTCGTTTAATTTCTTAAAATTTTGCACATTCCCTCAACTTTTCTCCTGCTACGGCTACTAGTATAAGCATTCTTCCCTGCTTCTAAAAAGTTTTAATATAGGCATTCACACATTTTTTCTGCTTTCATACGATATCCTAGGCTTTTAAATCTGAAATTTTTTATCATAAGGGAGGTCTTACGGCTTATGAAAAAATGGTTAAAAGTAAGCATACTGCTATTGCTTACGGCGATACTTATTGTTCCTTTGGCGGCATGCGGCAAGGATGAAGTCCAAAAGGTCCGCGTTGCAGAGGTAACACGTTCCATTTTCTATGCCCCGCAATATGTAGCCCTGGAAAAAGGTTTTTTTGAAGAAGAAGGGCTTAGTGTTGAGCTTACAACTACTGCAGGCGGGGATAAAACGATGACAGCCTTGCTTTCAGACAGCGCGGATGTTGCGCTCGTTGGCTCTGAAACATCCATTTACGTATCCGCACAGGGCTCCAATGACCCCGTGATCAATTTTGCTCAGCTGACACAAACAGACGGGACGTTTCTGGTTTCCCGTAATAAAATCGATCATTTTTCCTGGGATATGCTAAAGGGAAAAACATTCCTGGGTCAGCGCAAAGGCGGCATGCCTCAAATGGTTGGCGAATTTGTGCTGAAAAAGCATGGAATTGATCCGCACGCAGATATGGAATTGATTCAAAATATTGATTATGCCAATATTGCTCCAGCCTTTGCTTCTGGTACCGGGGAGTTTGTCCAGCTATTTGAGCCGACTGCCAGTGTGTTTGAAAAAGAAGGCAAAGGATATATTGTCGCTTCATTTGGAACGGAGTCCGGTCATGTACCTTATACCACATTCATGACGAAACAAAGCTATATTGATGAAAATAAAGAAACGGTCGAGAAATTTACAAGGGCGATCTATAAAGCACAGCAATGGGTAGAGACCCACAGCGCGAAGGAAACAGCAGAAGCCATCCAAGGTTATTTTGACAACACAGAGCTGGAAATAATCGAAATGGTGGTCGACCGCTATAAGAGCCAGGGTTCCTTTGCGACAGATCCTATTTTGGATACAGAAGAATGGGATAATCTGCAGAACATCATGGATGAAGCGGGAGAGCTGCCAAAGCGCATCGAGCATGGCACATTGGTTAATACAGAAATCGCCGATGGTGTAATGAAATAATACCGCAGCTATATAAAATTTTTGAAAAGAGGAGGCCGACATGGATTTTCTAAAAGTAGATGCCATTCACCACACTTATTTTACGAAGACCACTGCTGTTACGGCCCTCTCCGATGTTTCGCTTGAGGTGGAGGAAGGGGAATTTGTTTCCTTCCTCGGTCCGAGCGGATGCGGCAAGACAACTTTGCTTTCCATCATAGCCGGTCTGTTTGAACCGACAGAAGGGGCTGTGACGCTTGAAGGAAAGCGGGTGGAAACAGCAGAAAACGAAATCGGCTATATGCTGCAGCAGGATTATCTTTTTCCGTGGAAAACAATCGAAGAGAATATTTTGCTGGGACTGAAAATAGGAAATAGCCTTTCACAGGATAAAAGAGCATACGCACTGGAACTCCTCGATAAAATGGGCCTTAAGGGTGTTGAATCACAGTTGCCAAAGCAGCTTTCCGGGGGAATGCGGCAGCGTGTCGCTCTTGTAAGAACGCTTGCGACAGAACCCAAGCTGCTGATGCTCGATGAGCCATTTTCCGCTTTGGATTATCAAACGAAACTGAAGCTTGAGGATTTGGTTTCCAACACCCTTAAATCTTTCGGAAAAACAGCCATTCTTGTTACCCATGATATCGGCGAGGCAATCAGCATGAGCGATCGCATTTTTCTTTTCTCAGCAAGGCCCGGCCAGCTTCATAAAACATTTGTCATTCCAAAAGAATTAAGAGATGCAACTCCATTTAACGCTCGCAATCATGAAGCATACCCAGCCATTTTTCAAACCATATGGAAGGAGCTGGAGTCCCTTGAGCCCGCAGGAGAACGTTAAATTCCTTCATCAAAAATATATCCAATCACTGAATCGCGAAAAACGATGGGTCCGCTTCTATCAACTGGTTATCTTTCTTGTCTTTTTTTCAGGCTGGGAGCTGGCAAGCCAAAAACAATGGGTAGACCCTTTAATCTTCAGCTCGCCTTCAAAAGTATGGGGTCTGCTTTTAACAAAAATCCAGGATGGGACCTTAATGATTGACCTGGGCTATACCTTGTCAGAAACGGTATTCGGATTCATACTCGGAACTTTTTTAGGCACTTTCCTAGCAGCGATTCTTTGGTGGTCACCGATGATTTCAAAAATTTCTGATCCATATTTGGTTGTGCTTAATTCAATGCCTAAGGTTGCGCTGGGCCCGATTTTGATTGTTGCATTAGGCCCGAGCTTCACCTCTATCGTCGCCATGGGTGCCATTATCTCAATCATCATCACTACCATTGTCGTGTATACGTCCTTTAGAGAAGTCGATCCGAACTATATAAAGGTACTGCAGACCTTTGGTGCCAATAGAGTGCAAATTTTTAAGGAAGCCATTCTGCCAGCCTCTTTTCCAACCATTATCTCAACATTAAAGGTCAATGTGGGATTATCGTGGGTTGGAGTGATTGTCGGGGAATTCCTTGTTTCTTCAAAAGGTCTGGGCTATATGATTATTTACGGCTTCCAGGTTTTTAACTTCACTCTTGTCATGCTGTCACTGCTTGTGATTGCTGTTTTTGCAACGATCATGTACCAGCTTGTCGAACTTCTTGAGAAAAAATTAATTAAAAATGGATCATAACAAAAACGGCAACGAAAAATTGCCGTTTTTATTTTTCTTCTACTATTCTTTTAATGCTTTTTTCGATCACTTTATCCTTCATGATAAAACTGTATTGATCTCCCCATCTTTCTTCCAAAAGATTTCCGTACATTAGAACCGGCCCGTCTGTTTCAAAATATTGTGGTTTCTCCTCCAGCTGCCCGGCCTCTCCGTAAAAAACCGCTTTAACAAAATGACCGTTATTCGCACTAACCTCATATTCTCCTAAAAATTCAAGGCTTTTCAGAATGGCACCCGTTTCCTCATAAACCTCTCTCCTTGCCGCTTCTTCAAGAGATTCGCTTCTCTCTGCTTTGCCCCCGGGGAATTCCCAGCCGCGCTCTTTATGATTGGTCAGCAGCCATTTGCCTTCAAAGCGGCAAATGACAAGGACATGTTTAGGCTCGCTGTCAAAGGAACCCTTCTTAAAAGAGAGGCGTACTTCCCCTCCGTTCGCATCCGAAAATTTTTCCATATTCTACCTCACTCGTAAAAATATCCTTTGATGTTATCATTATAAAGGGAAATGGCTTATAAAAAAACTCTGGGCCAATAGTATGGAAAATACATATTTTTGAAACTTTCTCCTTTTTTTATCGTAAAAACAACTGACTAACACACGAGGGAGTGTATATCTTGAAAAAAACTCTGGCAATCATGACAGGTTTTGTTATGATCCTTATGCTGGCTGCGTGCAGTGAAACAGCCAAGCCTGTCGATGAAACAGCTTCAGGAAACGCCAACGGAACAAACAAAGAAGAAACCAAAACGGAAGAAAAATCGGGACTGACACTTGAGGAAGTATTAACTAAATCGACAGAAGCTTCCGAAGGGCTAAAAAGCTTCTCCGTTAAAATGGATATGAGCCAGCAAATGAGCTCTGATTCTGAAGCAGCAGAAAGCATGAATATTGATTCAGTTATTGATATGGATGTAACAACAGATCCTGCCGCTTTTTATCAAAAGATGACAATGTCAATGGAAGGCGCAGAAGAATCCTATGATATTGAAAGCTATTTTACCGAGAAAGGCATGTTCCTTTTTGATGCAGCAGGCGAGAAGTGGATGAAATTCCCTAAAGAAATGTCAGATGATTTGCTCCAGATGTCCAGCCAGCAGACAAATCCTGGCGAAGAACTAAAAAAGCTTCAGCAGTTTGCAGATGACTTTACATTTGAACAGGACGCTGAAAGCTATATTCTGAAGCTTAAGGCCAATGGAGAAAAGTTCAACGAATTTGTGAGGGAAACAGCTGCTGAAACACTGCCGCCTGAATTGGCTGCCAATGGGGAAATGCTTGAAAATATGAAAATTAATGGTGTTGAGTATGAAATCGTCATTGATAAAGAAACGTTCTATCCAAACGTGCTCAACATGATCATGGAAATGGAAATTGCAGCTGACGACCAGAAAATCGCCATGAAACAGACCATGAACGGTCAATATTCCAACTACAATAAGGTAGAAGCCATAACAGTACCGCAGGAAGTGATTGATACAGCTATAGAGATGGAAATCGAGTAGGAGGGGGTGA
>JAGGRA010000092.1 GCA_018613035.1 Pseudomonas sp. ISL-84 | reverse complement strand
ACCCCCTCCTACTCGATTTAAGTTAGCACTTTATTATCAGAAACAAAGTCAATTTCAAAACCGAGATCTTTCAGCATTTGATGGTCAGCTGTACTTTCCTGGCCGGCGGTGGTCAAATAATCGCCAACAAAAATGGAATTCGCTGGATATAAGCCAAGAGGCTGAAGACTGCGAAGATTAACCTCCCTGCCCCCGGAAATGCGGATCTCCTTAGAAGGGTTTATAAAACGCATCAGGCATAGCACCTTCAGGCAGTAGCGAGGATTCAGCTCATTTGTACCTTCGAGCGGCGTACCATCAATCGCATGTAAAAAGTTAACGGGAATAGAATCGGCATCAAGAGCTTTAAGGCTTCTGGCCATCATGATTACATCCTGTTTGGTCTCTTTCATGCCGATGATCACACCGGAGCATGGAGATATTCCGGCTTCCTTAATTAATTGGACCGTGTTGACTCTGTCCTGGTATGTATGTGATGTAGTAATGGTTTCATGATGAGTTTCTGAGGTGTTGACATTGTGATTATAGCGGTCCACTCCTGCTTCCTTCAGCTTTTCAGCCTGTTCTGGCTTTAGGAGCCCAAGACAGGCACAAACCTTCATATTATAGGATTCCTTTATCTCTTTAACAGCTGATATAACTTCTTCTAATTCTTTATTGCTTGGCCCTCTTCCGCTCGCCACAATACAATAAGTGCCAACGTTAAGCTGGTGAGCTTGTGTCGCTCCCTTGAGTATGGATTTTTTATCCATCATTCTATACTTTTCAATAGGAGCTGTGGATATGCTCGATTGTGAACAGTAGCCGCAGTTTTCAGGGCATAAGCCTGATTTAGTGTTAATAATCATATTCAGCTTGACTTGATTTCCATAGTATTTATGTCGTATTTTATAGGCGCTATGCAATAAATCAAGCAGTTCTTCATCTCCGCAATTTAGAATTCCCAAAGCCTCTGCATCTGTCAGTTCATATCCTTCCAATACATTTTGAGCTAACTCTCGATAATTCATGAAACTCCTCCTCTTGTGTTATGCTGCGCGGTTTATTTTTCTGAATTGGCTGCGGGCAAATACTCTATGCTCCAAGCGGTAAGCCATGATTCCGGCAAAAACGGATAGAATAATATCTTTTGGAAGCGGGACAACCATCCACAGCCATGCCATTTGATAGGTAAAGCCTTCTGGCGCTGTAAACCATAGCTTGTAAGCCATAAACATCCAATTCGTCCCGAATACATAGTTGATTATCATGCCTAATAAGGCAGCAGTAACATAAACGGGCAGGGATTTTTTCTTTTCAATGATTTTGCCTGTTACATAAGCTGTAAAAATAAAAGATAGGATAAATCCAAATGTGGGACTTAATAATGAAGCAAACCCTCCGCCAAATTTAGCGAAAACTGGAGCCCCTGCAAGACCGACGAAGGCATATACTCCCATTGTTATAGCACCTAAGCGGCTTCCTAAAATGGCTCCTGCCAAAATGGCAAAAAAGGTTTGCAGAGTAATAGGAATTCCGCCGATCACCATAAACGGAACAAATGTGGTAATGTTTGCTCCTACAGCCATAAGAGCAACAAACATTCCAGCCAATGTTAAATCAATCGTTCTTAATCCTTTTTTCATATCATGCCTCCTGGGGAATTAATATTTATACAATTTAGGATAATAGCAGGTTGTGTTATATGTCAACTTATTTTTGTTTTAAGTTAACATTAATGTTTTATTAATCCTATAATTTGTAAACATCTGTTCATTTTCTGTTCATATTCAACTTCTATAGTTAAGGAGAAGAAAGAAGAGGAAGGTGATTGGAGATGTTCTCATTATCCTTTAAGGAGATGCGTTTTTTTAAGGTAAGGTATCTGCTAATAAGCTTTATTCTATTTTTTATCGCTGCGCTGGTTTTTATCATAAATGGCCTTGCAAACGGGTTATCAATGGATAATGCATCCTCATTCAAAACAATGGATGTGGGAGCATTTTTTATTTCCAGTGATGCAGAATTAAGGTTAGATCGTTCAAGTATAGAGATTGGCAAGGATCAAATAGAATCTTCTTCGGCTAAAATTCAGCCTGCAGCCATCCAAATGGCGTCACTGCAAGGAAGGGAAAATCAAAAGGTGGATGTAACCTTTATGGCAATAAATCCTGGCAGTTTTTTAGAGCCTAGCGTTATCAAGGGTAAAGCACTTACTGCCAAAAACTCTATGGTTGTGGATAGCTCTCTAAAGAATGAGGGTGTAAGGGTTGGGGATGTGCTGAAGGATGAGCGCACTGGTGCAATATTTACGGTTTCAGGATTTGCGGTACATCAAACCTATAGCCATACACCAGTTGCGTTTATATCCCTTGATTACTGGAGTGAGCTAACAAATGGAAAAGCCAGCTTTCTGGCAATGCAGGAGAAGGATCAAGTTCTACAGGATAAAATCACCAAAGCTGCAGATGGCATTTGGGTGGAAAAAGAGAAGGTTATTAGCGGTATTCCAGGCTACGAGGCTGAACAGAATTCTCTATTCATGATGCTTACGTTTTTGATTGTGATTGCTGTATTTGTCCTGGCAGCTTTCTTCTATATAATGACGATCCAAAAGAAGGGCCAGATGGGTATTTTAAAGGCAATTGGAGCCAAAACGGGCTTTTTAATAAAAAGTACTTTAGCACAGGTTTTAATGCTGACAGTGATAAGTATAGGGGCAGCAATAGCTTTTACATGGATTGCAGGACTTTTGCTGCCAACAAATATTCCTTTTGTATTTGATATGGTTCAGATTGTTAAATACGCAGCAATCCTGTGTATGGTATCACTTTTTGGATCACTTATTTCCAGCATAAACATCATAAAAGCAGATCCAATTCAGGCAATGGGAAGGGTGGAATAATGGGAAATTATCCTTTGGTTCTTAAACAAATCAATAAATCCTTTAATGACGGTGATAAAAATATTAAAATATTAAGTGATCTTTCTTTTGCAGTTGAAAAAGGCGAATTAGCAGCAGTTATAGGTCCCTCGGGTTCAGGGAAAAGTACATTTCTATCGATTGCCGGAGCGCTTTTGACCCCGGATAATGGTGAAATTTATATAAATGGAAAAGACGTTTCCAGTCTTTCTGATGTTGAAAAAGCTGATGTCAGGCTGCAATCCATTGGCTATATCTTTCAAACTTCAAATCTTGTACCTTACCTGAAAGTAGAAGAGCAGCTGGGTCTAGTTCTGAAAATGGCCAAACATAACAGGGGAGAGAAAAGTGATTATGTTAGAAATTTATTAGAATCAGTTGGCATGGAACATAGATCAAGCCATTATCCCCATCAGCTTTCAGGTGGTGAAAAGCAAAGGGTGGCAATTGCCAGAGCCTTTGCTAATGACCCGGATATCATATTGGCGGACGAGCCGACAGCCAGCCTGGATTCAAACCGAAGTGCGGCGATTATCAGATTAATTTCCAGGATTGTAAAAGAGAAAAACAAAGCGGGTATTATTGTGACGCATGACGAAGGGGTATTGCCATTCTGTGACCGGATTTATGCCATGCAGGATGGCCAGCTATTAGAACAAACAACGAAAAGGGGAACAAACAATGCATCCGTACAGTAAATTTCTATTAAGACTTTCCGCAATTTTTGCTTTAATTGGCGCTGGCTTAGGAGCTCATATGGCTGGAACGAATGATTATGCCATTAGACCAATCCATGCACATATTTTGGTTGTTGGATGGTTATCGCTTTTTGCTTGGGCCGTCTATTATAAAATTTTTACTCCAGCCAGCAAGGTATTGCCAAAGCTGCATGTCATGACTGCGGCTGCTGGTTCTATTGGATTAACAGGCGGAATGGCACTGCATATTTATCAGCCGGCGTTTTTGCCAGAAGCAGTCAACACAGCTCTTTATATCTTCGGTGGAGTCATTCTGCTGATTAGCTTTCTGCTATTTGTCATTTTAACCTTTTTAAAAACAAGTGAAGAAAAATAAAAATAGGCCCGTTCGAAATCGAACGGGCTTTATATAATAGGTAGATTAAGAGGCGATTGTTTCATTTCGTCCCAGTTTCCCTTTGAATAGTTTGCGCAGGAATGGGGTGACATAGCGATCAAGACCGAATTTTCCGGCGTTATAGCCTGCAACAAGAATGAATATAGTTAAAAGGACCATTTGCGCGTTCGTGCTGACTGTTCCAGAGAACAAGAAGGCAAAATTCATGATAATTCCAAAGAAAGCAGCGGCAGTGGTCAAGCATCCTAAAATTAATCCAAGGCCTACAAGCAATTCTCCCCAAGCTACCAAAAAGCTGAATAACTCTGCGTTTGGAACAGCAATGCCTTCAAGGAAGGCTGCCCACCAGCTTTGAACAGCTGGATGATCGCCAGTTGCTTTGGCAACCGCTCCTTGCAAAAATCCGGACGCATCAAAGCCATCCACTACTTTATGGTAACCGGCAGTCAGCCAAGAATACCCAAGATATAATCTGATCACAGTGAGAAGTGCAGCAGCAATATGATTTTCTCTAAGCCATTTTACAAACATCCTAATCGCTTCCTTCCAAAAATTTAATTGATGATTACACTTATAATATACTCTGAAGTAACCAAAAATGGATCGATTTGAAAGAGTGTTCACACATCTGCAGAAAGATTATGGCAATAATATGAAATTGTTAAAAAAGAAGGACACACTGCAGTATTGCGGGATTAAACAGAATATTTTCACCGGCGATATTGTACCAAAATAGAGATAGGATTATAATAATTATAAAGAAAGAAAAAGGAGGGCGAGGCATGATTCGAATGTCAGTCGCTGGTATTGGGGGATTTTTCCTCGTTTTTGTTGAAGCGTATATTGTCATGTTTTTAAAAGGCTACCAAACGATTGACTTTGGCGGGATCAGCCCTTTTGTAACGATATGGGCGATGAACTTCTTTTTTCTGTTCACAATCCTCACCCACCTGAAGCTGTGGCATGATGAACGCCAAGCCAGAGAAGAAACTTGTTCCGAGAACGACTATTAATTCAGGGATGCTCTTTTTTGAGCATCTTTTTTTGTTGCATAAATCTGCATCCCTCCTTTTTAGGTTTCCTTCCATGCCAACAGGGTAAAGTGATACTGCTTAACACTTTGATGATATCAAACTAACAACAACCAGGAGGTATGACCATGGCAAACAATAACCAAAATAATCGCAGTGAAGAACAGGAACAATATTTTAAAGACCGTGAAGGAACAGATGAAGCAAGATTCCATGTAGTACCGCATGATGAGGAAGGATGGGCAGTCAAAAAAGAAGGCCAGGATGATCCTGAATATACAGCTGAATCCAGATCCGATGCTGTAGGAGAAGCCAAACGTATGGCTGAGGAAGCAGGAACAATGGCCATCCTTCATAAGGAAGATGGAAAAATAGAAGACCTTGTGAATTATGAAGAAAATTGATATATGTTTGTATAGGGGCATTACTATTACATAGTAGTGCTCTTTATTTATATGTTTGCAAGAACTTAATTGCGGCAGTAACACTCCAAAGGCAGGAGTGTTTTTTATTTCTAAAAACAAAAAAAATCCGCTTCCAGTTTTGAAAGCGGACCAAAAAGAGACCTTGGAACGAGTCAATTCAAAAAATGAAACAATATATAGTGTTATTAGAAGAATAGAAAAACTATATATTGTTATTTTTGATTCTAGCATAATAATGCACAGAGAGCAAACTATTATTTTGATATATTTAAATATTCTTTTAATTACAATCCACTATGTTGAAATATTGAAAAACATTCAAAAACAATCATTATAATGACTGTTTTTGAATATTTTTGAATGGAAATAATTGATTTTTGCAATCGGTTTCAGTATGATGTAATCAAGGTAAGAAACAGTATTTTGGGGGTGATGTTTTGTTAACACCGGAGCGCCATAAATTGATTCTGCAGCTTTTAAAAGATAAAGGTGTAGTAAAAATTCAGGACCTGGTTGATAGAACAGAGACATCGGAATCAACAATCAGAAGAGATCTCTCTCAGCTGGAGGAGGGAAAATACCTGAAAAGGATTCATGGCGGGGCAGCAAGGCTTCAAGGAAAGCTGCAGGAGCCGAGCATGACTGAAAAATCCTCTAAAAACCTTCAGCAAAAACGGCAAATTGCCCAATATGCTGCTAGCCTTGTTGAAGAAGGAGATTCCATCTATCTGGATGCTGGTTCTACTGTGACAGAAATGATCCCGTTTTTGCCTTCAAATGATATCGTCGTTGTAACGAACGGGTTAATGCATATCAATGCACTGCTCGAACGGAATATTAAAACATTTATAATTGGCGGTTTTGCCAAAGAACAGACAAAAGCTATTATCGGCAGGGGAGCGCTGGCAAGCCTTGAGCATTATCGCTTTGACAAATGCTTTATGGGTGTTAACGGAATCCATCCACAATTTGGATACACCACTCCGGACCAGGATGAGGCCATGGTTAAGCAAATGGCTATTTCGCTCACAAGAGAGGCCTTTGTGCTTGCTGATGATACGAAGTTCTCGGAAATAGCTTTTGCCAAAATTGCCGATCTGCATACAGCAACAATCATTACGAATGAGCTGGATAGGGAGCCTCAGGAGCCTTATACCAGCAAAACTACAATAAAGGTCGTGACAGCATGATACACACATTGACGTTAAATCCGTCAGTGGACTACATCGTAGAGTTGGACGAGATAAAAATTGGCGGATTAAACCGCATGCAAACTGATACGAAATTTCCCGGCGGAAAAGGGATCAATGTTTCAAGAGTGTTAAACAGAATGGATGTTAATAGCAAAGCACTTGGTTTTATAGGCGGATTTACGGGAAACTATATCGCCGATTACTTAAAAAATGAAAACATTGATACTGACTTTGTCCTAGTGGCTGAAGATACTAGGATTAATGTAAAGATAAAGACTGGAAAAGAAACAGAAATCAATGCTAAAGGTCCAACTATTTCAGAAAAGAATCTTCAGGACCTTAAAAAGAAAATAGGCAGTCTTTCTGATGAGGATCTGCTCGTTTTAGCGGGCAGTATTCCTTCCACATTGCCAGAAACAACATATGAAGAACTGGTCAAAATTTGCTCGGAGAACGGGACAGCATTTGTAGTTGATGCTGAAGGCGAATTGCTGAAAAAGGTCCTTTCTTACAAGCCATTTATAATAAAGCCTAACCACCATGAATTAGGGGAAATCTTTAATACTGAATTTACAGCCGCAGAAGAAGTCATCCCATATGGCCAAAAGCTTGTAGAAATGGGCGCACAAAATGTAATTGTTTCATTAGCCGGAAAAGGCGCGGTCTTGGTCACAGATGAAAATGCATATATTGCTAGTGTCCCTCAAGGGGAAGTGGTAAGCTCAGTCGGGGCAGGAGACTCTATGGTAGCAGGCTTCCTGGCAGCTTTTGAAAAATACAGAGATATAGAAAAAGCTTTTCAATACAGTGTAGCATCCGGAAGCGCAACCGCGTTTTCATTGGGTCTTTGCACGAAGGAAAAGGCAGAGGAATTGCTTCCTCAGGTTTCAATTTCAAAGATCAACCTAAAAGGGGAGAATTAGGATGAGAATTACAGAATTGCTTACAAGAGACACAATCCTGCTCTCTATGAGCGGAACGGGCAAGCTGGATGCTATAAATGGCCTGGTAGATAAGCTTGATGAGGCTGGAAAGTTAAATGACCGCTCAGCATTCAAAGAAGCCATCTTAAAAAGGGAAGAGCAAAGCACAACAGGCATTGGTGACGGAATTGCCATTCCACATGCTAAAACGAGTGCGGTAAAGAAGCCTGCAATTGCGTTTGGTAAATCAGGAGCAGGAGTGGATTATGAATCTCTTGATGGTCAGCCTGCCCATTTATTCTTCATGATTGCAGCCCCTGAAGGCGCAAATAATACACACCTGGAAGCATTATCAAGGCTCTCCTCCATTTTAATGAACGAAGAAGCCCGCAAAAAGCTTTTAAATGCGGCTTCAGCGAATGAAGTTATAGATATCATTGACAGCTATGATGAAACAGAAGAAGAGGAAGATCAAAATATTGCAGACAGCAAACGTTTTATCGTTGCGGTAACAGCTTGCCCTACAGGAATCGCACATACGTATATGGCAGCAGATTCTCTGAAAACAAAGGCAGCTGAACTAGGTGTTGATATTAAAGTTGAAACAAATGGTTCCAGCGGAGCTAAAAATGTTTTGACACCTGAAGAGATTGCAAACGCAACAGCTGTCATCGTTGCTGCGGACACAAAGGTTGAAATGGAGCGATTCAGCGGTAAACACTTGCTGGAAACTCCAGTTGCGGACGGAATTCGCAAACCACAGGAATTAATTGAAAAAGCGCTAAAACAGGATGCTCCAGTTTATAAAGGTGTAGGCTCAAATGGCACTGCTGGATCTGAAAATAAAAAAGAACAAAAGACTGGCATCTATAAGCATCTGATGAACGGTGTATCCAATATGCTTCCATTCGTAGTTGGAGGCGGAATCTTGATAGCTATTTCCTTTATGTTCGGATATAAAGCTGCAGATCCTAACGATCCTTCCTATCATCCAATTGCAGAAGCATTGATGACAATCGGCGGCGGAAATGCCTTCGGATTGATCGTACCGATTCTTGCAGCATTCATTGCAATGAGTATTGCAGATCGTCCTGGTTTTGCAGCAGGTGCTGTAGGCGGAATGCTGGCTGCTACTGGCGGAGCTGGCTTCCTTGGCGGTATTATTGCCGGTTTCCTTGCGGGATATGTTGTAGTCGGTTTAAAAAAGGCCTTTGCAGGACTGCCAGTTTCCCTCGAAGGAATCAAAACGATCTTGCTTTATCCGCTTTTCGGAATCGCTATTACTGGTTTGCTAATGCTTTATGTGGTAAATAGGCCAGTAGGAGCTTTGAATACTGCCATTACTGAGTGGCTTTCAGGTCTAGGAACTGGAAATGCAGTGCTTCTTGGAGTTGTCCTAGGGCTAATGATGGCCTTTGATATGGGCGGCCCGGTTAATAAATCAGCATATGTCTTTGGTACCGGACTGTTGGCTAACGGCGTATACGAACCAATGGCTGCCATAATGGCTGCAGGTATGGTTCCCCCTCTTGCAATCGCACTTGCAACAACTTTGTTTAAAAGTAGATTTACGAAACAGGAACAGGATGCAGGAAAAGCAAACTATATTATGGGATTCTCGTTCATAACTGAAGGTGCTATCCCGTTTGCTGCGGCAGATCCATTGCGCGTCATTCCATCCATCATGGCGGGTTCAGCCGTGGCGGGTGCCATTTCAATGATGGCTGGAATTGGATTAAGAGCGCCTCATGGCGGGGTATTCGTTGTACCTCTTGTTGATGGTCCGTGGGTAATTTACCTTGTAGGAATCATCGCAGGTGCATTTGTATCATCACTATTGATTGGATTACTGAAAAAACCTATAAGTAAATAATTATGCCTAAAGCCGATACTGTCTGCGTATCGGCTTTTTTACATAGGCTCTTTTTTAAAGGCTGTTTTCGCAAAGTTTGTTGCTTACAAACTAGTGTTAATTACTGAGTTGATTGGAGTGGAAGGCACTTGATCCTCGAAAATGCATTCGCATTTTCTTAAGACGAGGTGCTGATTCGAGGAAGATTATT
>JAGGRA010000091.1 GCA_018613035.1 Pseudomonas sp. ISL-84 | reverse complement strand
CCCTTTCCGCGGGCGGTCCGGGAGCCTCCTCGTCGCTTTGCTCCTGCGGGGTCTCCCTTTGATCCGCACTCCCGCAGGACTTTGAATAAGCTTCCTTGAGTAACCACCGCACGAAGAAAATGCGAATGCATTTTCGAGGAGTCTCGTGCCTTCCGCTCCAATCAACAGGGTGCTAAAAAACAACAATAAACATTAACAGAGCCAACTTTTAAGTAAATTTTACTTAAAAACGGACAAGTTGTAAATGTTGACTACTTAATGTTTTGTCTATATTATAGTATATAGTTATTAAAACTACATATTGTTACATTAGGAGGGAAACTGTATGACAATCTACATCCGGGAGCCGATCAATGGGCTTACTCATTTGGCAGGAGCTATTTTATCCTTTGTCGGTCTGCTTGCAATGGTCATCAAGGCTTCATTAACAACATCTTCACCGCTTTCCATTGCGGCTGTTACGATCTTTGGAATCAGCTTAATCCTGCTTTACTCAGCATCAGCTACTTACCATATGGTGGTGGGTAAAGATAGAGTCATTGCCTTTTTAAGAAAGCTTGATCACTCCATGATTTTTGTATTAATAGCCGGCTCTTACACACCCTTTTGCCTCATCACACTCAATGGTGTTACAGGCTGGGTCTTGTTTTCAATTGTTAGTGCGGTAGCTGCAGCAGGGATCCTTTTTAAAATGGTGTGGTTCAACTGCCCGCGATGGCTTTCAACAGCCCTATATATCGCAATGGGCTGGATTATCGTATTTGCCTTTTCCCCACTATCTGAAACACTAAGTTTTGCGGGTGTTTCCTTATTGCTGCTTGGGGGCATCCTCTATACAGTTGGCGGAGTTATTTATGCCGTAAAACCCAAATTCCTGGAGTTTAAGCATTTGGGATTTCATGAAATTTTTCATATTTTCATTATGATGGGCAGTATGGCGCATTTTCTTTGTGTTTTTATGTATGTTCTATAAAAAATGAAGCAAGCCTGTGGAGGCTTGCTTTTTATTAGTTTTTTATCTTAACTATGTCCTTGTTCTAATCTTTCAAACTTAACATTCCTGGGTTTTGAGACAACAGCGGTAAAATTGCCTTCTAAATAAAATTGTTCTAATGCTGCTGGCAAAATGAGATGGTCTCCTTTGTTTAAAAGATATGGTTTTTCATCCACTGTTAAGACACCACACCCACTTATAATACTCACCAGCAAAAATTTATGGTCATTTTGCAAGGCTGCTTTTTCTGTAATCTCCCATTTACAGACACTGAAATGCTCTGATTCTATGAACTTAATAAAACGATTTCTTCCCTTACTCATTGTCACTGGCTGAACTTTTGGCGGATGATGGGGTACAGAAGTTACCTCAATAGCTTGTTTAAGATGAAGTTCACGTTTCTTTCCTTCATCATCCAATCGGTCATAATCGTAAATTCTGAAGGTTGTATCCGAACTTTGCTGGATTTCCAGGATAAGCGTCCCTTCACCTAAAGCATGAATGGTTCCACTGGGAACATAAAAAAAATCACCTTTTTTAACTGGTATTTTTTTAAGAAGGTTGTCCCATTCACCCTTCTCGATTAAGTGGATGAGCTCTTCTTTTGTCTTTGCTTTATGTCCTAACACAATTTCCGCATTTTCTTTGCAGTCCAGCACGTACCAGCATTCACTTTTACCAAATTCCTCCTTTTTGTGTTTTTTAACATATTCATCATTCGGATGAACCTGCACAGATAAATTTGAATTGGCATCAAGTAATTTTACTAGGAGAGGAAATTTGGCAGCAGGGTGATCTCCAAATAATTCACGCTTGTCCCGCCAGAGTTCATCCAGCTTCTTTCCTTTTAGATCACCGTTTATAACTGTGCTTTGGCCATTGGCATGTCCCGAAATCGCCCAGCATTCTCCCGTTTTTTCACTTGGTATATCATAGCCAAAAATATTCCTTAGAGCTGTCCCTCCCCAGATTCTTTCTTGAAAAACAGGCTCTAAAAATATTGGCTTTTTCACAGATACCCTCCTAAATATATTTTTATTTTCCTATTCAATATATGGTTAATGAGACAGAAGGGATTATGCTGTTTATTCAGTTTCAGTATAATTGTGATGCTTGACCATGCCCCTGTACCCTTATTTATAATTTTTTTCATATTTATAGGCTAGATTCTCAATCGAAAAATCAGACCTAACCGTATGCTAATGGTGGAACGATATTTTAGGGGAGTGAGAACACATGGGTATGTGCGGTAAGAAAAACCATAAAGATTATGATAAGCATCATGACTTTTGTGAAAGTCACGATTTTGACTGTGATTGCCATTGGCCTATGAAAGATGATTGCGATGTCAAAAAACACCACAAAAAGCATCATGAAAATTGTGTAGAAGAGGTCCTGGAAGCGATTTTTAAAGCACAGAAAAAGGTTAAAAAAGAGGATGACTGCAAAACATCCTGCAGTGGTTCCATTGATGAGCTTTTGGGAGGATCCAAAAAGCCAAAGAAGAACACAATCCCTTTTATCCTTTATTGCGGAGACTGCGAACCTTTCAAGGCAACAGGAGTTACAACGTTTTCCCATCATTCAAAGGAGAAAAAATTCGCTTGTATTACTTCTTTTATTTTTAGGATCAAAGATTTCGATGGAAAATGCGCAGTTCTTGAATTACTGGCCTTTAAGCATTGCAAGACCTCTAAAGATCCTTTCAAAAATGCATCAAAAGATTTTTGTTCACCATGCAGCCAAATTGATTGTGAAAATGTAGAAGATTTAATTCCTACTGGCATTTGTATCAATGTGGATCTTTCCTGTTTCTGTGCAGTAACATGTCTGCCGGCTGTCCGTCTATAAAGAGGGCCTTTTTAGGAGACACCGTTACATTAAACAACTTGTATGCGAAAAGTGCTCAAAATAAAAAGGTGTACCTATTAGGTGCACCTTTTTGCTCGTTAGCCGCCAAATGCTTCGAGAACATCTTCCACTTCATTTAAATCCAATGCAGCTTTTTCTCTTTGATAAGGATCCGTATTAATCGGTTTCTTCACTGCAGGATTGATTGAAATACTGCCACCCTCTATCAGCTTTTTAAGTTCTGATATTTCCTGCAAAATTAAATCCTGGCTGCCAGCGGCTGCTCTTCTGGGATGCAAATAACTGTGAAGAGCCGATAAGATTAAATGGTTTAAAGTTTGGTTTTTTGAATGATATTCGATCTGTTCCTGTACTTTTGGCGATATTGGAATACTGTTGCCGGTTTTTACATCAATAAAAGACTCAGTAAACGTTATGGCTGTTTTATTGAAATAATCCGTATACGTTTTGGACATATGCATCATCCCTAACCTTTAACGGAAACGGCGTGGCTATTTCCTTTTTCTTTTTTTATTTGGTTCATTTTTGCAAGAATCATTAATCCAAGAACGTTTAGCTTTTCCATATCCTCCGGGAACATTAATTCTATTGGACGTCCTCTTTCAGACCACTTTACAGCAGCTTCCTGGATCTGTTTTTGTGCAAGTTTTGCTGCCCCGCCAACTGCGATATACCGGACAGCTCCTTTTATTTCCCTTGAGCTGCTTCGTACCCTGTCGAAGTGCTCTAAATACTTCATAGCCATTGATTTAAGCTGCGGAATAATGTATTTGCTAATATCCTTCCTTACCCCGGCAAACGGCTCTACATACCATTCTGATTGTCCTGCTGCCAGTTTTTCTTCGAGTTCTGCCCTTGAGTCAAACCGATATAGCTCATTCTTGCTGACCTTTTGGATAATATGGTCTAGAAATTGATTGATTCCAAAAGACTCTCCTTCAACAGACGCAACCGGTTTGTTGTTCTTAATTCCCACAAAGTCTACAGAGTCCCCTCCCAGGTCACCGATAATAATCCCTTTTTTGGACTCTTTTACGAGGTCTTCATTCTTAACCCCTAAAGTATCTTGGTCACGGGTAAGTCCAAGGTAGGCGCATGCTCCCTCCGCCCCAACAATCACGTCTTGGATATGAAGCTTCACTGTGAGCTCCTTTGGTTCTGCCAGACCGGGTACCTTATGAAAGATAATAGTATGGGTACCAATTAAACGCTCTTTTAACCTTGATTTTCTCTCTTTGTACTGTGTAGTCGGCAATGACACTGCCAATTGGTCAATGGTATAGTCAATATCCACTTCATCTGTCTGCTGAAGTGCTGCATGATAAGCTGCCAATCCAAAGAGAAGCAGATAAGTTCGGTCTTCATCAACCTTTTGATTATTAAAAGCTGTTAGACTAACGTCCTTTTGCTTGGCGGCTGCTTTTCCAATATAAAAGATTTCTCTTCGATCCTTTACTGCCTGGCTTTTCACCTCAACAATGAGGTTCTCTTCAAAAATAACATCTTCATCATCATACGGTACCTCATAAAACTCATCATCAAAAAGTGCAATCGCATTGGGAAGCTGGTACTCGGATACCACTCCGCTATCTGAAGCCAAAGCTTTATACCAGCTGTTCCCTATATCAACGGCAAGAAAATTTTGTCTATCCATTTTTCCCTCACTCCTCCTTTTGAATCTTATGCTGGGTAGGAGTCCAGTTGTGCCCGTACTCCATCAATTTTTTTAAAGAATGCCTAAGAAAAGAAGAGAAATTCCACGTTTGTACTACTGCAATAGACCATGGAAATGCATAGGATAACTTGAACCTAAAATCAAGGGAGGAAAACAAGAATGAATAAAGATAAAGATTGTGTAGACTTTCATACCTCAGCACATATGGGAGAGTGTGAGAATGTTCGATCAAACCCTATTACAACTCCTGGTGCATCAGCTATTATAAGGGTACCTGTAACACTTGCAGAAAGAACAATTAGAACAAATCTGGTTGCTAACATTAAATTCCCAGAACCTGTTCTGGAAATTAAAGATATTAAAAAGAGAGTAAAAATTGTCCAATGCCGTCTGCTTCTTCCGGGAATCCCGGAAAGTGCTGATCCCGCAACTATTTTTGCAAGAAGAGACTTAAGGTTATTTTTAAAAGGTTTTGTACGCAAAAATATACAATATGCATCCCCGTGTCCAAATTCTACAGATGAGTGTGTATCTTCTGTCATGAAGTCATTAACAACTGATATACCTTTTGAATGTGTAACGACAATAGCCGGCACAGAATTTATTAACCCGCCACAATTGCCATTCATTAATACTCGAGAGGAATTCGATATTTACAGAGAACAAGATTTAGGGCATGGATATCCTGAAAAGGATCACCTTCTTTCCAGCGATCTTTCCCAATTCCATCAAGTAAGCACACAATTTTATAACCAAGTACCATTCTGTGAGTTAATTTCAAGCAATATTATCGAATGGGATGAAGCAACAGATAGGAAGAAGCTTCCAGGGCAGGCTCCATTTGAAGAAGGTGCCTTTCATAACATTCTCGAGAAAATGTTCCTGGAGTTCAATGTTAAGATTTTGCAAAATCAACAAGTGCCTGTCTTCATAGCCTCTCCTCCACCTACTCCTCCTGGGGTATAAACATTAATATTAGAATCCTTCCAACTTTGGCGAGGACGAAAGGATTCAGCCATGGCCCTGTTATGACTCTTGCCGAGTCATGACAGGGCCTGTTTATATTACTCTCCCTCATCAATCAATATATTCATAAAATCAGAAATTGATATTATTTTTTCCTGCATAATCTTTTAGCCATTCATCTATTTTATAGGCTGTGTTAAAGATTATTGTTGATTTTGGCACCCTGTTGATTGGAGTGGAAGGGACGAGACTCCAGCGGGAGGAGCGTGTCAAAGGGAGACCCCACAGGCGCGAATGCGCCGAGGAGGCTCCCGGACCGCCCGCGGAAAGCGAGTCCCTGAAGCGGAAATCAACAGGCAAGTTTAACAGAGCCATTTTATAAAAAATTAATTGGCAATACGCCAATTCCGCATATGCCTATGGGTAAAAGCCCAAACATAGACGTTTGTCATGCATAGTATGCAATATCTTGATTTCAGGAGGGCCCATTATGTCTGAACCACACAAAGATAAACATATGAATGAATGCGTTGCTGAAACCCGACATTGTGAATGCGAAAGCCACATTGAGCACCACCCGCATGTAAGTATTGGCAAAATAGTGACTAAGGTGCCAGTTGTGCTGGCTGAGATTTCCTTGCAAATTAATATAGATGCCTTAATCACTTTTCCGGAACCTGTTTTGGAGATTAAGGATATAAAAAAGTCAGTTAAATTAACACAATGCAGGCTTTTGCTGCCAACCAACAAGCTGTTTATAAAAGGTTTTGTCCGTAAGAATATTCAATATGCGACCCCGTGCCCAGATATTGAAATGCATACTGCAAAAACAGTTGCATCGGAAATACACTCTTATACTGTCGATGTCCCCTTTCAATGTGTAACAGAAGTAAAAAAGTTTTTAACCTGTCCGGTTATGCCGGAAACCAACCATAGAAATGAATTTGATTTCCTAATTTCCAAGCCGCTCCCGCACGGGTATCCCGAAAAAGATGAATTGCAGACTAAAGATCTGTCACAATTCCATCAAGAAAGCATACAACATTATAACGAATTGCCATTTTGTGAGCTGGTTTGCAGCAAAATCATTGAATGGGATGAAGCAATTGACCGTCACCCGCTTCCAAAAGGCGGAGGTCCAATCGGTGAGGGATATTTTACTAAAGTGGAAGAAAAAATGGTTTTGGATATAACGATTAAAGTCCTGCAGAAACAGCAAATCAAAGTTAGGTCCACAACCAATGATGATGACCATGACTGCTTCCACCACTGTGACTAATTTTATACAAAGAGAATGATCTTAAGAGAATGATCTTAAAGGTAAGGAGGGGGATTGGAGAGGATGCTTTTTAAAAGCAGCACCTTCCTGAGAATATGAGTGACATGAGAAAAGCATATAATCGGATTTACAATACCCATACAATAAGTGAAATGCCTCCCGCACAACATCAGCAGTTCTTTTTTTCAGGGGAAGAAAAAAGAAGCAGTATCAAGCCAGAAAAAAAACTGGAGGAACCAAAGTCTTCACGCAGCCAAGGGAAAAAAAAACAGTCCATTTTTGCTCCAAAAGCAGGAGCGGTCCCATTCATTTTACCGCCTCCAAAAGTGGAAGCAATGCAGGTGAGTCGTTCTGAGAAGCAACAGACAGAAAAGGCTGAACCAAAGCCTGAACCAAAGCCTATATTAGCGCAGTCTTTCCCTGAGAAAGAAAAAAGTATAGTTCTAAAAAGAAAAGGTGCACGTATTCCCGACAAATTAAAAGATATGCTTACGCCCTTTTCTCCTATGCTCAGCTGGTCTCCTTCTTTACCAAGCAAATTTTCAAACAGCTTTATTTATAAATCCGATAAACCAGATAATCATGTACAGGTGATCGAAACAGACCAAGAACAAAATTCTGAGCCTGAACTTATCAATGACGCTTTAAAGGAATCCGTTGATAACTTAAATATTCAGGAGCAGGCTTTTAATGATCTGGAGGACATCATTCCAGAAGAACACGCGAAATTAATAGAAGAATTTACTGCTGAACTTGAAGAAACATTTGAAACCATTTTGAATGCGGAAGAAAGTAAAAACATACCAGCTGAACCCGAATGGGCTGTGGATACTTCTGAACTTGAAAATGAATTTTCATCATTATTAGAGGAAAATGCAGCAATTGATATAGAAAGCTCAGAAGAGAATATCCAGATCGATGAATCTTCTTCCCACTCTCCAAATCCTTCTTCTTCATTAGAGGAAGAGTTCATTTCTATGCTTGAAGAATCTTCATCAGATTCTTCGAGCGATTTTTCAAACCAGGATGAAGTCTTTGCCCTGCTTGCAGAGTCCTCTTTTAGCGAAAATGAATCATCCGCTATTAAAGAAACAGACCAAAACACAATAGATTTTGTTATAGAGGAATCATTCATATCAAATGAAGAATCCGTTTCCAGCTTTGAGGAACAAACAGTATATAAAGAAGAAACTGTTCAAGAATCAGAAAGCACTAGTACTTCTAATCATGATTTCTCTGAAGAATCCTCCTATGAAGGAGAATTTTCAAGCCTTTTGAAAAAAGCCTGGTGCATGCTTGACGAGCAGTCTGCTGAAGAATCCAGTTTACAGCATAAAGTTTTGGCTATACTGGAGGAATCCTGTTCTACGCAGGAATTTATGAAGATGTTAAAAGAAGCCCATCATTCAGAACCGGAATCGGAAATTGAAAATAAAAAATATCAAAAAATATCATTATTATTAGAAGAATTTTCAGCTATGCTGCTAGGTGATGAATCAAAAGATGATCTGGCCGAGTATCCAGATGAATCATCTTCCAGTTTAAAGGAATCAAAATCAGAAAGCAGCGACTTAACGGATCAATTCACTTCCGAACTCGAATCCTCTGCTAAAACTGAAAGCTGTGAGGAATCTTCTTCCTGCAGAGATGAGGAGTCATCCAGCCGCTATATAGAACAGGAGCAAAACGACCTGGATTTTCACGATCATTGTTCAGAATCATGCCATCCGGGTCCCATTGTGAAGTTGCCTGTTTTAGTCGCCAAATCTGAGGTGGAGATTAATATATTTGATTGCCTGCCAATAGACGTTCCAGCAAAATGCATAACAAAAATGGAATGGACAGTGGAATCATTGCGCTGCCTGACGCTTCTCCCTTCTAATACTGTGTTTGTAAAAGGGGTCCTTACAGCGGAAATTCAGTATGTTATGAATGATAAATTACACATGAAAACGTCACAACTACCTTTTGAGAAAACAATCAATCTTGAATGGCTATGCAAGCCTGAAATGCCTATATCAAATGCTAAAAGTGAGTTTACGTTTCAAACCGAAAACAGCCAGGATGTCCATTATGAATTTTGCCAGAAATTCACTGAAGAAATTAATTGCCAGCTTAAAAGCATTCATGTTGTATGGCATCATGATAAGTCTGAGCCGGAGAATAAAAGTCTTGGTATCCAGGGTCAGGCGGTATTGTATGTGGATTTTTTGCAGGAGCAGTATCTGACTTTATAAAGGTTAATAAAAGAGTGTTTTTGAATTGGGTTATTAATCTTTGGATTAATTAGAAAAATTAGGAACAACTAAAATGCAAAATATATGTTCGACTTTAATCTACTTTTTGAATTTATAATAGAAAGAGGTATCCCAATAGTATTGGGATACCTCAGACTGTCGACAAACTCG
>JAGGRA010000090.1 GCA_018613035.1 Pseudomonas sp. ISL-84 | reverse complement strand
TCAAAACCGTGGGTCAGTCCATATCACAGCGGAGTTTTTTTGTTTGGAAATATTATTGTGCGGTAATTTGCTTTTAAAAAAAATGCACATTTATAAAAGTTAACCTTATAATATCTAAGGGAAAATATTAGAAATTAGTTGAAGATTTATACGAACAATAAACCTTTTCATTGCATTTAGTTTGCCTTGGAGATAAAATGTTTACCAAAGGAAACTTTATCGAGAATGTGCATATACTTTATAAGCAATGAATATATATTTTTTTAATGCAAAAGTTGCCCTGGAGAAACATTTTTGACAACAGTTAAAAAGGAGAGAAGAAAATGTCGCAGGAAGTATTATTTGCGTTTAGTTTAACGTTGTTTGCAGGTTTAGCGACAGGAATAGGCAGTTTAATGGCATTTTTTACTTCTAGAACAAATACAAAGTTTCTGTCTTTAGCACTTGGCTTTTCTGCAGGGGTCATGATTTATGTATCCATGATTGAAATTTTCGTAAAAGCTAAGGATGCACTTGTAGGGGCAATGGGTGTCGTGAGCGGGAATTGGGCAACAGTGGGCGGCTTTTTTGGCGGAATGCTCCTGATTGCATTAATAGATAGATTTATTCCTAAACAGGATAATCCACATGAAGTAAGAACAGTGGAAGAAATGAATGACCCTAGCAAGGTTGCTGAGCATGAGGGGCTATTAAAAATGGGTACCTTTGCAGCATTGGCGATTGGCATTCATAACTTTCCCGAAGGTATTGCGACTTTTACATCAGCACTGCAGGATCCGGGCCTTGGGATTGCCATTGCAGCCGCAATTGCCATCCACAACATTCCTGAGGGGATTGCTGTGTCGGTACCCGTTTATTATGCAACAGGAAGCAAGAAGAAAGCTTTTAAACTATCATTTTTATCCGGGCTGTCAGAACCGATTGGGGCATTGGTGGCTTATCTAATCCTAATGCCATACTTAAATGATATAATGTTTGGCGTGATTTTTGCGGCAGTTGCAGGCATCATGGTTTTCATTTCTCTTGATGAATTATTGCCGGCTGCGAAGAAATATGATGAAGCGCATACGTCCATTTACGGTCTCGTTGCCGGGATGGCCGTTATGGCACTAAGTCTGCTGCTGTTTATTTAACAAAAAAGGCAGTCCCTCATTCTAGTGAGAGACTGCCTTTTTCTTACTTATGATCTGATTAATGTGAGGGCCCTTTATCAAAATTGCTTCCGCTAACATCTGCAATATTCTCAATAGCCACTAAGGCATTTGGATCGATGTCTTCCACAATCGAACGCAATGTTGATAATTCAATTCGGGTGACAATGGTATAAATAATTTTCTTTGGCTCGCCTGTAAATACACCTTGTCCTTGAATATAGGTCATTCCACGGCCTAATTGTTTGATGAGTGCATCCGAAATTTCTTCGGGAACATCCGAAATGATTGTAACTGATTTTAATTCTTCCAAACCTTCGACGACAATATCAATCATCTTATAAGCGATGTAATAAGTGATAATCGAGTACATAGCTGTTTCCCAGCTAAAAACCAGGAAGGCAGCAAGGATGAAGATGAAGACATTGACAATCATGATAAATTGGCCGACTGATACAGGACGCTTCTTGCTGACGAGGATGGCAATAATCTCAGTCCCATCCAAAGACCCGCCGGTTCTGATTACGAGGCCGACACCTGTTCCGAGAATAACGGCTCCAATAATCGTCGCTAAAAATAAGTCATCTGTTACCGGTTCAAATTGATGCAAGTAGGCTGTACTAACAGATAACACGATAACCCCATATAAAGTATGTATGGTGAACTTGGTCCCGATTTTTCGATAGCCAATGTAAAGGAATGGCAAATTTAAAATAATCAGGAATAAACTCATGGTCATCCCGGTTAACTCAGCAGCAATGATTGAAAGGCCGATTACTCCGCCATCAAGAATGTTATTGGGAACCAGGAAAAACTCAAGCCCCGCTGCTGCAATTATGGCTCCAATCGTAATCATGATTATCTGTCTTACTTCTTTTAAAACACGTTTTTTCTTCGTCATTGCCAATGGGATCATGCCTTTCTTTTCCAAAATACTTTACTATTATAGCATTTTTCGGAAAAACCTTTAAGTTAAACCATTGCGGACAAAATTAGCACCTCCGAAAGGTAAGATGTATATCTGTGGAGAAAGTAATCAAGTGGAAAAATCAATTGAAACGAGGAAAGAAAGATGACTGCTACCTATGTGAACTGGGGAGAGGCCATAATTAAACTCACTTGGCAAGAGGCAAAAAAGCTGCCTGTGTTTAAGTTAATCACTAGCGTTCATGGTTATTGTTTTTATAAAGGGAAACTTTTGTTAGTTAACTTAAATTATCGCGGCAGGGATATTCCAGGCGGCCACCTTGAAAGTGTTGAATCCCCCGGAAAATGTTTAAAACGTGAAGCGATGGAAGAGGGCTATGTGGAAGGTGATAGTAAGCTTATGGGACATGTTATTGTTGATCATAGTGAGAACTTATTATGGAATGAAAGCAGTCCATATCCATGGTTAGGGTATCAGGTATATTACCGAATGAATGTTAAGAATATGCATGACTTTGAAGGGAAATTTGAATCTAAGGAAAGAATATTAATTGAGCCAAAAACAGTAACAGATTATTTCAAAGGGTGATATGAGGTACTGACAGAGGTGCTGGAGTGTGCTTTGCGAGAAGAATAGAATTACAATGAATGGCCGTTACATGAAGTCACTGAACTTTAACTTGCCTGAAATAACAACCGATCGCCTTATGCCGAGAAGCTCACTTTGGGGGACATTGAGGAAATGCATTGATACGCATGATCCATTCAAGTGAACAAATGTGATCCATTCAAAAATTCGGTTTCCAAAAAATAAAAAAAGAGCGATTAAGCTCTTCTTTCTTTTATCGTACGGTCCTAAACCCCTCAAGAGCTGCTTTTATTACTGGCCAGTTTTTTTCGGTCTTTCGTGCCGGGAGGCTTTTCCATCCAGTGATGTTTGATCATGATATCGGCCCCGGTTTTAGCATATTTGGCAATTTCAATAGATAAGCGTTCATAATTCATGGCCAAATCGCTTCGCTGACTGGCAGCGGCCGCAGTTGCATAATTTCCCGTTCCAGCAGCGCTAATTAAACTCATATGAAACATAACCAGCTTATCTGAGAAGGTTTGTGTAACTGAATTGCTCACACTGACATCAGGCAAACGAGGGGTAGGGATATCATTTTGCAGCAATATATCTGTAAAAATCTTAATATGCTTATTTGCTATTTCAGCCCCTCTGAGCATAAAATCTGAAACCTCTTTAGTGGGGGAGGTCTGGGCAAAACTGAGGCTTAAATTTACCCCCATCGCGTTGGTCATAACATTCATATATAAATGGGAAATCTCAATTGCGTTTAAGGGCCGTTTATTCGCCAGCGGATTTAATCCGCTTAAATAACTCTTGCTGTCTATATACTCCGTTACTTTTGGTGTTTCAATATAAGGGTGTCTCGCAAGCAGTCCTTTTGTTAGGGCGATCCTATTGGATTTGTTATAAAGAACCGATGTTTCATATAGCCCTTTTGTATAATAATCGGAGATGTCTTCCCTTGAACTCATTGACAGAAAACCGCCATAGGAAATCAGCCCCGTTCTTGCCATATGGTTCACATAGGTTAAACAGAAAATATCAGAGAATAGCCAGGGTGCACTCATATTGACGTCATTGTCTGAAAAACCATCAGGAAGGGCAAGTTTGTCCTGTTTATAGAACTTCACCAGTTTCTTCAAATGTCCGGATGCCAAATCATATGCATATTGGACCACGCCTTTTATTTCCTTATCTTCCAGATGCTTAAGCATGAATCCTAAAACGCATTTTGCCATGCTGTCATTCATATAAGATGTCCATAGGCAAGCGATTTCAGCTGCCGTTAAACGTGTCTTGTTCTGGTGCATTGCTAAAGCCTCCTGAAAAAGCGGTTGGGTTGTATAAATTATATATTTTTCCTTATGTTGGGTTATTATTCCTATATGTAAGGTGTTTTTTATGAAACTGAATAAATTAAAACCAGTGTGCTTGGGATCCTATACGTTAATAAAGCCTGGCTCAGTGAACATGAAATTTTATCCGCTTATAAAAAAGGCTATCCGGACATAAATAATGGCTATTTGAACATAAATTTTTCTACCCCATTTAATTATCCTTCACATAATAAAGACCTATAGATATAGACAATTATGAATCCTTTTTTTCGTGATTTTTTGTAAACGGTTATAGCAGAGGCTTAAATTAAGCTAATACCGTATATTTAAAGAATTATGGCAAGGAGCAACATCTCAAGATGAGTTAATTAAAATTGCAGGTTCCATGGAGGTATATTTTAGGGTAAATAGTTTTTCGAAAGCGGGCTGATTATTTTTGAAGAGGATAATGGTAATTGGAATCTCGGCAGGGGCAGGGAAATCCACGTTTGCAAGGCAAATCGGAGAAGTATTAGGAATAGAGGTTATTCATTTGGACTCTCTATTTTGGAAGCCAGGCTGGGTTGAGAGCGAACTAGAAGAATTTTCGGCAGTACAGAGGGAAATTGTCAAAAAGCAACAGTGGATCATGGAAGGCAATTACAGCAATACCTTTAATATCAGGGCGGAGAGGTGCGATACGGTTATATACCTTGAGCTTCCATTATGCATCTGCCTGTACCGGGTTTTGAAAAGGTGGATAACCAACATTGGCAGAACCCGGCCGGACATGGCAGAGGGGTGCCAGGAAAAAATGGACTGGCCATTTATTAAATTCATCATTACAACTTATGGATCCCGCAAGAAAAAGATGGAAGAACGGCTAATGAAATTTCAGGCTGCAGGAAAAAAGATCATTGTGTTGAAGAGTAAAGAGGAGATTGAACTTTTTGTAAAAGGCTTGAAAGGCAAGGTAAATAGGGTTTGTTAGTTGGAAGCTTGAAAATCTGTTAAGGACGGTAAGAGTAATGATGCAAAGTAAGCCAACTGTGGTTTATAAATTAAAAAAGTTGCACACAAAATTTCTAAAGTGGTCCATAAGAAAGGAAAGCGGCGCATAACTGCCAAACCAAACAGCGGAAAACTTTATCCCATAAAACGATCAAAATATAAGATGTTTATGAAAGCAGGTTGATAAAAATGAACCCGCCAAAACATATTGTGTCAGCAACTGCCATTGTCTTAAATGACAATAATGAAATTTTGCTGATCAAAGGTCCGCGAAGAGGATGGGAAATGCCAGGCGGACAGGTTGAAGAGGGAGAGTCTCTTAAAACTGCAGCAATCAGAGAGACGAAGGAAGAGTCAGGGATCGAAATAGAAATTATGAAATTCTGCGGTGTTTTCCAAAATGTCAGTGATTGCATATGCAATACTTTATTTCTGGGAAAACCCGTTGGAGGCAAATTGACAACCAGTTCAGAGAGCCTGGAAGTAGGTTTCTTTTCCATTGAGGAAGCCTTGAAAATGGTTACATGGAACAATTTCAGGCAAAGGATTGAGTATTGCCTGAATGATGAGTATCAGCCTTTTTATGTTGATTTTAATAAATGATATCACTTAATCTATGAGCGGTTTTGAGTAGTGCATTATTAATACCGTGTATATGCGTCATCTTAATCAGTTTTATCAATTGGCTGTATTCGCAAAGTTTGTTGCTTACAAACTAGTTTTAATTACTGAGTTGATTGGAGTGGAAGGCACTTGATCCTCGTAAATGCTGCCGCATTTCCTTCGTGCGGTGTCTATTCGAAGGAGTTTATTCAATGTCCTGCGGGAAGAGAGGGAGCGGGAAACGCCGAGGAGCTCTGTTCCTCCCCGCGGCAGCTTGAGTGACTGGAGCGGAAATCAACGGGCAAGCTTTATAGT
>JAGGRA010000089.1 GCA_018613035.1 Pseudomonas sp. ISL-84 | reverse complement strand
TTTGATTGGAGCGGAAGGCACGAGACTCCTGCGGGAGTGCGGATCAAAGGGAGACCCCGCAGGAGCAAAGCGACGAGGAGGCTCCCGGATCGCCCGCGGAAAGGGAGTGCCTGCAGCGGAAATCAACAGGCTAATATAACAGAGCCTAAACGTTAGGATTTGAGGGATAGCAATGGAATTGGAAAAAATAATGAAAGAAAATCAAATACAATTAGAAGACATACCAGAAATTGATTTATATATGGATCAGGTAATTCAGCTATTTGAGAATAAATTTGGCAGTTCAAAACGGAATGAAGAGGAAAAAGTATTAACGAAAACGATGATTAATAATTATGCGAAAGGGAAGCTATTTTTTCCTGTAAAAAACAAAAAGTACACAAAAGAACACTTAATTCTTATCGCCCTTATTTATCAGCTAAAGGGGTCATTATCCATTAGTGACATAAAAACAACAATGAATGGTATTAACGATCGGATTGTGGAGGGGGATTTTCATCTTGACCATTTTTATCAGCTTTTTCTGGATTTGACTGCACAAAACCTTGAAACCTTTAAAAATGATCTGCAAAATCAATTGAGCACTGTTAAAGTGGAGGGAGAAGCCCTGGAAGAAACAGCATCAACTGATCTTGAAAAAGTTCTTATGGTATCATCACTCGTGCATATGAGCAACTTATACAGAAAAGCGGCTGAGCGCCTTGTCGATGATTTAGCAGAAGAAAAGACGGACAAACAGGAAGGTTCGATGGATGCAAAACCAGAAAAAAAGAAAAGGTGAAAGCCTCACCAGGGCTATTTTTAATGAAGTGCGGGATTCAGTCATTTTCTCTGTCTTATTTGACATTATTATGTGGATTCCGAAGCTGATACTTAGGCTTTTTAAGAATTTATTTTAATGATTATCAGCCGTGAGTTAAAAAGCGGCCCTTCAATAAGGAGTTACGCGAGGAGTTTTTGCAACTTTAAGTTTGAAAAGCTTTTATCATCTTAATAATTTCATTTGCCAATTCATCCGTGTTTCCATCAAATAGATGGAAATTTAGGGAGCTTTGCAAATGATCAAATTGAATTTGATTGTTATCGATTTGATTAAATTGAGCAGACCAGTTTATCTCTGGGATAGCTACAATAAAGCGGTTATCCAATGTTTTTTGGATGAATACCTCAGCAGTAATATGTTCAGAAATCTTAATTGTTTCCGGCATAGAATTCATATTGATAACCTCCCAATGTTTGTATTTCATTCATTATAACAAGTTGGAACCTAAATTGATACAAACAGGCTATAAAGGAAAGAGCTTATATGGAAAAGGAGAACCCAGGAAGAGGGTTCTCCTTTTACCATTTTATTATCTTCCAGCCATAATATTTGAGGTAATCTCAAAAGAGCGAAGTCTCTCTTTATGATCATATATTTGGGCGTGTACCATGAATTCATCTGCCTGAGTATCATCTAAAAAAGATTGCAGCTTTTCTTTTACCGCAGCTGGCCCGCCTATAATGGAAGTGCCAAGCTGCTGTTCAAGAATCGCTTTTTCATAAGGACTGCACAATTCATTTATATGATCAACCGGTGGCTTCAGCCTGCCGGGCTTGTTGCGAATCATATTTAAAAACTGCTGTTGAATGGAGGTGGCGAGCCACTCAGCCTTTTCATCCGTATCTGCTGCAACCACGTTCACTCCCACCATCGCATAAGGCTTATCCAAAACCCCGGAAGGACGGAAGCTCCTCCGGTATAAATCAAGGGCAGGCAGCGTGTTGTCAGGAGAAAAGTGGCTCGCAAATGCGAAAGGCAAGCCCAGCTGGCCGGCAAGCTGCGCACTGTAGCCGCTTGAACCAAGGAGCCAGATCGGAATATTTAATCCCTCCCCAGGTATGGCACGAACACGCATGTTTTCTTCAGGATTGAAATAGCTTCTTAATTCTTTAAGCTGTTCCGGAAACTCCTGCCCGTCTCTGCGCTCTCTCCTTAAGGCCTGGGCAGTCAGCTGATCTGTTCCCGGAGCCCGGCCAAGTCCCAAATCAATGCGTCCAGGGAAAAGCGATTCAAGTGTCCCGAATTGCTCAGCAATCACTAACGGTGCATGATTTGGCAGCATAATGCCGCCTGAACCAACACGTATCATTGAGGTTCCGGCTGCAACATGGCCGATTACCACAGAAGTAGCGGAACTCGCTATACCCGGCATATTATGATGCTCAGCCAGCCAATATCGATGGTAGCCCCATTTTTCAGCATGCTGGGCAAGGTCCAGCGTATTTTGCAGCGATTGAGCGGCTGAACCGCCTTCTGTAATAGGGGCAAGATCCAGCACAGAGCAGCGGATATCATTCAATCTTTTCATCTATATCAGCTTCTTTCATTAACCAAATATAAACCGTCTATATTTTAACAAGAATATTTCGGTTTTCAAAATAAAAAGCTTGGTTATGATATCTTCTTAAACAATTAAGAATTTAAAATAATGGCTGATTTCGCATACTTTGTTGCTTTTTAAACAAGTAGTGAGGAGAGGTTGATTTCCGCTCCAGGATGCTCAAGCTTCCGCAGGAAATGCGGATGCATTTTCGCGGGATTAGCACCTTGCGCTCCAATCAACCAACCTTATTTATCACACTTTTTATTCACAGATCTATTTAAAAACAACAATCTTATAGAAAAACAGGCAAATTAATAAAAGCCGGGCAAAGAAAGCCCGGCTTTTATTTATAGAAATATAAAATAAATCATACCTGCCAATACAATACGATAAATGGCAAATGGAATGAGTTTTACCTTATTAATCATTTTTAAAAAGAAGCGGATGGATATTAAGGCAAAAACAAATGCGCTTAAAAATCCAGCAATAAAGAACGGCAGTGCATCAAGCGAAAAGTATTCCAGGTTTTTCAGCAACGAAAGCATACTCGCTCCCGCCATGATTGGCACAGCCATGATAAAGGTGAAATCAGCTGCTGCGCGGTGGGTGAGACCAAGCAAAACACCGCCGGAAATTGTTGAACCGGATCGTGAGAAGCCAGGCCAAAGGGAGAAACATTGAATTAAGCCGATCGAAAATGCCTGTTTATAAGTGATTTGGTCCACAGAAATTGTTTTTGGATTTGTCCCTCCAAAAATATCTGCAAAAATCATTAGCACAGCCCCAATAACTAATCCAATTAATACAGTCTCAGTAGAAAACAAATGCTCATCAATATAATCCTCGAACAATACACCCAGAACACCAGCAGGAATTAATCCAACAATCACTTGAGAGATTTTGAGGCGGCTTTCTCCCTCAGAATTCATACTATTGCGTCCGAGTCCCAGCATTTCAATAAACCGGTCCTTAAAAATAATAACAACAGCCAATATGGAACCAAGCTGAATGACTACCTTAAAAGTATTGGCCTCATATTTGGATAAAAACTCTTTTGAATGAAGCCACATATCATCCACAATGATCATATGGCCGGTAGATGACACGGGTGCAAATTCTGTCATTCCCTCTACAAACCCTAAAATGATCGCTTTAATAATTGTAAGCAAATCCATTTCCACTTTTAATATCTCCTTTAACTCTAAGTTGATAGATGCAATTTTAGCAGGCTCTTTTCTAAATATTGTTGTTTTTAAATAGATTTTGTAAATAAAAACATTGATAAATTAGGTTGGTTGATTGGAGCGCAAGGTGCGAGATCCTCGAAAATGCATCCGCATTTCCTTCGTGCGGTGATGATTCAAGGATGCTTATTCAAAGTCCAGCGGGAGGAGTGGGACAGGTGAGACCCCACAGGCGCTGCGCGCCGAGGAGGCTCACCGCCCGCCCCGCGGAAAGCGAGCAGCCTGGAGCGGAAATCGACCACTCCTCTACTTGTTTGAAAAGCAACAAAGTTTAGGAAAACAGCCTATATAAAAGACAAAAACTCCATTTACTGATTATAAACGGATTAGTAGAAGATAGGTACAATTTTTTACAAAGTAATCTAGTTGTAAAAGATCTGTTATCTTTATAGGCAGTTAAAAGTACGATCACTTATTCACAAACTCTTCACAGATTTGTGAAGTCTTGTGAGAAATATCACCAAAAAAAGTCTTTATTTGCCATATGATAAAAGCAGATAAACCAAAAGATTAAGAGGAGGAAATGAAGATGAAAAAAGGAGTAAAATACCTGCTTACTTCAGCAATTGGCATAGGTTTATTAGCAGGATGCAATCAGGGGGCAGTCACGGAAAAAGCCGATCAGCCCGAACAAAAGGTCTTGGCAGCAGAAACAACCAAAGTCAATGCAATAGCACCTCATAAAGATTTGAACCAGGAACCGATTCCTTTAAAAGTAGAAAGAGTTGGGCCAAACGAGGTAAACGTTGAAATGACATCACAGATAACAGATATCGAAATTGATAAAGGGAAACTGTATAAAGCTTGGACATTTAACGGGGAAGCTCCTGGTCCAGTAGTAGTAGTAAACGAAGGGGATACGATTAATTTTACATTGAAGAATATGGATCCTGCCATCCCGCACAGCATGGATTTCCACGCCGTACATGCAGCTCCTTCAAAGGATTTCGCGAATGTACAGCCAGATGAAACGGGAACCTTCAGTTATCCGGCTACCAAACCCGGGGTGTTTATGTACCATTGCGGAACATCACCAGTACTCTCTCACATAGCAAATGGAATGCACGGCACCATCATTGTTAAACCGAAAGACGGCTACCCAACAGATAAAGAGATTGATAGGGAATACACAATTATCCAGAATGAATGGTATAAGTATAACGATTTGGACGATTTTACAAATGGGGTTCCAAGCCATGTCGTCTTCTCAACTAAAGCTCTAAAAGAAGGAGACCCTAACACAAATGGAGATACATTCACATTAAAAGACAAGCCACTTCTTGCAAAAGTAGGAGATAAGGTGAGGTTATATATCAATAACGTAGGACCAAACGAAGTAAGCTCATTCCATGTAGTAGGCACAATCTTTGATGATGTCTACATCGATGGCAATCCATTTAATCGTTACAAAGGACTGCAAACGGTCATGCTTCCAGCGAGCGGCGGTGCGGTAGTCGAATTCACTGTAACCCGTGTTGGCAGCTATCCAATCGTTACACACCAGTTTAACCATGCACAAAAAGGAGCCGTCGCAATCTTAAAGGTAACAGAGACCGGAGAAGACGACGGCAAGGCTACAATGAGCCATTAAATATAAATAAAAAACTCAACTTAAAAATAATTATACAAGAAAAAAATAGAAATGTGAATCCCTTTCTGGCCTTCCATTAACCCGATTGAAGGCCAGATGGCGAAATTTCCGGGCAGGTGAATGCTGAATGTATAAAAAAATAGGATTCCTTCTTATCCTTTTTAGTTTGATTCTGGCCGGAAAAGTTTTCGGTGAGGAACTGACAGTATCGAATTCTGAAGAGCTTAGGGATGCCTTGTCCAGCGACAGGGATGTATCTGTTATTAAGATTGAACCCGGCCGCTATAAGGGAAATTTTTCTATAGAGAAGAAGGTTCATATTATTGGCGAAAAGGGCGTAAAGCTTATTGGGCCAGAAAATGGAAATGTACTGACAATAGAAGCTGACGATGTCATAGTTGAAGGGCTTGAAATAGAGGGAAGCGGTTCACAAAATGCGGGAATCTATGTAAAGGGTGACCGTTCTTATCTTCATCATAATGCCCTTAATAATGTTTTTCACGGCATCTATGCCAGGGATTCTTATGGCCACCAGTTTGAAAACAATATTGTCTCGAGCTTCGATGGTGCCAAACGCCATAAGGGTTATGGCATCTACTTAGTTGAAGCGCCAAATACAATAGTGAAGGGAAATTATTTTTATAAAACCCAGGATGGCGTCTACGTTTCTTATTCAGATTTTTGTGAAGTCACAGGGAACCAAATGTCAAAAGCACGGTATGGTGTGCATACGATGGACTCAAGAAATGTTCTGATCGCCCATAACCAGGTGACCGAAAGCATAAACGGCCTAATGATCATGCAAAGCTACGAAATATTCATTATAGAAAACTATTTCTATTTAAATACTAAGATAGATGGAGCAGGCATGTTTATCTATGACACCTTTGACTCCAAAATTTCTTCCAATATCGTAAAGGGAAATTTCAGGGGCATTGTGCTGGAAAATGCCCAAAGAAACAGACTTGAATTTAATACCTTTATGGCAAACGATACCGGGCTGGAAATCGGAATTAATTCTAATGAAAATACAATCTATTTAAATAACTTTTATCGAAATACAAGGCAAATTATTTCTGAAAAAGATAACAGCAATTATTTTAATAAAGATGAATATGGAAACTATTACGATGATCATGGTTCATTAAATATGAATAAAGATACCAAGGTTGACTTTGCATATAAAAGCGGTGACATTTTTTATCAGATAGCTAGCGAGGAGCCTTTACTGCAGGTGTTTTTTCAGAGTCCAGCCGTGGAGCTTTGGAACACGGTGGAACAATACACACCGATCCCATCTGATTCACTGGTCATCGATGATGCTCCCCTGGCAAAACCGTCACCTGTCAAATGGAAGGAAAACACTTCTGTAACACAGTTCTCCTCCAGCAGCCATGACATGGATCAAATCCTTTTCTTTATCATAACCCTTTTTGCAAGCTTATTTATCTTAGTGAAATCCGGGAGGGAGCGTCATGAGGCTTAAACATTTTTTCCTCACAATCGGTTTGGGATTGCTGTTAACGGCCTGTTCTTCTGCAGCGGCAGGGCCAGTGGATATAAAACAAAACCAGGATAGCTGCGAGGTCTGCCATATGGGAATTGAAGAAATGAATTCAGCTGCACAGCTTATTTTGAAAAACGGAAAGCCCATCATATTTGATGATATTGGCTGTATGACAGAATACCTGCAGACAGAAAATCCTGAGTATGAAGCTGCCTTTGTTCATGATTATCAGTCAAAGGAATGGATATCATTTGATGCCAGTTCATTTATCCAGGACCAGAATATTGATAGTCCGATGAGCTATGGAATTGCAGCTTTCAAGTCAAAGGATGATGCAGCAGCTTTTCAGAGAGAGCATGGCGGAGACGCGTATACAAAAGCAGAACTGCTGAATGCTGAGATAAATAATTTAAAAAAACCAGGAATGAAACATAACCATTAGACCCGCACCTCTTTGAGGAGGAATGATCATGAAACCATTATTACTGTATTCCATGACAAAGTATGAACTTCGGCTCTTGATGAGGAGCAGGTGGCTTTTGAATTTTATGATTCTATTTATCTTCTTATCAGGCCTGCTTTATTTTTATGGTCTTCAATCTGTAAAATCTGACCCGGTTGAAGTTACATTCGGCCTGGAAAGTGTCAATACAAACATAGAAACGATGGGCGTCAATCCTGAATACTATGGCCTTCAGGAAATCAAGCAGGAAGAAGAGAAAGCGGGAACCGTCAGCCAATCAGCCTATAATCGATCGATTGCCATGCTGATCAACCTTTCTCTTTGGCTGCTCCCGATTATTTGCATGATTCTTGGTGCCAACTCAATTATTGCCGATAAAGAAAACGGAAGGTTTTCGTTATACAAAACCTATCAAGCATCCGCGGGCTATTACATGGGCAGTAAGTTTTTATCTCTGGTACTTTCCATGTTCATTGTCATGGGCGTCTCCTATGGCATGTTCGGCTTTATCTTTTCTATTGCCGGCAATTCATTCGCAGCGGGAATTTATCAAGTCTTTATGCTGGTAAATATGCTTCTGATCCTTGTTTTCTCTTCAGCATCCCTGCTGGTTGGGGCTGTTTCTAAAACGAGGATGCAAGGGTTATCACTGGCACTATTTTTTTGGAGCACGGTTGTATTTGTTTATGAATTCGTCATTTTTTCTGTTATCGATTGGATTCCGTATTCACTTAAGCAAAGCAGCCTGTTTTTCCTCATCTTACTTAATCCTATTGAGTCAATCCGGGTTTGGTCTATATCCAAACTTAATTCCGAGTATGTGTTTGGTCCGGAATATTTAATGATTGAGCAGTGGGGCACCAATGGAATCTTAACTCTATCTCTACTATTATCGATTATTATCATTATTTTCATCACCATTGTTTCATCCACCCAGCTTTTAAAGAAAAGGGGTGTCTAAAGTGATCCTTGAATTAATGGAACTTTCCAAGTCTTATAAAAGGAAAACGGCCTTAACCCGAGTGGATCTTCAAATAGAAGAAGGGGAATGTGTTGTTTTATGCGGGGGAAACGGTGCGGGGAAAAGCACAATGATCAAGCTCCTGACCGGTGTAGAAAAACCATCTACAGGAGAAGTTGTCTTCCATTCCGGGCAGAAAAAGGCTTTTGCCTATATGCCTGACCAAATGAATTTCCCTCCAGAACTGACTCCAATCGAAATTCTGCAATATTATGGCCAATTTTTTAAAAAAGGCCATGAAGCCATAAAAATGGTATTAGAAAAAGTAGGGTTATGGGAGGAACGGAATCATAGAGTTGGCGGATTTTCCAAAGGAATGTCGCAGCGGCTGAATCTTGCCCAATGCCTGCTTGCTGATACTGATATTTATATACTGGACGAACCAACAAACGGTCTGGACCCATATTGGGTTATCCAGCTGAAACAAATCATCAAGGAATTAAAAAAAAGAAACAAAACGGTCATCGTCAGCAGCCATATCATGCGGGACGCCATCGAAATTGCCGACAAGGTCCTTATCTTATTTAATGGAAAAGTAAAATCATACGGCACTCTTAAAAAGGTGTATAAAGAATACAGCTGCAGCACACTTGAGGAAGTATTTTTAGCAATCACGAAAGCGAGCAGCTAAAGAAACGTGAGGGAGCATAAACGCGAAAAAGCGATTCCTAATGGAGTGAATCGCTTTTCGTTTCGGTAAAATGACTATATTTTCACCTTTTGCAAAAAAAACTTCATAAAAACTCTACGATTAAACCTATTCTTTACTCCACATAAAACGAATAATCTTCAACACCTCTGGCCCACAATTTAGCATTTTTGCCGTTGACATCAGCAATCCAAATGTCGCCCGCTGATTGCGCCAGTTTTTTTCTGATCCACGTTATTTTATTTGCGGACTTAACATAGAGGGGATTATAGTCCCCAATTGATGTTTTCGGGTAGGTGATCCTTGTTTGCTGCGGTCTATTCAAGCTGATTAAACAAAGCGTTGGTTCGGGACGCTTTTGTGGATCATTGGACCATTCGCTTTCGTCTACTCTCGAGGCAATTAACGTTTGATCGTCCACCCAGGTAAAACCCATTTCTGCAAAATTTGGCGGAGTAAGGTTCATGGTTTTATAAGCAGGCAGTTCGGTTACCTTTAACTTTTTATTTTTGAACCCCATTACAATCCTGCCGCCACCGGCAATATAGCCCAATAAATTTTTAGAAGGTGCCCATTTCGGCACATCCAGATGCAGAATCATTTCATCGAGTACCTCGAAATTTTTACCGTCAGCTGAAATGACGCAAACCATATCGCTATCCATTGATAAAGATGCGGTAGGGTTGACGATGAATGAGATCCACTTACCATCTGGAGAAAATTTAAACGTTGTAGCATTTATGGACATGATTTTAGTTTTACCGTTCCCGATTTCTGTGGGTATTGTATAAAGCGTTTCGGCATTCTCAGTCAGATTGATGTTTTCTAAATCCGCAGGTAAGGGAATCTTATAAAGCACAGGGTTTGTCCAGCCAGTCGGTCTGGGAACAGCACCTGAGGAAGCTATAAAGCTTTTCCCGTCTGGATACCAATTAAAATCATCCACCCCTAAAGCCACATTATAAAAATGACTCAAATCAGATACATTAAGCACTCCGCCGCTTGTAAAAGCTACCATGTTTTCTGCAGGTGACCACTTGGCATTTCCTCCATCATGAAAGATCCGCTTATGCTTCTGTGTCTTCAAATTATAAACCCAGATCTCCGTTTGATTATCCAAATTGGGACTAATGGGCTCCTTTGCTTCTTTTTCATATAAAAGCCATTGTCCATCATATGACCATTCCGGCGTGCTATAAAAAACAGCAGGTTCGGAAGTGATTTTCTCCTCTTTATTGCCCATTTTTATCCATAAAAATCCATTTCGTATAAATGCAGATGTGAGTTGTTGTTCTTGTGTCTCGCCCATAACTGCAGGAGGGATAATGAGCAAGAAACAGCAAATAAGTAAAAGCAGCTTTCTCAATATTACTTCCTTCCTTCCAGGTTATTTGACATTGCACACATTATTATTGGCATTGTCCGTGCTTTTATTGAAAAAATTCATGGAAAATGAAACGTTTTAAATCTTAATTTCGTAAAAGTTAGTGTGCATACAAACAAGAAAGGGGATGCAGAGATTGGATCTATGCGACTTACAAGTTAATCTGAATCCTTCGGAAGCAGGGAAGTTCATTATTAATGCCATCGTCAATGGAAGTATATCTGGCACATTAATTGATGAGTATAAAAGGTTTTCTTGTGAACATGAATTGTATGTCATTGTACTTGAAAAATTTTATTATCGAACGAGCAACCGAGCATCCATGACAGTGACAATTGACAATTTTAACGGGATTACAAACGTTCATGCGGTTTCTTCAGGGAGTTCACAGGGAGCATTTTTTCGATTTGATTGGGGTGCTGGAGGAGATTTTATCGAGTGTGTTAAAAAAGCGCTATATAGCCATCGTATAGAATAAAAGCATTTCTTTTCCATGTTACCTTAATCTGCTTTATAATTATGGATACTGCAGGAGTTTTGCAGATAAAAAGTGGGTACTAATAAGAATACAGACGTACTATTAATGGAGGCAACGAACTTTGTTTATCGCTATTCTGTTTTTCATGCTTATGTCATTCTTCCTCTCGGGAAGTGAAACAGCATTAACAGCCGTTAACAAAATGAAATTAAAATCAAAAGCAGAGAACGGTGATAAGAAATCACAAAAGCTATTAAAGCTTGTTTCAAAGCCAGATGAATTAATCACGGCTATTTTGATTGGCAATAATATCGCAAATATTATGCTGCCAACCCTTGTAACCATCATTGCCATTGAATATGGATTCAATGTGGGAGTGGCAACCGGTATCCTTACCGTTGCGCTCATTATCTTTGCAGAAGTTCTTCCTAAATCGATTGCCGCAACATTTGCTGATAAAATTGCGTATCTGGTGTTTCCAGTTATAAAGCTATTATTAGTCATTTTTAAACCATTGACCTGGCTGCTGTCCAAATTTACAAGAGCCATTATTAAATTATTATCTAAAAATGCACCTGAATCTGTCTCTGTATCGAAGGAAGAGCTTATTACAATGGTTGATATTGCGACTAGTGAAGGAACCTTTCATGAGGAAGAAACACAGAGGATAAAAGGGGTTATTGATTTTTACAATCTCGATGTCCGCGATGCTCTTAAAACACCAAGAATGGAAATTGAAGGTATTCCTTTTGATGCGACCATTGAAGAAGCAAAGGACATTGTCATGGATAACCGGTTTACAAGGTATCCGGTTTACAAAGAAAATATGGATAATATCGTAGGTGTTTTCCATTCTAAGCTTCTGCTTGCCTGGTCCACCCAGCGAGAGAAAACATTAAAAGACTTTACTGATTTGGAACCCCTATTTGTATATGAATTCCACAGCATAGATAAAGTTTTCAAAATGATGATGAAAGAAAGAAAGCATCTTGCCATTGTTCTCGATGAATATGGCGGCACTAAAGGAATTATCACACATGAGGATATCCTTGAAGCGATGCTTGGACAAGAATTTGAAGATGAGACGGATGAAGACAGTGAAGTGCTTATCGAAGAATTAACGGATAACCATATTATTGTTCATGCAAAGCTCGCCATCCGCCGGATAAACGAAGTCTTTAAAACCAAAATTCCTGAGGATGAGGACATACTTGCAGGATTCCTTTTAAAAGAGATGGGCCATTTCCCTGAAGAAGGCGAAACCTTTGAATACCATCATCTGCATTTTGAGATAAAATCCATTGATGAAAACAGACTAAAGCTTGTAGAAATTAAAAAAAAGACACCCCAATAATTTTAAGCATTATTCCCCATAAGGGAGTAATGCTTTTTTATTAGCTTTGTAAAAACCTTCAACACCCTGGCAATTGGAGCAGAGAGTGCAAACCGCATTTCATTAGTGGGATATTTATTCAATAACCCATAATCAAGGTCGTGCGGGAATTCGGATGGAAGGGAGACCCCATAGGATAGTGCTTTAGGAGGATAATTGACCGCCTGATGTTGGTTGAATGAATCATAATCAACAGACCATTTTCCAGAGTTTATTATAAAAAAGGTTATTATCGCAAAATATATAAAAGGAATTTTTACTCGAAATAAAAATTTCTGATAAAATAGGTCTTTTTTAGTATATAATAAACCAATAACAAATCATGGGGTGATTGAAGATGGACCAAAAGCCATATCATTATGATGGAAGCGTACAAATGAATTATGAAAAAAGTGAAGAAACAAACACAAATATCCCTTTCGAAATGACAGATGAAATGAGAAAAAGCATCGGGCGCAATCCATACGCTCCCGAAGAACAAGCTTAATGAGAGACCCTTTTTGGGTCTTTTTTTGCGTCAAATTTTGATAGTTTCTCAAAAGAGATGCGGGGAGATGCGTTTTCCTTGTTGGAACGATTTATATATATCCTTTAATAGGAATATTTTTCTACTTTTTGGGTAAAGAAATAAAGTCTGAGCAAATGAGTTGAATTTCATTTTTATTTCGAATATCATTATCTCGAATTCAGAATAAAAATGGTTCATACTGCAGATGAATACATACTTCATTTCTGATTCAAACTAAAATGTCAATTCAATATGGAAAGGTGATAGAATTATGGCGCAAGTATTGTATATTACAGCACACCCTCATGATGATAAGATGTCATACAGTATGGCAGTAGGAAAAGCTTTCATTGATGCATATAAGGAAGCAAATCCAAATGATGAAGTCGTTCACGTGGACCTTTACAAGGAAAACATTCCGCAAATCGACGTTGACGTGTTCAGTGGTTGGGGGAAGCTTCAAACCGGCAAAGGATTCGAGGAACTTTCCGACGATGAGAAAGCAAAAGTTGGCCGTTTATCGGAGTTAAGTGAGCAATTTATAGCAGCTGATAAGTATGTTTTTGTCACACCGCTTTGGAACTTCTCATTCCCTCCAGTTATGAAAGCTTACCTTGATTCTGTGGCTGTAGCTGGCAAAACATTTAGATACACAGCAGAAGGCCCAATTGGACTGCTTACTGACAAAAAAGCCCTTCACATTCAAGCGCGCGGCGGCATTTATTCTGAAGGCCCTGCAGCTGAAATGGAAATGGGACACCGTTACCTAAATATCATGATGAACTTCTTCGGCGTACCTTCATTCGATGGCATCTTCGTAGAAGGACATAATGCAATGCCAGACAAAGCAGAAGAAATCAAAGCAAATGCCATTGCCCGTGCAAAGGATATGGCTCAAACATTTTAATCGAGTAGGAGGGGGTGA
>JAGGRA010000008.1 GCA_018613035.1 Pseudomonas sp. ISL-84 | reverse complement strand
ACTTAATTAGCAAACAAATTAGCAGTCCAATTCGCAACTGAATTGGACTGCATCTTTTTTGTTGAATATTAAGGCTTTTTATAAATGTAATGGTATTTTAGCACCATAATTCGCACCTTTTTTAACAGGATGACAAAAGTTAGTGTCAGTGTTCGAATTTGTTTGCTAATTTAATTGGGGATTGATGTGCTGAAAAATGGTAGGTAGGTTTTTTGATATTCAAGTTAGAAAAGACTCTGTTGTTATTCATTGTTGACTTTTTTGCGGAGGTATAGGAATTCATAGGCGGAGAAATTCCGGTTAATGTGTATAGTAGGGGTACAAGAAGCAGATATAAGCGGATATATTCCGATTAACTTCTATATATATAACTAACTCTAAAGATTAGGTTCATATAAGCGGAAAACCTCCGCTTATTTTGCGAGAAATGTTGGTATTTCCCAAAACAAACGGAATTTTTCCGTTTATTTTTCAAACTTAGTGAAATCAATGCTCTATTATTTTGTTCAACTATAGAGTGCGAGATAATATAAAAAATGCTTGGAGACACAATGTTCCAAGCATTTTTGCTTATCAAATTGCTGTTAATTTAAGTGTGAATTACCGTTTGAATAGCAAGGTTAGTTCTAATTTTGTACTTCAAAACCGAACTACTTACTATAACAGCTCCCATGCTTTTTTATTTTTATTAAAAACATTCCGGACATTTACCGTATATTTCAAACTTGTGGCCGGAGACATCATAGCCTTTCAGGTTTTCCTGAACCTGTTTCATAGGACAGACTTCTATTTCTTTCGTCTTACCGCAGTCCAAACATATAAAATGATGGTGATGATGCTCATGCGAACATGTAAATCGGAAATGTTTTTCTCCTGAAAGCTCTGTCATCTCAAAAATATCCAAATCCACAAACAATGATAAATTTCTGTATATTGTGTCGAAACTTAACCCGGGGTAATTGTCTTTCATTTTTTCCAAAACATCTTTGGCAGTTAAATATTTATCACTATCAGCGAAAAGCTGAAGCATTTCTTCCCTTTTCCCTGTATGCTTATAGCCTTTATCTTTTAAAAGCTGCATTGCTTCATTTACATTCATTCTTTTCACCTCGTGTCCTGCTTCAACAATCAAAGTTTATTACCGAAGAAGCCTATATGATGAAGCTAACCCATTTTTTCAAAGGCTTTTTTCTAAAGTTTTTGTTTTTTTATGATTCTGTGATTAAAAACAAAGAGTGAGGGGAGGTTGACTTCCGCTCCAGGATCCTCCAGCTTCCGCGGGGCGGACGGTGAGCATCCTCGGCGCGCAGTGCCTGTGGGATCTCACCTGTCCCACTCCACCCGCTGGACGTTGAATAAGCATCCTTGAATCATCACCGCACGAAGGAAATGGGAATGCATTTTCGAGGAGCTCGCACCTTACGCTCCAATCAACCAACCTTATTTATCAGCAACAATGTTTGCGAAAACAGCCTTTTCAAATACTACCTCTTTTGCAGCTTTCAGGCTGGCCTCATACTTGAAATCTTCTTTGCCAGAATGGTGATAATCAGGATGAGTATTGTAATAATAACTATTGTTCCTCCTGGCGCCAGGTCAATATAATAAGAAATCGTTAATCCGCCCAAAACAGAAATTTCCCCAAACAGCATGGATAGGAAAATGGTTTGTTTAAAGCCTTTGGCAATCCTGATGCTTGCTGCAACCGGCAATGTCATTAAAGAGGAAACCAAAAGTATACCTACAATTCTCATAGAGGCAGCAATAACCAAAGCCACCATGATAATAAAAATAAAATGAACACTCTTTGCTGCAATGCCAGATGCTTTTGCATGCTCTTCATCAAAAGATAGCAAAAACAATTCTTTATACAGCAGGATGACAAGTGCAATAACAAAAACACTAATGATTAATATAGTCCATAAGTCAAGACGGCTCACCGCACTTACACTTCCAAATAGATAGCTGAATAAGTCCGTATTGAATCCGTCGGCCAAGGAAATAAAAATTGCGCCAAGTCCAATCCCCCCTGACAATATGATGGGAATTGCCAGCTCCTGATAATGTTTATAAACAGCCCTAAGCTTTTCAATAAACAAAGACCCAGCGACTGAAAAAGCCATTCCCATGTAAAGAGGGTTTAAACCGGTCAAACCGAGCACTTTTTTTTCAAGAAGAAGGCTGGCAGCAATCCCCGCAAGCGTTACATGGCTCAAAGCATCAGCAATTAAGGATAGCCTTCTGACAACGATAAAAACGCCCAGCAAAGGAGCAATTATTCCAATTATGATTCCAGTTAAAAATGCATTTTGCAAAAACTCATATTGTAAAATCCCTGCTATCATCGTGCTGAGCCTCCGTGATGGTGATGGTCATGATTATGGGTCAAAACATGGACATCATGGCCGTAAATCTCAGACATCTCACTAATATTCAAGCTTTCAAATTCTGATGTATTTCCATGAAAATGCAAATTTTTGTTAAGGCACGCAACATGTGTAACTTTATCCGAAATTGTTCCAATGTCATGCGTAACCAGCAAAAGAGTAATGCCAAGCTTCTTGTTTAAATCGTCAAGCATTTCGTAAAAGGATTGGACATTTTTTGCATCCACTCCTACTGTCGGTTCATCAAGTATTAAAAGCTTCGGGTCGCTCACTAGTGCACGAGCGATAAAGACTCGCTGCTGCTGTCCGCCGGAAAGTTCCCCTATATTCCGTTTCGCAAACTCAAGCAGGCCTACTGAATCAATCGCCTGCAGCACTTTTTGATGATTTTCTTTTCCCAAGAACTTAAAAAGGCCAAGCTTCTTTGTAAGTCCGCTGGATACGACTTCAAAGACCGTAGCGGGGAAACCTGTATTAAATGAATTGGCCTTTTGCGAAACAAATCCTATTTTTTGCCAATCCTTAAAACGGTTTATTTCCTGTCCAAAAAGCTTAACACTTCCCTTCTGAACTTTCAGCAAACCTAATATCAGCTTCATCAAGGTGGATTTACCGGAACCATTTGGTCCTACAATGCCCAGAAAATCACCTTCATGTATGGTTAAAATTATATCCTCAAGGACATTTTCTTTTTCATATCTATAAGAAACATGCCTAATTTCAATTATTGGCTCTGCCATTTTTATCACCTTTAATATTAAGAATCATTCCGATTTACAAAAGTTAGTATACAGGAATTTGTTTTTAAAGTAAAGGAAACAAGGATCTCATAAGGAAACAATCATTTTTAAATACATATATGTCACGATTTCCCTTCTTCCCTCATACAGTACAGGGGAGGAGTGATGAGGATGAAAATTTTTGAAAACATCATAAATCATAAATTGAGCAATATAACTGCAGATGAATTATTAAAATATGGAGAGCAATTCAACATCAGCATTACAAAACCGCAGGCACAAAAGATCGCTGACTACCTGCGAGGAAAGCAAATAAATATCTTCGAAGATCGTGAGCGAACAAAATTAATAAAGGAAATTGCCAAAGTTGCGGGGCCGGAAACAGCAAGGGAAGTAAATCGCCTATTCCTGCAATTCACAAAATAACCTTTTATTTTTTCTCATACTTAATTTCCCATATAAAAAGCTGTGTAATCTATACACAGCTTTTTGCCTTTTACTGCCCTTCCATAATAGCATCCAATACATTTTCATCGAATTCCTTATTGCGGAGCATATTTATTTCATGCTTGTATGGCGCCTTTTTATTATTTTTGTCTTCTCCAACATATGGTGTCTCAAGAATTTTTGGGACATCCTTTAATTGCGGATGGTGTACGATATAATTCAATGCTTTAAAGCCGATATGACCAAAACCGATATTTTCATGGCGGTCTTTTCGCATGCCACGTTCATTTTTGCTGTCATTGATATGAAGAACCTTTAAACGGTCTAAGCCGATAATCTTATCGAAATTCTCCAGTACACCATCAAAATCATTAACGATATCATATCCTGCATCATGCGTATGGCATGTATCAAAGCAAACAGAAAGGTGGTTATTATAATTGACCCCATCAATAATCATAGCAAGCTCTTCAAAAGATTTTCCGCATTCCGAACCTTTGCCGGCCATGGTTTCAAGCGCGATCTGAACCTTTTCTTCGCCATTTAGCACCTCATTCAGGCCTTCCACGATTTTCTTAATTCCTTCTTCCGTTCCTGCCCCTACATGTGCCCCAGGATGAAGAACAATCTGTCTTGCACCAATCGCTTCAGTACGGTCAATTTCAGAGCGCAGGAAATTAACACCTAATTCAAAAGTCGATGGGTTTGTCGTATTGCCAATGTTGATGATATAAGGAGCATGTACAACGATTTCAGCTATACCGTTCTCTTCCATGTGTCTTAACCCGGCTTCAATATTTAAGTCCTCTATCTTTTTTCTTCTTGTATTCTGCGGGGCGCCTGTATAAATCATAAAAGTATTGGAGCCGTATGAAACAGCTTCTTCACTTGCAGCTAATAGCATTTTTTTCCCGCTCATGGAAACGTGTGAACCAATTTTCAGCATGATGATACCTACCTCTCCCGTAGTAAAATTTATTTACGCTTTATTCTTTTTTCGCGCTTTTTAATTTTATCCATTTCCCATTTCATTTTCTTTTTATAGCCTGGCTTTACTTTTTTCGGCTTTTGTACCAAAGATGAAGCCTTTTTATCTATATCATCCGTTTGTTTTTGACGGTTCTTTCGTTTATTGCGATTTTCCAGATCTGTCCATTCCCCTTTTTGCAGATCCTTATGTTTGAAATCAATCCCCATCTTTTCAAGCCTATTTAAAGAATCTTCATCCGAAGTCTCATACACTGTCAGGGCAATTCCTGAAAAGCCTGCACGGGCTGTACGTCCCACACGGTGAATATAAAAGTCTAAATCAGTCGGAAGCTCATAGTTAATTACATGGCTTATTCCCTTAATGTCAATACCTCTTGCTGCAAGATCAGTCGCCACAATGTACTGAAACTCAAGATCCAATATTTGCTTCATCATTTTTTTCCGCTCACGCGGGTTAAGGTCCCCGTGTATACGGCCGACTTTTAGGCCTTTGCTGATTAATCCATCTGCGACTTCATCCGCTTTTTTCTTCGTATTAGTAAAAACGATGGCTAAATAAGGATTAAAAGAAGTCAGTGCTTCAAATACCAAATTTACTTTATTGCGATGTCTGGATGGAAGCAGCCAGTGTTCAATGTTTGCGGCAGTTGCCTGCTTTGGCTCAATATGAACATACTTTGGGTTTTCCATATATTTCTTTAAAAATGGCTTCAGTTTCTCAGGAATCGTAGCTGAGAATACAAGCATTTGCAGTTTTTCCGGCATTCTTGCGGCAACTTGGTCAACATCCTCAATGAATCCCATATCAAGCATTAAATCTGCTTCATCAACGACAAATATTTCTGCGGTATGGACATACAAAGCCTGCTCCTTTACAAGGTCATTAATTCTGCCAGGTGTCCCAACTACAACTTGAGGCTGTTTTTTCAGCTTCTCAATCGTCCTCTGCTTGTCCGTTCCTCCGATATAACAGCGTGCTGTTATTTCTTCTCCTTCTGGACAATGCTCAGTCACCTTGAGGATTTCATGATAGATCTGATTGGCAAGCTCTCTTGTTGGCGCGGCTATAATGGCCTGTACCTCTTGGCGGGAAGGATCCACCTTTTGCAAAATAGGCAATACGTAAGAATGGGTTTTCCCTGTACCTGTTTGGGACTGGCCAATGGCACTTTCCCCCTTGAGTACAGCTGGTATCATTCTTTCCTGAATTTCTGTTGGCTCGTAAAAGCCGAATTCTTTCACCGCTTCTATTATAAATGGCTTAAGGTTAAATCGATCAAATTTCGTTTCGTTCATATAAAAACTCCTCAGTGATTCAGGTTAGCAAATGCTGCTTGATTTTCAGCAGTATTGGAATGCAACCGATTCATTTATTTAGGCTCTTTTCTCATAGATTGTTGTTTTTGTTAATGAATTCTGCCCGTTGATTTCCGCTGCGGGCACTTGCTTTCCGCGGGGAGGGATGCGAGCCTCCTCGGCTTCGCCTGTGGGGTCTCGCACTTCCCTCTCTTCCCGCAGGACATTGAATAAACTTCCTTGAATAGACATCGCACGAAGAAAATGCGAATGCATTTTCGAGGATCAAGTGCCCTCCGCTACAATCAACTCAGTGGGTAAAATACGTTTGTCTTCAAAAAGGCAACAAAGTTTGCGAAAACAGCCTTTATTTAAAAGTAAGAAACATACTTGTATCAACTAAAAGTGTCCAGCTTCAAGCTTTTCTTACATCCTGTTATTATAATAAAGTTTCTTCCAAATAACCACTCATACAGGCATATATATTTTTATAATGGGCTATTCAAATGATTTTTAACAAGAAAAAAAGAATCTTCCGCATAATACCTAAACCAAAATGGGATAAACGCATACTTTAATATATGGATAAAAATAGACCAATTCCACTGCCTGCCTCTAGTGCAGGAAAAAGTGTTTCTTTGAAAGGAGGCCATTAATAATGATGCCAGGACCAAGACCTCCCATGCGCGGTGGAATGCCCCCTCACCCATTTATGAATCCGATGCAAGGCAGACCTCCCATGGGGCCAAATATGAGAGGCGCTCCGGGAATGCGCCGTGGAGGAGGGGGATTGCTCTCCAAACTATTAGGCAAAGGCAATGCCCAGCCTCAAGGCGAAATGGGCGCTGCCAGAGCAGCAGGAGGATCCCGTGCAGGCGGGGGCATATTGCAGGCAATAAGCAATCCCAGTTCTATAAACGGCTTTTTAAATAATACCCAAAAGGTATTAAATACAGCACAGCAGATCGGTCCCATGGTTCAGCAGTACGGACCGCTGGTTAGAAATCTGCCGGCCATGTGGAAGCTTTACAGAGGTTTGAAGGACGTTCCCGAGGAACAGGCTTCTCAAGAAAAGGACAAAACAAATACAGAAGTTAAAGCACCAGCAAAGCAGGCTCCATTACAACGAAAAAAGGCAGAAACGGATAATAAACCAGAGCCGTCAGTTTCCAGAAACTCCAGAAGTCGGGAATCCAAGCCAAAATTATATATTTAATTGCAAAGAATGCACCTGCATTCTTTGTTTTTTTTATTTATAAGACCTTGTACCTTCTAGAGAATGGCTCAATACACGCCATTCTCTTCCCAAGGATTAGTGTTATTAAAGCTTAGTAAATTTCATTTTCTTTCTCTTTTTTGCTTTTTGTAATATCCTGCTATCTCTTATATAATAGAATAAGCACGCTTGGATTTCCCAGGTGTTTTAACCTAAACATATTACCATTACACAATTCAGATAAAGGCTATAATAGGAGGATACGCGGATGAATGTCATAAAAATCTCTCCTCGGGGATATTGTTATGGTGTGGTTGATGCGATGGTGATCGCCAGAAACGCAGCACTCGACCCATCATTACCAAGACCGATTTATATTCTGGGAATGATCGTTCATAACAAGCATGTAACGGATGCTTTTGAAGATGAGGGGATCATTACTCTAGATGGAAAAGACAGAACAGAAATTTTGGATAAGGTTGATAAAGGGACAGTCATTTTCACTGCTCACGGCATTTCTCCGCAAGTACGGGAAGCAGCCAAACAAAAAGGCCTTGTGACAATTGATGCTACATGTCCGGATGTAACAAGGACTCATGATCTGATCAGAGAAAAAGAAAAAGAAGGTTTTCAGATCATCTACATCGGCAAAAAAGGGCATCCTGAGCCTGAAGGCGCTGTTGGGGTAGCGCCTCATGCTGTTCACCTTGTACAAACAATCGAAGACGTTAACAAGTTAAAGATCCAAGCTGATAAAATTCTGGTAACAAACCAGACGACAATGAGCCAGTGGGATGTTGGCCATGTCATGGAGCAAATAAAGGAAAGATATCCTCATGCAGAATTTCACAAAGAAATCTGTATGGCTACCCAGGTTCGGCAAGAGGCAGTCGCAGAACAAGCTGGCCAAGCTGATGTTCTGATCGTGGTTGGAGATCCAAAGAGCAATAACTCTAATCGCCTTGCCCAGGTTTCGGAGGAAATCGCAGGTACGAAAGCCTACCGGATTGCCGACATTACTGAGCTTGATGTAAATTGGCTTAAAGACGCTTCAACCGTTGCTGTTACTGCGGGCGCCTCAACGCCGACACCCATTACAAAGGAAGTCATCACTTTTCTGGAACAATATGATCCAAAAGAAGAGTCTACATGGACGCGAGAGAAAAAAGTACCATTAAATAAAATTCTTCCTAAAGTGAAGAAGACCACTAAGATATGATCGAGTAGGAGGGGGTGACT
>JAGGRA010000088.1 GCA_018613035.1 Pseudomonas sp. ISL-84 | reverse complement strand
AGCATTTACGAGGATCAAGTGGCTTCCACTCCAATCAACTCAGTAATTAAACTAGTTTGTAAGCAACAAACTTTGCGAAAACAGCATTTTATTATGAATGAAAGAATAGGAAAAGGAACTAGGAAAATATTAATAAAAGAAGTGGGTCTAACATGCCATTTCCATAAGGCAGGAATAGGTAATTACTCTATCTATTTTTTAAATAAGAGTTATGATAAAATAACAAAAGTGTATTAAAACGTTGGAGGGCAGTAAATTGAAAAAAACATTTTATCGTAAGTCTGTTGCTGGATTCCTTGCCTTGGTCATGTTATTAAGTCTTTTGCCTGGTATAAATAAAGCGAATGCAGAAGATATTTTAAATATTAATGCTGATGCTGCTATTTTAGTAGATGCAGAGACCGGAAAGATTTTATATCAAAAAAATGCAGATAAAGTACTGGGGATTGCCAGTATGACAAAGATTATGACAGAATACTTGCTCCTTGAGGCTGTTGAAGAAGGCCGAGTAAAATGGGAACAGGAATATTCCGTTAGTGAATATGTGTGGAAGGTTTCGCAAGATCGAGCACTATCCAATGTGCCTTTACGCAGGGACGGGAAATACAATATTCGTGAGTTATATGAAGCGATGACAATCTACTCTGCTAATGGCGCTACGATTGCGATTGCAGAAACGATTGCAGGTTCAGAAACGAATTTCGTCAAAATGATGAATGAAAAAGCTGAAGAACTTGGTTTGAAAGATTATAAATTTGTAAATTCAACAGGCTTGAATAACCGTGATTTAAAAGGAACTCCTCCTGCAGGCGGACCTGAAGAAGAGAATGTGATGTCAGCAAGAGCTACAGCTATGCTGGCTAAAGAATTAATTAACAGATTCCCTGAAGTATTGGAAACAGCCAGTACCCCTACAAAGAAGTTCAGAGAGGGTACTGATGATGAAATTAAGATGGACAACTGGAATTGGATGCTTCCAGAGCTTGTATTCGGCTATGAAGGCGTAGATGGCCTTAAAACGGGTACAACTGATTTTGCCGGATACTGCTTTACTGGTACTGCCCTAAGAGATGGCAGCCGTTTTATAAGTGTCGTTATGAATGCCAAAGGTGAGAATGGACAGGCAACATATAAATCAAGATTTGATGAAACAAAGAAAATGTTTGATTATGGATTCAGCAACTTTGCGAAACAAGAAATTGTGCCTGAGAACTACCAGGTAAAAGGGCAGAAAACTGTTCCTGTAGTAAAAGGAAAAGAAGATAAGGTAAAGATCGTATCCAAGGATCCGATTGAAATGGTTGTAAAGAATGGTGAAAAAGAAAATTATAAACCAGTCCTTGTCCTTGATAAAAAGAAATTAAACGAAGATGGCGAATTAACGGCTCCTATTAAAAAAGGAGAAAAGATTGGCTATTTAACTCTAGAGTCTGCCAAGGATGGAAAGCTGGAATTCTTGTCTGATAAAGGAAAAGGCAATATTCAAGTAGATGTGGTAGCTGCTGAAAATGTTGAAAAAGCAAACTGGTTTGTCCTTACGATGCGGAGCATCGGCGGTTTTTTTGGAGATGTTTGGGGCAGTGTTTCCTCAACTGTAAAAGGTTGGTTTTAAGAAAAGGGCTTTCCTGTCTTGACAGGAGCCCTTTTTCATTGCATATTTTCAATAGGGAAAATTCCGAGTAAAAGATTGTATTTTCCTTTTTTTGAAAAATTACTTTTATCTTAATATTTAACCCATCAATAGCAGATGGTATTTATGAAGGGGGATAAACATGAAGACAGGTACAGATCGAGTTAAACGTGGAATGGCAGAAATGCAAAAGGGCGGCGTCATTATGGACGTTGTTAACGCAGAGCAGGCAAAAATTGCAGAAGAAGCTGGTGCAGTAGCGGTAATGGCACTAGAACGTGTTCCTTCTGATATCCGTGCGGCAGGCGGCGTGGCGCGCATGGCAGACCCGCGTATTGTTGAAGAAGTAATGGGCGCAGTTTCAATCCCGGTAATGGCGAAGGCGCGTATCGGACATATTGTTGAAGCTCGTTTGCTTGAAGCGATGGGTGTAGATTACATAGATGAGAGTGAAGTTTTAACTCCTGCTGATGAAGAATACCATCTTAACAAAAGAGATTATACAGTTCCTTTCGTTTGCGGCTGCCGTGATTTAGGCGAAGCTGCCCGCCGTATCGGCGAAGGAGCATCCATGCTTCGCACAAAGGGCGAACCTGGAACTGGAAATATTGTCGAAGCTGTTCGTCATATCCGTAAGGTGAATGCACAGGTGCGCAAGGTTGTTGGTATGAATGAAGATGAATTAATGACTGAAGCTAAGCTTCTGGGAGCGCCATATGAGCTTCTTTTGGAAATCAGAAGCCTTGGGCGCCTTCCGGTCGTAAACTTTGCAGCAGGCGGTGTGGCAACACCTGCAGATGCGGCTTTGATGATGGAACTTGGAGCTGACGGTGTATTTGTCGGATCTGGTATCTTCAAATCAGAGAACCCGGCTAAATTTGCACGTGCTATTGTTGAAGCAACAACACATTACCAAGACTATAAATTAATTGCTGAACTTTCAAAAGAGCTTGGCACACCAATGAAGGGAATCGAAATTGCTTCATTGGCTCCTGAGGCTCGTATGCAGGAGCGCGGCTGGTAAGGAGAATAGGTATGATAAAGGTTGGAGTTTTAGGGCTGCAGGGTGCTGTAAGAGAGCATGTGCGCTCTATTGAGGCATGCGGTGCAGAAGCTGTAGTCGTTAAGCGCAAAGAGCAGCTTGAAGAGGTGGACGGGCTTATTTTGCCTGGCGGTGAAAGTACAACAATGCGCCGCCTGATTGATAAATATGATTTTATGGATAGTCTTAAGGAATTTGCACGTTCAGGCAAGCCGATGTTCGGAACCTGTGCAGGCTTGATCCTTTTGTCAAATAACGTAATTGGTTATGAAGAGCCGCATATTGGTGTAATGGATGTTCAGGTTGAGAGAAATTCTTTCGGACGCCAAAGAGAAAGCTTTGAAGCAGATCTTGATATCGCTGGAGTAGCCGAGGATTTTGCAGCAGTTTTTATTCGTGCTCCGCATATTGTTGAAGCAGGGGGAAATGTAGAAATCCTCGCTAAACACAATAACCGTATTGTGGCTGCCCGTGAAGGCCGGTTCCTTGGATGCTCATTTCATCCAGAGCTTACAGATGATCATCGCCTTACGGAATATTTCATTGAGATGATCAAAGAATATAAGCAATCTTAATTTTGAATATTTTGGTTGCAAAAGGAACATAATTGTAGTACATTATGAATTACAAAAATTCTTATAGCTAAAGCAATGAGAGGAACTAGTAACAGGAATTTGTTCTGAAGAGAGCCGGTGGCTGGTGGGAACCGGTGAATAAACCCTGCGAATCCATCCTCGAGCAAGGCATGGAACAATCGGCAGCAGTTTTACTGCTAAGATAAGTAAGTGCCTTCGGTTAAAACCGTTATGGATTTAAGGTGGAAAGCTTAAGCTTTCAACTAGGGTGGCAACGCGGGTAACTCTCGTCCCTTTTTTGGGGACGGGAGTTTTTTGTGTTTTAATCATTTTTTATACTCAGGAGGTTTTAAAGAATGCTGGACATTAAGTATTTAAGAGCTAATTTTGAAGAAGTGAAAAATAAGCTTCAGCATCGGGGAGAAGATTTAACAGACCTCGGAAAGTTTGAGGATCTCGATGTAAAAAGGCGAGAGTTAATCGTTCAGGCTGAACAGCTGAAGAGCAAAAGAAATGAAGTATCCCAGCAGGTTGCTGCATTAAAGCGCGAGAAGCAGGATGCGGATCATTTAATCACCGAAATGAGAGAAGTTGGCGATAAAATTAAAGCACTGGATGAGGAGCTCCGTACGGTTGAGGAAGAATTGGATCAATTACTGCTAAGCATCCCCAATATTCCACATGAGAGCGTGCCTGTTGGCGAAACAGAGGATGACAATGTGGAGATCCGCAAGTGGGGAAATGTCCGTGAATTTGATTTTGAACCTAAAGCGCATTGGGATGTTGCAACAGATTTGGACCTGCTTGATTTTGAACGTGCAAGCAAAGTAACAGGCAGCCGCTTTGTATTTTATAAAGGTCTGGGGGCTCGCCTGGAGCGTGCCTTATTCAATTTCATGCTTGATTTGCATACGGAAGAGCACGGCTATAAAGAGGTGCTTCCTCCATACATGGTTAACCGCGCAAGCATGACAGGAACGGGACAGCTTCCGAAGTTCGAAGAAGATGCATTCTTAATTGAAAGCGAAGATTATTTCTTAATTCCTACGGCAGAAGTGCCTGTCACAAATATGCACAGAGAAGAGATTTTGACTGGCGAGGAGCTTCCGATTAATTATGCGGCATTCAGTGCATGCTTCCGTTCAGAAGCTGGATCTGCAGGACGCGATACACGCGGATTAATCAGGCAGCATCAATTTAACAAGGTGGAACTTGTAAAGTTTGTTAAGCCGGAAGAGTCTTATGATGAATTGGAGAAGCTGACAGGCCATGCAGAAAAGGTACTTCAGATGCTGGGGCTTCCATATAGAGTCATGAGCATGTGTACTGGCGACCTCGGATTCACGGCTGCGAAAAAGTATGATATAGAAGTTTGGATTCCAAGCTATAACACATACAGGGAGATCTCTTCTTGCAGTAATTTTGAAGGATTCCAGGCAAGACGTGCAAATATCCGTTTCCGCCGCGAGGCTAAAGGCAAACCGGAACATGTTCATACCTTAAATGGTTCTGGCCTTGCGATCGGCCGCACGGTGGCAGCCATTTTGGAAAACTACCAGCAGGCAGACGGAAGTGTCATTATTCCGGAAGTATTGCGTCCTTACATGGGTAACCGTGAAGTCATTAAGCCATAATCTTCATTTTTGGGCGGGCCTAAAAACCCGCTCGTTTTTTTTATAAAATATGTTGACATCTTTTTTTAGAGGTGGTATATTATTTCTTGTCGATGCGGAGGAATACCCAAGTCTGGCTGAAGGGATCGGTCTTGAAAACCGACAGGCGGGTCAAACCGCGCAGGGGTTCGAATCCCCTTTCCTCCTCCATTTTAATTGACATCTAACACGCGCATAAATATTGGAGATACATAAAACCGCTGCAGCTTATGCAGTGGTTTTTTTGTATCCTTTTTTAAAGGTACAAAAAAAACCGCTTCTAAGCGGTTTATTTCTTTAATAATTGAGTTTGTCTGAGAAAATAAGAAACACGTTCAACAATTGGCTCAATGGATTGCTCATTTTGGATAATGTCATAATCATTGATATTCAGGCGGAGGACAGGGCATGCGTTAAAGCTGTTGATCCAATTCTCGTAACGCTGATGCATTTCTTCCCAGTACGCAATGGGAGTTTGCTGTTCCATCGGGCGGCCGCGCTCCTGGATGCGTGAAAGAATATCATCAAGCGAGCCCTCCAAGTAAATAAGCAAATCAGGGTGCGGAAAGTATGGTGTCATGACCATTGCATCAAATAAGCTTGTATACGTTTCGTAGTCTACTTTGGACATTGTGCCTTTTTCAAAATGCATTTTAGCAAAGATGCCAGTATCTTCATATATGGAACGATCCTGGACAAAGCCACCGCCATATTCAAAGATTCTTTTTTGATCCTTAAACCGCTCAGCAAGGAAGTAAACCTGCAAATGGAAACTCCAGCGATTAAAGTCTGCATAAAATTTATCAAGATAAGGGTTCGTGTCTACCTTTTCGAAAGATGTTCGGAACCCGAGTGCGTTCGCAAGTGCATTGGTCATCGTGGATTTCCCGACTCCGACCGTTCCTGCAATTGTAATAACGGAATTTGAGGGAATCTCGTATTTTTGCCTTAGATTCATAATTGTATGCTCCTCTTTTTTAATGATGTGGATAGTGTATTGAATATATGCATTAAGTCTGCTTCATTTTTAACAAAATCCAGATCATCGCCATTAAAACGAATGACTGGAACGTCAGGGTGCTGCCTTTCGAACTCATTCATAGCAGTTTCATAATCAAGGGATAATTGCTCTAAATATAACGGGCTAATATTTTTCTCGATTTCGCGGCCTCTTAGCTCAATTCGGTCGAGCAATGTCTCAAGACTGGCATTCAAATAAATAATGACATTTGGCTTTGGCATATCGCCGGTAAGGATATCGTATATCTTTAAGTACTTTTGGTACTCATTCTGGTTCAGGGTACGCTGTGCAAAAATCAAGTTTTTGAATATATGGTAATCAGCCACAACAGGCTTATTTTGATTTAAGAAGTGATTGTTTATATCAACCAGTTGTTTATACCGGTTGCAGAGGAAAAACATTTCAGTTTGGAAGCTCCATTCTTCAATGTTTTCATAGAATTTTCCTAAAAAAGGATTTTCATCAACAATTTCTTTTAATAGTGCATACTGAAACTTTTCGGAGATCGCTTTAGCGAGAGATGTTTTCCCAACGCCAATCGGCCCCTCAACTGTTATAAAAGGTATTCCCCCCATAAGATTGTCCTCCTACTCTGCCTTTTCTCTATTTAATTCAACTATATTAGACAGGATATTTGCTTAAAATCAATACGTTACGTTCAAAACGACACAAAAATTATTTTAACACACTATACGGTGGAAGGGATATGGAATTAAGGATGGAAATAAGAAAATCACTGACAGATTTCCGAATAATGAAAAAACAGCTTCCTGTAAACGAGAGCTGTTTTATTCAACCATTTATATTACCACTTTTCGTGTTAGCAGTAATGGTAAGCCTGCAATTTACACAGTTATGAAGAAAACATAGAAGAAATGCTATAATTACTTTCAGCAAAGGAAGTTATATCTGCCTTCAATACTTTTTCCATCATCTTAAGGGCGTTTTCGTTATCATGGTCATCGTTGGAGGCTGTGCAATCATGCGGGATGTATAATAGGTATTCCCTCATATACGCATCGTTGGCGGAAAAAAGAACGCAAATATTGCCGGCAATTCCGGTCATGACGAGTGTGTTAACTCCGAGCTGATGGAGCAGCGTATTTAACGCAGTTCCATAGAAAGCAGAATGCTTTGGCTTTATTAAAAAATAATCATGCTGCGCTGGATGAACCTGGCGAAGGACAGGTTCGCTTAGCGGATTTTTACAATAGTTTATAATCGTGTGCAGATCAGCCTGCCACAAGTTATAATGGTCATTTACATAAATGACCGGCAGATTTTGTTCATGGAATGCCGATCTTAATTTTATAATTGGCCCTGATATCTCCAATGCTTTTTTAGCAAGTATCCTTCCATGGTTAAAATTAAAGTCATTAATCATGTCTATAATAATTAATGCAGGCGAGATTTGCTGTGATTTTCTCATATAATCACTCCTTCCCTGTTATTTTTGGTTACATTTCAGCTTTTACACAGGGATTTAGATTTAGATACATATAAAAAAGAAGAAGGAATGAAGTCATTTGAAGCAAGCAGCTGGCACTGCAGAAGAATTGTATATGCGTGAAGCAATTATGGAAGCTAAAATTGCTGAAGGGCTGGAAGAAGTTCCAATCGGTGCTGTAATTGTTTTGGATGGTGAAATTATTGCACGTGCCCATAATTTAAGGGAGTCCAACCAAAATGCCATTGCCCATGCTGAATTGCTCGCAATTGATCAAGCTTGTAAAAAGCTGGGGACTTGGAGACTTGAGGATGCAGTCCTTTATGTGACACTGGAGCCATGCCCCATGTGTTCAGGATCTATCATTTTATCACGCATTAAAAGGGTTGTTTATGGTGCGAAGGATCCTAAGGGCGGATGTGCCGGCACTCTTATGAATCTTTTGCAGGACGAACGTTTCAATCACCAGAGCGAGGTGGTGGCTGGTGTGCTTGAGGAAGAATGTGGTGAACTGCTCTCAAACTTTTTCAGGGAACTGAGAAAGCGGAAAAAGGAAGAGAAAAAGAAAAGGCAATTGCGGGAGCTGGAACATGATACAGGAATTGACAATGGATAGGCATTGCTTTTTCAGCTGAATCTTAGTATACTTATAAATGCGTCGGATAAGACGCAACTAAATATGGTATCAACTTTGCCGTGCTAGGCGGGGAGGTAGCGGTGCCCTGTACTCGCAATCCGCTCTAGCGAGGCTGAATCCCTTCCCGAGGCTGATGTCCTGTAGGGCCTGCCTTAAGTAAGTGGTGTTGACGCCTGGGTCCTGCGCAATGGGAATCCATGAACCATGTCAGGTCCGGAAGGAAGCAGCATTAAGTGGACGCTCCCATGTGCCGCAGGGTTGCCTGGGCCGAGCTAACTGCTTAAGTAACGCCTATGGGCGTCAGTCGACGGAAGGTGCACGGCAGTTTATATTGTATATTAAACTCATCCTGCAAAGGGTGAGTTTTTTGTGTGTGCAAAAGTGCTTTAAAGATTAGTGAATTTTATTTGCTCTACCTTTTGTAAAAAGGAAATTAGATACGTTATAATAGATGAAGGACTATACATAGGAAGGGGGCGTATCAATGAGTTATCAAGCTTTATATCGTGTTTGGCGTCCACAGCAGTTTATAGATGTTGTTGGGCAGGAACATGTGACAAAGACTTTGCAAAACGCCCTGCTTCAGCAGAAGATATCACATGCCTATTTGTTTTCAGGTCCTCGAGGAACCGGTAAAACGAGTGCAGCTAAAATACTGGCCAAGGCCGTTAACTGTGAGAAGGCACCGGTAACCGAACCATGTAATGAATGTGCAGCCTGCAGAGGAATTACTGATGGTTCGATACCTGATGTTATTGAAATTGATGCTGCGTCCAATAATGGTGTAGAGGAAATCAGGGACATAAGGGATAAAGTTAAATATGCACCCAATGCTGTAAAGTTTAAGGTTTACATTGTGGATGAAGTGCATATGCTTTCCATTGGAGCTTTTAATGCCCTGCTAAAAACTCTTGAAGAGCCGCCAAAGCATGTTATTTTTATATTGGCGACTACTGAACCTCACAAGATTCCCCTTACCATCATTTCCCGGTGTCAGCGTTTTGATTTTAAAAGAATCACCGCACAGGCAATCGTAGGGAGAATGAAGCTAATTGTAGATGAAACAGGTGCAGCCTGTGAGGAACAGGCTTTGCAGATCATCGCCAGAGCGGCAGAAGGTGGAATGCGTGATGCCTTGAGCTTGCTTGACCAGGCGATTTCCTTCAGCCAGGAAAAGGTGACTGTAGAGGATGCTTTATCTGTAACAGGTGCTGTATCACAGGGGTTTTTAAATAAACTTGCAAGAGCTGTAAGGGAAAGGGACGCGGCATCAGGTCTTGAGTTTCTTGAAGAACTTCTTTTCCAGGGGAAAGATCCGTCTCGTTTTATTGAAGACTTTATCCTCTATTACCGGGATATGCTCTTATACAAAGCGGCTCCAAGGCTCGAGGAATCTTTAGAGAGAGTCATGCTTGATGATGATTTCCAGCAGCTTTCACAAGAAATGGAACCAGAAGAACTCTACGAGCTGATTGGGGTTTTAAATAAAGCACAACAGGAAATGCGGTGGACAAATCACCCAAGAATTTTTCTTGAGGTAGCTATTGTGAAGCTGTGCCAGCTTGAAAAAACAGAGAAGTCTGGGGAATCTGCAGACATCAAGCCGCTAATGCAAAAAATAGAACGGCTGGAACATGAACTGACAGAATTAAAGAAAAACGGTATTATGGCAAAAGAAGATGGTGCTGCATCGGCGGCTGTGCAGAAAAAGCCCCAAAGGAGCTCCCGCAAAGGATTCCAGGCACCTGTTGGCAAAGTAAAAGAGGTTCTTAAACAAGCCACAAAAAATGATTTGATTGCTATAAAAAGCCGCTGGGGAGAAATGCTGGATCGGCTTGTCCATAATCAGATGCGTTCTCAGGCTGCCCTTTTAAATGAGGCTGAGCCGGTTGCAGCATCAGAAACAGCCCTTATTGTCAAATTCAAGTATGAAATTCACTGCCAAATGGCAATGGATAATAGCAGATTTTTAGAAACATTGGCTAACGTGTTATTTGAACTTTTAGGAAAAAGAATTCAGCTGGTAGGCATACCTGATGACCAATGGCAGCAGGTCAGGGAGGAATTCGTGCGCAACCAGCGTGACGGTGAAGATGCAGGCGAAGGTTTCAGCAAAAGTGAGGAAGAGCCTCATGTATCTGAAGCAGTAAAGCTTTTCGGTCCTGAGTTGATTGAGATTAAAGAATAAAAATATTTGGAGGTATGTACAAATGCGCGGTGGAATGGGAAATATGCAAAATATGATGAAACAAATGCAAAAAATGCAAAAAAAGATGGCTCAAGCACAGGAAGAGCTAGGCGAAAAGAGAATTGAGGGAACAGCTGGCGGCGGAATGGTTACCGTTATTGTGTCGGGACACAAACAAGTTTTAGAAGTGAATATTAAAGAAGAAGTAGTAGATCCAGAAGATATTGAAATGCTTCAGGACTTAGTGCTTGCTGCTACTAACGATGCATTGAAAAAAGCAGAAGACTTAACAAACGATACAATGGGCCAATTTACTAAAGGGATGAACCTGCCAGGAATGTTTTAAGGAAAGTTCCTGAAAAAATCTTTCTTGCGTGCTGCACTGGCAAAAAGCAGAACTCAGGGAAGAGACAGGCCAGGCGTCAGCGAACAAAGTCTGATTTAATCAGCAGACTGTCATGCTCGCGGCGCTTTTCCTTTTCTTATAGGAGGAAAATATACATGCATTATCCTGAACCAATATCAAAGCTAATAGACAGCTTTATGAAATTGCCCGGAATCGGCCCGAAAACGGCTGCACGTCTGGCGTTTTTTGTTTTGAGTATGAAAGAAGATACCGTACTCGATTTTGCAAAGGCACTTGTGAATGCTAAAAGAAACTTAACTTACTGCTCTGTCTGCGGCCATATTACTGATCAGGATCCATGTTATATATGCGAGGACCAAAGGCGAGACAGAACGGTAATCTGTGTTGTGCAGGATCCTAAAGATGTCATTGCTATGGAAAAGATGAAAGAATATAACGGCTTGTATCATGTCCTCCATGGTGCGATTTCTCCGATGGATGGGATTGGGCCTGAGGATATCAATATCCCTGACTTATTAAAGCGGCTTCAGGATGAAACGGTACAAGAGATTATTCTTGCCACCAATCCAAATATTGAAGGGGAAGCTACCGCCATGTATATTTCCCGTTTGATTAAGCCGTCTGGCATAAAGGCTACACGCATCGCTCATGGCCTTCCGGTAGGGGGAGATCTGGAGTATGCTGACGAAGTAACTTTATCGAAAGCGTTAGAAGGGCGACGAGAAGTTTAAACACGGAGGCGGGATCCATGTTTTTTCGAAAAAAAGGATGGCTTCGCAAAGAATTCGACGAGAAGCTATTACATCAGCTGAACGGGTTAAAAACAGAATGGAACAATCAGAAGTCATTGGTAGAAAAAAGCTTTGATCCATCCCCTGAAGCAATCAGCCAGGCAAAATTGGCTGAAGCGAAGTACTTCTTTCTATTTAAAGAAGCAAAAAACAGGAATGTAAAGGTCCGTATGTAAGTTTCTAGAGCTTCGTACACCAAAGGATTTAAAACTATAAATAAAATCAATACACTTGTCCTTCTCTCAGGTCTTTTTTGTACATGTTATTCATAAATTAATAGTACAAGTTTCCTGAGAGGAGGATTTTTCTTTTGGATCCTATTGTTGTGATCTCCATATTGGGAGGATTAATATTATTGCTTCTATTTATTGGGGCGCCTGTAAAACCGGTAAGATTAATCGGGCAGGGAGCCATTAAGCTGATAATAGGAGCACTCTTTCTATTTTTCTTAAATGCGTTTGGCAACCAGTTCGGCATACATGTACCCATAAACCTTGCCACCTCAGCCATATCCGGTTTCTTAGGAATACCGGGATTGTTTGCTCTTGTAGCCATTCAAACGTGGGTAATATAAGGATGACAGCCGTAATAAAAGCGGCTGTTTTTATTTTTGATATTTTTTTGATGGACTTGTTGACAGCTGTTTAATGTGGTGATATTATATTAAAGGTCGTCACAATGAAGTGATGAAAAACATCTTTTAAAAAGTTGTTGACATCTGGTTGTGAGAATGATATATTAATAAAGTCGCTTCTGAGCGACGGATTGATCTTTGAAAACTGAACGAACAAAAACGTCAACGTTAATTCTTTAGTCTTTTTTAAAAAGACAATTTATGAGCTTAATCAACTCTT
>JAGGRA010000087.1 GCA_018613035.1 Pseudomonas sp. ISL-84 | reverse complement strand
ATGCCGGGCGCACATGAAAAGCATCAGGCTTCGGCCTGGTGCTTTTTTTGTGTACTTGATTAGCCAAAATATATGGTAAAATAATCTATTTTAAGATAAAATATATAGGTACTTTTTACTATTTTACTAGGGAGTTGTGTTGATGAAGAAAATAATAAGTTTTGTATTAGCTGGATTTCTTTTATTAGGGAGCTTACCCGCTTCAGCTGCATATCCAACCATTACACTGGATGGCGGCATCATTAAAGATGGAAGAACATTGCTTCCTATGAGAACATTATTTGAAAGTTTAGGTGCTGAAGTAAATTGGAACGGAGCTAAAAAGCTAGTCACAGCAAAAGGGAACGGAATCACAGTCTCCCTTGTCATTAACTCTCCAAAAGCAAAAATTAATAATAAAGAGATAAGCTTAGATGTTCCAGCAAAAATCATTGACTCTAAAACTATGGTTCCTGTTCGGTTTGCCAGCGAAGCATTAGGAGCAAATGTTAACTGGGATCCTGTATTAAGCGTGGTAAATATTCAAACTGCCGACAAAATGATTATCGTAAGAGTAGTGAAAGATGCCAAGCCTTTAACAGTTAGCTCGGCCTTTTCCTTAATCCAAACTGCTGAAAGGTATTTCAGCAGCTTAGTTGAAGCTGATATGAATAAAGATTTTAAGAACACACTTACACAATATGATATTTCAGCAACGAAACAAAAGGTCAACAAATATTATACAAAACATTTCATCGAAAATCAGTGGGGACAATATTACGTTTGGGAAACTGCCGATCCATTTTTCACAAAATACCCTGATAGCATCAGCAACGTTACCATGGTTGATGACTACGATAATTTGAAAACCATTGCCTTTTATTATGAAACTTTGATGGACGGAAAACTGTATTGTTCCTTTACACTTAAACAGGAAAATGGCACTTGGAAAATTGATAGTACATATATTATGTCAGTATATTGGTAAATAGATGAGAAGGGGTTCCTAATATATGGACCCTCTTTTTGTTTAGTTGAAACAAATACAAAACCGATTGCGTCTACTCAATCAAAGGAGTGAATGGAATGAGGTTAATTTACTTAGCTATGTTCTTCCTGTTTATACCTATTTTATTATGGGGGTGCCAGGATTCAAGAGTGGATAGCACCTCAAAAGATACCAAAGCAGAGGATAAAAATTACGACGTTAGCGGGATTATTACTGAAGTTTCCGAGGAACACAGCAGGGTTTTGGTCAACTTAACAAAGAAGGTGCAAGAACAGGAAGATCAGATGTGGATTACGGTAGAAGATGGGACTAAAATGATCAATCAAAATGGAGGTACCGTGAGTTTCAAGGATTTAAAGCTGCAAGTTCATTTGAAGGCCAATCTGAGAAAAGAATGTTTGGAGCCAAACCCGCGAATATGTTTCGCTAAAGAAATGATCATTGAATAGCTTTCTTCTTACTTTGCCTATGCGTTACAATACAAGAAAGCAGAACGAGTGGGTGAAAAAATGTCTTTTAATAGTTCCAGGCCATTCTACATTAAACTTCTATCTGCTGTTATTTCTGCGCTTGCTTTTAGTTTAGCCGCTTCCTGGATAACCTTTACCCTTGCAGGCGAAAGACTATCTAACGTAGAGTATCATTCTTTTAGCGGCTTATTTGCCTTCAATTTTATCCCAGCCTTTTTTATTTTCATTGTATTAGGAGTCATCATCTCCCCTCTTATAGATCGAATTCTTGTTAAGCTCTATAGCTTAACTGGGATCGAAGGATTCGTAAGGGTCGTATTGGCTTATTTGTTCCTCGGTATTATGAGCGGCATTATTGTTTCCCTATTCTTTTTTAGATTGGATTTTATCTTGTTCTATATCTCTGTTTCGATACTATGTTCCATGGTTTTTCTTTTGGTACAAACAATGCTTCAATTTTTTATCCGTAAATTAACGTAACATAAGGTGGTTCCAACGTGTTCTTACTTAACTTAGCCTCTGTTAAACCTTCTTGCAGGACCAAGGTGATTGATCTTTGGGTAAACTATGGTAACAGCTGTAAAAAAGCGCAAATTAAAAAAGGACTCCTGAGAGTCCTTTTCTATTACCTTTTAAAATACTCCATCGCATCTTTAGCCGTTTCTGCCGCCTGCTTTTGCAGCGGGCGGATTTTGTCTTCAAGACGCTTTTTCTCAGCTTCTTCGTTTGCCAGAATACGCTTGGCATCTTCATATAGTTCCTGAGCACCCCAGTTATCTTCATTCACATGTCCAGCCACCTGCTGGCCGCTTATTTCAGCGAAAGCATCGATTTTTGGATCATAGGAAAGGGCCACGAAGGGCGTAACCGTAATCGCTGAGAAGATCAGCGCATGCAGCCTCATGCCGACTAGCAGATTGGATTGTCCAAAGATATTGATCTTTTGCTCGATCGAATCATTATATGGCGACACAAAGCTTTTCTCGCTCATCATTCCTGCTACTTCTTTTGAAGTCTTATCGTCATGCTCGCCGTGCATAGGCACAAACACGATTGTATTGCCATCCTTCGCCAGAAGATCAAGTGCGTCTGCCATTTTCCTTTTGTAGTCCACAGAAGAAGGCCAATCCCTTGCGGATACCGTTACAACAGGACCGCTAAAGGCCTGCTCTGACCACCAGCGGCTGGAGGTATCCTCCCTTGTCAGGCCAATGACCGGGTCTGGAACAATTTTAATTGGATTATTTAACCCGATATCCTCAAGCAGCTTCTTGGAAGCCACGTCCCGGACGGTGACGTTTGTGTTTTTCAAAACACTTTTAACAATTTTTTGATTGAAAGGCTTATGAATCGGACCCATTCCCTGGGCATATACAAAGACCGGTTTCCCCAGAACCTGGGCGATCTTCATGATGCCTGTGTAATATGGAATGGACTTGGGGCCTGTTTCGTCCTGAAGCAGGCTCCCTCCTCCGCTTATTAAGCCATCCGCACTTTTTAGCGCCTTAAAGATTTCAGGAAGCTTCCAGCGGTTGACCGCCTTCACTCCGTACGTTTTCTCGGTATAAGAAGGATCATTCGAAAGCACGGTAATCCCCACATTTGGATCATTTGCTCTTAACGCCTGAATGATGGAATATAGAATGGCCTCATCCCCGACATTATTAAAACCGTAATAACCGGATAACACGATATTCATGAAAACCACCTCGGTTTTACTCTTTCGTTAAAAAGGGCATACACTTTTTTGGCAATGAGAACGAGTATCCAGCCTATAACAAGGCCAATGATTAAACTATAAGCCGTTCTTAAGATCGATACATATAGCGGGATGTGCAGGTGGGTAAAGGTATTCATGATCGACAGGAACCCAATGACACCCGGAATCAGCAGGAATACTCCCCATTTTTTATTAATCCCAATCACATATAGCGCCAAAATGTAGAAAGGAAAACCAATTAAGAATTCCTTCGTTCTCGGTCTTACATACATAAGCTGTTCCAGCCATGAGCGGAATGCAAGCTCCAGGTCTGAAACCGAGCCTTCGTTTCCAGTCCGGGTAATGTAATAAAGGCCGATAATGCCAATGACTCCAATAGCAGCCACATGCCAATATTGAACAGCCATTTTAAGGAACCTTTTGATATTGGCCAAAATCTCGCCTTTGATTAGGATCCACATTGCAAACATAAGCATAAAGAAAATCGGGAAGACATAAATCAGCTTGACTCCTCTGAAGATGTCCACCTTCACCAAATATTCTGTGCCATTTAGCAATGCAACAATAATCATAATGCCAATTGCACTGATCAAAATCGCCCGTCCATATGATATTACAATATCTTTAAATGATTTTATATCACGCAATGGCAGAATCGCATACACAGGCGTTACAATCGCAACAATTAGTGCGATGCCTTGTAGGATGAAGGATATTCCTAATACTGCATAGGCAAGGCTAAGTGCGAGCATGCCGAGGAATGCAAGAATAAGTAAAATCCGATTCTTGAAAACTTCCAGTGCTGCCAGTGAAATAAACAAAATCGCCGATGCAAACGCAAAGATATAGCTCCACACAGGAACATCAATGTCTTCAAACACCTCTGCTTTGCCTGCATGGAAAACGGCTGGCATCTCACTGTGAACCTTCTCAATGAAGCTCTCGAGGCCTTCCAGCGCCTCTTCCCCGTCCTTGTCTTCTGCTCTAAGGAATATGGATCTGATATTCCTTTCTTTCACAGCCCTTATTGCGCGTTCCACGCCTACTTCTGGGCTGTCAATGCTGTTTAAATTAAGGCTATGAAGGCGGATTACATCCATATCAAGGCTATGGGCCAGTGTATTGAAGCCTGTCTGATCCGCGAATTCGATGGTATACACAGACATGTTTGCTTCTTTTAACTGTTCTGCATAATCCTTAATCTCTGAAGGCTCACCAGCTCCTGATACTTCTGTTCCCAGGAATAAAACCCGGTCTGCTTCCTCGTCAGACAAATCAAGCATCTGGTCAAACAGCAAAGGATTATCCTCATGTTTCACATTCTGAATTCTTAATACTAGAGAAAGACCTGCTTCTTTCACTTCCTCTGCACTATCAGCCAGGAAGCTAAGAGGCATGTTTTCTATTTTCTTTACGTTTCCGGGAATAAATAATAATTCTTTGCCTCTGAATGTTATCTCCTCGATATCGGCGTCGGAGAAGATAGCAGAAAGCTTATCCCTGATGCCGGCATCCCGCTGAAAATAAATATACAAGCCATCGCGGAGGTTCCGTTCAGCCATTCCCTCTACATCTTCTTCAAATAGAGCTACTTCCCTCATTCTTTCAGAAGTAAGGGTTGTCACATACCCCTTATCTTCTAAACTCTTAAGTGTTTCAGGCTCGATGCTGACAGCCTGCAAGCCCGATTGCTTTAATCTGGTTAGAATCTCTTCCGTTGTTAAGCCGTCCTCGGCCATTGTTTCAATATCTCCGTATGGAAGCACCATTTCATAGGCATTGTTTTTCCATTCCGCCTGAAATCTTTGGGCGATTCCCGGTGTGGCGAGAATCAGTGATAGGATTAATAAACCCCATAACGCTTTTTTCAAGTTTTTCCACCCTTTCGAAGGTCGCTGCTTTTCTGGATCTGGTGTCTCTGTCCCGGCTCCCGTTCCGCCGGCTCTTTTTTTGAACAGTTTGGACACAACAGGAAGGCTTAATAATTCTGCCTTGGTCATGCCTTTTGTTGCAAGCAGCAGGATAAAGTAGATAACCGCTCCTGCTCCTATTGCCCCCATCACATAGATGAGAGCCGTTACTCTGCTCCATTCGCCAATATTCCAGTATAGGGTCGGCAAGCCGATGACAGCACCCATTACAACAGCGGAGATCACCATGGAAGTCGTCTTCCATCCCCACGCCTTGAATGGGATTTTTCTATAAATATAAATCGTATTGGCGATAAAAATGGCCAGGTACACGATCAGCGTTGAATAAGCGGCTCCCGGCAGACCGAATACGGAAATCAGGGCAATGTTCGTGATCACCTTTAGCACGACACCGCCAATAATGATGTACGCGCCAAGTCTGGCGAGATCCATCCCCTGAAGGACCCCTGTGCCCAATATGGTCAGGGAGGTAAAGACTGAGCTTAAGCCAATAATCGCCAATACCCAGCTTCCCTCAAGATCCGTGAATAAGGCCAGATTCACTGGGAGGGTCAGCGCAAACAAACCAATTGCGGCCGGCCATGAAATAAGATGGGTTAAGGAGTGTGTTCGCTCAATAATCCCTTTTGCTTCAGCCCTCTTTCCTTCCGCGAGCATTTTTGTCATCAAGGGGATTAACGGCAAAATAATAGATGAAGAGAATACGGTCGCAATCTGCACAAGCGACAATCCTCTTCCGTATATTCCATATTGGTAATTAATATTTTCCTGCGGCACTCCCGCCCTCTGCAAACTTGAAGGAACTGTAAATGAATCCACAAAGTTCAGCAGCGCCATCGTCACGGATCCAATCACAATCGGCAGGGAAATATAGAGAATTTCTTTCCCTGTTTTCTTAAAATCGCCAAACGTATAGGGGTTTTTGGCGGCAGGCTTTAAGGCTGATTTTTGGAACAGCCATCTTAAATAGACCGTAGATAAAAGGGCACCAATAATGGACCCGATCATAATGCCTCCAGCAACCACTTCATCTGAGCGGTTTTGCTGCACTAAAAGATAAGCAGAAATTAAGATAATTCCTACCCGGATAAATTGTTCAAGCACCTGGGAGATGGCCGTTGGCTTCATGTCCTGAAAGCCCTGGAAATAGCCTCTGTACACAGCCATGTAGGGTGCAATTAACAGGGTGGCCGATACGACAATTAACGCAAGCCTTGTCGATTGGCCTCCAAGCGCATCCGCGATTTGTGCTGAAAAACTGAATACAAGCGTAAAGCTCGTTAAACCGAATAATAGGGCTAAAATAACTGCAGAAACATAGATGTTGCGAATCTTCTCTGTATCCTGATTGACATTTGCTTCTGATATCAGCTTTGAAATGGCAATCGGTATGCCTGCCACTGATAAAATCAGCGCCACCATATACACAGGATAGACCAGACTGAAAATCCCGAGCACCTCATCCCCCGCAATATTTTGCAGAGGAATCCGGAAAATGCTGCCGAGGACCTTTGATAGCAGGGTGGCGACAGAGAGTATAAGCGTACTTTTTACGAATGTATTATTCATTTCTGGTTAATTACCTTCTGAGTTAGAATTTTTACAGCAAAACGCGGCAATGCCATCATCCGCCCAAAACGGCTAGGCTGCTTCATTAGACGGTACAGCCATTCAAGATTTGCTTTTTGCCATGCTTCCGGAGCCCGTTCAACCGTTCCGGCAATCACGTCAAAGCTTCCGCCTACGCCAATAAATACCCCTTTTTCAAATCGGCTGATATTCGTGGCAATCCATTTTTCCTGACGCGGCACACCTAGCGCCACAAACACAAGATCCGGCTTCTTTTCCTGGATCTCATTTGGGATCTCCCGGCTGTCCCAATCAAAAAAGCCATTATGGGAGCCCACGATTTCAACATTCGGATAGGTGGCCCGGATATTGGCAACTGCTTTTTCAATCGTATCCTGCTGTGCGCCTAAGAGATAGATTTTAAATTTCTTTTCATTCCCCAGGGTGAGCAAGTCGATCATCGTATCATAGCCGGTTACCCGCTCAGGAAGCGGCTTGCCCAGCAGGCCTGCACCTTTTACCACGCCGATGCCGTCTGCGGTTATGTATGTGGCCCGATCAAGCAGACTTTTGTATTCCGGCTCTTCCACTGCCTTCATGACAATTTCAGGGTTTGCCGTTACGACAAAGGCCTTCTCCTCTTTCTCAATATGCCTGTCCAAAAGCTTCACAAATTCAGAACGTGTCGTGTTTATAAAAGGAACACCTAATATGTCCACAAATTTCAAGGTCATTTTTTTACTCCTTGTTCAAAAAATTTTCTTTATTAATATAACATAAAAGAGAAGTAACACCTAGATGCTACTTCTCCTACAGAATTCCATTATTTGGCCAGCGGCATTTCCTTTACGTATTGGCCCAGTGAGCCACTTCCGTAAACAAAGCCTGCACGGTTATTTTTATCATCTGAAATGATTTGATACCATAGGGAACCATCATTCTGTGCTGTTTCTGTATAAACAAATGGAATCCCTTTGATTTTCATGGCATATAGGACTGGAAAGCTTGTCCCATAGCCTGAACGGACATTGAGCGAATCGATTGTATTGCTGGCCAGCTTGTAGGCATTATTGTCCTTGCTGCCAAGGAAGCTGTCAGCCCGGTACATATGGCCTGCAATTCTTTCGCCCCAATATGGATCTGATGCGTATTTTACATTCATCCCAACACTCTTATTGCCTAGGATCGCACCATTATAATAAGAGCCTTTTGGTGCCTGGTAGGCTGCTGTCACATATTTAGCTGCATCCTCAATCGAAGCTCTGAATGATTCATACGTTGTCGCACTGCCATAGGCATCGCTGTCATAGGCCTTCATGCCAAATAGATTTTTCTTATCCTGTGCAATGGCACTTGTTCCCCATGCGCTTTCATGAATCGCATGTGCCATTAAGTAAAGTGCATTTACTTCATATTTTGCTTCCATCTCTTTAAAATCCTTCCCTGTGCCGGCAAGCGGGCTTTCAGGGAATTTGGATTTATAATAATCCGGATACTTCTCCGTTAAATATTTATCAATATCTTCAGCTGTATAATTCGTTTTCGTATGAAGCGGCATGTACGTAAAGTATGTGTATGCTTCTCCTGCTCTTGTTCCGTTTACAAGGGAATAGTTAATCCCATCCCAGCTGTAATACTTCTGCCCCTCTGTCATGAAAGAAGGAGCTTTACCAAGAAGCGTGTCACCTGTATAGCTGTTTGTCACCGGGTTATAAACGTTATGGTATAGATCCCCGCCAACCCGTTTATAATAAGAGCGGCCTGTGACAAGTGCATTTGGAATTAAATTCACATTATCCCGGGCTACGTAGCCCACATTGCTGCCCAGCTGGATTTTAACAGAGGTTTCTGTCGCATCAAAATAACGTAATTCCGTCCCTGTATTTACGTATGTGCGTCCATTGCCTGTCAGCGCCGGGGAATCGTAGATGATGGTAAATTTATTGGCTGCTGCTACACCCGTTTTCATATAAACGATATTGTTTCCCTGAAGAACAACCTGATTATCCTGTACACTGCCTTTGGCAGTCGCAAAACTATCAAATTCTCTTAGGATAATTGGCGTTCCATCCGCACCAATGGATGCTACCTTGAATTCAAGGTTCTGCGGAGGGTTAATCACCTTCAGCATTCTGTTCAGAACCGCTGCTGTTTGTCCGCGGGTTGTGTTGGTTTTCGGTCCGAACGTGCCATCCGAATTTCCGGACATGACGCCCAGATACAATAACCGCTGGATCGCATCCTTGAAAATCGGATTAATACGATCATTATCCTTAAAGTCTAAACTAACAGTCTCTGAAAATATGTTTCTCGTATTAATGGCACGCATAATCATCGCAGCCATTTCCTGGCGGGAAATATTTGCGTTAGGCTTAAAAGTGTCATCCGGGTAACCGCCGACAATCCCAGCTTTAACCGCTGCGTCTACTGCTGCATAGTGCCAATTTTCCGGATTTACATCCTTGAATAAGGGCTCTGCTGAGGAGGCAACTGAAAACTCTGCAGCCAGCATCGGCTGAAGCTCCAGCGATCTGACCACTAATGCGGCAAATTCAGCACGTGTAACCTGCTGGTCCGGCCTGTATTCATCCGGTCCATAACCGCCAAGAATATCCTTTGCGATCAGTACGCGCATGTCATTCTCATAATAATGGCCTGTGATATCGTCCGCGGCAAGAGTAGAAGGGGCATGAGCCAAAAATAAAAAGACAGTAACAATACCTAGTAGAATTCGCTTCATTCATTATCTCCCTCTATTGTTTTCTATTTACTAATCTAGCAAAATTCTACAATTTTCTCTACACTATTTTGACATTTTTCTTATTTTCTAAAAAGCTAAGAAACAATTAATACCACTGGTTTGCAGCTTTTTCCATAATTTACATAGTTTGAATTAGTTTCATTCGGGTATTTTCTTTGGTATTCTTGCTTTGTTTTTAAGGTTAGGTAATGGATAATCTTGGAAACCGATTAAAGTAAACCAAGCCATTTAAAGAACGTTAACTAAAAAGCAGGATGTGTGAAAGGGGTTTTGGGGAATGATAAAACACATACGAAACTTAGAAGTGGTGATATCATGAAGAAAAAAAGCCTTGATGAACTTCAATTAGCCAGAGCCTTTGCAATCATTGCTGTACTGGTTGTCCACTCCTCATCTTCAGGAGTAACGCAGCTGCCTCCGGATTCTACTCTATTTCCGGTTTATAATTTCTTAAATATTGCAGGCAAATTGGGAACACCAACTTTTATCATGCTAAGCAGCTTTGTGCTGTTTTATAATTATTATCATCGAAAATTAACTTTCGACCTAATGAAAAATTTTTATAAGAAGCGGCTTAAGTTCATTTTGCTGCCTTATGTCGTATTTTCCATGCTTTATTTTGGCTTAACGTGGTATTTATACTATGATTTCACCCTTCAGGAAGCAGCTGACAACTTCCTATGGAAGCTCTCCCTTGGTAAAGCCTATCCGCACTTATACTTCGTCTTTATAAGTGTACAGCTATATGTACTATTTCCATTATTAATTCTTCTATTTAAGAAATCAGCATTTCTCAGGAAAAATGCCATTTGGCTGGGCCTTGTCATCCAATGGCTTTGGGTATGGGCCAACCGTGAGTACTTCCAGGTTCCATTCAAAGGCAGCATCTCTTTATCCTATATGTCGTTCTATTTTGTCGGAGCCTATCTCGGCATCCATTACGATGCCATTATAGAGAAAATGAAGGCAAAAGCCTATAAGATTCGAACCATTTCCATCCTCACTTTCGGCTATTTGGTGATGCTCGGATTATACACAAGCTATATGCTATTCCAGCGGACGGGTGTATATGTAGATATATCCGAACATTGGCCAGACTGGATCAATGCGAACATGGCAGAGTTCACATGGGCAACCCATGCGCTGTTTGCCGGGGTTATGCTTTTTGTGCTTGCACACTTCCTGAATGACAGGATATCACTTAAAACAAAAGCACTATTCATGGAAATAGGCGCAACCTCCTTTGGCATCTATTTGGTCCATCCGATGCTTCTCATCTTCTTCAGAAGCTTCATTTCCGGAGGATCGCCAGCCTTATTCCATACCTGGCAGATCACAACCTTCTTCGCCGTCTTTATCCTAAGCTGGCTGATTGTCCGATTCTTCTACACAGCAGTTCCAGCCTACTGGGTCTTTTTCGGGAAAATGGCTCCACTGTTTGAAGTGCCGAAAAAAGAGAAAGCGCCTAAAGAAGAGCGAGAAAAGTCCGGGATGTTCCGATATAAAGATGATGATGGCAATTGGGCCTATTCGGATTATCCTGGCAATCGGAAAAATAAGCGGTAACGTTAGACCACATGGCTTGGGGTTAACGGGTTCGGTTTTCGAGTACAAAAACTTTAATAGCAAACAAATCAGCAGTCCAATTCGCAACTGAATTGGACTGCATCTTTTTGTTGAATATTAAGGCTTTTTATAAATGTAATGTTATTTTAGCACCATAATTCGCACCTTTTTAACAGGATGACAAAAGTTAGTGTCAGTGTTCGAAACTGTTTGCTAATTTAATTGGGGATTGATGTGCTGAAAAATGGTAGGTAGGTTTTTTGATATTCAAGTTAAAAGACTCTGTTGTTATCCATTGTTGACTTTTTTGCGGAGGTATAGGAATCATAGGCGGATAAATTCCGGTTAATGTGTATAGTAGGGGTACAAGAAGCAGATATAAGCGGATATATTCCGATTAACATCTATATATATAACTAGCTCTAAAGATTAGGTTCATATAAGCGGAAAAACTCCGCTTATTTTGCGAGAAATGTTGTTATTTCCCAAAATAAACGGAATTTTTCCGTTTATTTTTCAAACTTAGTGAAATCAATGCTCTATTATTTTGTTCAACTATAGAGTGCCAGATAATATATAAAAAATGCTTGGAGACACAATGTTCCAAGCATTTTTACTTATCAAATTTTCCTGTTAATTTAAGTGTGAATTACCGTTTGAATAGCAAGGTTATTTCTACTTTTGTACTTCAAAACCGAACTACTTAGCTTGGGGCCATGTGGTTTTTTCATGCCTTATTACGCCAGAGTTCACAAATAGAAGCCCTCCCCTTATCCAGCACAAAACAAAAGGCTGACGCCCACGCGTCAGCCTTTTTCCTAATCCAGGGTAATCAAGTCAACCGCAAGCGGCAATGCTGCTCCGCCGCCATGCATAATTTCGAGCTCCAGCTCATCTTGAACACCTGTAACTTTATAATCTATCACATTTACTGCCTCTGTTCCTGGTTTCAAGGTAGGAACAAGCAAAACCTTATTGTTGATTTTTACCGCACCGCTATAACGGCCGCCTCTTGCCCCAAGTCTAACCCGGACAGTCTTCGGCTGGCCAGTCAGATTCGCGATCGGAATTTTCACCTTGTAAGTGGCTCCGAAATGGCCTGGATTCCGGACAACATTGATCCCTGAGCCAAACAGTGAAGTTTCGCCAGACATCAGATTATCTGTGATGCCATTTGAGAGGCTGTATGCCACTTCAGGGGTGCCTGCTTCATATACCGGCAAAACCGTCTGCAGCTGCGAGCTTTCCCAAACTCCGCGCGGATGAAGATTTACACTGTCCACCTGTAAAGGATCATACTTAATCGACGTCAGTTCACTGCCGTTCTGGGTGACGACTACTCGGATTTTATAATTCAAGTTTCCATTTCCAGCCGCTTTTTTAACCGTTAGATCTTGAAGGAATCCAATCAGGAACTCTTCTTCTACTGCAAATTGGTTAATGGTCACCGTCTGGTTTGCTTTTACCGCAGATTGACCCGTAGGAGCAAGCTTATTCAGCAGTACCGCTTCAGCCATTGGCAAGCCGACATCATGGTGGTACCAGCCATTGGATGTGGAGCGGTCAATTCCTTTAGCATTCACAATCTCCAAATCGTTTGTAGAAGACAGATTTTCTATCGTAATGCCAATATTAATTTTTTTATTTAATTTATTTACGTGCCAGCCGTAAACCCGGTGATCCATCGACTGCTTGTCCGTATCCACGGTATCCTGCCACAGAGTTGCCTCTGCATAAGGAACTGTTCTCGGATCAAGCATTTCAGGATTGTCACTCACCATGAGCCTTCTTTGACCGGTTAAGGTTGCAGCCGGAATATTTTGTGGCCTTACGATATTAACCGTCTCAACCTTTAGAAAATCACTCTCAAACTTGGCTTTATTGATTTTAATATACACCGTCTTTGTAGCGGAATTATAGGTAGACGTTCCTCCAAATGTTTCTTTCAAAAAAGACAATGGAATATAGTATTTTCCATTATGTATAATTGGGTTTTCAGTTGTATAAATATACTGTCCGTTGATCAAAGCATATTTTTCGCCAGAATAAATGATCAATTCCACATCATCAACGTAAATAGCCATCCTTGAGCCATGATCATGCCATAGCACTTCCCCATCCATTTGCTCTAAGAGTGATTCCATCGCAACGTGTACACGATTATTTTTTATAATTGGCGGAGTGCTGGTGTCTACTCTTTTATCGTTAAAGTACAAAGAGTAAGTCTTTACAGGAGGAGGATCAACGGGCTTGCTTCCATCCGCTGTAATCGTTACTTTTCTGTTCTTCCCATCCCAATCCACATAGGAGTCATAGGCCTCCCCTACAAACCTCAACGGGACCAGCGTCCTTCCATCCTTAATCATCGGCGCGACGTCCATGGTCATTCTGCTGCCGTTCACATAGGCATGCTTAGAATTGATAGATAGCTCAAATGAGGTATCATTCTTTGTTGACGTAATGGTCTTCTTTTTATTATCCCAGTAAAACTTTGTCCCAAGGGCTTCGAAGATCACTCGGAACGGCACCATGACCCTGCCGTCTTTAATGGCTGGCGGCACATCGGGCCAGAGCCTTTTTCCATCCACCGTAATTTCAATCGTCTTATTGGAGGCAGCTGCCTTCATTTGTCCAATAGGTAAAACAAGATCCATCATTAACACAAAGACCGCTAGCATTGCTAACATTCTCCACTTCTTCTTTACCACTTTCCCCATCCCCACATCTCTAGATATTCACACTGGTGTGGCTCGTTCATCTGAAATGGGTAAAAAAGCCCACCTGTAAACAAGCTCCTTAATTTTACCATTTTTATAGTAAATTTACACCTTTTTTCAAAAATATGGGGGACCTTATAGGAAAAAGCCTCTATTAACCGGGGTTAATAGAGGCTTTTCATCGTTAATTCCAATCAGGATCTCCTACTGATAAATAGTACGGATGATCATAAGAACGATCACCTTCAGTTTCAATATAAACAGAATAGGATCCCATGTCGTATATCATATTTGTGTACATTCCATAATCAAATTCGTAATCGCTGCCAAAAAGATCGATCATATCCTGGTTGGTAACGGATGGAGGCAAAATGGCGTGAATGCTTCTTACTGTTGGCTGCTTGGTATAATCAGGTCCCTTTGTTCCCAAATAGTACATGATATAGTCACCGTAAATGACAAATGGTATGTCATCTGAATCAGGAGTCCCATCATGTCTTGCATCAGGGAAACCATATTTATCCACGATTTGTGCCAGCGGCTTTCCATGCTGGCTGGCGTGGAAAGGACCAAGCTTACCTGCTTTCGCATCCTCAACCAGCTTCGGGCTGATATCCTCTTCATTCACTGTAAAATCGGCTTTTGTGAAACTGCCATCATTTATAATGATCATTCTCGTTGTGCCATCCCATTGAACCTTTTTCCCGCTTGCTTCTGCCACAAAGCGCAGCGGAACCATTGTACGGCCTTTCAGGATAAGCGGCGCCTGTGCAAGAATCACCTTTTTATTATTTACATAAGCAACCCGATCATTGACTCTCATTTTGATCGTTAAGCCCGCCTTTTTACCTGTAACCGTTTTGGTTTTGGAATCCCAGCCCATCTGTAAACCAAGCATTTCAAAAACAGGCCTGAATTCAATGAGTGTCGTTCCGTATTTTATAAACGGATCATTGGTGAACACAGGCTCTTTTCCATCCATAAACACGTAGGTTGGACCATGCTGGCTGTAAGCATTTGCAGCTGGAGCACTATTAAATAATAGAAAGCCCAGCAGCATAATAGAAAGAATAGCTGCTCTCTTTTTCAAAAACTTCACCCCAATTTTCCTTATTATATAGAATGAATATGCCGGGATTGGGCGGTTATGCCTATTCATTGGGTGAAAAATGGGAATCTGCAGGAAAGGGTATGGTCAGATTAACAAGGAGATTTTTTTAGAGGGGAATAAACTTAGTGTGAATAAAAAAACAGAGCCGATTGGCTCTGTTCAGACTGTCGACAAACTCG
>JAGGRA010000086.1 GCA_018613035.1 Pseudomonas sp. ISL-84 | reverse complement strand
CAAATGACTAGGGCAGTCTAATATCTCCTCAAGCTTTTCTTATTATTTCAATTTAAAAGAGCTTTTCAGCGACACAATCCGGTTGAATACAGGCTTATCCGGTGTTGTGTGTTTTGGATCGACGTTGAAGTAGCCGTGGCGGAAAAATTGGAATTTATCCTGCGGCTTGACGTCTTTCATGTTTGGCTCAATGAAGCCTTGGACGATTTCAAGTGAATTCGGATTCACGTAGTCGAGGAATGTCTTTCCTTCGGCTTCGTTTTCAGCTGCGGCATCTGTATCTGCTTCTGCGTTTTTATCCGCATCTTCATCAAGAATTAATGGCTCATATAAACGGAAGTCAGCAGGAATAGCGCTCTTGGCATCCACCCAGTGAAGCGTTCCTTTAACTTTTCGGCCGGTAAAGCCTGTTCCGCTCTTTGTTTCCGGATCATACGTACAATGAAGCTCAACAACATTTCCTTCTTCATCCTTGATCACATCATTGCATTTAATGAAGTAAGCATGCTTTAAGCGGACTTCGTTGCCAGGGAAGAGGCGGAAGTATTTCTTCGGCGGATCTTCCATGAAGTCATCCTGCTCAACATAGATTTCTCTGGAAAACGGGATTTGGCGTGATCCCATTTCCGGATTCTCCGGATTAATTTCGGCATCAAGCATTTCCGTCTGGTCCTCAGGATAGTTTGTAATAATAACCTTTAAAGGGCGAAGGACGCCCATTGTACGAGGTGCCTTTAGCTTAAGGTCTTCACGGACAAAATGCTCAAGCATCGCTTCGTCTACAACGCCGGATCCTTTTGAAACGCCTGTTTCTTTTACAAACTCGCGGATGGCTTCAGGTGTGTAGCCTTTGCGTCTTAAACCGGAAATCGTCGGCATCCGCGGGTCATCCCACCCATCAACGTATTTCTCGTCCACTAGCTGCTTCAGCTTTCTTTTACTCATAACCGTATTCGTAATGTTCAGGCGGCCGAATTCGATTTGCTGCGGAGTGTTTTCCATTTCGCACTCTGCGACAACCCAGTTGTATAGAGGGCGCTGATCTTCAAACTCAGTCGTACATAAAGAGTGGGTTACACCTTCGATTGCATCCTCAAGCGGGTGCGCAAAAGCATACATTGGGTATATGCACCACGTATCTCCTGTGTTATGGTGAGTCGCATGTGACACACGGTAAATAACCGGGTCCCGCATATTCAGGTTCGGTGATGACATATCAATCTTGGCTCTGAGAACCTTCGCTCCGTTTTCGAATTCGCCTCCCCGCATGCGATCAAATAAATCAAGATTTTCCTCAACTGAACGACTGCGGAATGGGCTTTCTTTTCCAGGCTCTGTCAGCGTTCCGCGGTATTGGCGGATTTCCTCCTGGCTCAAGTCATCCACATAGGCTTTTCCTTTTTTGATTAATAGAACAGCGCGGTTGTACATTTCTTCGAAGTAGTTGGAAGCATAGCGAAGCTCCTCCCATTCATAGCCAAGCCATTTAACATCCTCTTTAATTGCGTCAACGTATTCCTGATCTTCCTTTAACGGGTTCGTATCATCAAAGCGCAGATTCGTTTTGCCGTTAAAATCATCTGCCAGGCCGAAGTTGATGACAATCGATTTGGCATGTCCGATATGAAGATAACCGTTCGGCTCAGGCGGGAAGCGGGTAGTGATTTCTTTATGTTTTCCCGACTCCAGGTCCTCTTTAATAATCGTTCGAATAAAATTTGAATTTTGTTCCAAACCGGTATCAGCCTTTCTGTTTATGTAGTTAGTACTTATTTTAATTATATCTTGAAGGAAAATAAAGCGAAACTTCCCTTAGCGGCGGTTTTCCGCAGAGTGGTTTTGGTTTGCACGCAGACGCTGCAGATCGATAATCTGAACCCTCTTTTATAGACAGTTATTCCCTTAAAAAGCGGTTTTGAGCCAAAACTATCCAATGCATTATTCATTCTATCTATTATAAACAAGACGTTGCCGGAAAAAAAGTTTTTATGACATCACGTCGCGAAGTTTTACGAAAATGTTAAATTCTTTCAAAAAAGCAGGTGATGCTTGCCGTAAAAAGAATAGTTATTAATAGGAAATAACTTTATTGGATGGAGGTAGGAGCATGGCGGAAAAGTATCCGGTTTTAGAAGGGGCAGAGCCTTTTTATTTTGAAGGAAATGAAATTGGGATTTTAGTATCCCATGGCTTTACCGGTTCAACCCAGAGCATGCGCCCGCTTGGTGAGGCCTATGCAAAGGAAGGGTATACGGTTTGCGGACCAAGGCTGAAGGGGCATGGCACCCATTATGAGGAAATGGAAACGACGACTTTCCAGGACTGGATTGATTCGGTTGAAGAGGGATATGAGTGGCTGAAGAAGCGATGCAGCATGATTTTTGTGACCGGATTGTCGATGGGAGGAACGCTGACATTGTATATGGCAGAAAAATATCCTGAGATTAAGGGGATCATCCCGATTAATGCTGCAATCGAGATTCCGGATATGGCTGAAGCAGCGAATTTTAAGGATGTTAGATTCCTTGATGCTATAGGCTCTGATATTAAAAATCCCGATGTAAACGAACTGGCCTATGAAAAAACGCCTGTAAAATCGCTTGGGGAAATCACAGTCCTAATGAGTAAGGTGAAAGCTGATTTAAGCAAAATTACTTGCCCGGCGCTTATTTTTGTATCAAAAGAGGACCATGTCGTGCCGCCGTCCAATTCACAGGATATTTATAGCAGCATCAAATCTGGCGCCAAGGAGCTGGTAACGATGGAGAACAGCTACCACGTGGCGACCCTTGATAACGATCAGGAGCTTATTATACAAAGAACACTGCAATTCTTGCAGAGAGCACTGGAAACAAGCAGTTTTCAGGGATGATGGCAAAGGGGGCGAACTTAGCTCCCTTTTTCTTTTGGTGGAAGCGGAGTTAATTGGTGAGGGCGAAGGCGAGACGAATTTTGATGGGCCTGCTTACATTTTTGACAGCTCCAAAAAAAGCAGGTATCAGTTCTTGTTACGGTATCTTGGTCATTCCTTGTCTAGTTTTTTGGATAGAAATAGACATCCGGTTCCAGCTGCAAGAAAGATGGAGGCAAAAAGAAAGCCGGTCGCCCAGCCAAGGGAAGCAAATGAAGTAAAAATGAACAAAAATAGTAAAAACCAGCCGCAGATCAGCAGAATGCTGGAGAGAAAGTCTTTCATGGCGAGGGCACTTCCTTTGTCTATGGATTTTGTTAAGGGATGAATAACAAACCCTGATTTTATTAGCGAAAACGTACAGTTAAGTGCGGCCTTCTTGTTTTAGGGCAGCAAGTATGAATTTATTTGCGACATTCTGGTTCTTTGGGGAGAATATGAGCTAAAAAGCCTTTTTTTGTCTGAAACCTCGAATGAATATACAGATTTTGTTGCCTTATGCGGAGTATATGATGCTTAGCAACCTAATAAATTGCATTTGACTTATTTTATCAACGAAAATATGAATATATCAAAGAATTTCCCGATATATCAACGAAAAATGAAATATATCAACGAATCAGCCAGCGGCGGTAAATCCCGTTCCTTTTTCATGCCAGTTGTGTTAGCATTTAGTGATGCGAAATATCAATCTGCTAAAATCTTCTCATCCAAGATTTTTTTACGAATAAAGGAAAGAAGGGATTTCATTTGAATAAGGCAGTAAAGGAGACTTTGTGGACGAAGTCTTTTGTTATGCTGATGGTCGGGAATTTGTTTGTGTTTATGTCGTTTCAGATGCTGATTCCGACTTTGCCTCCATATATTAAGTCGATCGGGGCTTCGGGCCTTGAGATTGGGCTGGTGACGGCACTGTTTTCGATTGGCGCGGTTTTGAGCCGGCCGTTTATCGGATTCATGCTGGAGTATAGAGCGAGGAAGCCGCTCGTCCTGATCGGTGCAGTCGCGCTGCTGGCGATTACAATCGTTTATCCGCTGTCGAGTGTTGTTGTGATTTTCCTGATGTTCCGGTTCATTCACGGGCTGGCATGGGGCTGGTCGACAACGGTTAATGGAACGGCTGCCGTTGATGTGGTGCCGAATTCCCGCCTTGGCGAGGGAATGGGCTATTATGGCCTGTCTGTTACAATCGGGATGATTATTGCGCCAAGCCTTGGGATTTATTTGTACCAGATTACCTCGTTTACGAATCTTATTTACATCTCGAGTGTTCTTGGCGTAATCGCAATTGTGCTCCTGGCAATTGTTCAATACCATACACCGGAAGCTGTTCAGAAGACGCGCAAAGAGGATCTCAAGTTTTCTTACTTAGGATCTTTAGTGGAAAAATCAAGCTGGTTCCCTGCTTTCATAACAATCATTGTGACGTTCGGATATGGATCGATTGTCACATTTATTGTGATTTTTGGAGAAGAACGGGGCATAGATCAGATTTTTCTATTTTACTTATTCAACGCGATAATGGCTTCGCTGTCGCGCCCAGTTGCCGGTAAGTGGTTTGATCAGCGGGGAGCTAAAGGGCTCGTGCTGCTTTGTACGTTCCTGACTTTCATCGGCATGTGGGTGCTTTCGTTTGCCCATTCGAATTTGTTCATCATCATTAGCGGAATCCTGTTTGGGGTCGGGTTTGGTTCCCTTATCCCAACTCTTCAGTCATGGACACTTTCCATGACGCCGCCTAACCGCCGCGGGGTGGCGAATGGGATGTTCTTTTCATCGATCGACCTTGGGATCGGCTTGAGCGGGCTTGTATTTGGTGTTCTGGCACAATTTGTGGAAACAGCAGCGCTTTTCCAAATTTCAAGTGTGTTCTTGATTATAGGAATGATCGTTACCATTCTCCATGGCAAAAGGCGGGCAGACATCCGGCCACAGCAAGTATCATAATTAGAATGAAAACGGGCAGGCAGGAATATATATTTCTGTCAGCCAGTTTTTATTTTTTATAGAGTGGTATTTAAATAGGAAGATATCTTTTGACTATTAAAGATGTTACACAGAAATACAAGAATGTATCAAAAATGATAGGAAAATGAAATTTTATGCAGAAAGATTTTTGTTACAATATAAGGATAAATAGTGAAAATTGGCGCATTCTGCGTTTTTTTAATAAAAAATCTTTTAAAAGCTGGCTGCCGGTAGGCACACTTTTAAAATAGCACTGCGGGGGATCAAGATGACATTAGAGAAGCAGCTAATCAATAAATCCTATTATCAGACCTTCATGGAAGGCAATGAAAATGTGCATCCAATCAGGGTTTTGGGTGAGATGTATGTGGCTGAGCAGCAGAACGAAGTGCCCGATTTAACATATATCCGCTTTGCACAGGGAGAGGTTTATTTCCTTAACAAAGACTATGAAGCGGCTATTTTTAAATGGGAAAACATCCCGAATGAATTGGGGCCATGGGCACAGAAGAATATGGCGGATGCCTACTTTGAGCTGGATCTGCTTTCAAATGCAGAGGACTTTTATAAAGCAATTGAAACGGATTCCGATGTGTTAAAAACGGAAGTGCTTCTGCAGCTGTTTTCACTGTACATACAGCGCGGCAAGCTCGAAATGGCGGTTGATTCCATTAAAAATGCGGTTCATTTAAATCCGGATTATCCGGATGTGACCGATATGGCGCGAGGCTTCTTTGAAGAGCACAGCGATTGGGGCAATGCGGTTGAGCTGGCTGTTAATGAAGCAATCCGCACAGAATCATTGTCCTGGTTTGAGGTTCTGTATTCCTATGTGGAGCAGGGGCGTACGGCTAAAATAGAGCCAAACTATTTCAGCGAAGCATTGGCTGCTTTGTTTAAAGCAGACCAGGCACGATTTGAAAGCCTATCAGCAGCACTGTGGAATAGCTATAAGCAGAATGATTTATATTTTTCATGGCTTAAGGAGTTTAATCATTTACTGCTGAACATGGAACCGGGACGTTCCCATACATGGCAGCAGCTTTCAGAACTCTATAAGGATACTTATTTTGAATTAATAAACGGCAAGCATTTAATCAGAGAATTATGTCATTTGATACCGAACCATTTATCTAACTGGGTAAAAATTGCAGCGCCGTCACACACGCTGATTTCTGCAGCAGCTGTGCTCGCGTGGAGCGAGATTTTCCCTTCCAATATTGACGCTTCTGCTGTCAGTGAGGCGGAAAGCCTTGTAAGCAAGTCTGTCCGTTATCAGGATGGAATGGAGGAAGGATTTAAGCTATTTGAAACGGTTATGAAGTGGGCGAAGGCGAAAGGCGTCTTAATGGGCGAAAGGTTCGAATGGATGGTCCGTGAGCTTTTGGACTTGGATGCCAACCACCTGCTGATTGCAGGTGCAGCTTCAAATGGAAAGTCTTCATTTGTAAACACCCTGCTTGGAGAAGAGCTAATGGGCGATGCGACCGCAGCATCAGTGCTTTTCAAGGATGCCGATGAAGCGGAAATCCATGCGATAACAGATGAAGATGTGAGGAGCATTTCCGATTTGGAGGATTTTAGGCAAAGTGCGGAAAAAAGCCAGCATACGCTCATTCGCTGCAAAATGCCGATCTCCTTTTTACAGGAAAATAGGCTAGCCCTCATTGACACTCCGGGACTGGCTGGGCAGAGCAAATTCCGAAATGGTGCGTTTCAATATCTGCATTTGGCAGACAGCATGCTGTTTGTCCTGAATGCGGATTCGCCGCTGACGGATAAAGAGCTTGATATGGTCGTGAGAATGAGGGAACAGGCTCCGGAACTTCCAATCCATTTCCTTCTCAGCAAAATGGATCGGGTTCCAAACGGACAGGATGCAAGAGAACTGGTCGAGGACACTGCTTCAAGGATCAATACGTATTTCCCGAATGCCAAGGTGTTCGCATTCTCTACCCATTATGAGAGCAAAAGCCAGCTAGATGAGTTATCTGCCTTTATCCGGTCGATGATGGACGGAAGAAATCTGAGAGAGAAACGTACAGCCAAAGTACTTTATTATATCAAGAAATCCATTAAGTTCCTGCTTGAGAAGCGCGTGGAAATGGAAAATAGCTTGATTGATACGATCAAATGGAATGAAGAAATGGTTACCAAGCTTACTGGAGCCATCAATCAGCTTAGTGATATGGAAGAAGAGAAAGAACGGACCATTAAAAAGTCTTACAGCAAAATTAAAGATGATATGAGACTGGATTTAGAGAAAAAGATTCCTGAGCTGCTGCGCAATAGCTCTGAATTGGTTACCGAAGACAGCGATTTTGGTAAAATTCATGATGTGCTTAATGACGAAATGAATAAACGAATCCAGGATTATATTGATGAGACGGTGCTGCCGGACTTCCATGTTTCCATACAGGATTGGATTGCGGAAAGCGAAGGCGAGTTCAAGGATAGCCAGGCATATCTGAATGAAATGAGCGAAAGCTTTAATGAGCTGTACAGCGAGGAAAAAGTTGAGCTGGATTGCGACTTTAAGGTGCTTGATGACTGGCGCCGGGACGCAGACCGCATGACAAGGGGAAGCGTCCAGCTGGAGAAGGTCAATATTCTGAATCGCTTCTCGCCATCGCAATTCCTGCTGAAAAGCGCAGGCAAGCTGCTTGGGGCAATTCCGCAAAATAAAGGAATGCTCCATAATAAATACAAGCAGTATATCGAGAATGAGGATTACAGCGAGATCGCTGAATCGATTACAGATAAGTTTATGCAGCAATTCGAATTATTCGAGAAGTCGATTGGACGGGATATTAAGATGTTCTTCCGGAACCCATTCGATGTGCTGAATAAAACGGTTGAAGAAACACATGTAGAGATTGAAGGAAATAAAGAATCATTAAGCGAGATGCGCAAGAATCCTGAGATTTATCGCGATCCGCTCACCCTGTTTGAACTGAAGCTCCGCCAGTTTGAGTGGATGACAACGGCAGGGGAAAGGGTTAAGGAATATCGTTAATACTGGAGAGGAAGATGCGATGAGAGCATCTTCCTTTTCTTTATGAAAAAAGATTAAAAATGAAAGCGTTTTCCTATGTTATTGTAAAAAAGTAAAAATCAGGTGTTTAAAGCTATTGATTGTGTATTTTTAATATATTGATATAAAAATGTGTATTTTTATAAAAAACAGATGTCCTCCGTAGGTAGAAAAACCTCTTGATTATTTTCAGGATAGGAGTAAAATAAAGATTAAATTTTCAGAGATTAGGAGATGTCAGAATGAAAGTCGTGAAGTTTGGAGGATCCTCTTTAGCATCCGGAAAGCAAATCGAGAAGGTTTTTAACATAGTGAATGCTGATCCAGAGCGGAAGGTGGTCGTGGTATCGGCTCCAGGAAAGCGATTTTCAGAGGATCATAAGGTTACAGATCTATTAATTGCTTGCGCGGAAAAACTGCTGCAGGGAAAAGAAGCAGGCGAATTGGCGGAAGCCGTGCTGGAACGGTACAGCCAAATGGCTGACGAATTGGGTCTGGCTTCTGACATTATAGAAATAATCAAGAAGGATCTTTTTGAAAGGCTCGAATATGATAAAAGCAATCCTGAAGTATTCATGGACCTTGTGAAAGCGAGCGGCGAGGATAATAATGCCAAGCTGGTGGCAGCTTATTTTCAGCAGCAGGGAGTGGAAGCCAGATATGTAAACCCGAAAGAGGCAGGCCTGCTCGTCAGTCCAGAGCCGGGTAATGCACAGGTTCTTCCAGAAGCATATGGAAATCTTTACAGGTTACGGGAACAGGACGGTGTTTTAGTTTTCCCAGGATTCTTTGGCTACAGCCGGGATGGGGAGGTATTCACATTTTCGAGAAGCGGATCGGATGTGACCGGATCCATCCTGGCGAATGCCACAAAGGCCGATCTGTATGAAAACTTCACAGATGTGGATGCAGTTTACTCCGTTAATCCATATATTGTCGAGCAGCCAAAGGAGATCAAAGAGCTCACCTACCGGGAAATGCGGGAGCTTTCCTATGCCGGCTTTACAGTACTGCATGACGAAGCGCTTGTACCAGCTTTCAGGGCGGGAATTCCTGTTCAGATTAAGAACACGAATAACCCAGCAGCGCCAGGAACACGAATTGTGAACGAGCGGGACAACACTAACGGACCAGTCATTGGAATTGCCAGTGACCAGGGATTCTGCAGCATTTATGTCGGCAAATACTTGATGAACCGCGAAGTCGGATTCGGACGCAAACTTTTAACGATTTTTGAAGAATTTGGTCTCAGCTATGAACATACACCATCAGGAATTGATGACATCTCGATCATCCTGCGGGAAAATCAGTTCAAGGATGGCATGGAGGAAGACATTCTGTGGCGCATAAAAAATGAGCTTCATGCTGATGAGGTGAAGGTTCAGCACAGCCTTTCGCTTATTATGGTAGTAGGTGAAGGGATGCGCCAAAACATTGGAACCATGGCGAGAGCCTCTAAAGCGCTCGCTAAAGCAAAGGTGAACATGGAAATGATCAACCAGGGTTCCTCTGAAGTGAGCATGATGTTCGGCGTGAAGGCCGTGGATGAGAAACGTGCGGTCCAGGCGCTATATGAAGAGTTTTTTGCTGCAGTGGCGGCAGTTTGAAGCTTTAGCAGCATAGATGCAGAGCAAGCAGCCAAAACGCGGAGTGGATAATTTGAGCCGAATTTATTCACCAGCGATAATTCGGAGCGTTAAAAAATGAAAATCTGTAGGTAAATAGAGGTCTTATGCAAAAAGGAGTGCCCGGCCGGAAGACGGGTGCTCTTTTTTTAATGGAATGGGGCAACTTGAAATCCAGGTAAATTAGAATGGTTTCAAGCTGCAAATAAAATTAAAAATCTGTAAATAAGAAGTTCACTATCCCCTTTGTCATAGGGTATTTTTAGCTGAATCAGTGTCCAAATAAGCCATTGTTGCAGAAAAGTATAGAAATTCCAGAGGGTTATGCTAAATAAATCAAACGTTTGATTGAAAAAATTGAGAATCATTTTTTCAAAAATAAAAGAATGAAAATGACTCAAATATCCAAAATAAAAAGGAAACTTTTTCAATTTTGGAAGGGGTAAAGTGATGAAGAAATTATGGGTTATAGGATTAATGCTGCTGCTGCCGTTAAACATGGTGGCATCGCCAATCAGTGCTGCAGCCCAGAAGCCATGTATCAGCCAATCCGAGGTAAAGTTTGAAAATGAGTTCAGAAGACTTTGGGTTGACCATGTAATGTGGACAAGCAATTATATTACAAGTGCAACAACTGCAGGTGCGGAGGATCAGAAGCAGGTACTGGCGCGGCTGCTGAAAAATCAGGAGGATATTGGGAATTCCATTAAGCCTTATTATGGAGAAGCTGCAGGGAATAAGCTGACAGAGCTGCTTAAAGAGCATATCATCATTGCCGGTGATATTGTGGAAGCAGCCAAGAGCGGGCAGGGAGCAAAGGTGAACCAGCTGAACAAAGATTGGCATAGGAATGCTGATGATATCGCAGCTTTCCTAAGCCGTGCCAACCTTAATTTGAAAAATGAAGACGTGAAAAAACTGCTGTATATGCATTTGGAATTGGTAACAAATGATTTATCAGCAAGCTTGGTAAAGGATTGGGATGCAAGAATTGTATCGATTGATGAAGGGGTTTCACATATTATTATCATGGCAGATGCGATTAGTGACGCGATCGTGAAGCAGTTTCCAGACAAATTTAAAAGCTGATGAAAAGGAACTCCAGTGACATGCTGGAGTTTCTCTTATTTTTCCTTTGACAAAGCTGGCTGTCCCATTATAAGCTAGTGAGCGTGCCAAAAATAGAATTGTAAAATTTTCACATATAGAGGGAGGGGTATCCGCTGTGACAGGAGAACAAAGAAAAAAGATGTACATGTTAATGATTAATATGTTTATTGCCATCGGAAGCTTTGGAATTATTATTCCGATTTTGCCTGCTTATTTGGAATCCATTAATCAGGGAGGAACGGCAGCAGGCCTGATGATTGCTATTTTTGCGGGTGCCCAGCTGATTTTTTCTCCAATTGCGGGGAAATGGGCTGACCAGTACGGTCGCAGAAAAATGATTATATACGGATTAGCAGGTTTGACATTATCCATGCTGGTCTTTTATGCAGTAGATTCGATTTGGCTGCTTTACTTTTCACGTGTAATCGGAGGAATTGGGGCGGCTTTGCTGATTCCTGCTATTTTTGCATACATTGCTGATATTACAACCATGGAGCAGCGGGCAAAAGGGAATGGCCTTGTCTCAGCTGCGATGTCACTTGGTATTGTCGTTGGGCCTGGAATTGGCGGATTTTTGGCAGATTTCGGTTTAAAAATGCCATTTCTGATTTCAGCGCTTGTATCCTTAGCGGCTGTTATCTTTTCCATTGTGCTCCTTGAAGAAAGCAGCACATTGCAGCAGCCTTCTGCGGACGAAATGCCTGAAGAGGAACCAATGGTCAAGAAGCTGGCAATGTCCGTTAGGAAGCCTTACTTTATTCCGCTTGTCATTACATTGGTGATGAGCTTCGGTCTGATGGCATATGAATCGGTTCTGGGACTTTATCTTGATAACCAGTTTGGTGCTACTCCGCAGGAGATTGCCATTATGGTTACCTCAACAGGGATTATAAGTGTAATTGTCCAGCTTTTTGTCGTGGATCGGGTTGTCAGCAAGTATGGAGAGGGAAAGGTGCTGAATATCTTTTTGGCAGTCGCGGCGTTTGGCTTCCTTGTGTCGCTGTTTGCAGGCAGTTATGCCATTTTCTTTGTCATTTCGCTTATTATTTTCCTGGCGACATCCATCCTGCGTCCGGTTTTAACAACGCTTATTTCAAAAATGGCCGGTAATGAACAGGGATTTGCGATGGGCATGAATAATGCTTATATGAGCATTGGAAACGTGCTTGGCCCAACGATTGCCGGCGTGCTTTATGATGTCCGGATCTCGTATCCGTTTGTTTTAGGGTTAGCTTTATTGTTAGTTACTTTATTTATCACAGTTGCCTGGCAGAAGAAGGCGCCTAAGCCGAAAGCAGCTGTATAGGTGAAAAAGCTTGCAGACATTTGTCTTCAGGCTTTTTTCTGTTAAACGGAAAGGTAAAAGAGATTGCATGAAGTTATTTTATTAGCCACTATAAGAAAGATCCCGGACCGAATCCAGGGATTTTGAAAAGAAAAATAGACTAATTGAATTTGTGGCAATTTTGTGAAAGAAACGCAGAACGGTTGACACTTTTAAAATACCGTAGTATTCTGAAAATAACAAAAATTATTGAGCGAATGACGGCTGCGGGAGAGAGCAACGATGAGGCCACCGAAGGAGCAAGCTTCAAAAAGACCCTTGAAGCAAATCTCTCAGGTAGACAGAACCGCAGCGGGACGCATCTCTGGAGAGCGCGCATGTATGATGCGACACCAAAGGGGTTAAACTCTCAGGTAAAAGGACAGAGAAGGGGGAGGAAGAAGCTGCCCCTGTCTGTCCTTTTTGTGTTTGGCAGCTTGTTTCCAGAAATGCGGATGGAGGAACTCAATATGAATATGAATATTAATGCAAACCGGGCGACTTTGCTGATATCCTGTCCGGAAAGGCCAGGCATTATTTCAACGGTATCCAATTTCCTATTGGAGCATAAAGCGAATATTGTCCATTTTGATCAGCATACAACCGATCCGCTGGCAGGCATCTTTTTCATGCGGATTGAATTTGATATGAATGATTTTGATGAATCATTCCCAAAATTGAAAGAGGATTTGCCAGAGATGGCTAAGGAATACTCGATGGAGTGGAAACTGAGCGGCAAGGGTGAACGCAAGCGGATGGCGATCTTTGTTTCAAAGATGGACCATTGCCTGCTGGAGCTGATTTGGCGCTGGAAGTCAAACGAGCTTGAGGTGGAGATTCCTCTGGTGATCAGCAATCACCCTGATCTGAAGGAAGTTGTGGAGGGCTACGGAATTCCTTATTATCACATTCCGATTACGCCTGATACAAAAGCCGAAGCTGAGCAAAAGGCGGTAGAGCTGCTGGATGGGAAAGCCGATTTCATTGTTCTGGCGAGATATATGCAAATTCTTTCGCCAAGCTTTATATCCAAGTATCCGAACAAGATTATCAACATCCATCATAGTTTCCTGCCTGCCTTCGTGGGAGCCAATCCTTATGCAAGGGCGTTTAACCGCGGAGTCAAGCTGATTGGGGCAACAGCCCATTATGTAACAAATGATTTGGATGAGGGACCAATCATCGAGCAGGATGTGCAGCGGGTCAACCATCGCCACACCGCACAGGACCTCAAAATCGCCGGCCGCCACGTCGAAAGGCGGGTTCTCGCCCAGGCCGTGGAATGGCACGTTGAAGATCGAGTCATTGTACATGGGAATAAGACAATTGTATTTTAGGTACCAGGTACCACCCGAATTTTGTCGAAAAATATGCAAAAGAGCATCCCGAGAGTTGTATAGACATCATGAGAGAAGGTGAGCAAACATGAAAAAGAAAAAGTTATCAATGCTTGAAATGATAAAAGAAAATAAAGAAGAGCTTTTGAAGGACCGCCGTCAGCTTGAGAAGATTGAGAAGAAGATTGACGATAAATATGCAAAAGCCCAATAAGGAAGAGCGCCCAGCCTGGTTGAGACCAGACTGGGCGCTTTTTTTATAGCGAGGCTGCGATTAAAGCGGAAGGGATCCAATTGTATGCGGGAAAAGAAAAGAGGAGATGAAGGATATATCATCAACTCCCCTCACTTTCGGCCTGAGGCAGCAAAAAAGCGCCCGGAGAAATTCCTGGGCGCCTATTATGTTATTTTTGTTTAAAGTATTCCACAAAGGCATGGTAGATTTCCGTTCCCTGATAAAAGAACAGGCTGGAAGCTGTTAATGAAAACAAGCCAATCATTATGAATCGAATCCACATCATTTCGTTTTCCTCCTTTAATTGTTTTTTGGACAATTAAGGAGTGTGGGTCATGTAGTTCGCCTCGTAGAAAATGGGGGTGTAAAAGATTTTTTTTCTGCGGGCGATTATGTGAAGCGCGCTATATAGGAAAAGGATGATCGCCAGACTGCCGAGTGCCAGTGAGGCTGAATCCTGTGTGAACACATATTTCTTAGGATTATCCTTTAAAAGAAAGCTCTCCGCAAGTTCGGAAACGGTTATGGCTTTGCTTTCGTCCATAGGAATCCCGTTAATATGGACGCCGGGGTATTGGGTGATGAGGAAGGATAAGAAAATGGACAGCAGCACAAACGGCATGAATCTGGATTTTTTCAACTCCTCACCCCTTTTTAATAGATTGTATTTATCATAACCATGGTTTCCAGATTAGTAAACTAAAAAATTCTGACAATATTCGTTAATATTCTATGAAAAAATTGTTAAGAAAGAAGGGGCGAATGGCCCGGAGGCTTACAGGTATTTGGAAGTGGAGTGCTGGATCTTTGGAAAAACACAGAACCCATTTCTTACAAAAGGCCTGTTAAAATAGGCATACATACAACGGCTTCTCTTTACATATCTTCATATTTCTTTAAAACAAGCCTTTTATAATCAAATGTGAATCCAGATTATAAAAGAGGTGAAGGAATTGAGAAATGAGAGATCGATTGATGAGTTAATCAGGAAATTCAATGAGGAAAGCCTAAAGAAGGATATTGACCGCCGCAGCTTTCTTTCGGGAGCAGGCAAGATTGCTGGCTTTTCGCTTGCCCTGGCGATGGCACAGTCGCTTGGAGCCGGAAATCTGAATGTAGATGCTGCTCCTAAATTCAGTAAGTATCCTTTCACGCTGGGCGTTGCTTCAGGAGATCCTCTTTCAGATAGTGTGGTTTTGTGGACAAGGCTTGCGCCGGATCCGCTTAATGGAGGAGGAATGCCTAATCACGCTGTTCCCGTCAGCTGGGAGCTTGCTGAGGATGAGCATTTCCGCAAAATGGTTAAGCGCGGAACCGAAATTGCGGTACCGGAATTAGCCCATTCCGTCCATGTGGAAGCAGATGGCTTAAAGCCAAACACGATTTATTTTTATCGTTTTAAAACAGGCAATGAGTTAAGCCCAATCGGCAAAACAAAAACGCTTCCTTCTGCCGGTGCGGACGTGGCAAGCTTGTCGTTTGCTTTTGCTTCCTGCCAGCAATATGAGCACGGCTACTTTACTGCCTATCAGCATATGGCGAGAGAAAATCTGGATTTAGTTTTCCATCTGGGCGATTACATATATGAATATGGGCCAAAAGAATACATTTCTCCAACGGGAAATGTCCGTGATCATAGCGGTCCGGAAATTATGACGCTGGAAGATTACCGGAACCGCTATGGACAGTACAAGTCTGATATTCACCTGAAAGAAGCCCATGCAGCCTTTCCTTGGATTGTTACATGGGATGATCATGAAGTTGAAAACAACTATGCTGCCGGCATCCCGGAAAAAGGGCAATCCGCTGAAGAATTTATCAAGCGCCGGGCAGCGGCATATCAGGCCTACTATGAACATATGCCGCTCCGTTTATCTTCCATGCCGCATGGAGAGGGTATGCAGCTATACAGGGAATTCACCTATGGCAAACTTGCCTCATTCCTAGTGCTTGATTCTCGCCAGTATCGTGATGACCAGGCAAATGGGGACGGCAGCAAACCGCATACGCCAGAGTCGCTGGATCCGAGCCGCACTCTTCTTGGACAAGAGCAGGAACAATGGGTTGAAAATAATCTCGCCAGCTCGGGTACCCATTGGAACGTATTGGCTCAGCAGGTGTTTTTTGCACAGCGGAATTTTGGGACAAGCACATCGCCGAGATTCAGCATGGATGCCTGGGACGGTTACCCGGCCGCCCGCCAGCGCCTGACAGATTTTGCTGCAGCAAAAAGAATGGGAAACCTGATTGTACTGACTGGTGACGTTCATGCGAGCTGGGCATCCAATCTCCTTACTAATTATAATGAACCGGATTCCAAACTGATCGGGGCCGAGTTTGTTGGAACATCGATTACTTCAGGCGGAAACGGTTCTGATGTCAGAGCGGATACGGAACGTACGCTTGCAGAAAATCCCCATATTAAATTTTTTAATAACTTCCGTGGCTATGTCCGCTGTGAGGTAACGTCAGATCAGTGGCGTACGGATTATCGGGTGCTTCCTTATGTAACAGAACCGGGTGCGGATATCTCAACAAGAGCTTCCTTTGTTTTAGAAAAAGGTCAGGAAGGCCTGAAGCAAGTATCAACTTCATCAGTGCCGCAGGGTGTGAAAATGACTGCCGAGGTGGAAGAAGATCGTCATCGCGCCCACGCCCGTGCCCATGAGAAGCAGCTCGAGAAAAAACGCAAAAAGGTTTTAAACTAAAAAACGGGGTGAGCAGATGATATCGAATATCGGAATACCAGGATTAGTTCTTGTTTTAGTCATTGCATTGATTATTTTTGGACCATCCAAGCTTCCTGAAATTGGCCGGGCATTTGGCCGGACGTTAACAGAGTTCAAAAGCGCAGCGAAGGACTTAGTGGGAGACGAAGAAAAGATCGAAGAGAAAAAGCCGGTTTTGGCGGCTGTGAAAAAAGAAAACTAGTAAGACTGAAACAGGCGAGAGGTGTTCGCCTGTTTTTTATTCGGTGTAAGAAGTTTAACGTGAGGGATATTGTATCACACATTATGTGAAATTTTTCACATAATGTTCATTTTTAAAAGCTCCCCAACATCCAAAAGTATTATATATTAATACTGTACTTATATTGTTAATGTAAATTTAATGCCATCAGGAGGCAATGACATCATGAAAAAATTATTCCAGCTTCTTTTAATAATTGGACTTGTAATGACGCCTTTTTTTACGAGTGCTCATGTGAAATGGTTCACAAACGTGGTTCCGCAAAAGGAAACCATTGAAAATATATTATCACCTTTATTTATGGGATTAGCATTAACCGCTGCGGTTGTGCTGGCACTATTAACATTAGTGATTCCGAAAACAACGGAATGGGCAAAGATCAAAAAGCTTGATGACTGGCTCTCTGGTTTCCGGAAGTACAGCAGACATATTCTGAAGTACGGAACCGCGGCGGCTTTAATGATTCAGGTCGCGAACGGTACGTTGTTTGCGCCAGAGTTCCATTTAAGTAATATGACGGCTATGATTCTGACCTGGGCTGCCATCGGATTTTTGTTAATCCCTCATCATATCTCCACGAAGATAGCGGCAGTTCTTTTATTAGGATTATTTGTGTACGCAACACTTCATAATGGCATTTTCCATATGCTCGATTATGGTTATTATGTAGCAATTATCGGGGTATTATTGGTAGGCGGCACAAAGCTTGAGAAGGTTGGCTTTCCGTTTCTGTATTTAGGCACAGGTTTATCCCTTTGCTGGGTGGCTGTTGAAAAATGGGTGTATCCAGGCATGTCACTTGATATTGTTGCCAATCATGGTGTTCCGACATTTGGATTTGCACCGGCCGCGTTTGTAGTAATGGCTGCATTCATTGAATTTGTAGTGGGTTATTTATTGGTTGTCGGAATCTTAAACCGTGTTGTCGGCTTTGTTGTAACGGTTATTTTTATTACGACGACTATGCTGTTTGGAATGACAGAGGTCATCGGACATTTTATGATCCATATTGTGCTGATTATTTTCATCATTGAAGGGGTATCATTTTACAACCCGCCGATTAAGATGCACAAAACAAAGACGGACCAATTTGTATTTGTATTCCTTAACTTTATCTTTGTGCTTGCAGCGTTCATTTTAATTTATTACCGATTTGCGTAACAATTGACAGCTTAAGCAGAATATAATATGATTAGATTAATAGTTGAATAGTTTCTCCTAAAGGGGAGTAGCTTTTACAGCAGAGTCGTCATTTCGGAGTTAAGAGCTCCCGGCTTTGTTGGCAACCTTACCGTTGTTAGCAAGACCTTTGCCTGTTTCGGGTAAAGGTCTTTTTGTTTTTAAAAAACCTTTACCGCTTGCTGGTAGAGGTTTTTTTATTGCCTGATAAAGCCTGGCAATCAAAATTCCTTAGATAACATAACTGCAAGGAAACTGCGCGAAGCTATCCATACTCAAAGATCAAAAGAAAGGAGACCTGAAAGATGAAGAAGCAAAAGATGTCGTTTTCAGAGCTGATTAAAAAGAACAAAGAAGAGCTCCTTAGAGATCGGGAAGAGCTTGCGAAGATTGAAAAACGTTTGGATGAAAAACACGTAAAAGCGAACTAAGGGAGGGTATTTAAATGGAATTATCACTTTTATTGGAGTACGGCTCGGTACTTTTGCTGCTGATTGCCTTGGAAGGGCTGCTGGCTGCTGATAACGCACTTGTTTTAGCCATTATGGTGAAGCATCTTCCGGAAGAGCAGAGGAAGAAAGCATTATTTTACGGATTGGCTGGAGCGTTTATTTTCCGTTTTGGTTCCCTCTTTGCCATATCGTTCCTTGTAGACGTGTGGCAGGTACAGGCGATCGGTGCGCTTTACCTTCTGTTTATTGCCATTAACCATATCTTTAGAAAAGCACTCGTCAAGAAGGGCGAGCACGAAGCTGGAATGAATAAGGATAAAAAGAAATCCGGATTTTGGATGACTGTTTTTAAGGTAGAACTTGCGGATATTGCGTTTGCGGTTGATTCCATTCTTGCAGCTGTTGCGTTGGCTGTGGCTCTCCCGGATACAGGTCTAGGGCACATAGGCGGACTTGATGGCGGAAAGTTCTTGGTGATCTTTGCCGGCGGAATGATCGGATTAATCATTATGCGTTTTGCGGCTAACTTCTTTGTGGATCTGCTTCAAAAGAGATCAGGCCTCGAGATCGCAGCTTTCGGGATTGTCGGCTGGGTTGGCGTTAAATTGGCTGTCTACACGATGTCCCATCCGGCACTGGCCATCCTTCCTGAAGGCTTCGCCAAATCGCCTGAATGGAAAATCACTTTCTACGCAGTCTTAATTGGGATTGCATTGGCTGGCTGGTTTTTATCGAAGGAAAAGCAGGAAGCACCTATGGAGGAAAAAGCAAGCTAATAAAAACAAGGCGGAGACCTCTCTGCCTTGTTTGTTTATTGGGAAAGAAAAAATGTCCAAGGAATCCGGTGTTAATAAATAGATTTTAAGGAGCTCTGCCATTCAGCTGGCAGAGCTCTTTTTTCAATCAAACGTTTGATTGAATCTTGCCGGGCCCAGTCTGCTCATGCCATTCGGAACGGAGGATGCCCATTTCAATCAGGTTCCAATATTCATTCTTCACCTTATTTGTTTGCCTGAGAAGTCCTTCTTTTTGGAAGCCTGCTTTCTCGTAGACTTTTATTGCCCCTCTATTAAAATCAAACACACCAAGGCTGACTCTATTTAATTTTAACTCATTGAAAGCGATGGCGAGGATCTGCCGGATCATTTCGGATGCATAGCCCTTTCCGCGAGCGGCAGGGCTGATGAAGACTTTTCCAATCCGGGCACTTTCATTTACGCGGTCAATTCTGCCCAGTGAAATATGGCCAATGATTTCATCTGAATCGGCTTCTATTACTTTATAAATGTACTCCGTGCTGTTTTCTTGATTGGCAAAGCTGCTATACTTGATCAGCTGCTCTTGGTCGAGTGGAAACTTAAAATGGGCACCGCTCCATTGAACCATGAGTTCAGGGGTTGTGATCCAGCTTATAAGCAATTTAAATTCTTCTTCTGTAAAAAATTTTAATTTTATCATGGAGGCCTCATTCCTTTATATATCTATTTCTCTTGTTATAAATATATAATAAATAATATAACTCTATCACTTTAAAAGAGTATAAAAAGCATTTTAATCAAACGTTTGATTGAATGGCTGCAGCACCTTGGCAGACTCGGGTAATTGCGAATGTGAAAAGGGGATTTATGGATGAAAAAGAGGATGATTTGGATAGCCGGCAGTGTGCTGATTTTATTATCGGCTGCATTGCTTGGTGCAGGTAATTATTTTTACAATGTGGCCATCAATCGGAGCCATGATCCGGTTGATTTATATAGCGGGAATGCGCAGACTGTCAGCGCTGCGTTGGAGGAGGAGACACAGGCGAAGCTGGAGGAGGTTATGAAGTGGACAGAGGAACAAACTTTTGACCAGATTGAGATCACCTCAGAAGATGGCTTGAAGCTGAAAGCCCGCTTTTTAAACAATCCGGATTCGAACGGAAAAGCAGTGATTCTGGCTCATGGCTATAAGGGGAATAGTAAGCAGATGCCTGGCATCACCAAGTTTTATTACGAACTGGGATATGATGTGCTGAAGCCTGATGCCAGAGGGCACGGGAAAAGCGAAGGCGATTATATTGGATATGGCTGGCATGAACGCAAGGATTATCTTGGATGGATTGATTTATTGAAGGAGGAAGAAGGTGCCGACAGGGTTTTCCTACATGGATTCTCAATGGGAGCTGCAACCGTATTGATGGCAAGCGGCGAAGATCTCCCGCCTGAAGTGAAGGGGATTATTGCGGATAGCGGCTATACGACGGTCCATGAAGAACTGGCCCACCAGCTGAAGCATATTTACCATCTGCCATCTTTCCCTTTGATGCAGGTTACAAGTGTCTTTACAAAAATCAGAGCTGGATACTCTTTCAATGAAGCGTCGGCTATCGAACAGGTGAAGAAAAACGAGCTTCCTCTGTTCATTATTCATGGAGATCAGGATGATCTGGTGCCAACTGAAATGGCCTATGAGATTTATGAGGAAGCCGGCGGCGAGAAAGAGCTTTGGATCGTGCCGGGTGCAGGGCATACAGACGGATATACGGTGGCAGAGCAGGAATATCAGGAGAGACTGAAGGAATTTCTTAATGGCGTCCAATAGAAAAATGGCAGTGAATCACTGCCATTTTTAATTTTGCTTTTTCTTTTTCCAGGGCCTTAATACGGAAATGCCAAAGATGAAGAGGGTAACAGCGATTTGAAAGTAGACGGCATATTGGCGGGTTATATGATTATCAATAAAAACAGGATTCGATAATGCCTTGCTGCCTTCCGCTTCAAGAAGAGTCATATTTTCCATCATTCGTTCATCGACGATATTAATGCCGACCACGGTTTGGATGATAAATAAAATCCATTTAACGGTAACCCATCTGTGCTTGAAAAATCCCCAGTTTGTAAAAAATCCATAAATAAAGCCAACTAATAACGTACCGATTGCACCAACCCGAACGACATAATCACTAATTGTCACCACATTTTTGTACATTTCCAGGGCTTGACCATAGGCGGCCATTTCCATGGAGAAATTTAATGCGAGCGAGCTCATGATTCCCCCGAAAAATAATGAAACGAGAATGATATGAAGGATTTTTAGCCACCTGGTCGCTTTTGTGCTTAATTTTTTCAACCTTTTTCCCTCCTTTTGAATCACTTTATAAGTGTAGCAAGGGAAAAGGGATGTCCATATCAGCCTCCGCCGTAATTTGCAGTAGGGCGCTAGTCTTATTTTGGTATATAAAAAACCCGCTCGTTAATGAGCGGGTTTATTGCCCTTTATGCAGCACATTGCAGGCGCTGAGCAGGTTGCCATCCGGATCTTTGAAGCCGAATCCGCCAAGGCCGTGCTCCTGGTTGAGGTTGAGTGGCCCAACTTCCACGTTCTTCTCCTGCAGCCATTGGTGGAGCTCTTTTAAAGAAGGTGTATAAAAATCAATCACACTATGCTCGACACCATCATTCGAGTTGGCGAATGAAAGAGATTTCCCCTCTGCTGCGGTTTCAACCAGGAATATCGTAGGCACACCCTTTGATTGAAAGCTTAGCATGGCGTTCTTCTCTCCTTTGAACTCCACTTCAACACCAAGAACTTCCACATAAAAATGAACCGATCGATCCAGATTGGATACCGGAATCTCGACTGTTGCAATATGAGAAATATAATTAGACATGTTTGCCCTCCTTTGGATTTTAGCTATATAACTATTTAGCGGAAAGAGGGAAAAATCCTTCTTTCCATAAGCATATAGCCAATTTAGCGCTTTATCTCGGTGTTTGTACAATCATTCTTTTGCCCCAGGGCATAAAATATATCATTAAATTGTGTAATGAACAGGAGGAATAATAATGGACAGAAATGAACTTTTTTTCGCCAGGTTAAAAGGCAGTGAAGAAGTTCCGCCAGTTCGTACCGATGCTTTTGGCACGGCAAAATTGAAAGTAAGCAAGGATAAGAGGAAAATGGGCTACCGTTTGACAGTTAATGATCTTTCCAACTTTACTCAAGCTCATATTCATTTAGGAAGAAGGGGTGTAAACGGTCCAGTTGTCGTTTTTCTTTTTGGCTTAATCGATCCTGACATTAGTGTAAATAAGGGTGTTGTAGAAGGGATCATTACAGCCAGGGATTTAGTGGGTCCTTTAGAAGGAAAACCTCTATCCGTTCTTATAGACCTAATGAGTGATGGGGACACATATGTTAACGTGCATACAGCCCAAAACCCAGACGGAGAGATTCGCGGTCAAATCAAGCCTTATTGGGGCTAATAAGCATGAATGGTTGATTCCTTGAAAAGTGAGCATATTAATTTTTAGAACACTTGAAAGGGGTCATAACGTTGAAAAAGCAGGATGAAAGTAAAGAAAAGCCTCAAAATTCACTCACAGAAGAGCAGCAGCTTATCAATGAATTTGGCAAGCATGAAGGTAATCAGCCGATTCCGCAGCCTAAGAATTATGATGAGATTGAGTATTAAGAACCCGTCAAAAAAGACTCCTGAATGATGTGCACCCCAAAAGTTAGAATTAGTTCGTCTAACTTTTGGGGTGCACATCAGAATGAGGGGTCTTTTTTTAAGGCTGTTATATAAAGAAATGTTGTTTTTAAATAGTTTTTTTAATAAAAAACATTAATTAAATGATGTTGATTGGAGCGTAAGGTGCGAGCTCCTCGAAAATGCTATCGCATTTCCTTCGTGCGGTGTTTATTCAAGGAAGCTTATTCAATGTCCTGCGGGAGGAGTGGGACAGGTGAGACCCCACAGGCGCTGCGCGCCGAGGAGGCTCACCGCCCGCCCCGCGGAAAGGGAGCATCCTGGAGCGGAAATCAACCTCTCCTTACTACTTGTCTAAAAAGCAACAAAGCTTGCGAAAACAGCCTTTTTTAATTATGAGCATCATCATTATGAAAAACCCGGTTGTCCAGATAACCGTGGAAGAACCATTCTCCTGCACCGATCACAAGAGCGGAAACAAAGGCTGCCAATGTAAGATTGTCTTTTCCAGCCACAATCATTTCTTCTAAAAGCCAGATGACGAAAAAACTAAGGCCGATGTCTGATACGGTGGCAATGGCATTCCTTTTTGTATGCTCGGTTTCATCACCGGCCATTCGGAATATCATCATGTCGCCGAGTACGTAAGCTGCAAGTGTCAGAACGAAGCTAATGATCAGCGTTTCGGTGAATCCAATATCAAAGAAACCGGTTAAGACTATTCCCAAAACGGCCGTGATCATTAATAATTTAATCAAGATTGCTTTCACATGCTCCATGTTGAAATTCCTCCCTATCGTTGTTTACGTATCTATACCCTGCACACGATAGGCTATGCGATGGATTTCCAGAAAAGTGGATTTGATTTTAATCAGATAGAAGCGAAAATGCCGGATGCTTTGGCAACCAGCTGATTCTGGTTATTGTAGATGTGGCAATCTGTGTGGTTCAGTGTCCGGCCTCTTTTTACCAGATGAGCATCGGCAATAAGATACTCACCGGTGGCGCCCCTTAAGAAGCTAACCTTTAAATCTGCAGTTACAACGGTTTGCATATTGTTTTCATCCGGTTTAAAAATATTCCCCATCGCCACATCCGCCAGCGTGGAAATAATCCCGCCATGGACAAGTCCGGCGCTATTGATGAAAAGCGGCTGGATTGGCAAAGTCACTTTCATATGGGTTTCATCGACTCTTTCATAATGAAATTTTAAAAATTCATCAAAAGGCTGTTTGATTAGCATTTTGTACACTCCAATATGGTTAAGATATGTTGACTTATTCACGAATTTTTGATGAAATCCCTGCTTTTTGATAAAAACATTTGCTGTTGAGGTACGTGGGGGCCGTATATCCGCGAAAAATCCGGTTATATCCGCGATATTCAAAATATAATCGCGAAACGCCAACACGGTTTCAATAAATCCAAAAAAATGATATTATTTTCAATAAATTCTAATTTTAAGTGAGAGGCAGGACTGGAAAAATGGCAAAGGTAGAGAATATTAGCTTCGCAGAGAATTTCCCGATCTCCTACACAGAGCTGGAGAAGGAAGCAGAGAGAAAGATGGCGGCTGGGGGATTTGGGTATGTCCAATCAGGTGCGGGCGGGGAAGAAACCCTGAGAAAAAATACGGAATCATTCGCGAAATATTCGATTGTACCAAGAATGCTGAGGGATGTTTCGGTACCGGATACAAGTGTAACGCTATTCGGAAAGACATATCCTTATCCAATTTTTCTGGCGCCAATTGGGATGCAGCGGCTTGAACATGAAGAGGGGGAGCTTGCGTCGGCCAGAGCGGCGGCTGCTTATCAGGTTCCTTTTATTCAGAGCACGGTTTCAAGCCACTCGATTGAAGAGATCGCCGCAGCAACGGGCAGCAGTCCGAAATGGTTTCAGCTATATTGGTCCAATCACGAAGAGGCGGCTTTTAATATGGCGCGCCGTGCGGAGGAAGCCGGGTATGAAGCGATCGTTTTAACGGTCGATACAGTCATGATGGGATGGAGGGAAGCGGATCTCAGGAACAATTTTTCTCCATTAAAGCTGGGCTATGGAAAGGCAAACTATGAAACTGATCCGGTATTTATGGCCTCTCTTAAAGATGGCGATGTGGTCCAGGGGATCCTCGATAATATCCATCATCCAACTTTAAGCTGGGAGCATGTTGCCAGATTAAAAGAGATAACACATTTGCCGGTTCTAATAAAAGGCATCCTCCATCCGGAAGATGCGAAGCTTGCGGTTGAGAAAGGAATAGATGGCATCATTGTTTCCAATCATGGCGGGAGGCAGCTGGATGGCGTGACGGCTGCGATTGATGCACTTGGACCGATTGCGAAAGAAGTAAATGGCCGGATTCCTGTTCTCTTTGACAGCGGAATTCGCCGAGGGTCCGATGTGGTTAAAGCACTGGCGCTTGGAGCGGATGCTGTTTGCCTGGGAAGGCCTTATGTATATGGATTGGCCATTGGCGGGCAGGCTGGCGTCGAAAAGGTGCTTGCCAATTTTATAGAAGAAACAAAGGTCTCTCTCTCTTTAGCCGGGGTCAGCAGCTTGAGGGGAATGGCCAGTCTGCAGCTCATTAAATAGTTTAAGAGAAAACTCCCTAGAGAAAGGGAGTTTTTTTGTTGACAGAAGAATCTATGTTTAATAATATACCTATAGGGGTAAATGTATAAAGAGCTTACATAGGGTCTTAAAATGTCCCCAAAAAATAAAATTTTCAGGAGGAATTACAATGAGTAAAAAAGTAGCAATTATTGCAAGCAACGGCGGATTATTTGATGCATACAAGGTGTACAACATTGCGACTGCGGCGGCAGCAACGGATGCAGAAGTAGCGATTTTCTTCACTTTCGAAGGATTAAACTTAATTCATAAAGAAGCATACCAGCAGCTTCCAATGCCTGAAGGAAAAGAGCATTTTGCAGAGGGCTTTGCAAAAGCCAATGTTCCTGCAATTCCTGTATTAGTGGCAATGGCACAGGATTTAGGCGTTAAATTTATTGGATGCCAAATGACTATGGATGTTATGGGACTTGAAAAAGAAGCTTTTGTAGATGGAATTGAAGTTGGCGGAGCTGTAACATTCCTTGAATTTGCCAACGATGCGGATGTTACACTAACATTCTAATTGAAGATGTGCCGATCCACCAAAATACCGATACAAAAGGAGATGCAATCATGTTCGAATACACAGCAGAAACCGAAAAATCGATTGATGAAGCGATTTCTTCGCTTGAAGAAAGCCTGAAGGAAGAAAAATTCGGGGTCCTTTGGAAGTTTAACGTCCAGGAAAAACTGCAGGAGAAAGGGCTGGACTATAATGAATCCTTCCGTGTTTTAGAAGTTTGCAATCCATTTGAAGCACATCGCGTATTAACACAGAACAAAATGGCTGGCTATTTCTTGCCTTGTAAAATTGTAGTCTATGAGGATGCCGGGAAAACGAAAATTGGCATGCCTAAGCCGACAAGCATGATTGAACTCGTCAATGACGAATCCGTTCAAAGCATTGCGGCTGATATTGAAAACCGTTTAATTGGATGTATTGATAAAAGCATCTAAGCAAAAAGAATGATGACAGTCCCGGAATAATTTGTTAAGCTTGAGGCAGCTTATCAAATTAAATATCTATGAAACTACTAGGGGTGCCCCGAATGTGCGGGCTGAGAGGGAAGCGCGATATAGCTTTCCGACTCTTATAGACCTGATCTGGTTAATGCCAGCGGAGGGAAGTAGGCTTTGAAGGTATGTCGAATCATTTATACTTAAACCAAGCCAGGTCCTTTCGCGGATCTGGCTTTTTTTGAAGGAAAGAAAGTATAAGCTTTGAACTTCGATAACTGTCCAGCGCCAGGCGCCTTGCGCTTTTCTTATGTACATACTTTTCTCCATGATAAGCGATCAGGCTGCCCTTGAGGAAGGAGGTTAAGGTGAATAAAACCCGTTTATTGACGACGATGGCATTATTTGTGGCGATTGGAACGCTGGGCTCCCATTTGTTATGGTTTCCGGCAGGTGTGGCCAAAGCCTATCCCGTCCAGCATGCGGTGAATGTATTGGCGGCAGTAACACTTGGGCCGCTGCCGGCAGTGGGAGTGGCGTTTATGATCGGATTACTGCGAAACCTGCTTGGTTTTGGGACGCTGCTTGCATTTCCAGGCGGAATGATTGGCGCGTTTTTGGCAGGCGTGCTTTATCAAAAATTCGGCCGGAAAGTCTGGGCTGCAGTTGGTGAAGTAGTGGGCACTGGCATCATTGGAGCACTGTTTGCCGTCCCGTATGCAAAGATATTGATGGGAAGCGCAGCTGGCGCCTTCTTCTTTATACCGCCATTTCTTGTCAGCAGCTTTGCCGGTGCGGCTATTGGGTGGATGATACTCGCTAAAGTGAAGGAAAAAAATTTAGTGCAGAATATGTGAGTTTTTAGCGAGCGTGCTTTGCTGTACGGAAGAATAGAGGGTTTGAAGCCGATGGAGCGAGAAGAAGCGGCTGAAAAGAGCAGTCTGAATCAGCTTCAGCGAAATAAGCGGGACAATGCGGTTTCATAAAGCAGGTATGAAGCAACTCTCAAAGAACTGGTATGAAGCAACTCTCAAAGAACTGGTATGAAGCAGCTTTACCGAAACAAGTTAAAAGAAGTGGCAGCAACGAATAAAAAACAATAAGAAAACTGCTAGGGGCGCTTCGGCTGAGATAAGGAGTTTTTCCTTTGTCCCTTGGAACCTGATCTGGGTAATGCCAGCGCAGGGAAGCGGTGAGGACCTCAATTTTTCCTCATGCTTTTTCCCCGGCAGCTTCTGAATAATGAGGAGGCTATTTTAATGACTTTTACAGAAATTCTTCGCAAAGAGAATGATGATTTATTTCAGCTTATTTTTCAGCACCCGTTTGTACAGGGGATCGGAAGAGGAGATGTGCCGAAAGAGGCGCTGGCCCATTATATTAAAGCGGATTATGAGTATTTGAATGCTTTTATGCATATATACGGAATCGCTATTTCCAAGTCTCCTGAGCGGAAGGATATTGCTTATTTCAATCAGCAAATTGAATTTGTACTGAACAGCGAAATCCACCCTCATCATAATTTCTGCCAGCAGATTGGTGTGGGATATGAAGAGCTGCAGGGCTTCCCGCTTCCTCCGACGGCAGACCATTATGTCAAGCATATGATGTACCATGCCCATACAGGCGGGATGGGCGAAATCCTCGCTGCGTTATTGCCTTGCCCTTGGACTTATTGGGAAATCGGGCTTGAGCTCATGAAGCAATATGAGCCGCAGGAGGACCATCCTTTTTACCCGTGGATTTCTTTCTATGCAAATTTAAGGGTTGAAACAGTTACCATGAATATGAGGAATCGTTTGGATGAGCTTGCGGAAGCAGCATCTCCAGAAGAAAGGCAGCGAATGAAGGATGCCTATCGCAAAAGCTGCCAGCTGGAGCTTGGATTCTGGGAGATGGCTTACACCTGTGAGGAGTGGCCAGCAGGCAATACGGTAGCAGCACGATAAGAAAACGGAAATTGGTTCGAAAAAAGCCAGATAGTTATCAATAAATACGCCTGCTTCTGCTTCGCGGCAGGGCAGGCGTGTTTTTTCAAAAATTCCATCTATAATGCGCCGTAATGGGTGTTTGAAAGGAAGATAGCTTCACTTCGGCCGCAAAAGGTGTCGAGTTATGGATGACGTAAGGAATGCCATCCTTTGTCCGTTTGTCAGATATGATGGCGACATGGTCAAACTTGGGAGTAAGGAAAACAACGATATCGCCGGGCTGCCATTGCTGAAGGTTATTTGTATCTCCCGGAATAAGCTTAGTGGTTAAAGATTTTGCGTACCGGCTGAAATACACATTTTGATTGGGGACACGCCTGAAATCGATGTTCGGATCCGGTTTGCCGTTTACGCGCTGATATAAGTCCGTGTTTTTTGCAATATCCTTGTCGATAAGATCTTTGATTGTAATTGATGCCCCGTTAAATCCCCGCCAGATTACATCTGTACAAACGCCTTCTTCATCAGGAGGGTATCCCCCGGCATAATAGGCGCTATTATAAGTCGTGCGCTGCTCCACTTCTTTTCTCGCGGCCATGACTACATCCATTGGATCGACGATGCCGTTTTGATTGCGGTCAGCTCGAGAATAGTCAGCGGGAATTAAAACCTTTTTTGAAAAAGGGTTCTCCAGATGAATGCCGATTGAATCCAATATGATACCATTCCGGAAAAAGAGAATGAATAAAAGCAGAAAACCAAGTATGGCTGCGGAAAATTTTTTTAGCATCATGGTCTCCTTCTGCGTTTTAAGGATTAGACGCCCTTTTTACCAAAAAGTTACATGTTTCATGTTAAGATAAAATTAATAATTAATGAGTGAGGAGATCTAATGGCACATCAATTAGGCATATCCGGGAGCACTATTTTAAGTGAGCGAGAAAAATTTCCGGAGCTTTTTAAAAATAATCTTCAGCATGTTGAGATTGGGGAGTTTCAGGATGAAGATTCTTTCCAGGATTTTATAAAACAGCTGCGTAAAACAGACAGGAGTTTTGGGCTGCATTCGCCGCTTTTACGAGGGCAAAGCAAATATGATCTTATTGAAAAAGTCAGTGTTGAACCCCAAAAGGCTTGGGAACAATTTGAGACTGAAGTGGCGGAGATGTCGCGGATTGGTGCTGAATATATATTGGTGCACTTTCCTTATTTTAAAAAGGAGACAGAAGAAGATCCGGACGCAATGATTGAAGAGGGACTGCAAAAGCTGAGTGTTCTGCAGAAAAAATACGGGCTGACAATTGTGTGTGAACCAAAGCTGGGACTCCAGCGTTCTTCGGCAGGGATTAACTATCTTGACCGTTTTTCTGTGGAGACTTGGAGGAAGTACGGACTCAGCATTTGTATTGATATCGGGGACTACCTGATGGCTGCAGGGGACCAGGCTCTTGAGTATATAAAAAAATGGGTTGAATTTGTACGAGTGGCGCATTTGCACAATGTTGAATATCATGGTGAAAAATATATTTGGGTTCCTGTTCATCCAACACATGAAAATGATGGTGAGCATTTTAGAATAAAGCAGCTTTTGCAATTTTTAGCAGAGGAAAGCAAGAATGTATTTTTCGTGATGGAGTATACTCCGCATACGGATCCTCAGGCAATAATGGTGGAAGAAGGATATGATTGGGTGAGCAAAATCATTGAAAAAAGGCCTGTCCGTTAAGGAGCAGGCCTCTTGCATGTGCGCCCGGCATGG
>JAGGRA010000085.1 GCA_018613035.1 Pseudomonas sp. ISL-84 | reverse complement strand
TTTCCTATTTTATCGCAGATTAACGGGCAGTAAAAGTCCCACTTATCTGCCTTGCATTTCTCAAAGATGAATCACGGGACTAACTGCCCGTAAATGCCCGATTGGTTCAACTTACAATCAGTGGGGAATGAAAAAATTTCCCCACTGATTGAGTTTCACTTTATCGCAGGAGTTTGAAATATCTCAAAGATTGAAGTCTTGCTTTATGAAGGAGATAATGAAGGAAATAGCTTTTAATTGAGGTGTTAAGCTTGTCTAAAAATATTGAGATTGAATTTAAAAACATGGTCACGAAAGAAGAATTTTTCACATTAATGAAGTTTTTGGGGATAAATGAACAAGATTTTACTGAACAGGTAAACTATTACTTCGATACACCTGACTTTTCATTAAAATCTCATGGCAGCGCTCTAAGAATTAGAAGGAAAAATGATTCATTTGAAATGACGCTAAAGCAGCCCCATCCGGAAGGGCTATTGGAAACGAATGAAAACCTTACAGAGCCTGAGGTCCAGCAGGTATTAGAAACAGGAAAAATTCCTTTTGAACAAATAAAAAAGGCGATCGGGGAAATGGGTGTAAATCCTGAAAATTTTCAATACTTTGGCTCGCTCTCAACCACCCGGGCTGAAAAAAATTATTTGAACGGACTAGCTGTTTTAGATCACAGCCGCTATTTAAACAAAGAAGATTTTGAGATAGAATATGAAGTGGGCAAAAGAGAAGAAGGCAAAGCCATTTTTCTAAATCTGCTTAAAGAGCTAAACATTCCTCTCAGGAAAACCGAAAATAAAATTAAGCGTTTCTATAATGAAAAATATAGACAGCAAAAGGAATCACAATAAGGAAGTTTCCCTTTTGCCAAGGAGCTTTATTATGAATGTAGATCAAATGAAAATTATGCTTGAATTGCAGGCTCTTCAAGGCTTTAACCATGTAAAGCAAAATCACAACTCAAGCCCTTTGTTTCAGCAGCTTTTAACAGGTCTTATATCGGCTAGTGACCAGTCTGCCTCATCCCAAGTCACTGATGGCCTTGGCACCATTGCTTCCCTGGAGTCTTACTTTAATCTAACTGATAAAAATCGTTTGAATACGCCTGCCCTGCCGCCGGTTAAGCTTACCAAAATTGCCGGATTGCCAACTGGAGATTTCGATGATTTGATTCAAAAAGCATCAGATATGTTTAATGTGCCTGTTCATTTAATTAAATCAGTTATCAAACAAGAATCAAATTTTAATCCAAATGCCGTTAGCCAAGCAGGCGCTTCAGGCCTGATGCAGCTTATGCCCGAAACCGCCCGGAGCCTTGGCATAAAAAATATATTTGACCCAGCGGAAAACATATTTGGCGGAGTGAAATATCTTCGCCAAATGATGGACAGGTATGGGGATAATATTGAATTGGCACTTGCCGCTTATAATGCAGGTCCCGGAAATGTAGATAAGTACGGCGGTGTTCCCCCTTTTAAGGAAACACTGAACTACATAAAAAAGATAACCGCATCTTTTATAGTTTAAAATTGTATAGCAAAAGCCGCCTGTGTTTTTTATTAGCCAGGCGGCTTTTGCTATTGCTATATCCTCGTTAGGCTAATGTTTTATCTTTCACCCGGATTGATGCTATGCTGTTAACTCATACTAATAGTAAGAATAAGTGCCCTAACGATGTCGTTTCCGGAGCTGAAGTTCTGCTATAAGCTATTTGTTTGAGATATAAATGCCTCATTGATAGAATATAAACAGATACCATCATCCGATATTATATAGGAAGATTTAATTTAGTGAACTAACTCATAAAAGGAGTTTTAAATATGGCCGAGAAAATGCACACTCCCTTCGACGCTATTGGCGAGGAAAAGCTCCACCAGCTTATTGACGCTTTTTATCAGCGCGTAGGACAACATCCTGATCTCGTTCCTATTTTTCCAGATGACCTGACAGAGACAGCCAGAAAACAAAAACAATTCATGACCCAATATTTAGGGGGGCCTCCATTATATACTTCAGAACATGGGCATCCAATGCTGCGTGCCAGGCACATTCCTTTCCCTATAACGGAAACCCGGGCCCGGGCTTGGCTTTCCTGCATGGATAGTGCAATGGATGAAATTGGGCTTGAGGGTCCTTTGCGAGAGGACTTTTTTGCAAGGCTTGTTCTTACGGCACAGCATATGATTAATACACCTGAAAACGGTGTGAAAGGTGAAGGCTCGTGAACAAGCGGGAATCATATGAAAACAAGCAGGCATCCCCACATTGCCACGGCAGTGAGAAAAAGCCGATTGAAGTATATATGTTTGTTGACCCCCTTTGTCCTGAGTGCTGGGCACTGGAACCAATCGTAAAAAAGCTGCTGATTGAGTATGGCCGCTATTTTTCAATAAAGCATGTATTAAGCGGCCGTTTGGCAACCTTGAATATGGGAAAAAGACAAAATTACGAAAACATTGCGGATTTGTGGGAAAAAACAGCAAGCCGCTCCGGAATGTCTTGTGATGGAAGCGTCTGGTTCGAGAATCCAATTTCCTCTCCCCATCTTGCATCGGTTGCGATTAAAGCAGCTGAATTGCAGGGCAGAAAAGCGGGGATCAAATTTTTACGGAAGCTTCAGGAGGTTTTGTTTCTTGAGAAACAGAATGTCTCCAACTTTGAGGTACTAAAGGAATGTGCAAAAGATGTCGGTCTTGATGTAGTAGAGTTTGTTTCTGATATCCATTCAGACAGTGCAGCAAAAGCTTTTCAATGTGACTTAAAAATTACTGCTGAAATGGACGTCCAGGAAATCCCTACCCTAGTGTTCTTCAACGAAAATATTGAAGATGAAGGAATCAAGGTTACCGGTTATTATCCTTATGAGATTTATGAACAGATTCTGGAAGAGATGCTGCCTGCAAAGCCAGAACGATCTCCTCTTCCACCGCTTGAATATTTCTTAAAATATTTTAAACTTGTAGCAAGCAAGGAAATCTCAGTGGTATACGATATGTCAGATAGCGAAGTAAACCGGGAAATGAAGAAGCTGCAGCTCAAGCAAGTAGTTGAGCATATTCCGGCAAAGTATGGGAAGTTTTGGAAATATATAGGTTAGCAAATAAGCTGTGCAGAGTGCACAGCTTATTCTATTTTTAACAGGACAGTAGCTCATGGTTTATCTCATGAAAAAAACCATGCAGATTATGAGCACGGCTTTTTTCGAATTATTTATACGAACAAAGGGGATGGGAGAAATTTTTCACGACCAAACAAAGGGGTATATGTTTGCTTGTGACCAACTTCACACCTGTAATATACCATGAAAAAAACAAGCAAAACAATAAGATTGTGTGCTTTTTCACAATATTGTCATAATCAAGTCATGATAGATCGGACAATCGCATAAGATTATACAAAAAGCACTTCTGCTGTGATTATATATTCTGTGAATCCAATAAGATAAGGAGGAGAACTAAATGAAAAAACTGCCGATTTTCGTCATGCTGGTCCTCATTTTGCTCTCCTTTATTTTAAATATTTTTGGTTTAATGAAGCTCTTCCCTATATTCATTACTTCTCCCCTATTATTTGTATCCCTGCTGATCCTTTTATTGTATCTGAATGATCGCAAGCGGTTTAGGGGCTTCTAACTACACCAAAAAGAGGCTGACTCAAAAGGTCGTTAAGTGACGACTCTTTTGAGTCAGTTTTTTATTATAAGGACGATTTTCTTCTTTTTTTCCTTAATGTATTTGCTGGTAAAAAGAGAGTCCAAAAGCTATACTTTTGGGACTCTCCTTTTTAATTATGAAAGCAGGCTCTCCATTTCTTTCAGCTTTTCTTCAAAAACTTTGCATGCATCTTCAATTGGCTTGCTGCTTGTCATATCAACTCCTGCTTTTTTCAGAACTTCGATCGGATAATCCGAACTTCCGGACTTTAGGAACTCAATATACCTGTCGACTGCGGGCTGGCCTTCATCAAGGATTTGTTTGCTTAACGCTGTAGCAGCACTATAGCCGGTAGCGTATTGATATACATAATAATTGTAATAGAAATGCGGAATTCTTGACCATTCAAGACCAATTTCTTCATCAATGACAATGTCTTCTTCCCCAAAATATTTCTTGTTCAGCTCATAATATGCTTTTGTTAGTGAATCTGCTGTTAAAGCTTCATTACTTTGCGCCTTTGTGTGGATCAGATGCTCAAACTCCGCAAACATTGTCTGGCGGAAAACAGTTCCTCTAAAGCCTTCAAGATAATGGTTCAGTAAATATAAACGTTTCTTATCATCATCAATGGTTTTCAGTAAATAGTCATTCAAAAGTGCTTCATTACATGTAGAAGCCACCTCAGCCACAAAGATTGAGTAGTTTCCATAAGGATATGGCTGGTGTTTGCGAGTGTAGTAACTGTGTACGGAATGTCCAAACTCATGGGCCAGGGTAAACAAATTATTCACATTGTCCTGCCAGTTCATGAGGATATATGGATTGGTCCCATATGTTCCGGAAGAATAGGCACCGCTTCTTTTGCCTTTATTCTCATGGATATCCACCCAACGATTGTCGAACCCCTCTTTTAAGATCCTTAAATAATCCTCACCTAGCGGTTTCAAACCTTTTAGAATTAAATCCTTTGCTTCATTATAGGGTATCTCCATTTTTACTTCTTTAACCAGCGGGGTGTATAAATCATACATATGAAGTTCATCAACGCCTAAAACCTTCTTCCGCAGTTTCACATAGCGATGCAAAAGATGAAGATTATTGTTGACGGTATTCACTAAATTTTCATAAACACTTTCAGGTATATTATTGGCTGCTAATGCCGCATGGCGTGCAGAATCATAGTTTCGAATCCTGGCGTTGAAATTGTCTTTCTTAACATTGCCGCTCAAGGTGCTTGCGAACGTATTGCGGAACTTTCCGTAAGTATTGTAAACAGCTTTAAAGGCATCGTGGCGGACGCGCTGATCATCACTTTCAAGAAAGCGGATAAAGCGCCCATGGGTTATTTCAACTTCCTCACCATTTTCATCATTTATGGACGGAAACTCCAAATCGGCATTATTCAGCATGCCAAAAGTATTGCTTGAAGCCCCAAGGACTTCAGATGCCTGAGCCAGCAGCGCCTCCTGCTCAGCAGATAATACATGAGGTCTTTGAAGATTAATTTCCTCAAGGGAATGTTTATATAGCTGTAGTTCTTTCTTTTCTTCTAGAAAACCGCTAATCTTTTGTTCATCAACCGCAAGCAGCTCTGGCACAATATAAGCCAATGTACTGGCAGCTTCCGAGTATAGATTTTTTATCCTGTCATCCATGCCCTGGTAAAAAGAATTTGTCGTATCCTGGTCATAACGCATATGGGCATATGTATATAGCTTGCCGAGGCGTGATAGCAAATGATCCTGGAACTGCAGTGCTTCATATAAAGTCTCTGCGCTTGCACCAAGCTTGCCCTGATAAGTGCCCGCTTGTGGTATTAGTTTCTCAACTTCTTTATATTCTTTATCCCATTCATCATCAGTGGAAAAAACATCTTCAAGACGCCAAGTATCTTCTGCTGCAATTTCATTTCTTGCAGGAAGCTTTTTTACTGTTGATTCGTTTGTCATCTTCATCCTCCATTCAAAAGTCCCATTTTCTAAAGCACCATTACTGTATCTTCTCTTTACAGTGAGAAAATCCTTCTTTTATAGGTATTTATTGCTCATTGCTCAATTATTTTATGTTAAAAAAGGTATTTTCATTAACTCTATTTAACATAAAAGCATTCCTTTATATTTTCCACAATGATATTTCCTTTATCCCGGTAAAAATCCGCTTCCCGCTGAAGCAGCGAGGTTTGATTTTCAAATGCTGGATATGGAGCAGCTCTTCTGTATAGACCTTTTCCTGTTCTTAAAAGGAACTTTAAGTTAACAAGCAGCTCTGCATATTCTTTCACGGCAAGAACTGCCTCGCCACTGTGTACGAGAGGAAGTTTTCTGATTTTAATATCACTTTTCCATACCCTGTTTTGAAAGCATGAAATCATTCTTTCCAAAGAAAAAACATCTTCCTTCATGAGTACATCTATATGTAAATAACTTTGCCACTGTAAAGGGGATGTTTCAATATAGGGTGCGTGAAAAACCGGGAGGCCAATCTCAGGAGGCAGTAGAGAAGAATTAAGTGAGAGGGAATATAACTCTTGCAAAAATTTATTACGGAAAGCTCCTCGGGTTTGGGGTAGACCATTTTTCGCTTGCCGAATCACCCTTTGCCACTCATATTGATTTAGATTACTGTTAAGACGAGGTGGTTCAAATAATAGTTCTAAGCTGGCTTGGCCCATTGTCTTAATTTCAAAATTTGCAAAAGTGTTTCTTACTGTAAATGGAATAATCTGATGAATATTGATGAAAGACTTATTGATAGGACAAAAAGAAGGAATGACCCAACTGCCTGAAGCTGTTTTGCGAAGAAATAAATAGTGGAAACCAGATAAAGATATTTTATTTTTTCCTTTTCGGCTTAAATTTTTTCCTGCCAGTATCCATATAGGAATGATACCCGATTTAATGTACGCCTCTGAACGTTTTGTAAACAATGCCTCAGAAATGATTGAACACTGATACTCAATAGCATAATCTGTTCCTCCATACTTGACGCCAATATCCGGCCTTTGTGATATGTTGGGGTAATAAGGTTCAAGAACAGGATTAAGCCCTTTTTCTTTCAGCCAGCCAAATAAAAGAAGTTTGCCGTTAATATGATAATCTGACTCCCTTTCATAGCTTTCTGGACATTCCGATCCCTTTTTGTGGCTAAAATGGGGGATACGCTTTGTCCCAATTTTCAAGACAACCTCTTCGCTGCATTCAGGACAGAAAAATCCGTTCTGTATCCTAAGTTCCCTTAACCTCCGAAGATTATGCTTTTCAAATAAATTTACTCGTTCTCCTCCTTCTGTGTTTGCAACTAACAAATAATCAACTCCTTTCCTAACATTGCTATTTCTCCATTTGCTTCCAAAATCCTCTCTACTCAGAAAAAATAAATTTACTTCTTTAAATTAGAATCGAATAACCATGCCTATTGTAGTATTAATTCCTTCAAAAGACTTTCTTGCATTTTTGAAGGGATCTCTCGCCTTCCGCTCTAATCAATTCAGTGGATAAATGAGTTTAAAGCAACAAGTTTTGCGAAAACAGCCAAAATAAAAAAACCGATTCCAAAAATGAAATCGGTTTGAATTATTTAAAATGCTTTCTTAAGTGTGCGAAGACACTTTCTTCAATAATCAACTTACCGTACTCTATAATACGGTGTATCGTCGTGCTTGTTTCTTGCCCATATTCGAGGAGAATGCTTAGCATGTTATCTATGTCATCTTCTTCAAAAAGATCCTCCGGAAACTCTGCGAATAAATAGTACTTCCCCTCAAAGGAATATAACTTCGTGTTTATGGAATCAAGATTGGTTCTTTTTGATAAGGATATAATATCCTCAAAATCTTTAAAAGTTAAAAGAAATTCCAGATCACCCTCATATCCTGAGTCATCATCTGATTTGCGGAAGTGATGATCAAGCATTTCCTCTATATGTTCATCCACAGGCAAGTCTTTCACTTTTTCATCAGGAACAGGAAGTTCAAATTTTTGCCCATCCTTGGAAAGCTGAGCCTTTGTAACCAAGACCTCTAAGCCTTTATCCAAAGCCTGAACCTGTATCCAAAGCGGACCTTCCACAAGAAATTCTTCCTCCTGATGGACCTCATCCATCATTTCCCAAAAGAGTTCTTCACTCCGTTCACGATTGTACCAAATCTCTTCACGGTCAAAGCCTCTTTCTTCTATATCAAGATAAGAAATATAAAATTTAACTGTATGATCATTAATACGTTCGATTTCCATGCAGCAACTCTCCCTTCTGGCTATGATTGAAGGGACAAATACCCCCAGCAGTCATGTGTGTTATCCATTTACCCATAAATCAATTGGCTAATCCCCATATAAAAAGAAGGTAAAGTGTATTTTGTACCTTGTACTTTCATTTTATGACAAAACGAGAATAAAGGGAATTAAAAAGTCATATCTTTAATAAAACCGTTATATGCCTATTACAATTGGCTCAAATTAATGCATTTTTTAGCATATGCTAATAATGAAATAACATATATGTTTTTTTATATTCTATTATTATATCCATTTTCCTTGTTATTTTTCACATGAATAATAAAAAAGACCTCCTTCTGCAAGCAGAAAGAAGTCCAGATATTAAAATTAGTTAACCATGCGCTGTGCTTCACGCAGCTGGTAAGTTCGAACCTTTCTCGGCAGGAAACGTCTGATTTCATCTTCATTATATCCAACCTGCAGACGTTTTTCGTCAATGATGATTGGACGGCGAAGAAGTCCAGGGTTTTCTTTAATAAGCTCGAACAAATCTTGTAAAGGCATTGTTTCAAGGTTCACATCAAGCTTTTGGAATGTCTTGGAGCGAGTAGAAATAATTTCATCTGTTCCATCTTCTGTCATTCGAAGGATTTCTTTAATTTCGTCAATCGAAAGCGGTTCGGAAAAGATATTTCTTTCTTTATAACTAATTTCATGTTCTTCCAACCATGATTTGGCTTTTCTGCAAGATGTACAACTTGGTGAAGTGTATAATGTGACCATTTTACAAATTCACACTCCTTAAATTTAGACATATATAAATCCATTATCTAGATTAATATTTGTTTAATTACATATATTTAGAGCTATCTAAATTAAAATAACTTTAATCAAGTAATTTATATTATTTATTATACAACAAACAAGATCTATTTGGTATAACTTTTTATAAATATGATAAAAGTCTTATACATAAATTAAACAAACCTATTTAAGAATCAAATCTATTATATAAGACGAACCAGCGAGCAAAAAGTTTCATTTTTTTATTTAATTTTCCTATTTTATTTCTGAAAGAATCCATCAGCTTGCTCATTCAAGGAAAATTATGTAGAAATAAAAAAATTATATTTTCTAATCTCTTATTAATTACCCATATTTAACTCAATTAAACCTATAACAATTATTTTTTTATTCTCAATTAATTAATGAAAATGAAAACACAGCCATTTCCAGAAGTGGCTGTGTTTTTCCATTTGATGACTATGTGCTTTTATTGCTTTTCTTAAAGATCCTCCAAAACATCCTGGCCATTTTTATCTTCTTCAAAAGTTAGAACTTCTTCGACTGGCTGATAAGATTGGCCATAGAAATGCGTGTCCCTATAGGTGTGAATCATTTCATATGTTTTTTTCATTGCTTCATAAATCATTTCTTCACTTTCATTCCCTGGGGACCAATAGAGAATTTCCATTGAATTAATTTCATTTGTTGCAAGCGATCTCCGGCTGTAACCAATTGATTGGGCATGTTCAAACCCTTCTCTTTTATAAAAACGCAAACGTTTTTCTGTATCGGTATCTTCATAATCAACTGGCTCAACTTCTAAAATTATAGGCTTTCCCTTTGCTTTAAGCTTTTCAAGCAATTTATGGCCAAGCCCTTGGCCGCGGGCATCTTTTGATACAAATAAATAATCAATAAACACAAAATTGTCGAGCTCTACATACATAAGGACATGGTGAGGGCCTTCATCCTTGTGATAAATGTCCGAACGCTCCTTTAAAAGTGTTTCCATGTGATCTTTCGATTTCATTTCCTCTATAGGGAAATACTGATTCAATTTTTCATACCAATGCATGGATCTGCTCCTTTTCTGCTTCCCAAACCTTAGATTTGGTGGCGCAAGTATTTATTCCAGCATGATAAGCTCCCAGCTTTCCTTTCCATGAAGGTGTGTCTGAATAGAAAGTAATAAGCTATACATTTTCCTAAAAAACGATATATCCTGCCAGATTAAGTATTTGTGGAATTTCCCCTTTTAATACGTGAAAATTTCGAATAAAATAGGGATAGGGGATGTTTCATACTAATCACAGGAAACTGTGAAAAGAAAGATGGAGGTTTATCATGGTTGGTTACATAACAGATTTAACAATTGTTGCTTTGCTCATAATTGGATTTACTGCCTTATTAGGTGTACTAACTAATGGTATTGGAGAAAGGTTTTTTGGCGGTAAAAATAAATCCCAATTCGTGGATCAATCTGCAAAAGTGCAGACTGGATGGAAAAGCGTAGGCGGAAAGAAAAAGTAAATTCCGATATGCCTATATACTATGATACCGCATACAATAATGGTGTCAAATAAAAAGATAAACATAAAGCATATGTGGTCTTAACATTCGAGCCAGATTTAAGATTAAACGGTTAATAGAAAAGAGGCTGATTTCTTCAGCCTCTTTTTCTATGGAGTGTAATCCACATTCTGCGTATACGTATTGCCTGCATTCCATAAGAGGAATTCATTTATACCTTGTTCGTTTAAAGCCTTAATTTGGGCTTCGACTTCGGCCTTTCCGTAATTCTTGTAGTTACCCGATCCTAAGTAAGATGCCGTAAAGTCCTGAAGCCATGGTCTGGAAATAGGCGGTTTTTCAAGCTCACTCAACTTCTTTTTCTCAAGCTTTGCATATTCTGCCACCAGTTTGTATGGTTCTAGATCAGGTTTAGCTATTCCAAAGTAAGAAGTCCAATGGCTCGGATAAATCATCGAAGAAATTACATCTACATGTTCTGAGATCTTAGTAAAATTTTGGCCAATTCCAGGGGCTTCCGGCAAGGTTGCTGTATAGCCAAAAATATCAACTGAAACCTTTACTCCATATGGCTCTAACTGTTCCTTTGCATAAGCAACAAAATCAGTAACTGCTTTCACACGTTTTTGGACATTTTCCATTTCCAAATCTTTATATTCCCCCAGACCATATGACAAAGATGTATCCCGATGTTCAAATCCTTCCGGAAAACGGACATAATCAAACTGTATTTCCTGGAAACCCATTTTAGCTGCTTCAATAGCTATTCCTACATTATAATCCCAGACTTCTTTCAGGAATGGATTGACAAAAGACTCTCCTCTGCCGTTTTTCCATACCTTATTTCCTTCTTTGAATGTCAACTCAGGCTTCTTATTGGCAAGTACGGAATCTTTGAAAACAACCACCCTTGCGATCGGGTAAACTTGCTTTTCTTCCATTGTTTTCAGGATCTTCTTTGTATCTTTTATGTAGGGCTTCCCTATACCACTGTATGGGGAGTTTTCTTCCGGGATATAAGTCAAGTTTCCCCAATCATCCTTAATATCTATTACCATAGCATTTAATTCAGTCTTATCCATTAAACTTAAAAGCTTATTGAACCTTTCTCCACCTGCTGAATGCCCTGTTACATAAACCCCTCTTACAGCATCTGGGTATTGAAAAACATAGCCGGAATCAAATTGAAAACGGCTAACTTTCTCTGGGAGTTCTTTCAAAAGCGAACTGTGTGCTCGCTGAGGCTGCTTTCCTATTTCCAAAAATTCTTGTTCTTTTGCTTCACCGGTACCTGCCGTAAATGAAATACCTGCCATAACCAACAAGGATGCAGCTATCCTCTTTGTCTTTTTCAAATGTTATGCCCCCTCTTCCTTGCAAACGTCCTTACTGTTACTTTCATTATAAAGTTATTTCGAAACCTGTGCTATGATGAATCTTAAAAACTTGTACCTCTTTCCTTATATGTATCTTTTCCTCTTAATCTTTAAACCTTTTTTTAAAAAATAATTCACCATTTAAAACAAAATGTTTAATTAAGCAATTTCGCGGAAAAATATAATTAATCGAAAATTCTAATAGTAATATTCTTCAAAATGTTGTATTATATACTAAAGCAAATTACATTAGCGAATAAAAGTGTTAAAGACATATTTTCACTCTCGAAATGTGTACAGATCAATTTTACATCTTGGTATATCCTTTCGCATTGAAAGGGTTTGGCATTAAGTTTATTAATTATAACTTTTCCAGGATGTAAAAAAACGATCTCAGTATGAGATCGTTTTTTATTACTTTGCATATTGGGCTTTTAATTGCTGATATTCTTTTTCAGAGCAGTAAACAAAATGTCCTGGTGTAATTTCTCGCATCTCCAGCTGTTCACCTTCAGTATAATTGTGTACAGAAGGATCATAGGATTTTCTTCTGCGTGTCCGTTCCGTTTCTGGATCCGGCAGCGGAATCGCTGATAATAGTGATTGGGTATATGGGTGCATTGGATTGTTGTAAAGATCATCTGCTGGTGCTAATTCTACCAGCTTTCCAAAGTACATAACCCCAATTCTGTCACTGATATACTTAACCATTGATAAATCATGGGCGATAAATAAGTAAGTTAATCCTTTTTCACGCTGAAGCTTCTTCATCAAGTTTACAACCTGGGCCTGGATCGAAACGTCCAAGGCTGAAATTGGCTCATCAGCAATGATAAAGTCTGGATCAACAGCAAGTGCACGGGCGATACCGATACGCTGTCTTTGTCCGCCAGAGAACTCATGAGGATAACGGTTAGCATGCTCTTTGTTTAAACCAACCGTTTCTAAAAGCTCATAGACTCTCTCCATGCGCGCTTTCTTATCCTTAGCCAGACCATGAATATCAATGCCTTCAGCAATGATATCAGCAACCGTCATACGAGGGTTTAAAGATGCGTAAGGATCCTGAAAGATCATCTGCATTTTACGATTAAACTTTTTTAGTTCTTTTGCAGACTTTTTGCCATGTACATCTTCACCTTCAAAGAGAACCTGGCCATCAGTAGCGTCATATAATCTGATTATGGTACGTCCAGTTGTTGATTTTCCGCATCCGGATTCACCTACAAGGCCAAGAGTTTCACCTTTGTAGATATCAAAAGTAATACCATCAACTGCTTTTACCATATTCGGGCGTCCAACATTAAAGTGCTGTTTCAAGTTTTTAATTTCAAGTAATTTTTCTGCCATGATTATTTACCCTCCTTCACTAATACTGGTTTTTCAAATGTGGAGGATAATTGGCGCATACGTTTCTTTACAGCTTCAGGCGGCTCAACATTTGGAGCATCCGGATGAAGAAGCCATGTTTTTGCAAAATGAGTTTCTGAAATCTGGAACATTGGCGGTTCTTCTTCAAAATCAATTGCTAGTGCATAACTATTTCTTGCTGCAAACGCGTCTCCTTTTGGAGGATTTGTTAAATCCGGAGGAGTACCAGGAATGGCAGCTAATTCAGCTGAATCATCACTATCCACACTTGGCATGGAAGCTAGAAGGCCCCATGTATATGGATGGCGCGGGTCATAGAATATTTCATCAACAGTACCCATCTCAACAATTTGTCCAGCGTACATTACAGCGACTCTATCTGCAACATTGGCTACAACTCCAAGATCATGGGTGATGAAAATGATGGATGTATCCATTTTGCTCTGTAGATCCTTCATCAGTTCAAGAATTTGTGCCTGAATTGTAACGTCAAGCGCTGTTGTTGGCTCATCGGCGATTAAAAGCTTTGGATTAGCAGCAAGAGCAATTGCGATCATGGCACGCTGTCTCATACCGCCTGAGAATTCATGAGGATATTGGTTTACCCTTTTTTCAGACATCGGAATACCAACTAAGCGAAGAAGTTCAATCGCTCTATTCTTTGCATCCTGCTTGGACATATTTTGGTGCTTTATTAAGCCTTCCGTTATCTGGTTCCCTATTTTCATTGTCGGGTTTAAGGATGTCATAGGATCCTGGAAAATCATACTGATTTCTTTCCCACGGATTTTTTCCATTTGTTTTTCGGTTTTAGGTACTATATCATCACCGCTTAATAGTATCTGGCCTCCGGAAATCTGGCCTGGCGGCATAGGTATTAGCTTCATAATTGATTGGGACGTAACACTTTTTCCTGACCCTGATTCACCAACGATGGCAAGCGTCTCTCCCTTATGAAGGTCAAAGCTGACACCGCGGACTGCTTTTACTGTACCTCCATATGTTTGGAATGAGACTTCTAAATTTTTGACTTCAAGTAATTTTTCCATATTCTCACTCCTTTATTTCCGCATTCTTGGATCTAAAGCATCACGTAATCCATCGCCAACTACGTTGAAAGCAAAGATTGTTAGACAGATAAACGTAGCAGGGAAAAATAAACGCCATGGATAATAACGCATCGCCGGAAGACCATCATTGGCCATTGTACCCCAGCTGGCAAGCGGCGGAGTCAATCCAAGCCCCAGGAAGCTTAAGAATGCTTCAGTAAATATTGCAGAAGGGACAGTTAATGTCATGGTAACCAGAATCGGTCCCATTGAGTTTGGAATTAAATGTTTGCTCATAATTCTATTCGTATTGGCACCAAGCGTTTTCGCTGCCAGAACATATTCCTGACTCTTTAGTGATAATACCTGTCCACGGACAATACGGGACATGTTGATCCAGCCTGTGATTGACATCGCTATGATCATAGTAGTTAAACCCTGTCCAAGAACAACCATTAACAAAATAACTAATAGAAGATAAGGGACACCGTAAAGAATATCGGCAAAACGCATCATAAATTCATCAGTACGTCCGCCTTTATATCCAGCGATTCCACCCCAGATTACACCAATAATTAAATCAATCAACGCTGCAGCAACACCGATAAAAATTGATATCCTTGCACCCTCCCATGTACGCGCAAACACATCACGTCCAAGATCGTCTGTACCAAACCAATGTTCAGATGAAGGAGGCTGGTTCTTATTGCCGAGGTCATTTGATGCATAATCATATGGAGTCATATATGGTCCAAAGATCGCCATGAAGATTAGCAAACCTAATAGTACTAACCCAAACAAAGCGAGCTTGTTTTTTCGAAATCGGATAAATACATCCTTCCAAAATGAAAGACTCGGTTTTGAAATTTTTTCAGCTTCACTAAGCTGCGTTCCGACTAATTTAAACTTATCTTTCGAAATCTGCATAATTACTCTCCTTTCTTCCCGCCAGCAAGTTTAATGCGTGGGTCGATGATTCCGTATGCAATGTCAACAAGGAGAATAGATACAAGCAACAGAATACTGTAGAAAACTGTAACACCCATAATTACCGTATAATCACGGTTATTGATACTCGTTACAAAGTGTGCACCCAGTCCGGGAATACCAAAGATTTTTTCAATTACGAAGCTTCCTGTTAAAATGCCTGCAGTCAACGGTCCCATATATGTTACAACTGGTAATAGTGCATTACGGACTGTATGTTTAACTGTAATTACTCCACTGCTTAATCCTTTAGATTTTGCTGTTTTAATATAATCGTTTGCCAAAACCTCCAGCATGCTTGAACGTGTTAATCGTGCAATGAAAGCCATCGGTGTTGAGGCTAGTGCCAAGGCTGGCAGAACACTGTGCATGAATGTTTCCCAACGTGCTACCGGGAAGATACCCATTTTAATAGCGAGGAAATATTGCAGGAAAGATGCCATTATAAAGGAAGGCACAGAGATACCTAAAACAGCAATAATCATTGCTGTATAATCCGGCCATCTATTATGCTTTAATGCCGCAATGATTCCTAAAAGCACACCAATTGCAACAGCGATAAAAATTGCTTCCATACCAAGTAAAAATGAAACGGGAAAGCCTTCATTAATTAGGTCATTAACAGTTTGGCTTTTATATTTAAATGATGGGCCGAAATCCCAATTGACAATTCTAACTAGATACTCCCAATATTGTGCATACCATGGCTTGTCTAAGCCAAAGTGGGCATTCAGGTTAGCTTCAATTTCGGGAGGAAGTTTTTTCTCTGATGCAAAAGGGTTTCCGGGTGCAATGCGCATGAAGAAAAACGTTGCTGTAACAATCATCCATAAGGATAGGATCATATACAGTAAGCGCTTTCCAATATATTTCGCCATTGTCAAACACCTCCAATTTATTACTATGCCTTAATCAGAAACGAAGGTATATGGGATTAAATATCCCATATACCTTTCGTCAAGTTAGCTATTCTTATTCAAAGTATGCCCATTTGTACTGAACATCACCAAGTCCGGATACAACAACGTCTTTTAAGTTTTCAGCTTGTACCCAGTTATTAGTGTAGAAGTAGATTGGCGCTACAGGCATATCTTCCATGAAGATTGCTTCTGCATCCTTTAATAATTGCTGGCGAGCATCAGCATCAGTTTCTGTTGCAGATTTAGCAAGCAGATCCTGGAACTCTTTGCTTTCCCAGCCTGTATTATTGTTACCGCCATCAGCGTCACGATACATTTCTAGGAAGTTCATTGCATCGTTGAAGTCACCTAACCAGCCCATACGTGCAACTTGGTAATCCATTGTGTTAACTTTATCAAGGAAAACATTCCACTCGGCGTTATCAAGCGTTACTTCAACGCCAAGATTTTGCTTCCACATATCCTGGATTGCCTGAGCAATCTTTTGGTGTGCTTCAGATGTGTTATAAGAAAGAGTTACAGCAGGAAGTTCAGAAGCATCGCTTAATCCAAGCTCTTCTAAACCTTTTTGCAAGAATTCTTTTGCTTTCTCTACATCATTGTCAGGGAAATAACCCTTTTCGTTCTCTTCAAACATTGATGGAGGAACAATCGCCATAGCTGGAAGCTGCTCACCCTGAAGAATGTTGTCAATGATTTCCTGACGGTTGATTGCATGAGCAAATGCTTTACGGATATTAGCGTTGTTGAAAGGTTCAACAGTTGTATTAAACTTGTAATTATAGATTCCTGCAATTGGATTCGTTACTAAGCGGCCTTCATCTTTAAGAGCCTGCATAGCATCAGTTGGAAGGGCACCAGTTGGAGCTCCAGCCCAATCTAATTCACCATTATCAAACATGGATAGTTCAGTGTTTGGATCATTGATCATGATCATTTCGATCGTGTCTAGCTTAACAGTTTCAGCGTCCCAGTAAGTTTCGCTCTTCTCAAGGACAATTTTGTCACTGTGTGACCATTCTGTTAAATGGAAAGGTCCATTTGTTGTATAGTTTTCACCAGCATCAGTTGCCCATTCTGGATTAGCTTCGGCAATTTTGCTGTTAACTGGTAAATAAGTATAGAAAGCTGTTAATTCCAAGAAATATGGAGTTGGGTTTACTAATTTAACTTCAAGAGTTTTATCATCTACTGCTTTAACACCTACAGCATCAAGTGAACCTTCACCAGTGTTAGCTGCTTCGGCACCTTCGATGTAGTAAAGCTGGTATGCATATGTTGAATTGTTCGCTGGATCAAGCGCCCATTTCCAAGCATAAACAAAATCGTTTGCAGTTACAGGGTCGCCATTTGACCATTTAGCATCACGGATTTTGAAAGTGTAAGTCTTTCCATCTTCAGAAACCTGTACATCTTCAGCCATTGCATTTTCAGGCTTGCCTTCTTGACCAATACGAGTTAATCCTTCAAGGACTTGGCGAAGTACAGTACCAGATGTAGCATCTTCTGCTAATCCTGGGTTTAAAGATGGTGGTTCAGTATTAATATTAACTCTTAACTCCTGCGGCACATCTGACTTTCCGCCGTCGTCGCCGCCTTTGTCGCCGCCGTCAGAAGCATTGTCTCCGCCGCCGCTGCACGCAGCAAGGAACATGCTTAGCACTAGCAGCATGCTAAAAAAGATCGATAATCTTTTGTTCACGGTTTTAACCCCCTATATAATTTCCTCAAACAATACCTTTACGGGATGTCCCTATTTTAAAACACAACTGTACGCCCCAGATATATTGCTTAAATAGTCTGTTAATTTAATTTGCAAAAATTTGCTGACTATTTAGAAGGCAACAAAAAAAGCAAGTTTATATTCTCATAAAGATAGATTATCCCTTTATTCTGAGAATTCAGCCTAAAAGAAAGAAATCTTTAATATGTAAGCTATAAACTTACTCATTATGTACCATACTCTCGCTACCCGGAGTGATATAGTTTTGTTTTAAAATGTTACAAATTCGTAAAGAATATGTTTGTTACGTTTATTATAAATAGTTTAAAAACTTATTGCAAGTAGCTTTCTCGGCTTCAAGACAATCTAGCATTTTATTTATAGCTTAAATGTCTTATAAATTAAGATTTTTAAGATTTTAAAAAAATTTTTCAATTTATCATTTTTTGCGTAATTAAAGAAGGTTTTAAACCTATTTCTTCCAATTTTCCCGAATGGAAAACTGTCTCCAAGGCCTGATTAACTCCCATTTATTTACTTGATTTTTGAATCTCATTAGTATATTTTATTATATAATAACAATAAAATTTATTTGAAATCGGCAATGAAAAAAGAGTAGTAAATTTACTTAGGGTTGGCAGAGAGCCTGTGGCTGGTGAAAACAGGAAACCCGGTAAAATTGAATGGACTTTTGAGCCTTCTGAATTTATTCAGGCGTGTCCTCTCGTTATCGGGGATCTATGCAGATAACATGCATAGGACAGAGTGACTCATTGTGAGTAATTAGGGTGGCAACGCGGACCATTCGTCCCTATTTTTATTAGGGATGGATGGTCTTTTTTGTGCTTATTTTAAGCATAAAATGTAAATACTTCCAATATACCCAAGTCTGTTCAGCCTGCAGTAATAGCGCTTTTTTCAGCCAAATAAAGGAGGAAAACCTATGAAAACAATCTTTTCCGGCATCCAGCCGAGCGGAACGATTACCCTCGGAAATTACATTGGTGCCATGAAGCAATTTGTAGAATTGCAAAATGAATACAACTGTTATTTTTGTATTGTCGATCAGCATGCGATAACAGTTCCGCAAGACAGGCTCGAATTAAGAAAGAACATACGCAGCCTTGCTGCCTTATACTTGGCAGTAGGAATCGACCCTGAAAAATCGACTCTGTTCATTCAATCAGAGGTTCCGGCACACGCCCAAGCTGGATGGATGATGCAATGCGTTTCCTATATAGGAGAGCTTGAACGCATGACACAATTTAAGGATAAATCTGAAGGTAAGGATGCAGTCTCCGCAGGATTGCTTACCTATCCTCCACTTATGGCTGCAGATATCCTTTTATACAGTACTGATTTAGTTCCTGTCGGAGAAGACCAAAAACAGCACTTGGAATTGACCCGCGATTTGGCAGAAAGATTTAATAAGAAATACAATGACATCTTTACTATTCCAGATGTGAGAATCGCCAAAGTTGGCGCGCGTGTAATGTCACTTCAGGATCCTTTAAAGAAAATGAGCAAATCGGACCCTAATAAGAAGTCGTTTATTTCCTTATTGGATGACCCTAAACAAATAGAAAAGAAAATTAAAAGTGCAGTAACGGATTCAGAAGGTATTGTAAAATATGACAAGGAAAATAAGCCTGGCGTTTCCAACCTTCTTTCCATATATTCCATTCTTTCGGGTAAATCTGTAGCAAATATTGAAAAGGATTACGAAGGCAAGGGATATGGCGACTTCAAAGCTGGACTGGCAGAAGTTGTTATTAATACGATTAAGCCAATCCAGGATAAATATTATGAACTAATGGAATCCCAAGAGCTTGATGATGTACTTGATCATGGAGCTGATAAAGCGCGTAAAGTCGCTAATAAAATGGTCGGGAAAATGGAAAATGCCATGGGACTTGGCCGGAAAAGAAAATAAAAAAACAGCCGATTGGCTGTTTCAGTTTGTAGACAAAAAGGGTTCGGAACAATCTCATTCCGAACCCTTTTTTGATTTTTTGTTGGATTTGAAGCAATTATTGAGAAATACAGACCTCTCCGAGGTTAT
>JAGGRA010000084.1 GCA_018613035.1 Pseudomonas sp. ISL-84 | reverse complement strand
ACAATAATCAGGACTTGACTATGCTGAATGCTGTATTCCAATATTGGCATTCTGCCTTTTAGCCGATATCCGCGAAATTTCGGTTTTATCCGCGAAAAATTAAATATAACCGCGAAAATTTCGTTTTATCCGCGAAAAAATGAATATATCCACGAAACGGTTGTATGTGGCTTTTACGGGCTATAGCCCTGCCGTGTTCTTAAAGTTTTCACATCACAGACACAGAATAGTACCGACTTATATGATCCAAATCAGCTCTTCCATGATAGCTTTAAATTATCCTATTATCTGGAGGGATGAACGTGGAGGAATTTTCTATTACATTGGTGATAGCAAGTATTATGGTACTTGGTTACTTCATCGGTTATACGATTGTAAAAGCATAGCTGCCGGCTGCTTCAGCCAGGCAGTTTTTTTTATCGCAGTCTAACGGGCGCAGTAAGACCGCTGATAAAGTTTCATTTTATGGCTAAATTCTCATTCGATTCAAATTTTATCATTAAAGTTTGAAATTCAGGGAAAAGAATATATATGTACTAAAGTGATAATTTTAGGAGGTATGAAGTTTGGCTGATTTTCGAATCGAAAAGGATACGCTAGGTGAAGTTAAGGTTCCGGCTGATAAATATTGGGGAGCTCAAACGCAGCGAAGCAAGGATAATTTTAAGATAGGGATTGAAAAAATGCCGATGGAAGTGGTTTATGCTTTTGCAAGGATAAAATGGGCAGCTGCCGTTGTTAATAATAAGCTCGGCAAGCTTCCTAATGAGAAAAAAGAAGCCATCACAAAAGCATGTGACGAAATTCTCGAACATAAATTTGACAGCCATTTTCCTTTGGCAGTCTGGCAGACAGGGAGCGGAACGCAATCAAATATGAATGTAAATGAGGTTGTGGCTAAAAGGGCAAATGAGCTAATCGGCGAACAAGGGCACGCTGACATGAAAATTCATCCTAATGATGATGTCAATATGTCTCAAAGTTCGAATGATACATTCCCGACAGCCATGCACATAGCTGCTTATACGGAAATGGAGGAAAAGCTTATACCTTCATTGAAAAAATTAAAAGAGACGATCAAAACGAAAGAAGAAGCCTATAAAGATATCGTGAAAATAGGCAGAACCCATTTACAGGATGCAACTCCGCTTACATTGGGACAAGAAATAAGCGGATGGCGTGCAATGCTTGATAAAAATGTAAAAATGCTGGAAGAGTCCAGACAATACCTTCTAGATCTGGCAATTGGCGGTACGGCAGTAGGAACAGGCATCAATGCAGATAAGTCATTTGGAGATGAAATGGCAAAGGAGATTTCCAATCTTACAGGCTATCCTTTCTGCTCTTCTGAAAATAAATTCCAGGCACTGACCAGCCATAATGAAATTGTCCATGTCCATGGTACATTAAAAGCCCTTGCCGCTGATCTTATGAAGATTGCCAATGATGTACGATGGCTGGCAAGCGGTCCGCGAAGCGGAATAGGAGAACTATCAATTCCTGCTAATGAACCTGGAAGTTCTATAATGCCGGGAAAAGTAAATCCTACCCAAAGTGAAGCCCTTACCATGGTGGTTTGCCAGGTTTTTGGAAATGATGCATCAATCGGTTTTGCTGCAAGCCAGGGGAATTTCGAATTAAACGTATTTAAACCAGTTATCATTTATAATCTCCTTCAAAGCATCAGAATTCTAGCAGATGGAATGGCTTCATTTAATGAAAAATGCATGGCAGGACTGGAAGCTAATGAAGAAGTAATACATGGACACGTAGAAAGGTCACTAATGCTTGTAACTGCTCTTAATCCCCATATTGGATATGAAAAAGCGGCTGAAATAGCCAAGCTTGCTTTTAAGGAAAATACAACATTGAAACAAGCTGCATTAAAAACGGGCTACATTACTGAAGACCAATATGATGAATGGGTTATTCCCGAGAAGATGGTGTAAAAGTAAAAGGCCCCCCTTACGAGAGGGGGGCCCAATCCAAATATATTCAATTGTTATCTTGCTTTATTAGAATGAACCGCCGCCAAGCTGTTGTTCAGCCATTTGTACAAGGCGCTTTGTGATTTCTCCACCAACTGATCCGTTAGCGCGAGAAGTTGTTTCTGCACCAAGGTTTACTCCAAATTCAGTTGCAATTTCGTACTTCATTTGGTCAAGTGCTTGTGATACTCCTGGTACTAATAATTGGTTTGAGGAATTGCTTCTGCTAGATGATTGGTTGTTCATGTGATTTCCTCCTCATAAATTTTTGTTGGTTTTTGGTTGGGTTAGCTGGGATTGCACCAGCGCAAGGATAAAATCCCGCTCCACTGCCTGGCTTAACCCATCGGTTAAGGTATGTGGCGGCTTGTTGCCGCTGTGTTTACTCTCTATTATGTTTGATTTATAAAAGTTTATGCTTTTATAAAATCGGGAATTTTTTCCTGAGAGACTTGCTGATTAGCAGCTTACATAACACAGTCAAAACAAACAAACGATAAGAAATAACTTAAAAAAAGCTCTGTGAAATTTGCCTGTTGATTTCAGCACGAGGCACTCCCTTTCCGCGGGCGGTCCGACGCTACTCGTCGCTATGCTCCTGCGGGGTCTCCCTTTGATCCGCACTCCCGCAGGACTTTGAATAAGCTTCCTTGTGTAAACACCGCGTCGTAAGGAAATGCGAAGGCATTTTCGCAGGATTAGTGCCTGCCGCGCCAATCAACAGGGTGCTAAAAACAATAATAAGCTTTAACAGAGCCAAAAAAAAGAAAGTGAGAGGTTTTGGAAATGGCTATTTGCCCTGTTTGTAATGGGTTTGAAAAACTCGTAGCAACCTGCAGTTCCTGCGGAAAGAATATGGAGGATAGCGGAAGGATTATGGATTTTTACGACGATTACAGTGCCTATATGCCGATTGACCAAATGAAGATGGAAGATGGCTATCCGCACGACTACCAAAAAGAGGAATGCCCGCATCTTTTAAGATGTCCAACATGCGGCCATGATACAGTGAAGTTTATTAAAGAATAGACATGGAGTCTGCGCGCCAATGAAGAGGTTGCTAAATGTATTTAAAACATGGAAAAACCCCGTCTGGCAGACGGGGTTTTCTAAAATTACGCTCTGTTAAAATTGCCTTTTGATTTTCCGCTTATCTTTTATTCTTTTGTTGAGCGGATTCTGCTTTCAGTATTGGCGTCAAAGAAGTGAGCCTTGTTCATATCGAATGCTAAATCAAGGTTTTGCCCTGGTTTAATATCTGTACGGGAATCAACACGGGCAACAAAATCCTGGCCTTCAATGCTAGAGTAAATCATTGTTTCAGCACCAGTCAGCTCGGAAACGTCGATGCGGGCAATGATTTTTGAACCTGTGGAAGCATCAATAAAGACAGGCTCGTCATGAATATCTTCTGGGCGAATGCCTAGAATGATATCTTTGCCTACATAGCCTTGTTCGCGAAGTACCTTCATTTTGCCTTCTGGAACGGCTACTTGTGTTTGGCCGACAACAAATTTGCCATCCTCAAGCTTCCCGTTGAAGAAGTTCATAGCAGGCGAGCCAATAAAACCGCCGACAAATACGTTTTCAGGTTTTTCATATACTTCTTTTGGCGCACCAACCTGCTGGATAATCCCATCTTTCATAACAACCAGTCGAGTTGCCATTGTCATGGCTTCTGTCTGGTCATGTGTCACATAAATGGTTGTTGTTTGCAGACGCTGGTGAAGCTTGGCAATCTCTGCACGCATTTGCACGCGAAGTTTGGCATCAAGATTTGATAAAGGCTCATCCATAAGGAAAACTTTTGCGTCTCGGACAATGGCACGGCCTAAAGCTACACGCTGGCGCTGACCGCCTGATAATGCTTTAGGTTTGCGGTCAAGATATGGTTCAAGGCCAAGGATTTTAGCTGCTTCCTTTACACGGCGATCGATTTCGTCCTTTGGAAACTTGCGGAGCTTAAGTCCGAAGGCCATGTTGTCATATACGGACATATGCGGGTAAAGTGCATAGTTCTGGAATACCATCGCAATATCACGATCCTTGGGCGGAACATCGTTAACACGCTTTTCATCAATATAAAAGTCACCTTTTGAAATTTCCTCTAGGCCTGCAATCATCCGAAGTGTCGTAGATTTACCGCAGCCTGAAGGGCCGACAAATACAATAAATTCTTTATCCTGGATATGAAGGTTGAAATTTTCTACTGCAGTTACTTTATTGTCATAAATTTTGTATATATTATCTAATTTTAATTCAGCCATTAGGATAACCTCCCAGTATTTTTGCTTACATTCAGTTTAAAGGGATTAGGGATTTTTCCATATGGCTAAACTGCACAAAAATCCTGTAAGCGGTTTTATGCAATGTGTTCAAATTTAGTGCTGTTCATACAGCAGACAAGCCAGGTACACCGTCACGGAGCTGTTAAAGTCTTTTAATTGAATGCCTGTTTTCTCCGTGAACTTGTCTAATCTGTATTGCAGGGTGTTTCGGTGAAGATACAATTTTTTTGCTGTTAAGGATACATTGGAACTATGCTGCAGAAATATCTTAATGGTATTTAACAGTTCTGGATCTTCTTTAAGAAAAGACAGACGGGATAGCAGGCTTCCTTTTAAAAAAATGTCCATGTTTGCCGCAACTAGGGATGGGAATGTTTTCTCGAATGAAAACACCCTTTCTGAAGGAAGCAAGGATGAGGCCTGTTCAAAAAAATGAATTTCTTCTTTTAAATGATTGGGAAAATCATCCCCTGGCTTATTCGGAACACCAATATAAAAAGATGTCTTTACAAAAAAATCGCTCTCCAAAGCATTTGAAATGGCATAGAAATCGTTTTCTGCCAGAGGCTCTTCGAATTCTTCAACAATCACGCCTTTTGATGGTTCATTCCATAAAACAATTATGTCCTTCTCAAAAAAACCTTTAAAAGCAGCCTCCATATCCTCACGTACCCAGTCGCCTTCGGCCGTTTTAAATTGAATAAGCCTGTATGGAAGATCCCGGGCGATCTTGGGTACACTCCCATTAGAAAATAAAAAGTCAAACCAGGATTGTGCAGCAGGATTGTGATGGAGAGAAACGTCATGAAAATCAAATAAAGTTTTTAAAATCATCAGGCTTTCCTCTGAAACATCTTTGGCAGGTATGCCAAGCCATTCTCCGGTTTCCTGATAATAAAACCAGTAGGTGTTTGAAAAAAAGTGGAAATCAGGCTTTACTTCCATTAGTATAGAGCTAGGATATTTGCCATGTATTTTTTTTAACATATTTTTATCCTTTAATTTGATAAATTTTTGTGTTTCTTATATTATAGCAGTTATAATTTAAGTAAAAAACTTTCGTGCAAACAGTCTTAGATTTTATAAATGGGTAAAGAAAGTTAAGGGGTGAGATATATGGAGTACACACCAGAGATGAAAAATCGCTTAAAAAGGCTTGAAGGACAAGTACGGGGCGTAATCCGTATGATGGAAGAAGAAAAGCATTGCAAGGATGTTGTAACACAATTATCCGCAGTCCGCTCAGCGGTTGACCGTGCCATGGGATATATCGTAGCAAAGAATCTTGAAACTTGTATCCGGGATGCAAATACGGAAGGCAAGAATGCTGAAGATGCAATCCAGGAAGCAGTTAACATGATTGTAAAGAGCAGATAGTTATTGTCTGTCTATAAAACAAAGGAGGCACCTGAACGGGTTATTCGTTCAAGGTGCCTTTTTGCGGTTCAATCCGCTTTATATGGCGGTTCTTCCTTATGGAATTCCCTAGCCTGTTCGATATTAACTTCTTCGCCGCGCCCATGCACAGACCCGCCTGATAAACCTTCGTTGATGATTCTGTCAATGTCTACATATGCTTTATCCCGGCCTTCATAACCTAAATCATCTGCCGTCTGCGGGTTCTTATCTTTGTCCATCGTTTTCCGCTCCTTTTTATGAAATTAAAGCTGTAGCGGTTATTTTTCCAAGATCGGCAAGAAATAATACGGAGGATTCAGCGGTTTAGCCTGCTGACTGTTTACTGATCATAAACATGGAATAACATTAATTCGTGGATTTGCGATTTGAGATCTTCCGCCTGACTTCCCGGTTTTCCGGATGTCCATTCGATTTTTCCATCAGGATGGTAAATGCCCGCTATCTTTTGCTTTTGGAAATAAAAGGAGAATGTCCATCCCGGCAGTTGCTTATTTTCATATAACGGTTTGAATTGAAAGTGAGTTAACAATTGGCTGATGCCCTCCTGCTATCTTATTTAAAATTCCCGTTTATAGTCCAAATAACAGGGAATTGAATAGATGTAGAAACATTTTAACATTAAAAGGAGGTAAAATTGATGAAAAGAAACAATAAATTTATGATGTCAGCCATGGCACTTGGAGCAGCCTATTTAATGAGAAACCCGGAAGCCCGCCAGAAGCTTAAAGAACAATTTCAGTCATTTTCCGGTACTTCCTCCAAGAGAAATAAGGTAAAAACAACTAAAAGACCTATAACTACTTAATCATATTGTGTTTTGCGATTGGACAGCACGTTGTGAAAAGTTAATTCTGAGATAGAATATTGGGATGAAATCGCATAAAAATAGCCGTTCACCTAACTGGTGTACGGCTATTTTTATTTGAGATGTCCTAAAATCCAGCCATATTAAAAAATATCCGGGTGAGTTCTTGGACTCTCTTCGATTCAATAGAAGCTTCATCAAAGCTCATGGGCTTTGCATTTAATTCATAAATAAAATACTTGCCTTTCTCAGATAATCCTGCATCCATTGAAAATTCTCTGTAGAAGCCTATCTCCTTTTTTAAGAGCTTTCCAGCCTCTGACACTGCCATATTAATAAATTCGTCATGTTCCTTTGTCCGGACCTTTTCATACGGAATCATTATGCCGCCATTCGGGATATGGGTAGTGATTTCCTGATCCTGAGCCTGGCGAATGCCAATACCTGTAACCTGATATTCACCTCTGCTGAAATGAGCCAGAATCCTAAAATCAAAGCGTTTGCCGTCTAGCTGGGCAGAGATAATCGATTTCTGTGCCAAATAAGCTTTGCCTGTAAGCGTTACTTTCCATTCGTTCCAAAAGCTTTCAAAACATTTGTATGAAAATGAATCCTTAAGTCCTGAAATTATCAGCTTTTTCCCACCCGAATGGCTTAAACGATAAATTCCTTTTCCTTTTGCTCCCTGTGCGGGTTTTAGGTAAATGTCTCTAAACTTCCCGATAAAATTCTTCAGTACCGATTCATCAGTAACGAGGATTGTATCCGGTATATATTTTTGCAGATGAGGATGATCCATAAAAAGCTGGCAAACCTCATATTTATCGAGAAAGCCGGGATTGAAAAAAGGAATATTATGCTTCTTAAAAAAATTGCAGGCTTCATTATAAGAATCGGTTTGTTCATGCTTCCGGAAGGGCACTCTGTTATATACAAGATGAGGTAGAGGACAGCAAGCCTTAATCCATTTGTCTTGATCGGGCAAATAAATATAACCGTTCACGGAATTTTTTTCAATGTCTTCTGTTGTAAAAACAAACGAAATTCCTTTGTTTTGCAGGACTTCTTCTTGCAGGGCTTTAAATAACGGGCCATTGCCAGCTAGAGTGTTATCCTTTCCTTTGGAAGTCAGAATGCCAATAACCGGGCCTGCATTTTGATTTTTGCCTGATAATGAAAAGGAAAGGGATCTATGTTCTGTTTCCGGATCCGGGGACTTTAAAGGGAGAAGATTGCTGCCTAGGGTGGCTCCAGTATGACTGGACCACTCTTTGCTGGCCCAGTCATAAAAGACCCTCATCTGAAAACTTCCTCAGGTTTAGTAATGGACGCCTCAGCAAGGAAAACAGCAAATGACAGTGATAGCTTCCGGGTGAGAAGGTCAAATTCACGGAGCTGCGGGTGTTTAAATATGGATCTTCCCGGCTTGGAGTTTGCTTCGAAAAGCCATACATTCCCTTTGCGGTCTAAACCAAAATCAAATCCAATTTCGCCTATAATCCCTTCCATATTCCTTTCAAGAGCTTTGCTTATTTTTAGTGCTGCGGCAGTCAGCTTTTTCAATGCCTCTTCCTTTTCTTCAAAGTCTTCAAAAACTTCATCCAATGTCTTAATAACCCCGCCGCTTTTTACATGGGTCGTAACACTGCCTGGCCCAGCAATCTTTGCAGCCGTAGCGGTAATCTTCCATTCTCCATTTCCATCTTTGTTGGTATGAATACGGAAATCAATTGGACGCTGATCATAGCGCAATAAGTGGATCCCCTGCTGAACAATCATCCGGCTTAAATTTCTGCCTGCAAATACATTGCGCATTAAACTTTCAAGGCTATTATACTTTCTTAGCCGGTTTTCGTCCCGGTCCCTGTATCGGCAATAGTAATTTCCTTCCGTCTTATCATAAATGATTTGATGGATACCTAGCCCAAGGCTGCCATTAATCGGCTTTAAAAAAACATGGCCATAATCGGAAAGCATCCTTTCGATTACGGAAAAAGAAGAAAAAGGATGGGTTTCAGGCAAGTATGCGCTGATTGATTCCTCATTTTGGAGCCTTTCGTATACATCTAATTTATTAAAGAAGCCTGGATTATACCAGGGAATCAAATATTCTTTCTGGAGGCGGTCACGTACAGCCTTCAGTTCGTTTCTTCTTTCGCTCTTTCTGTTGGGGAGTCTGTCGTAAACAACATTTGGAAAAGGGATTTCATAGGTTTCCCAGCCGTCCTGATGATAAAAAAGACCTTGGATGGTCCCTTGTTCCCAGTTAATGTGGTGCTCTCCGAATAAAAACGGAATGGCTCCCACTGTTTTCTTGACTGATAAAAGTTTGGCGAAAAACAAGGTTCTATCGCCAATTGGCCTTAATGGAAAAGAGGTAAAACCGGATGTGAAAATTCCGACGAGCGGGCCAATAAACAGTGTTTCCTGATTGGTGAAGGCGTGCAAGGGAATCGTTAAATCAGGAAACCTAAGAGCTTCTGCTACGTCTTTACTTATTACAATCGTGTTCTTCTTCGTTTTATGGAGTATGAAAGCAGCATCTGCCGATTGGGTCCCGAATGCCAGTTTGGTCAAATGGGTATGAAGGTTTAGCTCATTCGGGATATAAACAGTTTTAGACGGCGAGTCCAAAATTTCAATTTGATACTGTTTTCGCATGATCCTGTCTCCTTTCATTTTGCATGCTGGCTGCAAGGTGCTTCGCGTAAAGGAGGGGAGCGTTATATAACTCTTCATTTTTTTCTGGGTGGATGTTTAGTATCGTTTTTCTCCCCGGCTTGGAATTAATATCGAGAACCCATATTGAGCCGTCAGTTGCAACCCCTATATCTATACCCATCTCAAATAATGGCGGCAGTTCATCCTCCAGGGCAGCAGGAAGTGTATTAATAATTTCATTTAGCTCATCACAAATATAATCTTGCATTGGAGAAGGATAGGCAGCAATCCATTCATCAAAGGAGATATTTGTTCCGCCTGCGCTTAAATTGGAAATGATGCCCCCATTTTTCCCTGTTCGGATTCCCCGGCCTATTTCCTTCCAAGTGCCTTTTGAATCCTTTTGCAATAATATCCTTACATCAAAAGGCTGGCTTTCTTTATTTGATAGATTTACATAAGGCTGTATGAGGTATTGGCGGGTTGATGTCAGCCTGTTCAGCCAGGCAAAAGCCTTTTGGGGCTTTTCGAAGCAATGGGAAATCTGTCCATCCTTCTTATCAGTCTTAACCAGTATATCTTTACCGGCTTTTTCAATATAGTAGATACCCTTTCCCTGAGACCCGCTTGCCGGCTTAAGAATTAGGGGCTGATCAGGGCACAATCTTTCAAAGAATTTTTCAGAACTTAAAAAGGGATCTGTTTTTAGCAGATAAGGTGAAATGCTTGAATGGGTAAGAAGTTCATATAATTCAAGCTTATTAGGCAAACCGTAGCCAAGAAAATGGATATCTTCTCTCGCTTTTAGCCAGTTGACAATGGACATACACTGCTTTGAATGGGAATCGTCTCCATAAAAACAGCGGTCATACAGGATCGCAGGAGCTGAAAAAACCTTTGGCTCCCAGTCGCCTGAACTTGGATTAAAGAAGTCGCCGCTGATTTTTTCAGATATGGGGTTTATATCAGAAGGAACGAAACGGAAGCAGTTAATGCCGTATGCATTAGCCCTTTTTGCCATTTCCAAAAAGTAAGATTTTTCATTTCGTTTATTTAATGTCATGATTCCGAATGAAAGCATTCTAGTAATCCTCCTTTGGGGGTATGCCTGAAAAGGATAAGGCCGCGGCATATTCGATGAGCGCCTTTGCAGATGGCCTTATTCTTTTATCACGATCTTCAAAGTTTTTCGAGGGCTTTGAATTGACCTCAATAATCCATAGCTTTCCATTTTCGTCAACGCCTATATCAATACCAAGCTCACCTATCAGCCCATCGCATTTTTGGCTGATTATGGAGGCTGTTTCGACCGCAAGTTCTTTCATTAACGCAAGCTGCTGGATGGCTGTTCTGGGATCTGACAGTATTGAAAAAATTTTTAGCGGCTTCATAATTTCTCCGCCCCTCGCGATGTTGGAAACAAATTGCTGCTCAGCTGAAATTCTTGCTACTGCGGAAGTGGCTTTCCATGTATCCTGAAAATTTTTATGGCATAGAACACGGAAATCAAGCTGCCTGTTTTTATAGGTTTGCAGGGGGATAGCCTGCTGGGCTAAAAAGTTTTTTTTCTTTTGCTGCTGCTTAAACCAATGGCTAAAGCGGGTATAGTTCTCAAACAGCAGCGTTTCTTCCCTGCGGTTTCCAGTTGATAATTCTGCAAGGATTTCTTCACTATTTACGGTTATTCTGATTATGTTCCGGCCCTGGCTTCCATGTATCGGCTTTATATAAAGGGACTTGTGTTTATTTAGCAGCTCTTTTACTGAATATTCATCTGCGATAACCGTATCGGGCAGATATGGCTTCATATGCTCCTCAGAATATAGCAAATTGTGAACTTCTGTTTTGGATAAAAAACGGTCATTAAATAGGGGAATAAAAAGGCTTCTTATGCTGTTTTTAAATGTTTGGAAGAAAGTGCTGGCTTCAAGCTCCCTGGAGTGAACCCGGTTGTAAATGACGCCTGGAAGCGGTACCTCACATCTTATCCACTGGCCTCCTTGAAGGTAATAACCCTGCAATTTGCCTTCTTCGTAATCTTTAAAGTGGAACACATAAAAAAGGCCGCCCATATTTGACACAACCTCATTCAGTTCTTCGCAAAAAGCATGAATGGAGCGGAAGTCTGGTTCTGCCCCCTTATCATTCAAATCTGTCATAAGACCGACAACAGGGCCGAGGGTAATGGAATGATCTTTTTTAGAATAGCTCGCAATAAAATCGAGCTCCTGGATAGGAAGGCAGCATTCCTGAAACAGCGAATCACTGAAAAAAAGCTCATCCTTGGTAATGCTCGCTCCTTCAATGGTAATCTGTATGGATCTCCTCCCGATGTGCAGAACATGGGGAATATGCAAGTCTATATTCCAGTAATGAATAAGAGAATGGCTAATTTGAATCTGATGCTGATCTTTTTGAAACATTTTTACCGGAACAATCGTAATAGGCAATAAAGAAACTGACATGATCATTCCTCATTTGCTCGTCTTTATGTGTGCGCGTATAATGAAAAAATAGGCAAAAGCTGATACGGTATCGTATGTAAAAGGGTAAAAATTGGTGCAATGGCGGAGCGGGGGAATGTGTTCTGCCTGGCGCTTCCGTTTTTCTAAATTTGTGCATGGAAGGTAGATGTAAATGCAAATCGCAATCACAATTATCATTATGATTATAATAGGAGCTATCATTGGGGGTTTTACCAATTCCCTGGCCATTAAAATGCTGTTCAGGCCTTATAAGCCACTTTATATAAAAAATTGGAGAGTTCCATTTACCCCGGGGCTGATTCCGAAGCGAAGGGACGAGCTGGCCGCACAAATGGGGAAAATGGTAACTGACCATTTGCTGACACCGGAAAGCATCCAACGAAAATTTTTAAATGAAGGCTTTCAAAAGGATATGACCGGCCTTGTCCAAAAGGAACTGGAGAATCTTCTGAATACTGATAAGACACCAGCCGAACTGCTTGTGGTTCTTGGAATAGAGGATGCGCATCAAAAAGCTGAGGATAAGTTGAATCAGTTTGTTGAAGAGAAATATGAAAACTTAATGGTGAAATACCGGACTAAACCGCTTAGAGCAGTTGTTTCACCGGAAATCATCCAAAAAGTAGATGCGAAGCTTCCTATTATTTCTTCTTATATTCTTGAAAAAGGAGTCGACTATTTTTCCAGTATTGAAGGAAAAATGCGCATCCAAAGAATGGCTGATGACTTTGTCCGTGAGCGAAGCGGAATGCTGAGCAATATGCTCCAAATGTTCATGGGAAACATCAATCTAGCGGATAAAATCCAGCCGGAAATTGTCAGGTTTTTAAAAAATGAAGGAACAGCAGACCTAATCACCACAATATTGAAAAAAGAATGGAATAAGGTGCTTGACTGGGAAGCAGAGAGGATTGAAGAGCAGTTTGAAAAAGAAAAGCTCGTTAATATGATTAAAGGATTTGTACAAAAAGTGGTTAAGCTTGATGTAATCTTCAAGACGCCTTTATCACAGCTGACGGTTTCTTATAGGACAAAAGTAATTGAAGAGGTAGCGCCGAAAAGTGTTGAGCTGCTTGGCGGCTGGCTTTCCCGTCGTATTGATGTTCTCATGGAGCGTCTGCATCTAGCGGAAATTGTCCGTCAGCAGGTGGAAACTTTCTCAGTTGAACGACTTGAAGAAATGGTTCTTTCCATTACAAAAAGCGAACTGAAAATGATCACCTATCTAGGCGCATTGCTTGGCGGGGTTATCGGGCTTTTCCAGGGGATTCTGGTTATTTTCATTAATTAAAAAGGGTATGTCCTCGCGTTTGCTATCATAGTTTGTTATAGTGGAGTGGATGTTCAAAGTACGGGAAATAGTATGTGTTTATTATTCTCCTTTTTGAACGAGAACCGAAAGGAGTGTTTACAATGGCAGTAAATTTACATGATTCAGCCTATGAATTAGAGAAAGCAGTGCGTGAAAGCGATGAATACAAGGCTTTAAAACAAGCATACGATGATGTGAATGCAGATCCCTCTGCAAAAACAATGTTTGAAAACTTTCGCAATATCCAAATGGAACTTCAGCAAAAGCAAATGATGGGTCAGGATATTACGCAGGAAGAAGTAGAACAGGCACAAAAAACAGTAGCTCTTGTACAGCAGCATGAGCAAATTTCAAAGCTTATGGAAGCTGAACAGCGCATGAGCATGATGGTAGCTGAAATGAACAAAATCATCATGAAGCCTCTTGAAGAGCTATACGGTGCTGTAGAATAAGTAGTTGTATTAGAACTCCCGGTAATGGAACCGGGAGTTTTTCATGTGCGCCCGGCAT
>JAGGRA010000083.1 GCA_018613035.1 Pseudomonas sp. ISL-84 | reverse complement strand
CAATTATATGGACTTTATCATCCCTTTTCAAGATATGATAGAAATAGACGAAATTTTAAAAGAAAAGCAGGTGTATTTAGATGAAAGCTATCTTTCATGAAGGAAAAATAGGCCGCAGCGGCTTATCCTATGGAGAAATGACAAAGCCGGAGCCGGCTGCAGGGGAAGTTAGAGTCAAATTAAGAACAGCAGGATTAAACCATCGTGATTTATTCGTCTTGAACCGCCACAAGCCGGAAGAGCCGGCACTCGTCATCGGTTCAGACGGAGCAGGCATCATTGATGCAGTTGGTGAAGGTGTCACAAATGTAAAAGCTGGCGATGAAGTTATCATCAACCCGGGGCTTGGCTGGAAAGAAAACAGCGATGCTCCGCCAGCCGGATTTGAAATCGTCGGCTTGCCATTCCACGGAACGTTTGCCGAATATATCGTAATTCCAGCTGAAAATGCAGCACCCAAGCCAGCCTATCTAACCTGGGAGGAAGCAGGTGTCCTTTCCCTTGCAGCGCTGACAGCGTACCGAGCCCTTTTCACGAGAGGGAAGGTCAAAGCCGGCATGAAGGTATTTATTCCGGGAATCGGCGGCGGCGTTGCCACTTTCCTCATGCAATTTGCGAAAGCAGCAGGAGCAACCGTATACGTGGCATCCCGTTCGGAGGAAAAACGCGAGAAGGCGCTCCAATTGGGTGCAGACAAAGCGCTCGCCAGTAACGAAGACTGGAATGAAGCACTTGGCGGGGAAAAGGTTGATCTTGTTATTGAATCAGTTGGTCCCGCCACATTCAATAAATCACTCGGCATTCTCCGGAACGGCGGAACCATTGTTACATTTGGCTCCTCTTCAGGCGACCAGCTCGAACTCAATCTCCGCAGCCTGTTTTATGCCCAGCAAAATCTGCTCGGCTCCACAATGGGAAGTGCCGAGGAATACCACGAGATGCTTCAATTTATTGAGAAGCATGAAATCAGGCCAGCCCTCGATCAAGCATTGGCGCTTGAGAAATTTGAGCAGGCTTTTGATAAAATCGAAAATGCTGAACAATGGGGTAAAATCGCCTTTAAAATCAGTGAATAAAGTGAATCTTCACAGACAGAAGTTGAAAGGAATTAATGGGAGTGAATGGTGCCGCTCAAGTGGTGAAATCAATATCGAAGGACCTAATCGATAAGAATAGTGCCACTCATGTGGTGTGTCTAATCCCCGTTAATCTGCAACGAAAAAAGGGTGAGAGGCCTGCAAATAAGCAGCTTCTCACCCTTTTACTTTCCAATTAAGAACGTGTGCCCTTGACCCGCATCTTCCAAAAGCTTGGCGGTGCAGTGTTAAGAGCTGGCGAAGCCTTCCTGCGCCTGTGACCCTTAGCCAATCACATATTCGCCGATGGGCAAGGACGCATCCGCTTTCCTACACATGTAAAAACTTCACACAAACCGGATCCGGCACAGCCACGTCTGATTGCAGCAGTGTCAGCTTCCCAGTCTCTTCATCTCTTCTATATAAAACCATATTGCTGGAATTCTGGTTAGTGGCCACCACGAATTTTTCTGAAGGATCCAGCACAAAGTCCCGCGGCCAGTTTCCTTTTGTTGAGGTATGCTCCACAAATGAAAGCTCTCCATTATCTTGATTTACGGAGAAAACGGCAATGCTGTCATGCCCGCGGTTGCCGGCATAAACAAATCGTCCATCGGAAGAAATGTGGATGGCGCTGCCCTGATTATTTTCCGTAAACCCTTCAGGAAGGGTTGAAATCGCCTGCAGCTGAGTAAAGCTGCCATCCTCATGGTATTGAAGCAGCAGAACCTCAGAGCTGAATTCGGTCATGACATAAACATACTTTCCATTCGGATGGAAAACAAGGTGTCTTGGACCGCTGCCTGGTTTTACAGAAAATGAGCTTTGTTCTTTTAAAACACCATCACTAACTTCATAAGTAATTACCTGGTCAATGCCCAGATCCACTGCAATCACATATTTTTCATCAGGAGTTAGCCCGGCATAGTGAGTGTGCGGCTTTTCCTGCCTGCTGTCCGGACCTGATCCGCTGTGCTCCATAACAGAAACCGCAGGCCCAAGAGAGCCATCTTCCTCGGTTAAGTAAGATTCCACGGTTCCTTTATGGTAGTTTGCGCTGAATACATTGCGTCCTTCACAGTCAACGCTCACATGGCATGGAGGGGATCCAGCTGAAACCTGGCTGTTAATCTTTTCCAATGAACCGCTGCTGCTGTCCAAACGATAGGCAGCCACACCGCCCGCTTCGCCTTCTTTTGCCACTGAATATAGATATTGATTATCTTTGCTAATCGTTAAATAGGTTGGATTATCCAATCTTGCCGCCACTTTTGCGGCTGAAATCTTGCCTGCTTCCATATCGAGAACGAAAGAGTAGATGCCTTCGCTTTCTCCCTTTGTGTATGTACCAATAAATCCAATGTGCTTGGCCATAAGAAGCCTCCTCTAATGTTTGTTTCTGAAAAATACTCTATCATAATTTCCACAGCAATCAAAAGGAAGAGGAGTTTTTCCATCGAAAAAGAATATACAAAGGAGAGAGATACGAGAGGAAGATTGCAATGCACGCACCCGATTCCATATTGTCAGTCTGGAGAAAGTTTGACGGGTTTCCGATGGAGACCTTAACGAAAGCATGGTATTACGATAAAGGAGGGCTGAAGAAGCAGCGGGATGTCTCCCTTATGAAGGAGCATCGTGCCAAGTACGGAATCACGGGAAACTGCTTTGATCTGGCCATCTGGCTTCTTCATGAATTTAAGCAGGCTGGAATCCATGCCTATCCTGTTGGCCACCAGTTACTTACCCCTTCTTCCCATGCGGCAGCAGTTGCTGTCGATGAACAAGGCTGCCGCTATTTATGTGATCTCGGTGACCAATGGCTGCAGCCAATCTTAATTGATCAAGAGGCAGAGAATTTTACTTCGGAAAAATTAAGCGGATTTTTCCCGGCGGCAGAAGTCCAATTGTCTGCAATAGAGAATGGGCTTGAGATTTCCTACCACCGCCCGAATGGTAAAGTATCGAGACAAGTATATGACACATCACCAATTGCTATGAACATGTTTCTGGAAGCAGCCGAATACTCGCAAAATTGGATAAAGCCAAAGCCGCTGCTGGAGCAAAGGGTTCCTTTTAAAAACGAAACGGCTCACTGGGAGTTTTATAATTGGCATAGCTTTCTGAGTACAACAAAAGGGTTATATAAGGACGAGCCAGCCGGTTCTATTGAAGAATGGGCGTCCAGAATCCATGAGAAGACTGGCTATAACCAGCAATTTTTAATAGAATCCCTGAGAATATATCAGAAACTTGGGATGATGCAGGGTAACCCATAAAACATTCACAAAGGAGCTATTATGTTTGTAAAACTTTATGAATACCGTATCCGGCCGGAAAATGAACAGGAACTGCTGGATATACAGAAGAAAGCCGGTGAAATCTACCGAAAGTACACTGAAGTTCAGACATCTGTCTTAAAAAGCAAAGAAGACCAATCAAAGTGGACAGAAATCAGCTATTTCAAGTCTGAGGAGGAGTATCATAATATGCTGCCGCTGATCAATCAGGACGATGAAATTCAGGAGCTGTTCAAAAAGTTTCAATCCCTGCTCATCAGCAGCATAAAGGAAGAAGATTATGAACAAAAAAATCTAAATCAGGCCGGCCAGTAAAAAGGATTGGGTTAATCTTGGGCCTTTTATCTGCGAAATGGGGAAGGCCGATCAGCGAGAGCAGGCTGGGCTGCGCCCCACCGCGTCATGGAAAGTATCGGCCATTATTTTACAGCGGCGGTAACTAACGGAAAGCAAGTACCTGCTGAAAGGAAAAGTCCATCGTTTATACAAAAAAAATTGCGAAAACAGCCCAAGTAAAATGTTCCTATTTATTTCCCCAATCTGCCAATTTAAAGGGATAGTAGGTTATAATCGAAGCATGACATAAGAGAGGAGATATACTTACAGATGGAGCCTATACAAAAAGTTTCAGCGTATCTTACTCAAAATGCGGAGGGATTATCTGAAGAAATCGTTGCAGAAATTGTGGACAGATTCGGTTTTGAGATTCCAAAACAAGAATTTGACGCTGCTGTTTCGATGTATATTGAGTTTATAAAGTTTCTGGGAAAGATGATTGCGAATGAGGGAGATCAAGTTCCTGACGGCCTGGTCGAATGGAGCAAAGGAAACGGGGAACGGGCGGCATCAAGAGGCGGAAAGATCTCAGATATCGTCACCCGCTATCCAGACACCCGCATCGTATTTACTGATAGACTAAAAACAATCGGTACAGATTATGGGCTAACGGCTGATGAGACGATTACCATTGTAAAGAAAGTAAACCATATGCTTGATATAAGCATCAATGAAACTGTATTTGCCTTCGAACGCCAGACACAAAAACGATTAAAAGAAACAGAATTACAGGTAAATGAACTTTCCGCTACCATTGTGCCCATCCAGGATAGGATCGCGATATTGCCATTGATCGGGAACATTGACTATGACCGGGCACAAATCATTATTGAAAAAGCAGTCCCGAAAGTAAATCAATTGGGCATCGAAACCCTCATCATCGACTTTTCGGGCACAGTCAATATCGACATTCAAATTGCCAAGCATATTTTTGATATCCGCAACATCCTCCTCCTGACAGGAGTGAATACAATTGCAACAGGCGTGCGCCCAGACCTGGCGAAAAGCGCAGTCAATCTGGGAATTGACCTCTCCTCGCTTGAAGTCTACTCTACCGTACAGCAGGCAATTACGAGCATTAAATAAGAAAAACACCGGAGCTGCTATCATGGCAGCTCTTTTCTATTAAAAAAAGATTGTCGAAGCCCCCATCCCATGATAGTATTTAGATATTTTAAAATATATAAAATACACGAAATCATAGATTATTTTATGGGAATTGAGGAGGGCTTTTAACATGACGGTTTTCACATCTGCCTATTTTACGATGAATGAACAGGAAGCCATCGAGTACGCAAAAACAAGGCTGGATTTCTTTGCACCGGATGCAGAATTGGAGTGCAGGGAAATTGGGGATGGCAACTTAAACTATGTATTTAAACTGATTGATCATAAAAATAATAAGTCTCTTATCATAAAGCAGGCCGGCCCTGTAGCCAGAATTTCTGATGAATTTAAGCTGTCTCCTGACCGCAACCGCATTGAATTTGAGATTTTGGAGAGACAAAACAAGCTGGCGCCAGGGTTCGTGCCAAAGGTGTATCATTATGATCCGATCATGAACTGTACGGCAATGGAGGACTTGTCCGATCATATGATCATGAGAACCGCATTGATGCAGCATAGAAAGTTTCCGCTGTTTGCTGACCATATTTCAACGTTCCTGGTGAATACATTATTGCTTACCTCGGACGTAGTGATGGGACATAAGGAAAAGAAGGCGCTTGTCCAAAAATTCACCAACCCTGAATTATGTGAAATTTCTGAGGACCTTGTATTTACAGAGCCATTTTATAATTGTCCTAGAAATGAAGTGTTCGAGGGAACTAGAGCGTATGCAGAACAGGAAATCTGGTCAGATCCGAAGCTGCAGCTTGAGACAGTAAAGCTTAAGTTTGAGTTTATGTCCAATGCCCAGTCTCTCCTTCATGGCGACCTGCACACCGGCTCTATTTTTATAAAAGAAGATTCTACTAAAATCATCGATCCGGAATTCGCCTTTTATGGACCTGCCGGCTACGATATCGGAAACGTCCTTGCCAACCTGATTTTCGCTTATGTTAACGCAAAATATACGATTGCAGATGAAGATTTAAGAGCCGATCAAGAGGCGTATCTCCAAAATACGATTGAAGATATCGTAGATCTTTTTAAGGATAAATTTATGAAGGCATGGGATGAAAAAGCAACCGAACAAACAGCCAGATATGATGGCTTTAAGGAATACTACCTGGATACAGTTCTTCGCGACACAGCGGCTGTAGCCGGGCTTGAGCTCTGCAGAAGAATTATCGGATTGGCGTCTGTAAAAGATGTCACATCGATTGAAGACCCAAACAGCAGAGCTGCTGCAGAAAAGATTTGTCTGGCAGCCGGCAAAATGTTTATTATGGATAGGGAATCTTTCAAAACAGGCGCAGACTTTGCAGGCGCTCTTAAAAGCTGTGAAAAAAGATTCTAGAGGAGGCAGCATGATGGGAAAACCAGTGGATGTGATCCAGTCTGTCAGATTGGACGATGAAAACGATGCTCTTATTCTTTTAGACCAAACAGTTCTTCCAAACGAAAAGAACTTTCTGCATTTAAAAGAATTAAAGGATATATGGGAAGCAATCTATCATTTAAAGGTTCGCGGCGCTCCGGCGATTGGCATTGCCGCTGCTTATGGAGTGTATTTAGGCACAAAGAAATCCAGTGCAGAGAGCTATGAAGAGCTTTATAGCGACTTTAAAAAAGCCAAGGAATACCTTGCCTCTTCAAGGCCCACTGCCGTTAATCTGTTTTGGGCGCTTGACCGTATGGAAGCCCGCTTTCAAAAGGAAGAAGGCATGAGTGCAGCTGAAGTGAAAGCTGCTTTGAAAGAGGAAGCTGAAAACATTCGTGCTGAAGATGAAGAGGTATGCGAATCAATTGGGAAACATGCTCTTTCAGTCCTTGAGCCCGGCTGGGGTATCCTCACACACTGCAATGCGGGAACCATCGCGACCGCAAAATATGGGACTGCTCTGGCCCCAATCTATCTTGGTCAGGAACAAGGGTATGATTTTAAAGTGTATGCGGATGAAACACGTCCGCTTCTCCAAGGTGCCCGTCTGACAGCCTGGGAGCTGAAAGAAGCAGGTGTTGATGTCACGCTGATTTGCGATAATATGGCCAGCATTGTGATGAAAGAAGGCAAGATTCAGGCCGTGCTCGTTGGCTGTGACCGGGTAGCAGCAAATGGTGATGCAGCCAATAAAATCGGGACATCGGGAGTTGCGATTCTGGCTAAGCATTATCAAATCCCATTCTATGTTTGTGCACCCCTTTCAACAGTGGATCTCACATGCAAAACGGGCGAGGACATCCATATCGAGCTAAGGCCATCCGAGGAAATCACCTCTAAATGGTATGAAAAGCCAATGGCACCAGAGGGTGTGCAGACGTACAATCCAGCATTTGATGTGACTGATAACGAATTGATCACAGGCATTATCACAGAAAACGGCATTGCATATGCCCCGTTTAATGAAAGCCTGCCTAAAATGTTCAAAAAATAGATGAAAGCCTCCGAGCCAAATGGCAGGAGGCTTTTTTGATGTGGGTGTTTTAGTAAAGTTTGTTGTTTTTCAATAACTCAATTTAATTTGCTGAGTTGATCTTCGCTGTGGGCATTTGATCCTCGAAAATGCTGCCGCATTTCCTTCGTGTGATGTCTATTCGAGGAAGTTTATTCAATGTCCTGCGGGAGGAGAGGAAGCGGGAGACCCCACAGACGCAGGGCGTCGAGGAGGCACCCGTTCCCCCCGCGGACAGCAAGTGCCCGTAGCGGAAATCAACGGGCTGAATTCATAGGAAAAAACAGCAACCTATTTGAAAAGAGACTTTGTTTTAAACCTTTAAAGCGTTCCACTAGGAAAATATCCCTGCTGCAACCAAAAAAAATGAGTGTAATTTGACTCTTCATATAAAACTTTCAGACTATAAATTACTGTAAAATATTATTATTTTTGTAAAAATTATGAATTAAATAATATGGATGTAGTGGAAAACATTTGTAAATCCATCAAAAGGCCTGATACTTTTTTAGAAGCTATGAATCTATGCCTGATTCCAGAGTTTGTAAATTACATAATTTAGCGCATTGTTAAAGTCAGAATGTTTTAAATATACTTGAAAAGCAACAAGAACCGACAGAAAAAATAAAGAATTTGAAAGGAGAAAAAGGATGAAGAAAAAAAGGGCATTAGGAGCAGCACTTCTAAGTATGACCATGGGTTTATCCGTTTTTACAGCAGGAGCATTTGCGAAGGGGCCAGAGGCAAATGAATCTTATCGGGTTCTTATCCAGGGACCTGCAGCTGAGCGGGCAAATGTAAAAGCGCAGATCGAAGAACGTTGGGATTTTGGAAAAGACGGCCTTACTGCAGAGGTTAATTCGAAACAGTACCAGGCACTTTTAAAGAACAAGAACATAACGATCGAAAAAGTAAGCGAGGTTACACTCGATACAGCCAGAACGGAAGCCTCTTCATCCAAGAATGACTCAATCTCATTAGAAGCAGCAGGATATCCTAGCGACCAGACTCCATGGGGAATCGAATCTATTTATAATAACAGTTACATTAGCAGTACATCAGGCGGAAGCGGAATTAAAGTGGCTGTTCTTGATACAGGCGTATATACAAATCACATTGACTTGGAAGGCTCTGCTGAGCAATGTAAAGATTTTACACAATCATATTCTTCCATGGTGAACGGAACCTGTACTGACCGCCAGGGTCACGGAACGCATGTAGCGGGTACCGTTTTGGCGCATGGAGGCTATGACGGCCTTGGCGTTTATGGCGTAGCGCCCCAGGCAAAGTTATGGGCGTACAAAGTTTTAGGCGATAACGGTTCTGGATATTCCGATGATATCGCAGGAGCAATCCGTCATGTTGCAGACGAAGCGGTCCGCACGGGTTCAAAAGTAGTGATTAACATGTCACTTGGTTCCAGCGGCAAAGACTCATTAATTGCGAGCGCAGTTGATTATGCATACAGCAAAGGTGTCCTTATTGTTGCTGCAGCAGGAAACTCCGGTTATAGCGCTAATACGATTGGTTACCCGGGTGCTTTAACAAATGCTATTGCCGTTGCGGCCCTTGAAAATGTTCAGCAAAACGGTACATACCGTGTAGCCAACTTCTCATCCCGAGGCAACCCGAACACGGATGGTGACTATTATATCCAAGAGCGTGATGTGGAAGTATCTGCACCGGGAGCGAGCATTGAATCCACTTGGTATAACGGCGGCTACAACACAATCAGCGGCACATCCATGGCTACTCCTCACGTAGCAGGACTTGCGGCTAAAATTTGGTCTTCCAATCCTAATATGAGCCATACACAGCTTCGCACAGAGCTTAGAAACCGTGCAAAGCAGTATGATATTAAAGGCGGTTACGGAGCAGCAACTGGCGATGACTACGCATCAGGCTTCGGATACCCTCGCGTAAGATAATAAATAGGTAACCCCCGAAACCGTCTGGTCCAATGATCAGGCGGTTTTTTTCACTGCGAAATTTGAAAATATTTCCGCGGAAATGATCAGATTTTAGCGAAAGGTGAAAAGTTATAAAAATTGCTGAAGCCAATTGATTTTGAATATACAATAGGAGAGGATGTGAATAGGAAAGGAGATGGCAGCCATGGCTGAACCATATACATATATAAGTGATCATGAAGCAAAGGAACTTATCTGTGAAATGGGCAGAAGAGTGTACAATAAAAATTTTGTAGCGGCTAATGACGGAAATATCTCAATCAAAACAGGCGTTAATGAAATCTGGACAACGCCAACTGGAGTTAGCAAGGGTTTTATGACGCCTGACATGATGGTGAAAATGGATTTATCCGGCAATATTCTTGAAGGTACACATAAACCTTCGTCAGAAGTGAAAATGCATCTAAGAGTTTATCAGGAAAATCCGGCAGCGACAGCAGTTGTCCATGCCCATCCGCCTGTGGCAACATCGTTTGCCATTGCCGGCATAAGCCTTGATAAGCCCGTTTCACCTGAAGCCATCGTTTTGCTTGGTAAAGTTCCGGTTGCACCGTATGCTACTCCGGGCACACAGGAAGTGCCTGATTCCATAGCGCCATATTGCAAGGACTACAATGCGGTTCTGCTTGCCAACCACGGTGCATTAACTTGGGGCCGTGATATTACAGAAGCCTATTTCAGGATGGAGTCACTCGAGCATTATGCGCTTATGCTCCTATATTCCAACCATATTATTCAACAATCAAATGAATTAAGCACTGGGCAAATCGCAGAGCTCATTTCCATCCGTGGAAAAATGGGCATCCACACAGGCGGAATCCCAGCTCCAAGCAGCGAAGCGAAGGCTGAAACAATGGGGCTGTCTGAAGAAATGATCGAAAACATTGTCAGAAAGGTGACAGTAGAAGTCCTGAAAAACGTTTTAAAATGATCAAAATAGGATAGCTATAAGGGTATAGTCTCTGTTTGCAGCAGTGCATAATTTTCACCTTTTAACTAAAGCTATGTTGAAAAAGCTTAATAAAAATCGGTCATGGAATAAGACGTTAGGAGAGATCCCTATGAAACTATTAGTCATTGGCGGGGTGGCAGCGAGCATGTCGGCCGCTTCAAAGCTTAGAAGAATGGATGAGAAAGCCGAAATTATCGTATATGAAAAAGGCAGGTTTTTATCCTATGGAGCATGCGGCCTTCCCTATTATGTATCAGGCGAAAATGATGATTATCGGAAAATGATTGCACGGACACAAGAACAATTTTCTGAGAGGGGAATCAAAACCTTCCTTCAGCATGAAGTCGTAAAAGTAGATACAAAAAAGAAAGAAGTAACAGTTAAAGACCTTTCAGCCAACAAAATTTTTACGGATACATACGATAAGCTAATGATTGGTACAGGAACATTCCCAGTTATGCCTCCATTCCCTGGAGCAGACCTCGAGAACATTCATGTGCTGAAAACACTTGAAGATGGAATGGTTTTAAAAGAAATTGCCCATAAACCGGAAGTTAAAGATGTCGTCATTGTTGGCGGAGGCTACATCGGAATCGAAGTGGTCGAAGCAATGAAAACGATCGGTAAAAACGTTAGAGTCATCGAAATGGGAGAGCGTATACTTGCGCCTTTTGATAAAGAAATAACAGACATTGCCGAAAAAGAAATCCGGGAAAATGGTGTTGAATTGAACCTGGGTGAAAAGGTAGAGAGCTTCAACGGGGACAAAAAAGTGGAAAGTGTTAAAACAGACAAAGGCACCTATAAAGCTGATTTGGTGCTGGTTGCAGTTGGCGTAAGGCCGGCGACCAAATTCCTGGAAGGGTCGGGCATTGAATTAGCGGAAAATGGCGCTATCATTATCGATCGCGAAATGCGCACGAATATTGAGGATGTATATGCAGCAGGTGACTGTGCGCAAGTCTATCATAAAGTACTTGAAGAAAATGATTATATCCCTCTCGGAACCAATGCCAATAAATGCGGCCGCCTTGCAGGAGCCAATATAGCCGGAAGCCATGACAAGTATGTGGGAACACTGGGAAGTGCCGCTATTAAAATTTTTGACATGGAGCTTGGCAGAACAGGGCTTTCCGAGGAAGATGTGAAAAAGATGGGCATCGGCTACTCAACCGAATTTGTAAAGGCTGCAGACCATCCGAGCTATTATCCGAATCCAACACCCATTTGGATAAAACTCATTTGTGAAAAAGAGACGAACCGAATACTTGGCGCTCATGCAATTGGCAACAAAGGAGTCGTCCTCCGAATTGACGTGTTTGCCGTGGCCATCCACAACAATATGCCTGCTGATGAACTTGGCATGGTTGACTTATGCTATGCACCGCCATTTGCAGGTGTCTGGGACGCAATTCATATTGCCAGCAACGCAGCTAAGTAATAACAAAGCCAGCTAATACGCTGGCTTTTTGCATTTAGTTCTGTAAAAGCCAGATTATGATATTTGTACCCTGTTGGCTGGAGCGGAAGGGGCGCGATCCCCGAAAATGCATTCGCATTTCCTTCTTGCTGTGTCAAATCTATTCAGTGTCCTGCGTGAGTAGCGAGTCAAGGAGAGACCCTGCAGGCCTTTTTGCTTGAGGAGCGTCTTTAAAGCATGCGGTTCGCTGAGCTTTTGGAGCGGAAATGAATATACTAGTTTTAACTGATTCCTCATGTTAAAAAGGTAATTGAATAAGGATGTTGAATATTCCATATTCATAACATTTTTATGGAGGTTTCAAATGTCTGGTATTTTTAAAAGAATCGACACGGTCTTCCTGCAGGTTAATGATTTTGAAAAAGCGATTGATTGGTACAGCACAGTCCTCGGTTTCCCGGTGAGATGGAAGGATGATCTGAGCGGATATGCAGCCTTGGAGATCGGAGAGACACCTTTAACACTGATCCGGTCATCCAAACAGGTCAAGGAACGGAAGAATTCACCTATCTCTTTTAACTTCTTTGTTGCTGATATTGAAGAAGCCCATCGCCATTTGCTCCGGCACGAGGTTAAAGCAGAGCAGATTCAGGATGATGGGACTGTAAAGTGGTTTGAGTTCGAAGACCTTGATGGAAATAAACTTGGCGTCTGCCATTTTAACGAATAAACAGAAAGCTGCCTCCAGGAATGCAAGGAGGCAGCTTTTAACCTTTGGCTGTTTTCGCAAAGTTTGTTGCTTACAAACTAGTTTTAATTACTGAGTTGATTGGAGTGGAAGGCACTTGATCCTCGAAAATGCATTCGCATTTTCTTCGTGCGGTGCTTATTCGAGGAAGCCTATTCAATGTCCTGCGGGAAGAGAGGGAGCGGGAGACCCCACAGGCGTGAAACGCCGAGGAGGCTCCCGTTCCTCCCCGCGGGTTCGCTGCGTGACTGGAGCGGAAATCAACGGGCAAGCTTTATAGTCCAAAAACAACAAATCTATACGAAAAGAGCCTTAACTTTAAATATTGTAATGGGCTAAAAAATGATTTTCACCGATGAAATAAATGGATCGTTCATAAAACGTATTCGGGAAAATTTTTCTAACCCAAACACAGTTTCCCCTAATAAGAATCCTTCGCCAGCTTCGGATGGCGGTTCATCGCGCCCAGCAAAATCAGTCCGCTTAAAATAAGCAGGGAACTGGTGATAACGAAGACTGCTGAAAAGCCAAAGTATGCAGAGATTAAACCGCCGAGAACTGGTCCGATAATGTTTCCGAAGAAACGCAGGCTTGTGTTGTAACCAAGCACTTCACCCTGCATGGCAACCGGGGCTTCCTGGCGGATATAGGCGATCCGGACAGGAATAATGCCCCCGATTGTCACACCAAGCGCAAAACGGACAAGGACCAGCTGCCACATGTTTGTGACAAATCCGCCCGGCAAGTAAAATATGCCTGCAAGGAGCAGCAGAACAACTAAAGTCTTAATATATCCATGCTGGTCCCCAATTTTCCCCCATTGTCTTGCCATTAATAAATTTCCGACACCCGCTGCAGAAAAGGCGATTCCGGCAAAAAAGGCCAAATTTTCCGGTCCATGCAATTCGCTGACATATAAAGATAGGATTGGCTGAATGCTGAAGTGGGCAATTTGTACAAGTGTTGAGATCAGCATTACCGTCAGTAAAATCGGATTGCGGATAATATGCTGGATTACGGCTTTGCTTGAGTACCGGGTTTTTTCTCCCTTTTGGGTTTCAACTTTATATTCTCTTGTGAAAAATACGAGGAGCGCGGAAACAAAGATGGCGACAGAGGTCCATTTAAATGTATCTGCAAAACCAAATAAATCTGCCAGAACCCCGCCGAGAAGCGGTCCCATCAAGGAGCCTGTGATGCTTCCTGTCTGAAGGGTACCCATCACTCTGCCGGCAATCTCCTTAGGTGTCTGGGTCGAAATAAATGCCTGGGACATGCCGATGAAGCCTGTAAAGATTCCAGTAAATAATCTCAGGAAAAACAGCTGCCAGACATTGGTCACATAACCCATTAAGAATATGGAAATACCCAATCCTATCCCGGACAGGATCAGGATTTTTTTGCGTCCGAAAAGATCTCCGATTCTTCCCCAAACCGGCGAAAAAAGAAAGGCGGTGACAAACGTAATGGCAAATGTCCAGCCTGACCAATGCTGAACATAGGTTGAGGAATGATCTCCAAACGTTTCTATATATAAAGAAATAAATGGAAGTACCATTGTCATGCTGCCTGCCACAAAGAAATTGGCGAACCACATGATCATTAAATTGCGTTTTGTTTGTTTATTCATGCTTGAAACACTTCTTTCCGGTCAACATTTCGTTTCCCTAAATATATAATAGCGGAAATTTCCGAAAATAGGAAGATTAATGTTCTCTATAATTCTATTTATCCCATTGTCACTGAACAAAACGAACTCACTCCCGGAAAAAGTAAAGCAAGCCAAAAAGTTCTATGACATTATTCCTTATGACCGTTAAAAAACCATTGTAATATAACAGTCTATAATCTATAATTCTTAATAGGAAAAAGATTCAGAATATATAATAAAAAGGGGGAAGTTGTTTGGAAGCTTTTATTAATCAGCTAAATGGGATCTTATGGAGCACACCAGTTATTTACATCTTGCTTGGAGTAGGGCTGCTATTTTCGATTTTAACCCGATTCTTGCAGGTCCGGCACATCAAAGACATGGTTTTGCTTATGTTCAGAGGCAGAAGTTCCGATGCGGGTGTTTCATCTTTTCAGGCCTTATCTATTGCTCTTTCCGGCCGCGTAGGAACTGGTAACATTGCCGGTACTGCCACTGCGATTGCAATGGGTGGTCCTGGTGCCGTTTTCTGGATGTGGACCATTGCTTTTATCGGAGCAGGCAGCGCATTCGTAGAGTCTACATTAGCCCAGATTTACAAAGTGAAAAAAGATGGTGTTTACCGAGGCGGACCTGCCTATTACATTGAAAAAGGGATTGGAATCAAATGGTTTGCCGTACTCTTCGCGGTTGCGACTCTTTTGGCAATGTCACTTTTAATGCCGGGGATCCAGTCAAATTCCATTGCTTTGGGTATGGAAAATGCATTTGGCATAAGTAAAACAGTAACCGGCCTCGTTGTTGTCGGTTTGCTGGCTCTTATCATTTTTGGCGGGGTAAAGCGTATTGCGACTGTTGCACAGTATACTGTGCCGTTTATGGCAGTAGGTTATATTCTTGTTTCTTTAGTTATTATTGGTATGAATATCGGAGAATTGCCTGGCGTATTCTCATTAATCTTTAGCAGTGCCTTTGGCGCCGATTCCATGTTTGGCGGCATCATCGGAAGCGCAATCGCCTGGGGCGTAAAGCGCGGAATCTATTCCAATGAAGCTGGACAGGGTACAGGCCCGCATGCTGCAGCAGCTGCGGAAGTTTCCCACCCTGCAAAGCAAGGCCTTGTTCAAGCGTTCTCTGTTTACATTGATACTTTATTTGTTTGTTCCGCAACAGCGTTCATGATTCTATTTACTGGAATGTTCAACACTGTCGGAGCAGATGGAAAGACTCCTATCGTAGAAAACCTTCCTGGCGTTGAAGCTGGCCCTGGTTTTACACAGGCAGCAGTTGAATCTGTTCTTCCAGGATTCGGTGCAGGGTTTGTTGCTGTATCCCTATTCTTCTTCGCATTTACAACTATTATGGCTTACTACTATATGGCCGAAACAAACGTAGCCTACTTAGTAAGCGGCAAAAATAGCAAAATTGCCATGTTCGTTCTTAAATTTGTGCTGCTTGGTGCAACTTTCTATGGCTCCGTTAAGACGGCAGGCCTTGCTTGGGCACTTGGGGATGTTGGTCTTGGATTAATGGTTTGGCTCAATGTTATCGCCATTCTGATTCTTGCGAAACCGGCCTTGATTGCTTTAAAAGATTACGAAGCCCAAAAGAAACAAGGTCTCGATCCTGTATTCAATTCCAAAAAGCTTGGCATCAAAAACGCCGAGTATTGGGAGGAAGAATATAAGCACCAGGAAGAAAAAGTATCTTAATAGAATAGTAAAAAAATGTCCGGCAGATGCCGGGCATTTTTTTATTAGATAAGAGGGTAATCCAATCTTCCATAACAGTCTATCACCGCCCCTCCACCTTTCTGGTTTTTACAATTCTTAATCTATTTTTACAATTTTCCGGTTATTCCTTAGCATTCTCTTAATATTCGTTCTCTACTATTGTATTTGGGATTGATACATAAAAAAGCTGCAAACATTATTAAATGAAAAGAAGAGGTGCTAAAGGATGACTGAATTAAATCGCCGCAAATTTTTAACGTATGTAGGTACTGGAGTAGGAGCTTTAACAGTCGCTTCTGCTGGTCTAGGCACAATGGTGCCAAAGGTGGAAGCCAAAGGTGCAGAAGCTGCATCCCATCTATTTGGATTCCAAAAAAAAATCTCTGGTTTGAATTTTAAGCCGATTGACCCGACGGATAAGGATGACCTGGTGCTTCCGCGCGGGTACAAGTATGATGTTGTGGCAGCGTATGGAGATGTCATCAACCAGAAAGGGGATACCTTTGGCTTTAACAATGACTTTACATTATATTTCCCCATTGATGGAGACAAACGCGGCTTATTGTGGGTGAACCATGAATACTCAAGTGAAATGTTCGTCCATGGAGCAAAGCCTGCAAGCGGCAAATATACTGCATCTCAGATTCAAAAAATGCTATATAACCAGGGTGGATCCATCATTGAAGTGTACCGTGATAAAGAAGGCAGCTGGAAAATGGACACAAAATCAAAATATGCACGCCGAATTACAGGTCTAACTCCATTTCAGCTGACAGGTCCAGCAAAAGGGTCTAAAACAGTTGCAAATGCAACAAATGTGCAAGGCACTTTTGCTAACTGCTCGGGCGGCATGACTTTATGGGGAACCGTTTTATCCGCAGAAGAAAACTTTGAAAATACAGCAAAGGACGCAGGCTTAAATGATACACATTATGGATGGATTGTAGAAGTTGATCCATTCGATCCTACCTTTAAGCTGCGCAAGCATACCGCTCTGGGCCGCTTTAACCATGAAAACGCATCTGTCGGCCTGACAAATGACAACCGTGTCGTGGTGTATATGGGCGATGACAAAAAGGACGCCTGTGTGTATAAATTTATCAGCAGAAATAAGTATGTGGAATCACGCGGGAAAGCGAATGCAGATCTGCTGGAAGAAGGGACTCTTTATGTGGCCAATATGGGCAGCGGGAAATGGGTGCCTCTAACGGCTGAAAATGTGCGTAAAGCAGCAAAGGACAAGCCGGAGCTATTAAAGAAATTCCAGACACAGGCCGATGTTGTCGTCAACTGCCATGAAGCGGCGCTGCTGGTCGGCGGAACGCCTACAGACCGCCCTGAAGACGTGGAAATCAGCCCGTTTGATAAAACTGTATTTATTGCTCATACGAATAATGATCGACATGGGAACTTCCATGGTCATATTACTAGATTCATAGAAGATGGTGATGATCTTGGGGCTTTATCATTCGATTTTGAGATTTTTGCAGCCGGTGGAAAGCAAAGCGGATTCAGTGCGCCTGATAATTTGACCTTTGATAGCCTCGGCAACCTTTGGACTGTTACAGATATGTCTTCAAGCAAGCTGAACAGCGGCATTTACACGCACTTTGCCAATAATGGCATGTTCGTCATCCCGACAATCGGAAAAAATGTTGGCGAAGCCTTCCAGTTTGCATCTGCGCCAATAGAAGCCGAATTGACAGGACCGTCTTTTACTCCAAACGAAACAACATTATTCCTGTCCATCCAGCATCCCGGGGAAGAATCTGCAGACTTAAACAATTTGACAAGCAAATGGCCTCACCGCAAAGGAGATTCAATGCCTCGTCCAGGTGTCGTTGCCATCACAGGCTTTAAATACTAGGAGGTTATCATGCTATCAAATATAGGCATTCCAGGATTAATTTTAGTATTGGTATTGGCGCTGATCATCTTCGGTCCCTCCAAACTGCCCGAAATCGGAAGGGCGTTTGGAACGACCTTGAAAGAGTTTAAGAAATCAACACGCGAACTAGTATCGGATGAGCAGTCTGAGGAAGAAAAAAAGAAAGAATTGCTATAAGTAGTAACCTTGGTGCGTAGGCACATTTGTGGTGCTTACTGCTCGTAATTGCGGGATCAAAACAGGGAGGGAGAAGGATTTCTTCCTTCCTTTACTATTGAGGTGTTTTTCATGAATGATCGTCCTTCAGCATTTTGAGGAGCTTCGCAAAAGACTGATTATTATTGCGGTTACTTTTATTGTATTTTTAGCACTATCCTTTATTTTTGTGAGTGATATTTATGAATGGCTTGTAAAAGATTTGGATTTTAAGCTGGCTGTTCTGGGACCCTCTGAAATTCTCTGGGTCTATTTTATGCTCGCATCCGTTGTAGCGTTAGCAGGGGCTATTCCGGTTGCTGCCCACCAAATCTGGCTGTTCGTCAGCCCGGCACTGACAAAAACAGAAAGAAAAATGACCTTATCCTATATCCCGGCTCTATTTTTCTTGTTTTTAACGGGGATATCGTTTGGCTATTTCGTCCTGCTGCCGCTCGTGCTGAACTTTCTGATGGCCTTATCCGGCGAGATGTTTACAGCCTTTTTTACAACGGAAAAATATTTTAAATTCGTTCTGCACTTAACACTGCCATTCGGTTTTTTGTTTGAATTGCCCGTTATTATCATGTTCCTGACCAGCCTTGGCATCATCAATCCCTATTCGCTGCAGAAAATTAGAAAGTATGCTTATTTTGTGCTGATTGTGGTTGCCATTTTGGTCACGCCGCCGGACTTTATATCCGACATTCTGGTTACGCTGCCGCTATTGCTGCTGTATGAGGCGAGTGTCAGCCTATCAAAGCTTATTTATAACCGAAAACAGAAAAAACAGGCGGCGTTGCAGTAGAAAATGGTAAGTTTTTTATAGAAAGGCTGTTTTCGCAAACTTTGTTGCTATTTAAACTAGTTGTGAGGAGTGGTTGATTTCCGCTCCAGGATGCTCAAGCTTCCGCGGGGCGGGCGGTGAGCATCCTCGGTGCAAGCACCTGTGGGGTCTCACCTGTCCCACTCCTCCCGCTGGACTTTGAATAAGCTTCCTTGAATAAACACCGCACGAAGGAAATGCGATAGCATTTTCGAGGAGCTCGCACCTTGCGCTCCAATCAATCAACCTTATTTATCAAAGTTTTTTACAAAATGTATTTAAAGCCAACAATCTTTTAGAAATTTATCGTCAACTGATCGAATATATCATCAACTTTGGCCATAAATCGTCAGCTTCCAAAATATATCATCAACTTGCGCCAATATATTATCAACCCACCCCAAAAAAGCTTGGATCCCGGAATGGGGTCCAAGCTTTTCGATCATTCTATTATTTCACTCGAGGGAAACCAAAGCCTGACGCATAGTCATCACCAGCTGCAGCTCCTGTTCCGCCAAGGATGTCATATTGCTTGGAGCGGGTTTGAAGCTCTGCGCGAAGACCGGCATGAGTCAATGAAGAGTTTTCAGCCCAAATCTTTGCAGCCAATCCTGATACGTGCGGAGTAGCCATGGAAGTACCGCTGATTGTGTTGTAAGTGCCATCGAACCAAGTAGATTCAATCGCTCTGCCTGGTGCGGAAAGCTCAACATCGCGTTCCTGGATGACATAGTCGCCGTCAGTTGCAGGGTTTCCGCGAGAAGAAAAGTCGGCTACACGGTATGAGCCATTCTCCTGAACGTCTTCCAGTGCAGCAACTGCAACCGCGTTTACCAATGCGCCAGGATAGCCGATTGTGTTATCTGAAGGGCCATCGTTTCCAGCTGCAGCCACAACTAGAACTCCTTTTCCGTATGCATAGTCAACCGCATCAGCGATCAATGAACTCTTTGAGCTTGCACCCAGAGACATGGATATGACAACTTTTGAACCCGTGCTGACTGCTTGATCTGCCGCATGCTGGATGGCACCGGCAATATCATCGGAATAGCCTGAACCCCTGTCGTTCAACACTTTATATGCCCATAAGTCTGCGTCCGGTGCAACACCGTATACACCTTGTCCGCTAGCGCCGCCATGTGCAAGGACAGTTCCGGCAACATGTGTGCCATGACCATTTTTATCCCCGCAGCTTCCATCAATTAAAGGAGATTTTCTTTGAGTAAAATCCTTACATTGTTCTGCCTGTCCAGCCAGGTCAGTATGTGCTGTGTTTACGCCTGTGTCAAGCACCGCCACTTTTATTCCGCTTCCGCCTGAAGTGCTTTGAATCGCACTGTCATTATAAATAGCCTCAATTCCCCAAGGAGTGCGATCATTCGGAGCAGCTGCAGCCTCGGCTCCCGGCTTGGCGGCAGATTCCTTGCTGACAGGTGCAAGGCTTATCTGGTCAACTCTATCAATCTCCAAATTTTTATTTTTCAACAAGGCTTGATACTGTTTTGCGTTTACTGTTGTAGTAAAACCTTCCTTCCCGAAATCCCAGCGCACGCCATAGTTTGCTTTAGCCTTCGCTTGTTCAGCGCCCGGTCCCTGAATCATAACCCGGTATGTCTCGTTGCTCTCAACCTGCTGGCCGAAAGCTCCAGACGCAAATACAGAAAGCCCCATTGCCACACTTAGTACTGCTGACCCAATTACTCTTTTTTTCTTCATCCAGAATCTCCTCTCAAACTATGTATTTGTCACAGCTTAAAGCTGTGCTTTTATTATATTTACAAAATTCAAAATAGTTAAACTATCCTATATTCCTCGCATTTGAGCATTTTTGACTATTAATCTGTGAAAAGCTGTATCTATCTTTTGATCTTCCAAAAAATATTCTTCTAATTATAGGTAAAAATTACAAAAAGAGAGTTGGATATAAAGGGAGTTAACCTTCCTTCCAGCAGGGTATAGCCTAGTAAATTACTGAAGGAGTGTGAAGGATGAGAGCTGTAACCTACCAGGGAGCTAAAGATATTCAAGTGAAAAATGTAGAGGATCCAGGAATTGAGAAACGGGATGATATTATTGTCAGGATCACGTCAACAGCTATTTGCGGATCGGATCTCCATTTATATCAGGGGAACATGCCACTGCGCCCCGGCTATATTATCGGGCACGAACCAATGGGGATTGTCGAAGAGACAGGGCCTGATGTAACGAGAGTAAAAAAAGGAGACCGGGTTGTGATCCCGTTTAATGTTTCCTGCGGGCATTGCTTTTACTGCCAGAACGAAATGGAGAGCCAGTGCGATAATTCCAACCCCCATAAAGACGCAGGAGGCTACTTCGGTTATACAGAAAAATACGGGAACCATCCGGGAGGCCAGGCTGAATACTTAAAAGTCCCTTTCGGCAATTTCTTACCTTTTGTTGTACCGGAATCCTGTGAGCTGGAAGATGAATCACTGTTGTTTTTATCAGACGTACTGCCGACTGCTTATTGGAGCGTGGATCATTCTGGTGTAAAAAAGGGTGATACAGTTGTGGTACTAGGCTGCGGGCCCATCGGATTAATGACCCAAAAGTTCGCCTGGATGAAGGGAGCCAAACGGGTAATTGCTGTTGACCATTTGGATTATCGGCTAAACCACGCCAAGCTTACAAATGATGTAGAAGTTTACGATTTTACAAAATATGATGACATGGGTGCATATATAAAAGAAATTACTAGTGGCGGGGCAGATGTGGTCATTGATTGTGTGGGAATGGACGGCAAAAAATCCGCTGTTGAAAAGATTGAGCAAAAGCTGAAGCTGCAGGGCGGAACACTTGGCCCTATTCAAATTGCCGCGAACGCTGTCCGGAAGTTTGGAACTGTCCAGCTGACAGGCGTATATGGATTAACCTATAACATGTTTCCGCTTGAAGAGTTTTTCTCAAGAAACATCACCATAAAAATGGGACAGGCTCCAGTCGTGCATTACATGTCAGAACTGTTCGAAAAAATCACCAATCAGGAGTTTGACCCGAAATCGATTATCACCCATCAGATTCCGTTGGAAGAAGCTGATCGCGCCTATAAAATATTCAATGACCATGAAGATGACTGTATAAAGGTTATATTAAAGCCGTAAGTCCGCGGTCTCGGCCGATTTTTGATCATATTTAGCTTTAAAAATTTAATCATCATCACGTGAGCCGGTTTGCATTTCGCAGGCCGGTTTTTAAATCCGATTTAGGAGCGAAAAACACCTTATAAGGAAGAAAAATATACAATGATGGGTTCAACCGTTTATAATAATGCTATTGGAATCATTTTAATAGAGTTAACCGAGGAGCTTTTTTATGAAGGGTTTTAGTCAAGTGACATTAATAAATGAAGAAACAAAAGCAGTCAGGCTTTTTATGTGGCTGTTTTATCTTATTTTTACACTTTATGATTTATTTTATTATTATCTCCTTCCTCTCAATGCAGGGAGCACCCCGGGACTTCCGCAAGGCGGACTAGGCTTCGGTTATTATTTGGCCATTATCGGCCTTTTGCCGGCAGCGGTATATTTCTTTAAAACAGGCAGTCCGTTTAAGGTAAAATACTTGTACTTTATCGGCTTTGTGCTGATTGATTTTACAAATAGCATGATGATTTACTTTGGTGAATCCAAGGAGTTTCAGACAGGAAACGCTGTAGAGCTGTTTTTTATCATATTTGCTCCGCTCTTTGTCAATAAGCGTTATTTTTGGATTGTTACAGGGGGAATGGTAAGTAAGTATCTCGTTGCAGGCTTTCTGCTGAGCAGCCAAAAGGTCATGGTACCCATCGTGCTGCTGGTCATTTTTTCAAGTGTTTCTTATGTGCTTCTTAATCGTTTCTTTTCCTATATTCAATCCCTGACAACTGTTTTTCAGGAGCTGCGGCAAACAGAAAAACTGGCTGCTGTCGGGCAGATGGCCTCAGTGGTTGGGCATGAAGTCAGGAATCCCCTCTCCGCTTTAAAGGGGTTTACACAGCTTCAGATGGAAAGGCATCCGGAAGACCGGGACCGCTATCAAATCATGATAGAAGAAATAGACCGCATCAATTTGATCGCTGATGACCTTATGTTCCTGAGTAAGCCAAGGCAGCCTGTGTTTGAAAAAGTAGATTTAAATTCGCTTTTTAGCTACGTTATTTCTATTATGAAAGAGCAGGCCTCCAATCAGAATATCAAATTTGCTGCAGAAGACCTGGCAAACATTCCGAAAGTGGAATGTGATGAGAAGCTAATGAAGCAGGTGTTTATTAATCTCGTTAAGAATGCCATCGAATCCATGCCTGACGGCGGAACCATTACTATTTTTGCTGAAATGCTCCAGGGACAGCGAGTATTGATTCGCGTGAAAGATGAGGGCTGCGGCATAATGGCTGAAAACATCGATCGAGTTGGCGACCCATTTTATACGACCAAGTCAGATGGTACAGGTTTGGGGCTGATGGTTACCAATCAGATCATTGAAGAACATGACGGGAGTATTGCTTTTGACAGTGAAGTAGGGAAAGGCACAGCTGTGAACATCAATATCCCTTTAAGCCAAAAAAAAATTAAATAGAAACAAAAAAAGAGGGTGTCCCAAAAGTATAGCTTTTGGGACACCCTCTTTTTCGAGACAATAGCTCTATAAAATTGGCCTGTTGATTTCCGCTCCAGGGACTCAGCGAACGCGGGCGGTCCGGGAGCCTCCTCGGTGCATTCGCACCTGCGGGGTCTCCCGTTGACTCGCTTCTCCCGCAGGACGTTGATTATGCATCTACGAGTTAACACCGCACGAAGGAAATGCGAATGCATTTTCGAGGATCTCGCCCCTTCCGCTCCAATCAACAGGGTGCAAGAATGAAGATCAGCAAATACATTAAGGTAAGAAAAAGAAGAAAATTGTCCTTAGAATAAAAACTGACTCAAAAGGGTCGTCACTTAACCGACCTTTTGAGTCAGCCTCTATTCACATTTAGGCCCATTGACCCGATAAGAAGATAGAAGAGAGAGTTGATAGTTGCCATTTGGCTATTTATTATACATAATATATACAAATATTGTACAAATTGGCTGTTTGCCGGAGGGACATGACTATGTTATTTCAGTTAAAAAAGAAAAATTCCACTGCTTCATCTTTTCAGCCGAAAATGAATTTTCCCAGGTTGGAAGAGTCTGTTGGGGCAGATGAGCAAACGATTTCTGAACGATTGTGGTATATGGGCTTTTCGAGAAAGAATCTTGAGACGTTAAAGGAAATGAAACCAATCATCTCGCCCCTGCTTGATGAAATGCTGGAGCTGGTCTTGGATCATCTCTACAAGCAATCGCCATTAAAAAGAGTTGCTGAAAACAATACAAGCAGGGAAAGACTTTATAACGTTTTTGTCCGCTATTTCCAAAGTTTATTAGGCGGAGATCTTGATGAAGAATACTTTAAAATGCGCACCCGAATCGGCAATACTCATAACGGCGCAGGCCTTCCAGTTGAGTGGTTCCTGGCTACATACTCTGCCATTCAAACGCTGCTGCTGCCAAAGATTGTGGCTGAATTGCACCAGGACCCGGAAAAGCTGACAAATGCGCTTCTGGCACTTACTCACATAACCAATTTAGATTCACAGCTTGTAGTAGAAACCTATCTTCAGGCCAGAATGAACCAGCTGAATGAACTGAATGAATCAAATACCCAGTTGCAAAAAGAATTGAATTCTATCAGCCAGGAGGTCGCAGCCTCTGTACAGCAAACGGAAGCATCCATTAATGAAACAAGCCTAAGGGCCGACCAAATCCGCAGCGAAACGGAAACAACGCAAAAAAGCAGCAAAAACCTGCTTAACCTGACAAACCTTAATCAATCGCAAATGGACGAAATGGTCACTGCATTTAATAAAGTCCTTGAGGATGTCAATACATCAATCAGCGGAATTGAAGCATTAAAAGGGATTTCCGAACAGATTATTACGATGACAAAAGGCATTGAGGACATTGCCGACCAGACAAATCTGCTCGCCCTTAATGCTTCCATCGAAGCAGCACGCGCAGGAGATGAAGGCAGGGGCTTTGCGGTCGTCGCCACAGAGGTAAGGAAGCTGGCCGAAAACTCCAAAAAAATGAGCAGCCATATTAAAACACAAATCGAAAAAAGTGATAATCAGATCAGCAAGCTGGTGAATACGATGGATTCAATGAACCTGTCCACTAAAGAATCACAAAAACAAATCCAGCAAGTTAAAAGCGGCCTCCTGACCGTGAAAATGGAGATGGAACAATACCTGGACATGTTCGGCCGCAACAAATCAGACCTCGACAGTATCGTCCAATCCATCCAGGAAGTCAACCATACAACCGAAAGCCTTTCGCTGCTGGCGAACGAGTTAAAAGAGAAAGCAGAAGGCGGGAATAGAGGACATTAATTATATGGAGAAGAGCACCGGGAATTACCGCTGCTCTTTTTTTATCTTGCTCAAATAGATATAAATTCCTATCTTTGTAATTTTCTATAAATAGAATGAGAGGAATTACCTGTAACCTACCCTATCAAACTATAAGTATAAAGGTATTATCGGACTATTAAAAAAGTTTGGATAGTTTGATAGAATGAATCTCGCAATGTTCAGAAATTTTGAAAAGCGAAGAAATAGGGAGGCTACAAGAATGAGTAATAAGAATAGACCGTTTAAGGTTTTATCTTCAATTACAGCCAGCACGATGATGGCTGCTGCTTTATTTGCTGGATCTTTTGCAGGAACTACAGCAGCCCCTTCACAAGTATCAGCAGAAGAACTGTCTGCTCCAATCGACTTAAATATAGTGGATGAGGACAGATTGGGTAAAGCATTAAAAGAGAGAGGGGTAATTGCCAAAGACGCTTCTCAAAAAGAGGTTAAAAAGGCGGTTAAAGCTTATATAAAAGAAAAGCAGGGTGAAAAACCAGGCAAAACTGAAAAAGACAATAAGCAGGATGAGTTTGATAAAAAAGCAAAAGATTTTCTAACCAAGCAAAAAGAAGAGTTATCAAAAAAGCTTAACAAAGGCCATGATAGCTTTAAAGATGGAAAATCAGGTGTAAAAGTAGCAACTGCCAAAGAGGACACTTATAAAGGTGGAGTAAGAACAGACAAGGTACTTGTTCTACTGACAGAGTTCGAAGACCTTAAACACAACAATGTAGAGCAGGAAGAAGGCTATATGTATGCTGATGACTTCAGCCGCGAGCATTATGAACAGCTTATGTTCGGAGATAAAGAGTTTAAGCTTTTCAACGGCGACAAAGTTAAGACCTTCAAACAGTTCTATGAAGAGCAGTCAGGCGGAAGCTATACTGTGGATGGAACGGTTTCAGACTGGCTTACAGTCCCTGGTACGGCAAAAGAGTATGGCGATGATAATCCGGACGGAGGACATGATAATTTGGCTCCAAAAGGACCGAGGGATTTGGTCAAAGAGGCTCTAAAGGCTGCGGTTAATGCAGGAATGGACCTTTCTGAATATGATGTATATGATCTATATGATTTAGATGGAGATGGTAACTTCAATGAACCAGACGGTTTAGTGGACCACCTGATGATTATCCATGCTGGTACAGGACAGGAAGCTGGAGGCGGAGTGATTGGTGACGATGCCATATGGTCTCACCGCTGGACACTTGACGGAGTGTTTGCAGTTCCGAATACAACTGCCAAGGTTGATTATTGGGACGGAAAAATGGGCGCCTTTGATTACACAATCCAGCCTGAAGATGGAGCTGTTGGCGTATTTGCCCACGAATTTGGCCATGATTTAGGTTTGCCGGATGAGTACGATACAATCTATTCTGGACATGGTGAGCCGATTGCTTCCTGGTCTGTCATGAGCGGCGGCAGCTGGAACGGAAATATTGCAGGAACGGAGCCTACAAGCTTCTCCCCGCAAAATAAGGAATACTTCCAAAAGCTAATGGGCGGAAATTGGGCTAATATCAATGAAGTGAATTATAGTGATATTGATGAAAAAGGACTAACAACTGTCATTGACCAAAGTGTCACCAAATCTAAAAATCCGGGAATTGTTAAAGTAAACCTTCCTGAAAAAGAAGTGCAGGGTATTAAGCCAGCTTTCGGCGAGAAATATTACTACAGCACTAAAGGCGATGACCTGCACACAGCTTTAACAACACCTGAGATTGATTTAACAGATGCAGCAACAGCAACATTTAATGCAAAAATGTTTTATGATATTGAGTTCGATTATGACTATCTGTATGTTACTGCAAAGACAGCTGACGGCGAACCAGTTGAGCTTGATGTAATTGGTGATGAAGATACAGATGGAGATACCCGCGCTGAATCTTCGAAAGGCCAATGGGTAGACCAATCATACGATTTAAGCCAATTTGCAGGCAGCAAAGTAAGTCTTACATTTGAATATGTAACAGATGGCGGTCTGGCATTAGATGGATTTGCAATGGATAATATTTCAGTGATAGCTGATGGAAAAGAAATTTTCTCTGATGATGCGGAAGGCGAGACGCCAATGACTCTTGAAGGATTCATTGTTTCCAACGGCATTAGCTTTGCAAAGAATCACTACTATTTAGAATGGAGAAACCATGCAGGTTCTGATACAGCATTAGCATCCTCAAGAGGTGTAAAATACAATACCGGTTTAGTTGTTTGGTACGCAGATGATAGCTTTACGGATAACTGGGTTGGCGAACACCCAGGAGAAGGATTCCTTGGAGTAGTCGATTCCCATCCTGAGGCCATCGTTGGTGACAAAAATGGTGAACCTTCTATAATCGGAAGCACGAGATATCAAATCGCGGATGCTGCGTTCTCCCTTGATCAATCACCTGCCTGGGAAGTAAGCTCCCCTTCACGCGGTGATTACAATTATGCGGGTTTAAAAGGAAACCCTATATTTGATGATTCACAAACATACAAGAATGACCTGATTCCTGATTCAGGACGAATTGTTCCTGAACACGGTTTGAAGTTTGAAGTCATCGGTGAAGCCAAGGACAACTCTGCTGGAGCTGTATGGATTCACAAATAAGGTTTATAAAAAAGGCACGGATCCCTTCTTAGGGATTCGGGCCTTTTCCTGTTTTGAACGCTGATTTGCTGGACATCTACCTGCCTATAAGCTAGTATCATTACCGATACTCATTTTTTCCGATTTTCGGCTATACTATTATTAAATATGATATAACGCAATTAAGCTTAAAGGAGTTACCTATGACACAATCTATTATTGAAAATATGAACCCTTTTATCCAGGAAGTGTGGAAAAAGTCCGCATTTGTCCAGCCGACCACGATTCAGACAGAAGCGATCCCGGCTGCCTTGGAAGGAAAGGATATTATTGCAGAATCACCAACTGGAACAGGCAAGACACTCGCTTACTTGCTGCCGGTGCTTGAAAAAATTGATCCTGAAAAACAGGCAGTGCAGGCAGTTATTTTAGCGTCCTCCCAGGAGCTTGTGATGCAAATCCTCCAGGAGGTCCAAAAATGGGCGGAGGGAAGCGGCATTAAAGCGGCCTCTTTTATCGGAGGAGCCAATGTGAAAAGGCAGCTTGAAAAATTAAAGAAGCATCCGCATATCGCATTGGGTACACCTGGGCGTGTGTTGGAGCTGATTAAGCAGAAGAAGCTGAAAATGCATGAGGTTAAGACGGTTGTGCTGGATGAAGGCGATCAGCTATTGGTACCCGAGCATGCACAGGCGGTCCAGAATATAGTTAAATCGACGCTGAAAGAACGACAGGTTCTGCTTTTTTCAGCGACCCTGCCGCCGGTTATCGAGCAGATTGCAAAAGAACTGACAGCAGATGCTGAAGTCATTCGTGTCGAAAAAGATGAAACCATTCAGGCTGCAGCTGTCGATCATATTTATTTTGTTGCCGAAGCAAGGGATAAAATTAAAATGCTCGAAAAGATTTCCAGGCTGGAAGGCATTAAGGCTTTGGTGTTTGTGAAGGATATCGGAAATCTGACTGTGATGGCGGAGAAACTTGATTTTAAAAATATTGCCTCCAGCACACTTCACAGCGACCTAAGTAAATTTGACCGGCAAAAAGCCATTAAAAATTTCCGGACGGGCAAAACTAATATGCTGATTGCAACCGATGTGGCAGCACGTGGCTTGGATATCAAGGGAGTAACCCATGTTGTTCATTTTGATTTCCCGAAAGATATTAACCAATACGTCCACCGTTCAGGCAGAACAGGCAGATTTGGCGCCAGCGGAACGGTCATCTCTCTCGTCACCGAAAGAGAAGAACGCGAACTCAGAAAATTCACCAAAGAACTCGGCCAAACCGCAGAGAAAAAGGTTATGCGCGGCGGTGAAATCGTTTAAAAGCACAGTACCAGGTACCTATACCAGTCACTCCAACTGGTATAGGTACCTGGTACTTTTTTTAAGGCTCTGTTAAAGCTTATTGTTGTTTTTTAGCACCCTGTTGATTGGAGCGGAGGGCACGAGATCCTCGAAAATGCATTCGCATTTCCTTCGTGCGGTGTAAATTCGAGGAAGCTTATTCAAAGTCCTGCGAGAGTGCGGATCAAAGGGAGACCCCGCAGGAGCAAAGCGACGAGGAGGCTCCCGGACCGCCCGCGGAAAGGGAGTGCCTGCAGCGGAAATCAACAGGCAAATTTAACAGAGCCTTTTTAAACAAGGAAATTCCCTATATCCTAGCGAATTTAATAGGCAGGCTTTATTTTACTAAAAATGAGGGGATACATAAGATGGAGAATTTGAGACTGAAAATGTTTCACGATGAAGTATTGCTTGAAGCTACGATAGATGAATTACAGGAAAAAATGGAGAGCGGAGAGGTTACTTCCAGGGAACTTGTTCTGTTGTATATGGAGCGGATCGGGCAGCAGGATAGCCAGGGGGCTGCGATCAATTCCGTTCTGGAACTAAATCCGGAGGCTTTACATATAGCGGCAGCACTTGATGCAGAAAGGAAAAAGGCAGGTCCGAGAAGCGCTCTTCACGGAATTCCTATTTTGTTAAAGGACAATATTGATACTGGAGATAAAATGCATACGAGTGCAGGTTCGCTTGCGCTGAAGAATCATTGTGCACAAAAAGATTCATTTGTGGCTGCCCAATTAAGAGAAGCAGGAGCGGTTATCCTGGGAAAAACAAATATGACAGAATGGGCCAATTTTATGACAGAAGGGATGCCAAGCGGATATAGTTCAAGGGGCGGACAGACCCTGAACCCTTATGGACCCGGCAAGTTTGATGTCGGGGGTTCGAGTGCAGGCTCTGGTGCAGCTGTGGCAGCTAATTTTGCTGCGGCAGCAATTGGAACCGAGACATCAGGTTCCATTCTGAGCCCAGCAAGCCAGAATTCCCTCGTAGGCATTAAACCGACAGTAGGGCTCATTAGCCGAACGGGCATTATCCCGATCGCGCATAGCCAGGACACCGCAGGACCGATGGCGCGATCAGTTAGGGATGCGGCTATTTTATTGAGTGTGCTGGCAGTATCTGACGAGAATGATCCTATTACCTTAACAAATCAAGATTTGCAGGGAAAAGATTTTACAGAATATCTAGATCATGATGGCTTGAAAGGAGCCCGAATCGGCATCGCAAGGGAAACGTATTTCGATTATTTAAGCGAAGAGAAGCTTGCTGTTATGAATGAGGCAGTGGACCAATTGAAAAAGCTTGGAGCAGAGGTAGTGGAGGAAGTAGTGATTCCTTCCACAAAAGCACAGTGGAGCTATGATGTGCTGACATACGAATTTAAGGCAGATTTGAATGCCTATCTGCGTACTGTCGCACCGCATTTAAATATTCGCTCGCTGGCCGATGTCATTGAATTTAACGAAAAAAACAGCGGGAAAACCTTAAAATATGGTCAAACTATTTTAACAGAGTCGGAAGAAACAAGCGGAAACCTTACTGAAAAAGCTTATATCTCCTCATTAGAGAAGGATATTTATCTGTCAACTGAACAGGGCATTGACCATGTGATGCAGGAACATCAACTTGATGCAATCGTGTTCCCCAATAACTTTGGAGCGGGAATTCCTGCCAAAGCGGGCTATCCTTCTATTACAGTTCCAGCCGGATACACGCCAGAAGGTGAACCTGTGGGAATGACCTTTACAGGACTTGCTTATAGTGAACCAACATTAATTAAACTTGCTTATGCCTACGAGCAGGCGACAAAGAAAAGAAAAGCTCCGGTGCTTAGCGGTTTGTCGTAAGCATTCAAAAAAGAATAAGAGCCTGCCATAATACTCATACTACTTTTGAAAAAGAAAAAAAGGAGCAGGTGAGAATATGGGCAGAACAAAGAAAGGGAACGGCAACGCACAGCGCAACAACAATAAACACAGACCACAGCGCACAAGTGAAGAACTTGTAGAATTCACAACTGGAAGCAAAGAAAAGAAAGAAAACAACGTACAAGACTAACAACGAAAAAATCCTCTTTCATCTGAAGGAGGATTTTTTTATTGGTGCCAGGTACCTATACCACTTCACGCAACTGGTATAGGTACCTGGTACTCTTACATCATTCTGCATCCACTTTTTTTAGCGGTTTTTCTGCAGGGCCTTCGACGACTGCTCCGTCATAGGAGAAGCGGGATCCGTGGCACGGGCAGTCCCAGGTGCGGTCGCCGTGATTCCATTCGCATTCGCAGCCCATATGGGTGCAGGTTGTGTCAACTAGATGCAATCGGCCGTCAGGATCTTTATAGGCCCCGGTCCGCTTGCCTTTAATCATGACTACTCCGCCTTCATCGTTCTCCAGGTCTGTTGTTTCCTTTGGCACGAATTCAAGCTTCCCTTTAATTAGCTGGCCGGCCACATCCGTGTTTGCAGTAATAAACTTCTTAATGCTCGGATCAGCCTGGAATCTAGAAGGAGTGAACAGCTCTTCATATGGATTTTCTTTTTCCATAATCAAATCCTTAATCAGCATGGCGGCAGCAGTACCGTTCGTCATACCCCATTTTCGATAGCCGGTTGCCACAAAAATATTTTTCTGCTTGGAAGTAATAGGTCCGATATAAGGAATCTTATCGAGTGTATATAAATCCTGGGCAGACCAGCGATATGGATAATCAGTAATGCCGAGCACCTTTTCAGCAAAGCTTTCAAGAGCGGTGTAATGCTGCATCGTATCAGGTCCGTGGCCCGTTTTATGGCTGTCACCGCTTACCAGAATCAATTTTTCTCCATTATAAGGCGTATACCTTAGAGATCGGGTTGGAGAATCCGCACTGTAATACATGCCCCCTGGAAAGTCGGTTTTCGTTCTCACCCCAAGGACATACGATCGCTCAGGAGATAATCTGGCAAAATAGAATCCCTTCATGTCTGCGAAAGGGAAGTGGGAAGCGGCAATGACATATTTGCACTTCAGTCGCTGGCCGTCCCTTGTCACGACATCAGGCATGCTGCCTTCTTCAATATCAGTCGCTGTCGTATTTTCATAAACCGTTCCGCCCATATCGACAAAATCCTTGAGCAGCTTTTTCAAATATTTCAGCGGATGGAATTGAGCCTGATTATGCATGGCCAGGATTGCTGTTGTATCAATGTTAAAAGGAATGCTGTCTTTCATACCGCCGTTAATGCCAAGCTTTTCGTATGCCTGCCACTCTTTTTCCACTTTATTTGCATATTCATCAGTGACAGAATAAATGATTCCTTCTTCATTGCTGAAGTCACAGTCAATTTGTTTTTCGGAAACCGTATTTCGAACAAAATCAATGGCGTCAGTTGAGGCTTTGTAGTAAAGCCTGGTCTTGTCCTCGCCGAAATGGCTGATCAATTCATCATAAATTAACCCATGCTGGGCAGTAACCTTCGCTGTCGTATGGCCTGTGGTCCCGTTTAAAATATTGCCGGCTTCGAGAATGGCCACTTTGAAACCTTCCTTGGCAAGGAGGTAACCAGCTGTAATTCCGGTTATACCGCCTCCTACAATCGCCACTTCTGTTTGGGTGTCCTCTCTGAGTCTGTCGAAAGCCGGAAGCTCCTCTTCTCTCCAATAAGGCTCCGGGTACTGAGGCATTTTATGGTTAGATGTTGTCATACCTGTCCTCCTGTAAGGTCATATTCATTCATAATTTTTCCTTCAAAACCTATTTGTATACAAATTCCAATCTTTATCTAACCATACCCAATCCTTCTGCCTTTAATCAGGCTTGAGGTTCATACTTCTCTTGAAAATAGCTGTCGGTGTAGACAAAGCAGGAAAGCGCTTATACTATATAGGACTGTTGTCTGACTTCGCCATGTTCGTTCAACGCAACGCATATATTCTTTAATCACTGTAGCTACAAGCATGAGAACGCCCCAACTTTTCTGTCAAACATAGCAAAACCCTTCTTCCTGCCGGGAGAAGGGTTTTTTATGTGCGCCCGGCATGGGT
>JAGGRA010000082.1 GCA_018613035.1 Pseudomonas sp. ISL-84 | reverse complement strand
TCTAATACTCATTCCATAAATTCGTCATTGTTCTTACATGTGGATTTGAAATCCTGCGAATAAGCGAGTATTTAAGAGTAAATCGAATTAAACTGAGGGAGTTTAAGTACATTTCTTCAAAACCTGCTGTTCCCCTTACTCTTTTGATCATTTCTTTGTATTACAGAAATGCTTGGTGGTTCAGTCGATATTACATCAATTATGTGATTTAAAGCATTTATCCCATAATGTTTGAGCGGTCCAGGATAAATTTCGCCAGCTATAGTGCCGACTTCAATAAAGTCAAGGTATCGGGATTTTGAATAAAGCGAAAAAACCCTTCCTTCATAAAGCTCGTACTCATCCATTGTAGTAAAACTCTCATTTCTAATTGAGTAAGCAATGTACCAATCAAATTTAAGTCGAATAATGGGGAGTGTTTCGTCCGCATATATGGAGCCATAAGATGATGAAGTATCATTTTCACCGACTATAATATCATTTGTTTTACAACGGTCAATATCAATGATTAACGTGTTATCCTCGGGTTCGAATATTGAGTTTAAGTAAATATAACCTTGATATTGAAGTAGTTCAGAGTAATTCATAAAAACCCCTTTCCTAAACGAACCTTCCCCTTTAGCCGAATAAAGTGCCGCCTGGTTGTTAGCATACTCTGGACTCTTACACCCATTCGCAATAAGAAAATGGGTATCGTTCTAAGGATAAAACTAAGTCCTTAAGTTCATCTATGTCTTCCCTGTTCCATTTTTCGCTTTCAAATAACCTGATTACTTTTTTTGAAACAGATAGGATTGAATCTCTAACTTCTTTAATTGAACAATTTGCAGTTAGAATTACTTGGTGTTTTACTCCCTCATCTATGCAAAAGCTTAATTCTAAATCTTCATTATCTAACTTCTTAGCTAAAACAATTGGAGTGCCGTCCATAAAATCAAACTCAAAAGGTTTTCCGAAATCAGAAACAATTAACCCTTTAATAGAATTTATCCACCAGGTTAATATAGTAACAACAAAATCAGACCATCCTTCCTCTGGAAAATAACGATGGTGGTCAATAACGAAGTAAATATCCCCAGTAACGTTTTGTCTGTTTTCTAAAGTTTCTAAATCAACTTCAATTGAGATATGCTTCTTCATCAAAATCTTTCCCTGTGCATTTATATACATTATAATTCTCTGCTTGTTTTTAATTAACCTTCTTCAGCTAAACTTCCCCTTTAGTACAATAAGAAAAGCTGCCTAAAAAGACAGCTCCACTCACTAACTCATTCAAGTAGGTTCCAAGTTACTGTTTCTACATCTTTTATCTCAACTTCACCAATACTTAATAAATGTGGTATGAAAGGGAACAAACCAAATCTGTTACTTTTTTCATTTTGAATTTTGTAATATTCAAATGTATCTCTTGGTATTGTTTTAATTTCTCTATAATTCTCAATATCCAATAGCTTAATTTCGTCCTCCGCTATATCTTCAGCAGGACCTCTGTATTTTTCTTTTGTGTAAAGGTAATAAGCATTCTTATTATTTTTGAGTTTCTCAATGGGAATTTTGAAAAAGAGTTGACCCTCTTTTGTTTTTATACCTAGGCTGGTTAATGCTTCATAGACGTAATACGGATGTAGGGGTAAAAAATGAAGAACATCATTCCATAAACAATTAAGTTTAGGAATCTGTCTTGTCAGTAACTTTGTTCTCTCTGGATGGTCGAAATACTTTTTCGAATACCTGTTATACATATTAGGATGAGATTTTTTTAAAGAATTCAGAGGAATTAGTTTGTCTCCCTTCATCTCTTTAGGAACCATATGATATACAAAACTCTGCACGACAGCACCTCCAGGTTTTATTACTTATTCAACTTGAACTCCTTATTCTCCTTCAAAGTCTTGTTCCACTAAACTGCTTCGTTAGTCGAATAAGAAAAAGCAATACTGCATTATTGAAGAATCGTGCAGTTATATATAGTATCTGATCTAAAACATTGATATGATGCACCCTTTATCATTGTTTCCATGTAACCATTGATAGGCGTTTAAGAACTTGACGTGGAGCCTCTGTGGGCATGATTGGTCTTGAAAGCCTGAAGCCGTTGTTTCATCAGGCATCCAAGCCTATCATACCCACCTCTCCACGTAAAGTCCTATGTTTGTTAACGTTAATAACTATAATTATTTACTATATATAATGCTTCTACAAAGATACAAATTTGGCATTTTTCGTATCTTTACTTACGTTGAATACGGTGGAAAATCATACTACATATAACGCCCTCTTTAGTTTAATAAGGTTACGAAACAATTACCCTTTCAAAATTTTCCCAATAGTGATACTATTTAAGGGTAATTATTCTACAAAAGGAGAGGTTCTATTGACAACTACCGCAAATGATAAAGCTATTATTAAAGAGGTGACAATTAATGCACCATTAAATTTAGTATGGTTTGCCTGGACAATTTCTGAAAGAGTTTCTGAATGGTTTGCACCTGAAACAGTTGTAGAAGCTAAAGAAGGTGGTGCATACGAACTTTACTTTATACCTGGAAATAGTGAGGGTATGAATACGAAGGGTTGTAAAATCACAAAACTTATTAATGAAAAAGAGCTACATTTTACTTGGAAAGGACCAGACCAATTTGAGACATTAATGAACAATGAAAATGAATTAACAAATGTTAATGTAAGGTTCAAATCAATCAACGAGGATTCAACCAAAGTGATCATCGAACATACTGGATTTAAAGATAATGAGGACTGGGCTAAAGCAATTAAGTGGCACCAAATGGCTTGGTCAGGAGTTCTTGATAGTCTAAAATCTGCTCTCGAAAAGGGCGAAGGAAATTTATGTTGCCAACCTTAAAAAAGAATATTTTACATACACCATCTATATTTTTTAAGTATGTAGATGGTTTTTTAAATTTCTAAAGAGCATCCAGAACCTGTCTCCTGATGTAGCAATAGTTGTTGAACTGTACTCCCTTTCAAAAAGAAAAAAGCTGCTTGTTCTGCAGCTCATCTTGAATATAAGCACAATTTAGTTGAGAAACCTACTTATTCTTAGTGCATATTTTCTTCGTACTGCGTAGCAAAAGATCCAGTTTAAAAATGACAAGTTCTTGTTGAACTAAAGCACCGGTTGTTTAAGTACATTTCTTCACAAACTTATAACAGGAATGCTCCCTCTTTAGTTAATTAAAAAAGCCACGAAAAACCTGAATATCAGCAGCTGTCCTTGAACAAAATCACCCTAATGAAGTAGGAAGAGAGAATTTTTTATTTATTTATGTTGAGCTCTTCCATTCTTCTAAATCTAGTGGGTTATTTAACGATTGTAACAGGCTCATTGTCTGTCCACCCTTGTTCCTCTTTTATCTTTTCAGCATTATCAGGATTAGCAGCATGAACCTCCACTTCGACTCCAGTAGATTCAGATTTGTAAACTTTAAGGGGTATTTCCCCTTGGTGAAACTTTTCTTCTGTTGGATTCCCAGCTCCTATTAATACTCCAAGTGCGAGTACTCCTAATCCGATTGTGCCGAATACTTTTTTCATGTTCATCCCTCTGTCTCTTATTTTTTTGTGTAACTGATTTGGCAGCTTTAAACCAAAGTGATTCATTAGTTTTACACTTTATAATTTAGTTCTCAAATACCTCTATATATCCAATTTATTAAATGCGTGGTTTTACACTTTATTACTTATCTATGGAAAAGGTATACCAACAATTTCATTATTTTGGAACATCTAACCCTTTGTATCAGAACCATTATTAATAATAAAGGAATATAAAGCCGTTTTTAATAAAATTCTCTCTTCAAATTCCTCCTTGACCTAAATTGTTTATTTTGGTTCAAAACAACTTTTCCATAAAACTGCCCTTTAGTTGAACATAAACAGCCGCCAGGTTGGGCAGCTGATCTTGAACATAAACTTGCACAATTACTCAGAATGAAGTTTCGGTAATTCATTTTGTGAGATGGATTCATCCCAATCTCTGCTAATTTTTATGCCATCTTCTGTTTGGATAACAGTCATTTGCCCTTTTGTTTTCATCCTGAATCGTACTTCTCCAGAGTTCTCTTTACCTATGATTATCATTTTGTAATTCAATCGAATTTTATCTTTTTCATTTTCGGTATCAAATTTTTCAAATACAATATCTTCGGGTTCAATAGATATTTTTTGTGCGACGGCAGCTTCTGTTATCAGTTCGAATACCCGATTAGCCAAGGTTCTTTCGTATTCGTCCTCTGTTAAATAAGTCTTACTTTTCTCAGTAATATCTGGTGGATTTTCATAATCTTTAATGGTATATTGCATTTCTTTATATTCCTTGCCTATCTGCAACGCTTCATCTTCGAAATTGGTTTGCTTACAGGCACTTATAAAGAATATGGTTAAAAAGGGGATAACCAGAATTAACAATTTTTTCAACTAACTTCCTCCTCTCAATATAATTTTACGAATAAACTCCAGAATAGTTTCAGAATCACCAGTGAAATCCAATTTATGTATACGAAAAAACTATTGAACTAGAAAAAATCCAAGATATTCACTACTCCTCAACAAACCTGCCTCGTTACTTTAAGTACTTTTTTTACAAAGTCACCTTAAAAGTTAACACCTTTACTGCGCAGTATGTGTCTACTACGACATATCAGTTACTCCACAATCTGACCCGATTGTTGAATAGTATGACTAGAATTTTTTTAAAAACAACTTGTTATTTTTTAACTTAACAAATGGATACTGGTCTCTCAGTATTCATAACCGATAAAAAGATAAAAGAATGAAGGCCGCCTATTTTATATTAATTAGGCGGCTTTTTGCACTTATATAGATATAGCAAATAAATTAATTTGTAATGCTAATCCCATTCGGCACTCCCCTTACTTTAATTGTATCAATTACTTTATTCTGTTCTTTATCGATGATGCTGACCGTATCTTCAAACATATTGGTAACATACACCCTCTTATTATCCGGACTTGCTACGACTCCATGCGATCCTTTTCCGGTTTCAATTTCAGCTGTGGCTTTCTTTGCAGCAAGATCGATTACTGTAACACTGTTGGAAGGAGCTTCTTCTGTTCCTTGGTTAGCAACATAAGCGTACTGATCATTCACATCAATGTAAACTTGGGCAGGACCAGTGCCCACGGGAATCTTTTCTACCTTATCAGTAGCCAAGTCAACAACAGCGAGAGCATTTTCTCCGTTTAAAGTAGCGACCAGGGTTTTTCCATCAGAGGTAACACCCGTAGTGACAGGAGCTGTTCCCACTTTAATTTGCTTTTCTTCCTTCATGGTTTCAAGGTTAACAACACTGACTGTATCTTCACCCATGTTTGCAATATAAGCTTTCGTGCTATCTGCCGAAATTCTGAATCCATGTGGTCCTTTCCCTGTCTCTACTGTATTAACAACATTAAAGCTCACCATATCAATGACAGTCACATTATTGTCTTCATTGTTGGTTACAGCAGCATACTTCCCATCCTCAGTAAAAACAATATGGGCAGGGTGATTTCCGACTTCGACCTCCTGGATTAGTTCATCGCTCTCAATGCTGTAAAAAAGCGCTTTTGCACTCATTTCCATTTCTTCTCCATGGCCAACGTCATCTCCGCCATGTCCTCCCATACTTGGCACAACCGTTGCCCCAATCATATTTCCATCTGGTGAAACCTGTACATTATGAACGGATCCTTCTACTTCTATTGTCGATACAATCGAATTGTCAGCTGCATTTATTTTAGAGATGCTGCCTCCTTCATTTGCGGTATAATAATATTGGACAGCTGTCTTCTGGTCGGCCTCTTCAACATTCTCATTTTCTTGCTGTTCTTGATCTTTAACTTTTGATAAAGGCTCCTCTTCACTTTTTCCCTCATCCCCTGCATTACTTGCTGAACTGCATCCTGCCAGTATCACTCCTAACATCAAAAGAAAAATAAATATACTCTTTTTTACATTACTCATGATAGGTTCCTCCCTTTCGAATTTAAGGAAAGCATAATAACTAAGCAAGAGTATAAAAGTGATTTATTTCACTTAACCAAATATATTTTCAAAAAATCTAACAATCTTTTGAAATCCATTAAATCTCCATATTTAGAATGTATGATAAAAATTTTCACCGCAAAAAAAATGAACAGACCAAACCGCAGCCTGTTCATTTAGAACTATGTTTTTATCTAAATAATAAACTCAATAAAGCTATCACTCCCACAAGCAAAGACCAGATAATTAAGAATAAGCCCGGTGGTATTTTCTTTTTTTCGATTTTTTCTTTCTTATTGGAACAGCATGACATATGACATCAGCTCCGTTCATCCTTTTGACTTTTCCCGTTTGATTGGGCTAAGTATGGCTATATACACATTGCCGTTTTGGATATACGTTTTGAAAACATCCAGCGGTCTTGGCGGGGGTCCTCCGACATTAATACCAAATTCGTCATACCTTCCTCCATGACAGGGGCAGTAAAATGTTACTCCTTCTTCTTCCTTCTTGGATTCTTCTGTAGTTCCTGCAATACATCCTAAATGTGTACATACAGGTGACATTATAATTAAAGAATTATCATTATTGTTTTTATTGATGTATACAAAGCCCTCCATTTCTTGTTCAACCCATGCATCCTGAACTGTTGTTTTATAAGGTACTTTCTTAGGGAATTCCCCCATTTCCAGTTCACTGATAGGCCCTAAGCTGGCCATCGTACTTGTATCCACCCTTTCCCTGTTGCTGCATGCTGTCAAACCCAGAGGAAGAATTGAAATGGCAAATACCCCCGCCGTTCCTTTAAGCGTTTTTGAAATAAATGTTCGTCTGCTCCATTTATCCATTTTCGCCACCTCCCTTACTTTGGATTTATGTTAACACTATTTTTTGCAGAAATTTCTGAGTTCCCCAGAAAGTGCCTGTACCAAATATGAATTTTGTGTTAACAAAGAGCCAAATGCTCATTGTATAAAATAAAAATTCCTTAAAAAATTTTTTATCCATAATTTCTGCACTTATTTTTATTATGATTTGTTTGAATAAATACAGGAGGTATTCAGTCATGAAACTTAAACTACTTGCTATATTATTTTTTGCCATCCTTTTTTTGGCTGCTTGTTCTTCACAGCAAAGCGGAGATATGAGTGGTATGGACCATGGGAACATGGACATGGAAGAAGAAAATAATAATGATGCTAATGAAAAAGAACAGGTTGAGGGACTACAAAAAACGAATGCTACTGAAACACTTACAGGAAAAGAATTTAATATAGTTGCTAAAGAAGGCAAACACCAGTTGAATGAGAGTGTTAGCGTGAATGCACTGACATTCAATGGCTCTGTTCCCGGCTCCCAAATTCGGGTAAAGCAAGGGGAAAAAGTAAAAATCAACCTTAAAAATGAATTAGACACACCTGTAACAATACATTGGCATGGGATTACAGTTCCAAACGAAATGGATGGCATCCCGGGTGTAACACAAAATGCCGTCCAGCCAGGTGAAACCTTCACATATGAATTTACACCTGAGGACCCCGGAACATACATGTACCATACCCATCAAAATGCTGTTGAGCAAATGGATAAAGGTCTTTACGGTTCTTTTATTGTAGAACCAAAAGAGAAGACCTATGATCGTGACTATACTCTCATGCTTGATGAGTGGATGAGCAAACCTGAAGAGGGTGAATCCAGCATGGAAGGTATGGATCACAGTAACATGGGGTCAGAAGAAGACAGCGGTAAAGAGACTGATTCAGAGGATTCAAGTATGAACGGTATGGATCACGGCAGTATGGAGTCAGATAGCAATGACAGCATGAATGGAATGGGCGAGATGGGCCACGATATGAGTGCTTACGATATCTTTACGATAAATGGCAAAAGCGGCGACAGCATTGAGCCTTTAAAGGTAAAAGAAGGAGAAAAGGTGAGGATTCGTCTTGTCAATGTAGGGTTTATGTCTCATAAAATCCATCTGCATGGCCATGATTTTAAAGTGGCAGCCATCGACGGACAAGAACTAAATGAACCAAAAGAAATCAAAGATCAAGTGATCTCAATAGCACCAGGTGAGCGATATGACATTGAGTTTACTGCGGACAACCCTGGTGAATGGTTCATCGAGTGCCACGGTGACATGGAAGGCACAAGTGGGATGAAGACAAAAATTCAATATGAAAACTCTTCTAACTCAACTGATAAATCTAATCAGTCTGAAGAACTTCCAGAATTCACGTTTGTTAACTATGGCGCTTCTGAACAAGGGGAATTTTCACTGGATCAGAATTACGATGTTGAATATAAAATGGATCTAAATACAGCGATGGATGGCAGCGATATGGCCTATACGATTAACGGCAAAACTTTCCCTGATACAGATAACATAAATGTTAAGGAAGGCGATCTCGTTAAGGTAACACTGACTAATAACTCTAAGATGGATGATCACCCTATGCACCTGCACGGTCACTTCTTCCAGGTTCTTAGCAAAAACGGGAAACCTATAGAAGGATCCCCGATCATGAAAGATACGATTAACTTAAAACCAGGTGATGAATACGTTGTTGCGTTTAAAGCCGATAACCCAGGCAATTGGCTATTCCACTGTCATGATCTTCACCACGCTACAGCTGGAATGGTAAATATGGTTAAGTACGACGGATTTAAGCCAAGTTTTACCCCTAATCCAAATGCTAACAATAAACCAGAGTAGTAATAATACTACCGCTAGACACAGAAAAGCGGCCTTAATAAAGGTCGCTTTTTTTGAGAGGTCAATAAATCATAAGAAAGGAGTGTTTTGGATGGGCATTGTAATTATATTTGGACTAGTCGCTTTGCTTGCTGGTTTTGGAACAATTAGTGCATTGAAAAATAAAAATTTTCTAGGTGTGCTATTTGGATTAGGCAGCTTCCTTGTTTTTGGCTGGTTTGCTGTAATGACTTTAATAAATTCCGGCTATCCTGCTATGTAAATACAGAAGAAATTTTGATTTTACTCGTTTGTTGAAAAAGTACTGCTGCTTTTTATAAATTTTAAGTTTAATCCATAAATCATGCAAACCTTTAATATATAATAAAGATCCCCCTAATTATTATAGAAATGAAAAAGGACCTTTTTTGGTCCTTTTTCATTAAAAAAGCACATAGATTCTTTCATTTGGTACTTAGCAATAATCAGATTTTAATAGTTGTTTACACAAGACGACATCGTTTCCTTTGTTGTCTGCGGATGGCATTCAGATTCTGCCTCCGGTGCTTTTTCGAGAGCCATCCATTTTCCTCTGTGGAACTGAATAACCAGCACAATTGCCCTGAATGCTATATCAGCGCCAATTGCAATCCAGACTCCTGCCAAGCCCCAGCCTAGCATGATCCCTAATACATACACAAGAACGGTGCGTACAGCCCACATGCCAACAGCTGTCAGGTACATTGGAAATTTTGTATTGTTTGCACCTTGGAAAGCACCTGTTAATACCATAAGGACAGCTAAGAAGGGTTGAAAAATGCCTGATATCTTCAGTGCTGTACCAATATTTCCGATGACCTCCTGATCCTCTGTAAAGAAACTTCCCGCCCAATCACCGAGAAAGAATAACATAGCCCCCAGGGCAGTCATAGATGCTAAAGTTAAGACGGTTGTAAGTTTGGCATATCGTCTCGCTTCATCTAGGTTGCCTGCGCCAATTTGCTGTCCGACCAGTATGGTTGCTGCCGTTGCGAACCCATAACCAATCATATAAGAAAAGACTTCAATATTTCCTGCGATTTGATGGGCTGCAAAGGCATTTGTTCCGAGTGCCACAACGAATCCGAAATAAACGATTTGGCCAGCACGCATGACTAACCGTTCACCTGCTGCTGGTGCTCCAAGCGTCGTCAACTCCATTAAATGCACTTTATCCAGCTTCCAATAGTCCTTGCGAAAAGCAAGAATCTCTGACCGGTTTAAGTAATATAAGAGTGCTGCACTTCCAACAACACGGGAAAATACAGTAGCAAGGGCAGCTCCTACAATTTCCATTTCAGGAATGAATAAAAAGCCGAATATCAAAACATAATCCAATACGGCATTAACAATATTAATAATGATACTAACTTTCATCGGTGTTTTTGTGTCTCCTGCCCCTCGCAGGATTGCACTCAAGACAAACATTAAAGACATAAAGATCGAGGGAATGCCGACGATCCTAAAATAAAGAGACCCAGCCTCCAGAACATCAGCTTCAATCCCCATTAGCTTTAATAAGGGCTCCGCAAAAAATAAGGTTGCCACACCAGTAAGCAATCCAAACAAAATCGCCAGGACAATAGACTGCTGTGATATATGCCTTGCCTTTTCCGGCAGATTTGCACCAAGAAAATTAGCAATTCTTACATTCGCAGCAACCCCAATTGCCATAAATAAAGCAAAATAGATGGCAAGAACAGCATTGGTGACTCCTACGGCTGACACTTCTGCCAGCCCAAGCTTTGAAACGAAATAGGTATCTACAAAACCAAGGATGGTTTGGAAAAAATTTTCGATTACAGCGGGTATGGCAAGTACTGTAATAATTTTCAGCCTGTCTTTGTTTGATTGAACATTTTTCAATTTTGCATCTACAACTTCTTCTTTCAATATCTTCCCTCCGTTCCTGAGAAGGTTATGAATAATAAATGTTATCTTTAATCAAATAAGGCACACCTTATAAGTGTGCCCTATTTTACCGTTAGGCTATTTTTATTATTTACTTACTAGGAACATTTATAATAAATGGAACCGTATAAAGCTTGCCAAGGTATTTAAATTGTCCCCAAATTTTATATTTGCCTGAACTAGGGAAGGTAGTCATGTATTCAACATCCGGTCCTTTAGTGGCCTCATCTTTTGGATGGACATGGAGAAACTCGTCCATTTTTTCACTTACAATGACTACATGTCCTGCAGATCCAAGATAAGGTTCCAACTCCTTAATTTTATGGCCTTTGCGGTCCGTAACAGTGAATGTCATCAATATATGCTTTTTTACGGCCAAATCATCGAACTTTAACTCAAACACTAAGTCATCTACAGCCTTTTTTAACTCCTTATCAGGATTAACTGTTTCATTCTGTTCCTCGCCTTCAACTATTACGTCATACTTGGCAAGCTGCTGCGCAGAACCTTCCGGAAGGAAATCAGCAAATATTTTATACTTTCCTGCTTTTGGAAAGGTAGTCTTCACACTAAACTTGCCTTCTCCATCATAATTGGGGTGCAAATGCTGAAAAATACTTAGATCGTGACTTATAACAAGCATGTGCATCTGTTTTTCATGTACAGCTGAAAAAGATGTTAATATTTTTCCGTCACTTTTGATCGATAAAGAAATTTCAGTTTCCTGATTAGGACTAATTTCAGCAGGACTGATAACCCAATTTGTTTGTATATCATCTATACGAATTGCAGGTTCCGAATGGACATGAGATTCATGTCCATGCATACTATGGCTTGATTCCTGATTCATCATTTCACCTCAAAAAAAATTAATTATTTTCGATCATTCTCCCATTATATGTTGAAAGTGTTTTATTACTTTATTTTGTTCCTCTGCATTACTCAGTGGTATTATATCCGCGTTTTGCTCTTTTAAAAACTTCGTTATTTCTTCTACTATTTTCACCTGTTGGAGTGCCATCTCAACATGGATTTGTTTCACTTTAGGGTCTTTCATTTTTAATGCAGAAAAAAAATTATTTTGAGCCATCGACTCACCAGAAGCCTTTCCTTCCAAAGCAATATGCACTTCTGACATTGGATTGTTTTCATTTTCTATTTCCTGTATGTCTTCTTCCTTAGGTAAATGATCTAATGCAGGAAGTTCCGGGAATTCACTTTTATCAGGATTCATCATTTCAAGCATTATTCTGGTATGGCTACGCAAGACGCCCAGTTGTAGTATAAGTATTTTTCTTAATTGCTTATTTTTTACTTGCTTTAAGTGTGATTTAAATTTAAAAATCATTCCATCATGTGATGATAAATGAGTAGTTATAATCCCCATATCTGATGCAGGTAGTAGCATTTTTACACTCCTCCTAAAAGTTTTGTTTTCATCCTCTTAATTTTTACCACTGCCATTTTCATATAAACTCCACAAAAAATGCATATTTAGGACTGGAAGTCCTTTTTGGTTGCTTTTAAAAATAAAAGCAGGCTATTATTTTTAAATACTTAGCTAGGTATAATAAATTTTTCTCATGCTATTTCTCACAGTCTTTTACAAAGACTAAGAAAAAATCTGAAAAGAGGTAGAAGCGATTGAAAAAAGGTATTTATATTGCTCTCAGTGTTTTAGTCTTAGCTTTTGGAGCCCTGTTTCTATTCATGAGATTTTCTGGTATGGGAGGGAATACGCCAAATGGCCAAATGGGCGGAATGGGGAATGGACCTGAAAACCTTGAAAATGAAGTTTATTCTTTTGACGCTCTTTTGCCAATCCCCCCTATGTTAGAAGATGCGAACCCAGACCCTAATAAGGCTGAATTCCATTTAACTGCCCAAGAATCCGAAAAGGAATTTTTAAAAGGCAAAGCGACAAAGACATTGGGCTATAACGGAGATTACCTGGGTCCCGTCATTAGAGTAAGAGCAGGTGAAGAAGTTTCAGTAAAAGTGAAAAACGATATGAGTACCGGGACTACTGTCCACTGGCATGGGCTTGAAGTTGACGGTGATCAGGATGGCGGGCCTCACTCCGGAATCCAGCCAGGAGATACTTGGAATCCACAGTTCACCATAAAACAGCCAGCTGCCACGTTATGGTATCACCCTCACCTTCTGCACACAACAGGTGAACAGGTATACATGGGGCTTGCAGGTTTGTTTTACATTGATGATGAAGTTTCGGATAACCTCGATATTCCAAAAGAATACGGAGTAGATGATGTTCCGCTTATTATCCAGGACAAACAGTTTGATGCTAATGGTAAATACGAGTATAACCTGGGGATGCATGATGTAATGATGGGACTTCAAGGAGAAGCCATTTTGGTAAATGGGACAGTCAACCCCTACATGGAAGTGCCTAGAGGAAAGGTGAGGCTTCGCCTTTTAAATGGGTCTAACGCAAGAATATACAATTTCACACTCAGCAGCGGCCAATCATTCCAACAGATTGCTAGTGATGGGGGTTTTTTGGAAAAGCCTGCTGAAATGAGCAGCTTAATTCTGAGCTCCGCCGAAAGGGCTGAGGTCATCGTTGATTTCTCTGATTATAATGAAGGTGATGTGGTTTATTTAACTGACCAGGGAACTCCGTTCATGAAGTTTGTTGTCACTGAAAAAGAAGGAAGAGATTATGCCATTCCAGCTAACTTAACAGATATCCCTGAGATTGATCCGGAAAGTGCAGTTCGTACAAGAGAATTTGTCATGCAGGGAATGGGCAGGAATGTAAACATAAACGGCAAACAAATGGATATGAATCGAATTGACGAAGAAGTTAAACTTGGTGACACCGAAATATGGGAAATTTCAAATGATGGTTCCGGGATGATGGGTGGAATGATGGGAGACAATGGCGGTATGGCGCATCCTTTTCATGCACATGGTGTACAGTTCCGGATCCTTGACAGAAACGGAAACCCGCCACCTCCTAATGAGCGAGGGTGGAAGGATACCATACTTGTTAATCCTGGCGAAAAAGTAAGGGCGATCGCAACTTTTGACCATGAAGGAGTCTTTATGTACCATTGTCATATCTTAGAGCATGAAGATGCGGGGATGATGGGACAGTTTAAGGTTAAGGAATAGCAGTGCGGTGTAATAAATTAAAAAGATCGAAGCAAGCCTTCGATCTTTTTAATTTATTTACTTTTATCTGCTTCTACAATGGAATCCCAATTATTAGCGCCATCAGTTGTATGATATATGTCTCCATTAAATGAAACAAACGCCATTTCCTGTTCATTTTTTGGGTTTTGGGCAAAATACATAACTGCATCTTCTTTCAATTCAGGCAATGGTATTTCCTCTTCTGTTTCATCAGATAGAGATAGCTTTGTCAGTTTAGCTGTACCATCATAAGTGCCATAAATCAAACTCTCGTTTGTAAAAAAGACCGATGTGCCTTGTCCGCTTCCGGAAATCAGTTCAAAGTTTTCACCTTTGTCTTTTGAAAGGTATATCCCTTGCTGCCCTGATGCGGCCAAATAATTAGCTTTTTGTGGATGCACAGCGACACTGAGCAATTTATCATCAAGGCCATTTGCCGATACTTCCTTCCATGTCGTTGCGTTATCTTCGCTGAGATAAAATCTTCCTGCTTCCATGATGGAATTTTTCTGTAGGTTCATTAGGAAAATCATCGGTTTTTCATAGCCCACTCCCATTAGATGGAAGTCAGTTTCACCTTCTACTGCTATCTGTTCAAGAGTCTGTCCATCATCAGTACTCTTTTGTATTCCTAATGGATTGGGAAGGCTTGAATCCTGTCCAGGGTGCCCACTCGTATAAAAACCGTCTTTTGTTGCATTAAAGCCCATATAATCATTATTTTCTTCCTTTGTTTTATACCATTTTCCGTTATCATAAACTTTTAACCCATCATGAGCTGCAAAAAAGAGCTTGCCTTGATTTCCAGGGTAACCCATCCCATGGATATGATCAATTTTCCCGTCAATGACTTCAAAAAAGCTATTGGATGCTTCCTCTCCCCCGCTTCCCTGTTCATCAGTTTGGCCTTCTGATTGTTCGATATCCTTGGTCTCTTTTTCTTCAGCCTTTCCACATGCTGCAAGGCTTAAAGTTAATCCAAGGACTGCTAATAATAATGACTTTTTCATAAATCTCACTCCTGCTACCAATTATAAGATCATTTCAGAAGAATAAAAACTAATCAAGCCGCTGGCCATGTTCACAATCTGAACCCTTACTCCCTTATGTAGTGTTTGCAAACCAGGCGTCCATCAAGTTTTTTCATTCTAACACTCTCCTTCAAACGATCACATAAAGACTACAATAAAAATATGCACTTAATGTGCAAAAAACACAAGGCCAGAAGTCCATTCATTATAGTTTTAATGCAATCCCTTTCCTATTAAATATGGAAAACCTAAAATATTTGATACAAAACAAGGTCCATAAACCTATGTATTAGTTGAGTCAATTAATATTTGACATAGAATTACAAAGACTCCTAACAAAAGGCACAGCTGCGGCTATGCCTTCAATTTGAGGTCAAAAATTTTTAAATATGCTCATTTACTTACCACCTGATTTCACAATTTTATGTTTTTCATCTAAAATCCCTTGTCCGGTATGGAAAGAAGGTTCCATTACCCAAACCATTCCTAAAGATCAGCAATTATTGAATACCTAATAGTTTTCTTCAATACTTTTTTCCTCCTTATATTTAATTCTGTTGCTATCTGCCCACTGAATCTACAGCTAATATTCATAGAAAATGCATATTTATAGGTTTCCTTTCCCTATTCCAAAAAAGACTTAAGAATTTTACTGGAAGTTAATAATAATGCAAAATTTCTTCATATTTTTTTTGTAAAGTTACTTTATGGATAATAACCAAATGAGGAGCAACTGCAATGAATAAGATCATGATTATTGATGAAGATCAAGGAGTGCTTAACTTTTTAACAAAGTTTTTCTTGCCGTACTATCAATGTTTACATCCTCAATCTGTTAAGCACGCATTAACATGCCTAACGTCGGAAAATGTATCGTTAGTGATAATGGAGATTACACTATCTGAAATGGATGGTTGGACGGTCTGCAAAGAAATACGGAAAGTCTCAAATGTCCCCATCTTAATTTTGACAGAAAAAAAAGAAAAAAAGGATATACTTAATGGGTTTAAGCTGGGAGCAGACGATTATATGACCAAACCTTTTAATGAGGAGGAACTGTTGGCAAGAGTTGAGGCTTTATTAAGAAGAACATCTGCTACTACCCCCAATAAGATAGGGCTTTCCTTTCAGGGGTTAATATGGGATGAAAGCGGATTTGATCTGACTTATAACGGAAAATCAATCCCCTTAACTCAGAAGGAATTTGCCCTTTTAGGATCCCTGCTAAAAACCCCCAACTATGTGTTTTCCCGTGAGGCACTGCTAAACAGCATTTGGGAAAATAATGGCCGGACTGATAACAGGACAATTGATTCCCATATCAGAAATATCCGAGATAAGTTAAGACAGTCCGGTTATCCCGTAGACCATTATTTAATTACTGTTTGGGGAATAGGATATAAATGGAATTCTAGCGGAAATTCATAGTATAGAAAGGATGAAGATTCCTTGTATATCAAAAAGTTATCAAAAAACGGTCAAATCTCACTCCCGGTGGCACTAAAGAAAACTTTGAGTGTAAAGGATGGAGAATATGTATATATATATAAGGAAGCTGGCCAGCTTGTGATTAGCAGACACCATGAAGACGATCATTTAAATAAAGTAATTTTTAGGAACGGGAGGCTCTCAATCCCTATGGAACTGAGAAAAATGTTAAAAATCTGCCCAAACTCCCTTTTATCGTTAGAAGCTCATTCGAAGAAAGGTTCTATTATAATTACAAATTTAGATAACATTGAAGTACAGTCCCAGCTAAGGATCTATCCGTAAACACAATTAAAATCTTTATACTAAATATAATTTCGTATTAAGGGAGCCGTTCAGCTCCCTTTTCTTTTGATGGCAATAAAATAAGCTATAAATAATGAGGCTATACTTAACCAAAAAGAAAAATATCCTATTTGTGAAATGTAGTTGCTTAAGGGACCATACCACGGCATCATGAAAAACACATAATCGATAACATCGTTATGTAATACCCATACAGCTGCAATTGCCAAATGCCATAATTTTATTCGATAATACGGAGCATAAAGCAGCCCCTGAATCGCCATAGCAGCATGCGACGCAATCAGCATATAACCAGTCCAATGAAGAGACCCAGTGGCATAGTAAGTAAAAATATTCATAAACACAGCCCAAACCCCGTATTTAAACAGGGTTACCATAGCTAAAGCCTCCATTAATGGCCAGTTCTTTCTAAGCAGAAAAGCCCCTAAAACCAAAACAAAAAATAAACTTGCTGTCGGACTATCAGGTACGAAAATCAGAAATTCTGGAGGTGTATGCGCCAGCTGATTTCCATACCAGATGTAGCCATAGATTGTTCCCAAAAAATTCGTTATAAATAAAATCCATATAACCCACCGCTTTTCCAGCAGTTTATAAAAAATCTTCATTTTATTTCCCCTCCAAATGTAATTACTTTACTTTGGAATTACCCATTAGTCCCTAGATGTAATAAATTTCACCTTAGGTTAGGCCAGGCGGTATAGTTTTAACCTTCGATTCAACTTTATAAAAATTGGGTGGTAAAATATATAACACCGGTTCATGTAAAGCAATATTACATAGCCATTTAATTAATGAATTTTTTTGATAATGGTTTTTTTATTGATCCTAATTTTTATTACTATAAAAGCGGCGATTGCAGAAATTAGAGCGATTCCTAATAAGTAAACTTCGTTAACCCCTTTTTTACCATTTTGTTCTTTTGATTCCTTAACTATTTCCTTTGTTTCATTAGTTTTCTTAATAGAGTCTACATCCTGAAGATCAGAAAGGAATTTTTTGCTTGGCTTCAAAATTTCCAAACTTCCATCTACAGTCATCGAGTTTTGTGCATCTCCTTGAATATTTTGAGTAAAATAAAGAGTTTTTTTGGCAGTATAAAAATCATCATTCACTTTAAATGAGGTACCTTTAGGTAGACTTGACGTTTTAAAATGACTAAATCCAAAATCGAGTAATTTCCTAGTGTCATCATAAGCAATATACTGAGATGATGCATTTAGTGTAACTACAATCAAGCTCAACTCTTTTCTTTTAGCAGCAGTCACCAATGTATGGCCAGATTGATCAACATATCCAGTTTTACCCCCTATGACTCCTTCATATGGTGACTCTCTCATAAGCTTATGGTGGGTGTATAAGGTCGTATCCCAAGATGCGCCTTTCCACTCTAGCTCTTTTGTTCCGAAAATTTCTTTGAATTCCTTATTTTCCATGACATACCGGGTTAACAAAGCTAAATCTTCAGCAGTTGTTACGTGTTCAGGATTAAATAGACCATGTGGGTTCTTAAAGACCGTGTTCTTTAAACCTAATTCATCTAAATAGTCATTTAAGTTTTTAGAAAATGCCTCTGTATTACCATCTAAATATTCTGCTATGGCGACACCTGCGTCATTGCCCGAATTAATAAGCAATCCTTGGATTAGCTTTCTAAGTGAGACAGTTTCACCTTGCTCTAAATAGACCCGTGTACCTTCTACTTCCCTTGGGTTTTTACCGACCGTTATAATATCAGTTAAATTTCCTTTTTCAATAGCATAAATGGCCGTAGCTATTTTAGTCAGGCTTGCTGGATACATCTTATCAGCTGCTTTCTTTTCAAATAACACTTCTCCCGTTTTTCCATTAAAATAGCAGTACCACTTGACACCTCTGGGCTATCAGCCGCATGGATTATATTAGGAAATCTATTAAAAATAGCAGCAATAACTATTAACACTAGTAACTTTTTCATGTTCTCCTCCTCTATATGAAGTAGTTTATTAATTAGTTAGGTACAAATTTAAAGATAAATGCGGGCAGCGAATTTTCTCCTGATTGCGATTAATCCGTTTTATACCAAAATTGTATTATAGAGAATAACTTTGAAGAAAATATGGAGGAAGAAAAATATTATCTTAGTTTCATACAAAAAACCTTCTATTCATTTTTGAACAGAAGGCTATTATATTCTAAGTTTCTAACTCATAAATTTAGTATTTTAATTTTCCAAAATAAGGGGAAGTATTAATAAATACAAATTATTCCTGTTACCTTCTTCCTTGCGGTTCAAGTTTTTTTGTGGCTGCATTTTGGTCATAAAAATGCTTTCACTTATCAAAAATTCTTTAAGTAACTTACTCAATCCTGTTTGAAAGCAATGACATTTACATTCCATTTGCTATTAATACTCAATTGTAATAATAGGACTTCCAATTGTAAGGCTGATCAATTTTTCATCTGGATTTTGTCTCAATCCTAATTGTAAATTCATCTTTTCTTTATTTTTTGTTGGTAAATAGTTTCCCCATGAATTTTTGTATGCTGAAACAGAAACAAAGTCCTCCTCAGCAAGTTGTTCAACTGGTTTAGCTGAAAGCTTATCCAAGATGGTAGTGGCCATATCACTTAATTTCTGATGCTGAGCAGGTGTAATTTTAGACTTTACAGTAAAATAAAGATTATTTCTGTTATCTAGATTGTTAGTTAGTTTTAGGTACTCCTCGTGTGACCAATTTTCTCCGGTATAACTATATGTTTGTAAAATTTTATACCTGTTGCCTTCTTTTAATGCTGTGAGAACAATTTGCTCTCTTTTGTTATTTCCGTTTATCTTTCCAGTTATTGAAATATGATGATCTTTAACTTTTTTTTCCTCCCATTGAAAGTTGGGATAATTCTTTTTTAGCTTGGCTTCGTGCTCTCTAAAAGTGCTTAACGAATCTGAATACCCAGCATTGTACTTATAATATATAGACCATTCACTAATATTTGCGTTGAATTCATCTAAACTATTTAAAATATATAAGAGGTTATCCTCTTTCCCCTGCCCAATGTGACCATAGAAAAAAATTAGTATTAATGCTAATGATATGCTAGAAATTGCTTGTTTCATGTCCATCCCTCCCTTTTAGTTAGTATGGACAAGTTTTTAAATATTATTCGTAATATTTTAGTTTAACAGATATGAATATAAGAAAAAGCACCCATGTGAGTGCTTCCTCTTTGTTATGTTACTTATAGGGGGTGGGTGGGACTTTGTCCTAGAATTAAATAATATACGAATCATATGCAGAAAGTATGGAAATGATTTAATAAAAAAATTAATTATTGATATATAATATACATATATATATATATATATATATCAACAACGAGTTATTTTTATATTACATAAACAAAATTATTTTTATAGTTAATATTATATTTAGTGTATTTTCTAATCACTTTTATAGTAATGATGAGCTAAAAATCAGATGAGACTAATAGCAATGACTTTTTATTAAGTTCTGGGTTTCCTTAAAAACATCACTGGCGGGCTGGGTGAACCAGTTCTTCCTATCAAAAAATTTCTTTTTTGGTCGTTGAAAAATCCATCTCAATAGAAAAAACACAGAAGAATTTATCTGAACAATAGATGCTAAAAAATCGTCCAAGATATACTTTTCAATTATTTTCACAAAATCCGTAAAACTTTTTGAGGTTTATTAAACTTCCAGGAAAGTAGATCCTAAGGAATCTTTGCTAGTACAGCAAACAAAAAAGAGATTTTGTAAATGTTTCTGGCAATTAATCAATGTATGTTTTGGCAGTATGTTTATTAATGTGTACAAATCATTAATCAAAGGATAACTGAATAACCACTAATATTTATGCATTTTTGTAAAGTGGTGCTTGCTGCACTAACGGGGCAGTTTAGTTGAAAAAGGATTTCTTTATCTAATATAGAATTTTAACCTCAGAATATATATTTTTGGGGGAGAATAAATGACAATCCGAATGGACGTTTCTTTTGTAATGCGTGGGGATAATTTCTCACCTGAATTATTAGAAAAGAAAACAGGCTGGATGCTATCTAGAAAAGATTTTAAGTGTGCAATTTTTTGTCCACCGACAAGTTTTTCAAATAGTGATGAAGGAGAAGCAGGTTTGAAGTGGATAGTGGAAAAAGTTGGTGAGGGTATAAGTACGATAAAGCAATGTGGTGCAGAAGATAATTATTTAGACATTGCAGTATATTTCAAAGGACAATGCAACATGGCTTTTGAACCCGACTTGTTAAGAAAAATTTCGGAACTAAAGGTCCCCTTTTTGATAAGCTGTTATGAAGATTACGAAGATGACGTATTAAACTCCCTCAGTTTAATT
>JAGGRA010000081.1 GCA_018613035.1 Pseudomonas sp. ISL-84 | reverse complement strand
ACCCATGCCGGGCGCACATGATGGACACCCTCTGGGATAGAGGGTGTTTTTCAAAAAGGCTGTTTTGGTTAACTTTCCTGCTTTTTAAATATTTTTTGGTTGGTTGATCGGAGTGTGAAGTAATAAATTTCTTCTTTGAACTCCATTATCTTTAGTACTCTTCTAATAAATGCTCCTCTATTAACTCTAGGTTTCTTTTATTTTCTGCATAGCGGATAATGTGTTCTTTTATATTTGGATATAGGACAATATTTTTCAGATCGGATAACGGTACCCATTTTACATCCGTTTGATTTACATCCGGGTTGGCAGGCATCATAGGAATTGAGCCTTCTCTTAGCTTACATTCAAACATAAGCCCCAGTGAATGGATCTCGCCATATTTATTGTCATTTAAGTGAGGAGCATACTCATACACAAACGCTAACGGGCCAACTTCCACATCAATAGATGCCTCTTCCTTCGCTTCTCTTTTTACAGCATCAAGTAAGGATTCATTTGGTTCTACCCCTCCAGCCGGCAAATTATAATGAACACCTTTTTCATCATCAAATTCGATTAAGAGAATTCTATTATTTTTTATAATTACCGCACCAGCTCTAACTCTAATAGGATATGCCACTACCGTTCATCCACCTTTTAAAATAAATATAGTAACCTGAAACGATGTGATAAGATCAACATCTAGATAAGATAGATAAATCTATGACCTTCGGCTTTTTATTATAAAAGCTGCTGGCAGAGCCTTTGCTTTTTCATATGAGTACCATCTGTTCTCATGCATTCGTAAATCCTTCTCTGACAGTCGGATATCCTCCACTACCTTTTCAATTTTAAAACCGTTTTCGATCAATAAATTGATATATGTACTTAGTTTATATTGCTGCATGATGGCAGGCTGGCTCCAAGCTTCATGCAGGTAGGACCCTTCATCATGATAGGATTTATCCATCAGCAGCACACCATCTTTAGCATTAACCCGGTTATACATGGGGTGCTCCCAGCTGAAAATAAACACCCCCCCTTTTTTCAGATACTGATGGATATTTTTTATCGTCTTATCCAGATCAGTCGTCCACCCTATGGCATATATGGAAAAAATAATATCGAAATAATCGGCAGGTATTCCGGGGTTTTTTTCCATAGGCGATTCAAATAACTTTACAGGTGAAGCCGTGTTTTCCAAGAGTGCCTTGGCGGCTGAAATTTGGGTTGTAGACAAATCCAGTCCCCAAAGTTCCCCGGCACCTCGCTGATCCAAATATTTCAGGGAATGCCCGCTTCCACAGCCTATCTCCAACATTTTTAACTGACGAACATCACCAAACAATTTCAGCTCATTTTCAGTTGGCGCAAGCGGGCCGTATTCCGGCAAAGGATTACGCCCATAAAACCGTTCCGCAGCCTCCTCCCAGCTTCGTTTGTTCACCCTAAGTGATTCAGTATTCATCTAATAACCCCTTTTACCGTAAAATGTAACACTTCTTCTTCTCCCCAAACCTCTCCAGTTGGGAGAAAACCAAAGCTTTTATAAAGATCTCGTGCATGATGATTATCTTTATGGACCGTTAACCGGATTTCCTCGCATATTGGAAATTGATTTATTATCCAGGTGATCATTTCGGTTAACGCTGCCCGGCCATAACCGTTCAGCTGGAATTTTTCATCTATAAAGAATCCGTTTATCCAATACATATTAACTGTACCCGCTTCGTAAGCGTGCATAATAAAACCAACCATTCGATCATGATCATAGATAGAAAATGGAATATACTCGACTTTGTCCCCATCTGGTTTGATATACACTTTTGCCAGCGATACCGCTGCCGAAGGAACGAAATGACGCTGCGATTCCTTCACCTTTAAATTAATTGCTTCTTCCCAGTTGTCTCTTGTGACAGGTTTTAATTGAATATTCATTAGAGGGCCCCCTTAACTGTACTGCTCACCCTTTTTCCTAAGCCAGCTGCCGTTTAATCACCCTGATTTGCCCGCGGTGGCTGATCCCATCCTCCATAACGTGATACCAAAACCAATAGTTGTTGAAAGGAACTCCATTTGGCCATTTTCCTTCTTCAAATAGCCAGCTGTCTTGCTTTGTTTTAAGCAGTATTAAAGTTTTCTTTCTGATGCTGGCCAGTTCATTTATGTAGTATCCAAGAGGTTCATTCTTAATCCTTGCTCTTGCTTTCTCACCAAGTTCCATAGCTGCATCCCACCTCAGGAGCTCCGCCTCGTTCAGATCTCTATTTTCAAACGTGATGACTTGATGGACGTATTCAATGAAAGCCATATGCATTAATAGTGAACCTATCGAGTTGCTGGTTTCTTCAGGAAGATAATCCAGTTCAGACTTAGTCAAGCATGCAATATCCTGTAAGGTCACTGCCCTCGCATGTTCCAGCATTGATACAAGTTCCCCCATTTTTTCATCAAAACCTTCAGTAGATCTTATTCGATAATCAATCATAATTCCGCCTCCTATCCTTCCCTATAAGGTTACCAATATAGAAAAATAGAAAAAGACTGATATTAATTGTATAATAATGGTATAATTTAAGTGACTTGAAAAAGCTGCTTTGTAAATGAAAGCAGCTTTTTGTTGTATTAGACTGCCTGCAGCAGCCTAGAATTATTTTATTTAATTGTGTCCAGGAGCTCTATGTCAAGATCATTAAGATTATTCCATTTATGATGAATCTCTAAATGCCATGTGCCTTTAAGCCTGCAGTATCCTTTTTCTTCTATCCATCCGTGCAATTTGCTGTAAGAATTCCCAATTTCATGGTTTGATCCGTTATGCCTTATAACTGCATATTTTTGCGAAGGGATTTCCAGTGAGGTCATCCCGGATGGGACTTCTTCTATCTCCTTCACCTCAACACAAATCCAATAGCCGTCTTCAACCTGTGACCTTTCCTCCACAAAAAAGGCACCTACTAGCTGGTGAGGATTCAATACGTGCTTAATCTCACCGCTTCGTTCATTTAATAATGTGATAGCTTTTGGAATTTCCTTTATATAATGATCCCCCGGGCAAAGCACCCGAAGTCCTATCAGTTTCATTTCTCCCAGCTCTTTAATTTCCGCATGGACCAAAGTGTGTTCAGACATTTATGCCTCCTATTTAAGCGACCGGCAGCGCAAGTTCTCGAAACTGCTGTACTGCTTTTTCAATGTCAGCATCATACCCAAGTTCTGATACCGTTTCACCGATCCGCACAATTGCTTTTTCAAGCATTTCTTCCGTTGTGTTCCCCATATGGCCGATGCGGAATGCTTTTCCTGCTAGATGCGCCAGTGCTCCGGCAACGATCACACCTTTTTTAGCCAAGGCCGCCCGGAATTCTGCATCGTTCATTCCTTCAGGATAAAGAATGCAGCTAAGAGTGGCTGCTGCTGCATTTTCATCAGCAATCGCCTTCATACCATACACGGCAAGCGCTGCACGAACCGCTTTTCCGTATGCATCATGCCGCTTGTAGCGATTCACCATTCCTTCCTCCAAAACCAATCTCATTCCTTCATCATAACCATAAATAAGGTTGACAGGCGGAGTAGCAAAATATTTCTGTGGGTCATGCATAATCGGAATCCAGTTGTAAATATCACAATAATAGGCCGGAACTCTTTCGATTTGTTCCCGTGCAGCCAGTGCAGTTAGATTAAATGCAACGATGGCTAAACCTGGCGGAACACCGATCGCTTTCTGTGAACCTGTTAATACGACATCGATTTTTCCGTCTCCATAAGTCTTGCTCATATCCTCTTCCATCGCGGCAGTCGCACAGACTCCATCCAAAATAACAAGGGCGCCATGCTTCTTAATGATAGGAACAAGCACATCCAAATCAGCCGCGACACCAGTCGACGTATCCGCATGAGTGATTGTCACTGCTTTGTAAGATTGACTTGCAAGCTTCTCCTCCACTAATACAGGGTCCACCTGCTTGCCCCATTGGGATTGAATCACGTCTGCCTCAATTCCGAATGCTTTTGCTAGATTAATAAAGCGATCTCCGAAAAATCCCTGGCTGATGATTAAAAGCTTTTCCCCTGCTGCAACCGTATTGACAAGAGCCATCTCCATTGCAATCGTCCCGGACCCAGAAATCACAAAAACCTCGCCATCCGTCTTCAGCATCTCTCTTGTCTTCTCAATCGCACTTTTATAAATAGCCGCAAACCTCGGATCGGTATGTCCCCTTGTTTCCTGTGCCATCGCATCATAAATCGAATCCACAACCGGTGTCGGCCCAGGAATAAGCAGCATCTCTTCATTCCGCATGATTCATCCCCCTTTTCTGATAGTAGCTTTATAACTATCTAAATGTTTCGACATTTTTATTGAAAAACCTCTTTTACTTTTGAGGTTCTCGGATTATTAACTGCTATTTTATCTATATAAAAATACAATATTGATTATATGATTGACCTCCATCACCAGGGCACGCAGGAAGACTACTACGGGAAGTTAACCTCGGGAGCCATTCTTACTCCTCAAAGCCCGAATGTGGATCCAGAAGTTTTTCTTAATTCTAAGAAACTCGCAGCCTTACTCTATGAGGACGTTCACGCCGCAGGCTGGTCATTTATTCTAAAATTTGATGAACCGACAACAAACCCTGCAGTAGCTTCCAATGCCATGGCACTCCAATACGACATTGCTGTCATGCTATTCGAAATGCGCGGAATGGCTGACCACTCCTATGAACCATCGTACTTGGCCAAAAATCGAACGGCTACCTGATTAAGCAGGCCTTCAACGCAATGGATGTCACCGCCAATGCAATTGCGGACGTATCTATTCAAACGCTGACCCTGCTGTCTATGACAACCTTCCGGAACAGCATTATAGCTACTAATCTTAGTGCCTCCCTTTTTGGGAGGTATTTTCATTTGGAAAAACTAGAGTATAGGTCCTATTTTTATTTGCTCCGGTGTGGGGGAGGTTTAGTGATTTTAGTAATCTGGTGGCTGAAAGTGATGATTCGATATTTAGAAATTCCCTCAGTTGCTGATTTGTTATAGTAGGGCCCATAAAAAGTCTATAATCTGTTAAAGCTGCTATGTGTGCATTCTTATTTTTGTTATTACATGAAGCACATTGCCAGGTGCGCTTTACTTTGGTTATAGGCAAGTGGCCGCATTTTGGACATAACACACCCTTCAGCAATTCGGATTCATGTATATGAAACCTTGTCAAAATGGATAAATCTCCTTCAATGTTTTGTTTCAAAACTAAACGGATTATTTTTTTGAGGAGTTTATCAGGAATTTCATTTGTTGTATCTTTTTCAAATTGATTTATTTTAACTGGAAGGGTGTCACGGTGAACGACTTTTTGGCTGAGGTTAATATGAGGTGGAATAACCTTAATGCCAGTACGAGGGTTACTAATTACAACAAGGGAGAAGACAGGGAAATCAAAAGGAAGTTTGTTTTCAGATAACCAGTTTTTCAACTGATTTGCCTGCCTTTTGACTTGTATTAACGGACAGGGAAATACTTGCTCCTCACCGCTTTTAATTCGTATGAGCTGATTGTATACAGTATCGAACTGAAGAACTCCAGAAATATTCTTCACTTCCAAAATTAATGCAAACTTGGTATTTAGCACAAGTGTATCTATTTGAAAAAATCTTGATTGAACGGGTAAGCGAATATCATGAAAAATATAATAATTCTTACCACCTATAAAATCCAAAGGAAAGTCGATAGAGGACTCACCTTTAAAACCTGCATTCCTTTTACTGAGTTCTTCCTTAATTAGCGGGATTTTAGAATGACCAGGGGGCAATCTACGAAGAAGTGCTTCCAACTTTAACACAAAAAGGGGAATTTTACGCTCTTTAATAATCATAACACCACTCCAATATGTATTTTTTGAGTGAATTCGACATTTTTATCTGGATTCCTCTAATAAAAGCATTCATTTTACTAAATATTAATTGAATTTTATGAGAAAGAATCATTTGTCTGCATATAAAATAATTTCTCTGCGTATAAAAAATTTTGTCTGCGTATAGCTAACATTTCTCTGCGTATAAAATTTTTTCTCTGCACATAAATAAATTGACCATATAAACAGTAATACACCGGCAGAATTTGAATAAAAAAAGACAGGGACCCCGCGATCCCCGTCTTCTCTCAATCTCAATTATGAAAGTTAGTGCCATCAGTTGTCGCTTCAATAATCCCAGCACGAACCACGAAGTCGCCGAAATGCTCGCCGTCCTGGCGTTCTCGAGCATAGCGCGGCAGGATAACGCGCAGCTCGTTCAATATATCTTCTTCCCCTATGTTTTCCCGGTACATTTTGCTCAATCGGCTGCCGTCAAAGGCTGCACCCAGATACATATTGTACTTTCCAACTGCTTTTCCGATGAAGCCGATTTCGCCCAGTGCGTGGCGGGCACAGCCGTTCGGGCAGCCGGTCATCCGTATGGTGATTTCTTCATTTCGCAAGCCTGCTTCGCCTACGATTTCTTCAATTTTATCAATCAAAACTGGAAGATAACGTTCCGCTTCAGCCATTGCCAGTCCGCAAGTCGGCAATGCCACACATGCCATCGATCCGCGGCGCAGCGCACTATACTGGCTGCCGTCTGTCAGGCCATACTGTTCAATGAGCGCTTCAATTTTCTTCTTATCTCCTGTAGCAACATTACCGATGATCAAATTCTGATTCGCAGTTAATCGGAAGTCACCTTTATGAACCTTTGCTATTTCCCGTAAAGCCGTTTTGAGCCTATATCCATCAAAGTCGGCAACCCGGCCGCCTTCTATGAACATGGTAAAATGCCATTTTCCGCGGACACCTTTCACCCAGCCATAGCGGTCTCCATTGGAATCAAACTGAAACGGACGCGCTTCATCCAAGCTCCATCCCAAGCGATTCTCTAACTCTTCTTTAACTGTCTCTAAACCTAGTCGATCCACCGTATACTTAAAGCGAGCATTTTTCCGGACAGAGCGGTTTCCATAATCCCGCTGAATGGTAATAACCTTTTCCGCGACATCATAAATCTTATCCGGTGTAACAAAACCGATAACTTTGGAAAGCTGCGGATAGGTTTCTTTATCGCCATGAGAGAAGCCCATGCCGCCTCCGATCGCAACGTTAAAACCTGCTAACCTGCCATTTTCCACGATAGAAATGAATCCAAGATCCTGTGAAAATACATCAATATCATTGGAAGGAGGCACCGCAATTCCGATCTTGAACTTACGAGGCAAATAGAGCGCGCCGTACATCGGCTCAACTTCTTCCACCTCAGGCGAACCGGCAACTTTTTCTTCGTCCAGCCAGATTTCATGATAGGCCCTCGTACGAGGCAGCAAATCATCACTTAGCATTTTCGCTAATTCATAGACTTCCGAATGTATTTCCGAAATATCAGGATTTGAGATACACATAACGTTTCGGTTGACATCCCCGCACGCAGCAATAGTATCCAGCATTGTAGCATGGATTTCCTGAATGGTCTTTTTCATATTCCATTTTAATATTCCATGCATTTGGAAGGTTTGGCGCGTTGTCAGCTTTAAAGTTCCATTTCCATATTTATCAGCCAATTCATCCACCACAAGCCATTGGTCCGGTGTTGCTACTCCTCCTGGCAAACGCAGACGCAGCATGAACTGGTATGCCGGTTCCAGCTTTTGCTTTTGACGTTCATTTCTTAAATCACGGTCATCCTGCAGGTAACTGCCGTGGTGCTTCATTAAGCGGTTATCGTCGTCCGGAATTCCGGCACTAATCCGGTCCTGCATCACTTCTGCCAATGTTCCGCGCAAATAATTGCTTCGATCCTTAATGCCCTCAACGTCACTCGGAGGGCCATCCGGTGCTTTTAATTTAGGGTTCACCATGCTGAAAAACTCCTTTCATTCCAAATCAATATACGTCGCGCTGATAGCGTTTATTCTGCTGCAATTCAGCAAGATAAGCTGCAGCCTGATCACGGTTCATATTTCCTTCTTTTGCAATAATGTCAATGAGAGTACTATGGACATCATGCGCCATGTGCTTCTCATCTCCGCAGATATAGACAGCTGCCCCTTCTTCCAGCCATTGGAATAATTCCTTGCTGTTCTCCTGCATACGGTGCTGCACATAAACTTTTTCTTCGCCATCGCGGGAAAAAGCAACATCCATCTTCGTCAGTACCCCATCCTTAAGCCACTTTTGCCATTCTGTCTGATAAAGGAAATCTGTTACGTAATGCTGATCACCAAAGAACATCCATGATTTTCCTTCTGCACCTGTTTCTTCACGCTCCTGCATAAACGAGCGGAACGGTGCAACTCCAGTGCCAGGTCCAACCATGATAATTGGGGTCTCAGGATTTTCCGGCAGTTTAAAATTCTCATTGTGCTGAATAAATACAGGCAAAGAATCCCCTGGCTGCAGTCGCTCGGCACATAAAATCGAGCAGACACCTTTTCTTTCGCGTCCATGAGCGTCATAACGTACTGCCCCAATTGTCAAATGCACTTCTTCCGGGTTTGCCTCAAGGCTGCTTGAAATGGAATAAAGGCGTGCAGGCATTCTTCGTAAAATAGAGACAAAATCCTGCGCCGATCCATTCCACGGTTTAAAATCACGTATTAGGTCCAATAAATCCCTGCCATCAAGATAGGCTTTTAATTGATCACTCTGTGAAACAAGATGCTGTAAATCTTCATTGCCTGAAAGCTTTGCTGCCTTTTCCACAAGCGGCTTTGTCAGAACTGTAATCTCAAAATGAGAGTGCAGCGCTTCCTTCAATGTTACAACCTCATCCTTTACCTTCACCGCTTCCTCAGGATCCCAATTCATTTCTTTTAAAAGCAAATCAACCAATTCCGGGTCGTTTTCCGGAAAAACACCTAAGCTGTCCCCAGGCTGATACGTTAATCCGGAGCCTTCAAGCGACAATTCAAGGTGACGGGTTTCTTTATTGGATCCACGTCCGTTAAGATTTATACTTTCCAGCACTTCGGCCCTGAACGGATTAGACCTGGAATATACAGATTCGGCGGCCGGAGCTTGGGCAGCAGGTGCAGTTCCTGATGAATTTACGCTGCTTTGCCCTTCACTTAGTTCGGCAAGTACAGCTTCCACCCACTCCGCAGCTGGTTCATCAAAATCAAGATCACAATCTTTGCGGGGAGCAATCCGTGTCCCGCCAAGCTCCTCCAGACGCTTATCAAAATCTTTCCCTGTCTGGCAAAAGAACTCATAAGAGCTATCCCCAAGCGCCAATACAGAGAAACGCAAGTCCTCTAGCTTCGGCGCTCGTCTGCCATGGATAAACTCATGGAAAGTTAATGCATTATCTGGAGGATCTCCTTCCCCATGGGTACTAGCTACAATCAAAAGGTTCTTTACTTTTTTTAAGTTATTTGGCTTAAAATCACTCATGGAGGATACAGTTACTTTAAAGCCATGACCTTCCAGTGTTTTACCAGCCTTTTTTGCAAGGCTTTGCGCATTCCCTGTTTGAGATCCAAATAAAATGGTCACTTCTTTGGAGATTGCCGAACCGGAAGCCACGGCATGCAATTCCTCTACTGCCGGTGCAGCCTGTGCTGATGATGACTGTACTGCTGCAAGATAGCCGCTCAGCCATAAAGATTGAGTTTCTGTCAAAGTCGGCAGCAAGCGATTAAGGAGCTCTGTCTGCTCCTGATTAAACGGACTGTTTATTACCTGAAGTTGCAATGTAATCCACCTCACAAACCAGCTAATATGGCTGATTTTTATTGTTTTTCTTTAAAATTCCTCTTTTCCTATCAAAAAAGTCGGCTTTAAACTTAAAAAATATATATCTATTACTTTACCGAATGATTTAACATTAGTAAAATAAATATTAATTATCACACTTATTAATAAAACTAATGACAAAGCGGTGATTTTTTGTATTATGATGCCTTAAAAACCTTCGTAACCCTGGCGGAAGTAAAAAACTTTACCAAAACGGCTGAGCTTCTTCTTATGTCACAGCCGAGCGTCAGCCTGCATATTAAAAACCTTGAGAAAGAGTTCCAGACCAAGCTGTTCCACCGTTCACCTAAATTTCTTAAAATTACCCCAAGCGGTGAAATATTATATGACCGGGCCAAGCAGATGATTACCATTTATGAGCAGACGCGGCAGGATATTTTAGAGCAGCAAAACACCATTAAAGGCGAACTGAAAATTGGAGCCAGTTTTACAATAGGAGAATATATTTTGCCTCCTTTGCTGCTTGATTTACAGAAAAACTACCCTGAGCTTGAACTCCAAGTAACAATTGGAAATACGGAGGAAATAATCCAGTCAACCCGGTCCCATTACGTTGATATTGGGTTAATTGAAGGACAGACGAATGAAAAGGAGCTTGCAGTTATCCCTTTTATGCAAGATGAATTATTCATTGTTTCTTCAAATGAGCATCCTTTGGTCCATAAAAAGGAAGCAGCCATTACAGATCTTCAAAACGAGGCATGGATTATGAGGGAAACTGGCTCTGGCACACGCGAATACTTTAACCATTTTATCCGTTCAAACGGATTAAAAGTAAAATCCCTTCTTACTATCAGCAGCAACCAGGGGATTAAAGAAACACTTATTAATGGAATGGGTATCAGCATCCTGTCAGGCAGTGTAGTTAAAAGAGATGTTTACCAAAAAAACCTTTCCATTATCAAAATTAAAAACCAGGAATTTAAACGAACTCTTTCATATGTTCTTTCCCCGATCATGCAGGAGAAAAAGAATGTTAGCATTTTTGTAGAAGCACTCAGCAAAAAGTGGCCGGACAAAATCCAGAAAAAATAACGCCTTTGCTTGCTGCTTTGTGACATCAAGCACAGACAGCTTCCTCATCCTTCACTTACACTAAAAACAAGAAAGGATGGTGCACCTGTTATGATCTCAATCGATGACAAAGCATTTAAATGGTTTGAAAATGAATTTCAGTCAGCAAAACCATTTTCTATCCGGCTTTACCCGCAATATGCTGGTTTTGGTGAAAAAAACAAAGGCTATAGTCTCGCATTCTCATTGGAAGACCCCACCATTTGCTGCGAAAAGCAAGAACGGGATGGAATCACTTTTTACGTAGAATCCAATGATAAATGGTTCTTTGATTAAACAAATATAGAAATAAAATATAATGATGCAATAAAAGAAATTTTCACCGTATATAAAGAACTGCAGTAATTTAAATCGCTTGGAGACCATCCAAGCGTTTCTTTATCTAAACACCATTCAAAACAAAATGGATGAGCACTTTTTCACACTTGTCCCCTCTTTTTCATATACATATTGTAACGAAATGTATAAAATCTGCCCATTTTATTCAAAATAAGGAAAAAATGGCTGAGGTGAAAAAGATGGGATTATTGAATGCCTTTAATGAATGGCGTGAGATGAGATATCAAAATCATGTCAACCGCATGAAAGAAGAAAATAAGTGCCCGGACTGTTATGGCAGAGGCTTTTCTCTATATCCAGGCAATGAGTTCGCTTATCACGCAAACCAATTTGATTGCCCTGGCTGTAACGGAACAGGACTTTATTCCGAATGGAATAGTCTTTCTTAGATTAAGGCTTTGTTGTGCTTACTGTTTATTTAGGGCTTCTGCAGAATGGATGCGGAAATCAACACCAAAAAATAAAGGCTCAACGTCAAATGTTG
>JAGGRA010000080.1 GCA_018613035.1 Pseudomonas sp. ISL-84 | reverse complement strand
CATATCCAGGCAAGGCAGTCAAAGTGAAAAGCCTTTGACTGCCTTGCCTGGATATGAAGACAAAAATCCATGGAAGTCACGCTCGAAAAATGAAAAGGGAATGAACCCCTAAAGTTTTGGTTGAAAACTGTTGTATTAAATTTTACACAATAATCAGGACTTGACTAAACACTTAAAACATATTTGAAATATTTATCCCTTCGGGATTTAGGGTTTATATTTTTGGAGAAATGAGGAAGTATAAGGAGGTTGGCAGTGATATCAATGGTTATGAAGGGATGAAGTTTTGTGAAGAATTTTCGTTTTTTACTAAGTGATCAGTTTCAGGCTAATGAGATAGCGGAGGATTTACAGGTTCAGCTGGAGATTAATCGTTTTAATCATGTGAAGGTCACAGCCGTTGAGCAGAGAAATGAGGTTCTTGTTCAGGTGCCTGAAGCGAATGGTTCGCTGGAAGAAGCGGTGGAGAGTTTTATGAGGAATTATCAGGATGGAGAGGTTTTGGAGTAGAGGGGAGTTGTAAATGTGTACGGAGGTTTGAGTTAAGGCGGAAGGATACCTTCGGCATCTGAGTTCAAAGGCAAATACCATCGGTCTTTTTTTGAGGCAAAAAAGGAGAGAGGCTAAGTTAGTCGCTCTCCTTTTTCTAAGCTGCATCAAATTACTTTAGTATTTTTTCTACTATATAAGTACCCTGATAGTTTTCAAGTGTGTTTAGATATCCTACTACGTCCACTGTATAGGTTCCATGTTCGATATCTGGGATCATTGTTTCTTCATAAGTGGAAAGTGCTTTGCCGGATGAACCGATAAGCGTACCAGCAGAGTCTCTTACTTCCATATCCAAGTCATTTGCAGCAAGTGTCCAGTCAATTCGTACGGTTAGGCTGACTGTTCCTTTGTCCACTGTAATATCTTTATAATCGTGGGAGGCTATGCCTGCGTCAGCTGCGCCCAAGCCGATCGTTCCATCCCAATTATATTCTGTGGTGTATGTGTCGTATGTTTTTCCAGTTTTATTGTCACGGTACTTTCCAATGTTAATGTTGATGTTTTGTGCTGCTTCGACCGCATTATAGGCGTTAACATAGCCGGAGCCAACTTCATGGTATTGATAGTTTTCCATTGGATCGGCGGTTTGCGTTAGAAGGTCAAGGGCCATGTCCGGCGATAGGTTTTCCTGGGCCTCTTTCATAAGAGCAATAACTCCGGAAATATGAGGAGTCGCCATACTTGTTCCGCTGGAACTTGTGTAGTAAGGCAGGTACTCAGGTTCAATATAGGTTGCATCTGTTACTGTTCCGAGTGCGTTCATTACTGCGCCTGTTGAAGAACGGGTCGCTACGATATCAACGCCAGGTGCCGTGATGTCAGGATGAAGGTATTCATCTCCTGGTACGCCCCGGGATGAGAAGTCAGCGAGTGCTTTGTCTTTTGTGCCTGCTGCAACACTGATTACCCAAGGAGCTGCAGAGTAAGGGTTCAGTGTATTGTCGCCGGGTCCTTCGTTTCCTGCAGCAAATACAACTGTCATGCCAGCTTCATGGGCTTTTTTCGATGCGATGTTGATAGGGTGGTTTGGAGAGTATTCTCCTGTTGAGCCCCAACTGTTGCTTATAACATCGATTTCGTATTTTTCCTGGTTGGCAAGGACGTAGTCAAATGCTTCAAGTGACCACAGGATATTGATTCCTTCACCAACACCAAGTCCAACTAGTTTTGCGTCTGGCGCTACTCCCTTATAAAGCCCATCGCTTGCAGTTCCGCTGCCGGCTATCGTTCCAGCCACGTGTGTTCCGTGTCCGGAGGTTGTGTCTGTATTTATGACATTTTCAAGGTATAGGCTGCTTCCTCCGAATAAGCTGTCTCCAACTAAAAATTTCACATTTTGGATGACCTTTTCGCCGAATTGGAGGTCTTGGTGGGCTGCGTCAATGCCGCTATCTATGACGGCTACTGTTACGCCTTTGCCTGTGTAGCCAAGGTCGTTCCAGACGGATTCAACTCCGATTAAGTTTCTGCTGTCTTTCATGAGATATTGAAGGTCTTCATTTAAGTAGATGGATAGGATGTTGTTAGTGGCTGAGCTGAGAAGGCTGTTGATCATGGTGAGGCTGCCTTTGACTGTAACCATTGGCAGGTTAGTGTATGTTTTGGTTTCAAATCCGAGTGTCTGCAAGAGTTGTATGTCTAATATTTGCGGTTGGTCTTTGTAGGTTATGATGGCTTCTACATTTGTGTTGTTGAGCGGGTTTTGCAGCAGTTCTTGCAGTTTTGGATCGAGTTCGATGGATAGCAGATCTGCTTTTGGACTGGACATGGATGATGAGAAGATGAGTCCAAAGATTAATAGGAATAGAGTTGTGGTGCGTAAGGTTTTCATTTAATCCCTCCTGATTGTTTAGAATTTTCTAACGATTTGATTATACCCGAGATGAGGAGTCGGTAAACGGGACTTTTGGAGGGATTTAGCTGGTTTGTTTTGTTGAGGTTTTTTAAGAAGAGGGAGACCTTCGGTCTTTTTTCTGATAGATCTTTGATCTTTTTAGGATGGGTTATAAAAAGTGGGGTGGGTGTTACATTTCTCACTGACAGAGGTTGTTTTTTGTTTTTTAATGGTAGGTGGAAAGGCTCTTTTGTGAAGTTCAATAGAATTTGATGGATATTGTGGTGGTGCATACTCATATATTCTAATGATGGATGGAGGCAAGCTTTGTTTGTTAGGCACGTCATCTTCCGCTTCGCTCCAGATCACGTGCAACTTTTGGTGGTTATTGTTTCCCAGATTGAGGAGGGTTCGCTTTTGCGTCATCTCCTGGTGTGTTTCGAGGGTGTTTTTTCAGGGAGATCACGCAATCGCTCAGGGGAGGGGGGACGTGTCGACAACGGCGTTTCTGCTTTTGGAAATTCTCTCTCTGCGAGCCGCTGGCGCGTCTCTGGATTCAGCAGGCTGAATCCCCGCCGAACAAAGCTTTTTCCGCTTTTTGAGAGCGAGCTCTCAAACGCTGCAAAATCTTTGTTCGGCGGTCGAGAGAATTTCCAATAATAGTATGGGGTTGTGTCGACACGTGGGTTTTAGGGTGCTATAATGGTTACGGTTACATGTTTAAATGTTGTGAAAATTTTTCGGCATTGGAGGGGATGGGCATGGAGCTTTGGAATTTATATCAAAATAACTATTTGATAGTTTTTGTGTTTCTGTGTCTTGGGGTTTTGCTGCCTGTTGTGGCGTTGTTTATAGGGAAGCTTTTGCGGCCTTATAATCCTTATGATGCAAAGTACACCATTTATGAGAGCGGAAATGAGCCATTTCATGATTCTAGGGTGCGGTTCAATGTCCGCTATTATATTTTTGCCCTTTTGTTTGTTATTTTTGATGTGGAAACTGTGTTTTTATATCCATGGGCAGTGGCGTATGAGAAGCTTGGTATTTTTGCACTAATTGAGATGTTGATTTTTGTGTTTATGCTTGTAATTGGGCTTGTATATGCTTGGAAGAAGAAGGTGCTAAAATGGATTTAAAAATGGAAAACATCCCAGAAGCGGAAATGGAAGAGATTAAACGGACTGTGTTTTTTTCTACATTTGAACAAATAAAGGCTTGGGCGCGGAGTAACTCATTATGGCCAATGACCTTCGGGCTTGCTTGTTGTGCCATCGAAATGATGCAGGCGAGTAATGCTCATTATGATTTGGAGCGTTTCGGTACATTCTATCGCAACTCGCCCCGCCAATCGGATGTCATGATTGTTTCGGGAACGGTTACGAAGAAGATGGCGCCGATTCTTCGCCGCCTTTATGATCAAATGCCGGAGCCAAAATGGGTTATCGCTATGGGTTCTTGTGCGACAGCCGGCGGACCTTATGTAAAGTCCTATTCAGTTGTAAAGGGCGTTGATCAGATAGTTCCGGTTGATGTATACATACCAGGCTGCCCTCCGAACCCGGCGGCTTTGATTTATGGAATTAATAAATTGAGGGAGAAAATCCGTTACGAGGCTAAGACTGGGAAGAAGGTGATCTAACCTATGAGCGGCGAGAAGGATCTTGAACAGCAGAAAAAAGAGGCAGCCGCGAAAGCAAAGGCCGCCGCACTGGCAAAAATGAAGGCAAAACAGCAGGGAGAAGCCAAGGAAGAGATTCCTGCAGAGGATATGGACCTGGCAAAGCAAAAGGCAGCAGCTGCAGCGAAAGCGAAGGCCGCCGCACTGGCAAAGCAGAAAGCCAAGGAGCAGGGAGAGGCGAAAGAAGAGTCTCCGGCAGAGGATATAGATCTGGCAAAGCAAAAGGCAGCAGCCGCAGCGAAAGCGAAGGCCGCGGCACTAGCTAAGCTGAAAGCCAAGGAGCAAGGAGAAGTGAAAGAAGAATCTCCGGCAGAGGATATGGATCTGGCGAAGCAAAAGGCAGCAGCTGCAGCAAAAGCAAAAGCAAAAGCAGCAGCAGCCGCGAAGGCAAAGGCCGCCGCACAGGCGAAGCAAGCGGGCGAAGCGGGTAATGGTGATGATGAAAAGGCGAAAGCAATCGCAGCAGCAAAAGCCAAGGCGGCCGCCGCAGCGAAGGCGAAAGCAGCCGCACAGGCGAAGCAAGCAGGCGGAGCTGGTGGAGATGACGAAAAAGCGAAAGCGATCGCAGCCGCGAAAGCCAAAGCGGCCGCTGCAGCTAAGGCGAAATTAGCAGCAGGCGAAGCTGGCGGTGATGACGAAAAGGCGAAGGCAATTGCAGCAGCAAAGGCAAAGGCTGCCGCAGCAGCTGCAGCGAAAGCAAAAGCCGCTGGAGGAAAAGCTCCTGCTGAGCCTGCCGAGGAGAAGAAGCCTTCCGTCAATCAGCCATATCTTGATAAGTATGTAAAAGTAATTAATGAAAATCTCGGATCAGATGTATTGGAAGATTACTATATTAACAATCTTTCCAAGGATGTCCCGACATTAATTGTGAAAGCAGAATCGTATTATAAATTGGCTGAATTCCTTAAATATAATGAACAGCTTGGGTTTGATTACTTATCAGAGCTGCATGGCACTGACTATGAAACATATATGGAAGTATATGTTCACTTGTTCTCATTCAAAAATACCCAATCTGTTGCTTTAAAAGTAAAGATTGATCGTGATGAACCAACAATCGATTCATTGCAGCCGCTTTGGGAAGGGGCAAATTGGCCTGAATGCGAAGCGTATGATTTGTTAGGGATTAAATTTAAAAATCATCCTAACCTGCACCGCATCATGCTTGGCGAAGAATGGGTTGGTTATCCGCTAAGGAAAGACTATGAACCGTATGATGTGGAGGTGTAACCATTGTTGCGAACAGAAGAAATGCTTTTGAACGTAGGGCCTCAGCATCCTAGTACGCACGGTGTTTTTCGTCTCGTCTTAAAGATTGATGGGGAAATCATTAAAGAAGCAAAGCCGGTGATTGGCTACCTTCATCGCGGAACAGAAAAGCTGGCAGAAGACCTTCAATATACACAAATCATTCCTTACACAGACCGAATGGACTATGTATCGGCCATGACGAATAACTATGTGCTATGCCATGCAGTTGAAACAATGATGGATATTAAAGTTCCGGAAAGAGCGGAATACTTGCGAGTCATTGCCATGGAGCTCGGCCGTGTAGCGAGCCATCTGGTTTGGTGGGGTACATACTTGCTTGACCTGGGGGCAACCAGTCCGCTCCTTTACGCTTTCCGTGAGAGGGAAATGATTATTAACATGCTTAATGAACTTTCAGGTGCACGTTTGACCTTCAACTATATGCGTGTTGGCGGAGTCAAATGGGATGCTCCGGAAGGATGGATTGAGAAGGTAGCAGAGTTTATTCCATATATGCGCGAGCAATTGAAAGGCTACCATACTCTTGTTACAGGAAACGAAATCTTCTTGAATCGTGTAAAAGGCATTGGGAAATACACAAAGGAAGATGCCATTAATTATTCTCTTAGCGGAGCAAACCTGCGCTGTACCGGCGTAAAGTGGGATCTTCGCAAAAATGAGCCTTACTCCATTTATGATCGCTTCGATTTTGATGTTCCTGTCCAGGATGGCGGGGACGCATGGGCGCGCTACCAGGTTCGCCTGGCTGAAATCGAGGAGTCATTGAAAATTTTAGAGCAGGCTTGCGAGCAGTTTCCGGCTGAGGGCGATATCCTTGCAAAAGTGCCGAAAATCATTAAGGCGCCTAAAGGGGAAGCTTTTGTAAGAATTGAGTCTCCTCGGGGAGAAATAGGCTGTTATATTTCAAGTGATGGAAAGAAAGAGCCATATCGCCTGAAATTTAGAAGGCCATCATTTTATAATCTTCAAATTCTCCCAAAATTATTGGAGGGAGAAAGCATAGCAAACTTAATTTCCATACTAGGAGCGGTTGATATTATCCTAGGGGAGGTGGATGGCTAATGGTAGAGGAGTTATTGCATTCCCAGGCAGGAATATTTAACTTTGGGGTCTTCTTTTTACTGGCGGTTGTTCTGCTTTTAGTCGTTTTAGGTTTCGTTACGTATGCAATATTGGCAGAACGTAAAGTAATGGGTTTTATGCAGCTTCGCCAGGGTCCTAACCAGGTAGGCGGACGCTGGGGTTTATTGCAGACTGTCGCAGACGTTTTGAAGCTTTTAGTAAAAGAGGATACGATTCCAAAGCTTGCTGATAAGCCATTATTTATTATTGCACCTGTAATCGGGTTTGCTCCGGCCTTTATGGTTATGGCAACCATCCCGTTTACAGATAAGCTGCAATTTGCAGATCTTAGTGTAGGACTGCTTTATTATATTGCCATCTCAGGGTTGACTACGATTGGAATGGTGACAGGCGGATGGGCGTCCAATAACAAATATGCCCTTCTCGGCGGAATGCGTGCAGCAGCACAAATGATTTCCTATGAAATCCCGCTAGTCATGTCCGTGCTTGGAATTATTCTTTTAACCGGAAGCTTAAACCTGAATGAGATCGTCGCAGCTCAGGAAAATGTATGGTTTATCCTGCTTCAGCCCGTAGCATTCATTGTGTTCCTGATTGCATCAGTTGCTGAGCTAAACCGTATCCCATTTGACCTTCCTGAGTCCGAAAATGAACTGGTAGCCGGTTTTACGACAGAATATTCCGGGTTCCGCTGGGCCATGTTTATGCTTGCTGAATATGTATATATGTTTGCCATGGCATCGTTAACAACGGTTCTATTCCTAGGCGGATGGCTTCCGTTATTCTCATTCCTGGACTTCATACCAGGAGCCATATGGTTTGCGCTAAAGTTTACTGCAGTAATCTTTTTGTTAATCTGGTTCCGCAGTACGTTCCCGCGTATTCGCGCAGACCAGTTAATGGAGTTTGGATGGAAAGTACTGCTGCCGGTAGCGCTGGCCAATATTTTCTTAACGGCTATTATCAAGGAGATTATTAATCTGTTCTAAAAAATTCAATTTTATCAGGAAGACATTTTAGTGCAGATCCACTCTGAAAGAAGTTCACTTTAATTGTAAGGGGTGAAAACATGCTTGGATTAGCGAAAGGTTTAAAGTATACCCTTAAAAACTTAACAAGAGAAAAGCCGACTTATGAATATCCGCATGAACCGCTTCCACTGCCGGACAGGTTTCGGGGCATACAAAAATTTTATCCGGAAAAATGCATCGTTTGTAATCAGTGTGCAAACATTTGCCCGACAGATTGTATTCAGTTAACCGGAAAAAAACACCCGGATCCAGCGAAAAAAGGCAAAATTATTGATACGTATGATATCAACTTTGAAATCTGTATCCTTTGCGATTTGTGCACAGAAGTCTGTCCAACAGAAGCGATTATTATGACAAATAACTTCGAATTGTCGGAGTACAGCCGCGATGAGCTGTTTAAAAACCTCGAATGGCTGGATGAAAATGACGAGAACATACGGAAGGTGAATAAAGCATGACGTTTTCAGGTGAGTTTTTAGCGTTTATGTCCCTTGCTCTAGTAGCGGTCATCGGCGGCGTGCTTTTATTGAACCTTACCAAAGTCGTGCATATGGTTATTGCGCTTGTCTTTACATTCGTGAGTATTGCCGGAATTTATGTGCTGCTGTCTGCTGAATTCGTTGCTGCAGTCCAGATTCTGATTTATTCCGGTGCGATTACCATTATCATGCTATTTGGAATCATGCTGACACGCCATAATGACACAAGCGAGCCTCAAACAGGCCGCTGGCGGAAATTATTATTGTTTCTGGGTGTACTGGGCTTTGCCTTTGCCGTTTACATCGGCATTTATAATCTTGATATTGCCCAAACCCCAACTGACCTTCATGTAAATAATACAGAACAAATTGGGATAGAGCTTTACTCAAAATTCATCATTCCTTTTGAAGTAACATCTGTTTTATTATTGGTAGCTTTGATTGGATCGATTATTCTGGCAAAAAGAGATGATGAGAAGGAGGCGGAGGAGGAATGAGTGCAGTTCCCATTCAAGCCTACCTGGCATTGGCTTTAATTCTTTTCTGTATCGGTCTTTATGGAGCGCTGACAAAACGCAATACAGTCATTGTCCTGATTTCTATCGAATTAATGCTGAATGCGGTAAATATTAATCTTGTAGCTTTTAGCAAGTATGGCATTGCGCCTTATATTACTGGGCAGATTTTCGCGCTGTTTGTCATAACGGTTGCGGCGGCAGAAGTCGCAGTTGGTTTAGCGATTCTGATTTCACTTTACCGCAACAGGCAAACCGTCAATATTGATGAGATCGATACGATGAAGCATTAATCAGTGGACTTTGTGAGAAATGCCGTCTATAGCGGCTAAAAATATAGAAGAATTGGCTCGATGCCTTCTTAAAGGCTGAGCCTGAAAGGACCTGTTCACTTCGGGTCCCAATCTGACACGCCGGCAACTCGGACTGCCAAGCTTTAGGGCGTGTTCAAAAAAGGGGATTGTGATAATGATGGAGAATGCATGGATCATACCGCTTTTCCCGCTTTTATCGTTTTTGTTCCTTATTCTATTCGGCAAACGGCTTAAGGAAGCGAGCGCTTATATTGGAATTTTATTAACCTTGGCGTCGCTTGTATACTCGTTATTGGTGCTTTTTGAACGATTTACAGCACCTACTTACAAGGCGGAAGGCGTTTGGCTGACCATAGGGGATGTTCAGTTAACAGCGGGTTTTGAAGTTAATCAGTTGAATGCACTGATGCTTGTGATCGTGTCACTCGTCAGTTTCTTGGTACATACGTATTCGAAGGGCTATATGAACGGCGATGACCGTTTCCCTGTTTTCTATGCTTATTTAGGCTTATTTACATTTGCGATGCTAGGCCTGGTCATCTCGCCTAACCTTCTGCAAACGTATTTCTTCTGGGAGCTTGTCGGGCTTGGTTCATTCTTGCTGATCGGTTTCTATTTTTACAAAGAAGAAGCAAAGGCAGCCGCCAAAAAGGCCTTTATTATGACCCGTATTGGCGATGTCGGCCTTCTGATTGGAATGATTCTATTATTCTGGCAGGTAGGCAGCTTCGAATATGATGAAATTTTTGCGGCTGTTGAAGCTGGTTCCATTTCAGCCACAATGATTACGTTAACAGCCATTCTTATTTTTATAGGAGCTGTCGGAAAATCCGGTCAGTTCCCGCTTCACACCTGGCTTCCGGACGCGATGGAAGGTCCTACGCCAGTTTCAGCCTTAATCCATGCTGCGACAATGGTAGCGGCAGGTGTTTACTTGGTTGCAGCATTATTCCCGCTTTTCGCTGCAAGTGAAACAGCGTTGATGACTGTAGCTGTCATTGGTGCTTTTACAGCCATTTTTGCGGCAAGCATCGGATTGGTTCAGAAGGATATTAAGCGGGTACTCGCTTATTCAACCGTCAGCCAGCTTGGTTATATGATGCTGGCACTTGGATCTGCCGGATATGTAGCTGGTGTATTCCACCTAATGACACACGCTTTCTTCAAGGCCTTGCTATTCCTTGCAGCCGGCAGTGTCATTCACGCAGTTCATACGCAAAACATTGAAAATATGGGCGGCTTATGGAAAAAGCTCCGCATCACCGGGCCACTTTTCCTGATCGGAACACTGGCTATCAGCGGGGTACCATTATTTTCAGGGTTCTTCAGTAAAGATGAAATCTTAATTGCAGCCTGGGCGCACGGAAACACCGTATTGTTCTGGCTGGCAGTGATTGCAGCTTTCTTCACAGCATTTTATATGTTCCGCCTGTTCTTCATGGTTTTCGCAGGCGAAGCGAGAAGCGAAGTGAAAAATGTCCACGAGTCTCCAAGTGTGATGACCATGCCGATGGTTGTCCTCGGCGTATTGGCGGTAGTGGCAGGCTATGTGAATACTCCATGGTTTGGTACATTCCTTGGCGATTGGCTTGTGGAAGGAAACCATTCTTTAGGCCATGGCCACATTGAAGGTCCGGCTTGGATCATGATTGTTGCGACAGTTGTGTCTCTGCTCGGTATTTTACTTGCCTGGCTAATGTATGGAAAGCGCTCAGTGTCCCGCGATTGGCTCACAAGCAGAGCACCGCTTACGTACAAGACATTATATAACAAATACTATATCGATGAATTTTATCAGCTGACAGCTGTGAATGGCGCGAAGTTCTTTAGCTCATTCCTTCGCTTCCTGGAAGTATTCCTTGTTGAGGGAATTGTGAAGGGTGTAGCGGGCATCACATCAGCGCTTGGCAAACTGGGCTCTAAATTCCAGAACGGCCAGATTCAGACATATGGAACGGTTGTCTTTGTCAGCCTTGCTATTTTAGTTGTCATCTATGCGGTAACAGGGGGGTACTTAAAATGAATTTTGCCTATTTCCTATCAATTTTAGTTTTCTCCCCTTTGCTTGGTATTTTAGTATTATCGTTCCTGCCAAAGACACAGGAATCTTTAATTAAAATGGTCGGGTTTTTAGCAACCCTGCCAGCTTTGCTTTTGTCGCTGATCGCTTACTTTCAGTATCGGGCCGGTGCAAATCTTGAAAGCCTGAATGAAAAAGTAAGCTGGATTCAGTTCGGCAATTCCGATCAGCTGGGAAACTTGTTCTCTATCGATTATGAGCTGGGACTCGACGGTTTCTCGCTGATCATGATCGTACTTACAGCTGTTTTATCAACACTGGCAGCCATTGCCTCCATTCATATTAAAAAAGAGTGGAAGGGCTACTTCATGCTATTCCTGCTGCTTGAAGTCGGTATGCTGGGTGTGTTTGCAGCTGAAAACTTGATTCTATTCTTTATTTTCTTTGAAATTACACTTATTCCGACCTTCTTCCTGATCGGAAAATGGGGTTACTTTGAAAAGGAAAATGCGGCGTACAGCTTTTTAATCTATAACGGACTTGGATCTGCTGTCCTATTGATTGTCATTATGGTGCTGTTTGCCCGTACAGGCACAGCCAATATTGATGCTTTGACGGCTGCCATGAATGCAGATAATCCGCAGCTGGTAGCGCCAATCACTGAGAATATGAAAATGGGCATGCTGATTGCTCTTTTAATAGCATTTGGCGTTAAGCTTCCCATTTTCCCGCTGCACAGCTGGATGGTACGGGTTCACGTACAAGCTCCGCCTTCCATTGTGATGCTGCATGCCGGTGTGCTTCTTAAAATCGGTGCATTCGGTTTAATCCGCTTTGGTATGGGGATATTTCCCGAGCAATTCCAAAGCCTGGCAGTATTGCTGGCCGTGCTTGGAGTTGTGAATTTACTGTATGGTGCGTTCCTGGCGTTTGTACAGACTGATTTTAAAATGGTGCTTGCTTACTCTTCTATTTCCCACATGGGAATCGTTTTAATCGGATTAGGCGCATTAAATGAGGCAGGAATTCAAGGTGCAATCTTCCAGGTAGTCTCACACGGCTTAATTGCAGCCCTCTTATTCTTCCTTGTTGGCGTGTTTTATGAGCGTGTGCAAACCTCCAATATCCAGAATCTTGGAGGCCTGGCAAAAGGGATGCCGATTACGGCAGGCTTCCTGCTTGCAGGGGCTATGGCTTCCCTTGGCTTGCCTGGCATGTCCGGATTTGTAAGTGAATTTATGGCTTTCCTTGGCCTGTTTAAAGAAATGCCTGTACTGGCTGCAGTCGGTACAATCGGCATTATCATGACAGCTGTTTACCTGCTCCGTGCAGTACTCGGTATTACGTATGGCAAAGCACATAGAGATTTTGCCGGTATTACCGATATAAGAAAATTTGAGTTTGTGCCTGTCCTGGTTTTAGTGGGCTTGATTGTACTAATTGGTGTATATCCTAGTGTACTGAGCGAACCGCTGACATCCACACTTGAAACGATAATGCTTGGGATAGGAGGGTGATGAAGGATGGATCTCGAAACATTGTTATCATATGAATGGAGCATCATGGCGCCGGAGTTCATCATCCTTGGTGTTGCAACCGCTCTGTCACTTTTAGACTTGTTTATGCCAAAATCGCAAAGCCGCAAAATTCTCGGCTGGCTTGGCTTCGCCGGAATCCTGGCAGCGCTTGTTTCCTTGCTTGGCCTTTTAGGGCACGGCCCGGAATCGATTTTGTTTGATACTTTCAGGCTGGATTCCTTTGCAAAAGCGTTTAAGCTGCTGTTATTAATAGGAGCAGCATTGGTGATGCTGATTGCGATCAGCTATGAGCCAAACGATGGGCTCGAAGAATTCAGGGGAGAATTCTTCTACCTGTTCATGGCAGGTTTGCTTGGGTCCATGATCATGTCATCAAGCGGCGACTTGATCACGCTGTTCGTCGGTCTCGAGCTTCTTTCAATCTCTTCCTACATTCTTGCAGGCATGAGAAAAAGAAATATCCAATCAAACGAATCTGCTATGAAATATGTTATTAACGGAAGTATGGCAACAGCGATCACGCTGTTTGGGATGAGTTATGTATATGGTTTAACAGGAACAACAAACTTAAAGGCGATGGCTGGATTTTTGACATCTGTATATGATGAACAGCATATTTACCTTCTTGGCCTTGCGTTCTTCATGATTGTTGTGGGACTTTCATTTAAATTGGCAACAGCCCCATTCCATATGTGGGCTCCGGATGTGTACCAGGGTGCACCAACACCGGTAACAGCCTTTTTAAGTGTTGTTTCCAAAACAGCAGGCTTTGTCCTGATTGTACGGATTCTGTTCTCAATCTTTGCCAATACGCCATCAGGTGATGCTCAAGGGATGCCCATGATCCTGACTCTGCAGGATTATATCGCGTTCCTGGCAGGAGCAACCATGATTATTGGCAATCTGATTGCCTTAAGGCAGCGTAATATTAAGCGATTATTTGCTTATTCAAGTATTGCACAGGCCGGCTACTTGTTAGTCGTCATTGCCACTATGTCCCTGTTTATGTTTGACACACTGTGGTTCTACCTGGGAGCGTACTTATTTATGAATCTGGGTGCCTTTGCGATTATCCAGTATGTGACACACAAATCCGGATCTGAAGATATCAGCCAGTTTGCAGGCTTATATCGCCGGGCACCGTTCCTAGCGATTGCAATGGCCATCTTCCTGCTTTCGCTGGCGGGAATTCCGGGAACGGCCGGCTTTATTGGCAAGCTGAACATTTTTATGGGAGCATTGGTTCCGCAGGAAGGCCATTATGTGCTGGTTTCCATTATGATTTCCACTACAGTCGTTTCGTACTTCTACTACTTCGGCGTGATGGTGCAAATGTTCTTCAGGCCTGCAGCTGATACCGGGAAGGTTAAGCTTCCTGCAGCTTTAACTGCCGTGATCAGCATTAGCATTGTGGCTACCATCCTGTTTGGAGTCGCACCAAACATTGCATTTGACTTCCTGCAGGGGAATTTCAACCAGTTCACTGATTTCTTTCAGTAATTAGCTTTTTAAAGTGGGGATTTTAAAAGGCTTAATTGAACAATGGGCAATAAAGGGGTATATATACTTGGAGAAGGGGGTGTACCCCTTCTTTTTTTGTTTTTTAACAGTGTGAGCGATATATAGACTTGCAAGAAGTTAAGTTAAACCCAACTTTATGCGCATTCCATTCTTCGTGTTTTTTCGACAAAATGAAAAGATTCGATATAATGGACATATATGCTGCAAAAAATAGCGAAAACTTAATTTTCAAAAAATACCCAACCATGAAACTTACCTGCTAGTATAAACGTCAAATGGTAATATAGCCTGCAGATCAGGTAAGCAAGGTGGAAAGACTCTAAAGGGAGGGAAGAAGATGGTTTCAGGTTTCGGGCAACAGGCTTTGATCAGCATTATGTCTCATTTGGTTTTTATTGCATTGGCCTGGTGGGCTCTTCAGGCATTGCGGTTTGAAACGCTTTTGCGGCCGAATCATGTTTTTCAGGCCCGTGTTTTGTACGTGCTGCTATCCATTGTCATCGGATCGACGGTCAGCAATTTCTTTCTCGATTATCTTTTATGGTCCCAGCAGCTGCCGCTTATTCTGCAAAGCATAAATATTTGGCCGGGTTAATGCTCAAAAGTGGAGCAGACATGACTGGCATGGTGATCAAAGAAAAAAATTTATAAATATAGGTCTTCATACATGTTTTCATTTTGAGAGTTTTTAAGTAAAATCGTTTTGTTGCTTGTTTTCATGCATACATACACTCTTGTGAAAGTTTTTTCAAAGTATGCACAAAGAGGCAAAAAGAATCCTGCATAACAGGTGATTGAGCTGCTTTTAGGCTTGTCAAAAAGTGACGACAATTCCCAAGTATGCTCCTCATAACCTTGGTAACAATGGTACTAAGGGGAGGAGTTTATAAATGAAAAATATAGCAATATTTTTATCAATTATTGGGATAATTGGTTTCATGATGATAAACATTGGGAATAAGACGACTGTAGCCAAAGGGGAGCTTGACCTGTTGACACTGGCCTCGGTAATGCAGGGCGAGAATATTTTAATCAAAGAATGGTCTTTACATGCAAGAGAAAAAATGGAAGGTTTTCAAAGCCTTCAGGAAGTTAAAGCATTCACAGATGAATTACAGCAGAAATATCCTGATTGGGAGTGGAGTTTCCAAACTACCAAGAGTTCATGGGAAGCAACAGCTGTTGTAGAGGATAGCAAGACACAGTCAGAGACTGTCAAAATTCTATCGACCCCCACAAAAGGTCAGGTTCAAACGTATGTGATTTATGAGGCCAAAGGTCAAGGGTGGGAGAAAGAAGAACAGAGTCTGGCTACAACTCTCAATAGTAAAATTTCTGACATTTTTCGAGGAAATGCCACAATTTTCTCTTGTATCCAAGGCGAATTCAATGGTAAGATTAATAAGTCTTTGCCTGATACTGTAAATCAATTATTGGCTGCTTTTAAAGCAAAAGAGATAGAAGCGCTAAAAGAAGACCAATTCATTTCAACATCAGCATATTCGCCACTGCTTGGTGAATCAATTGAGACGAATGGCAAGGAAATGAACATGCAGCTTGGATTACGGACAAAAGGAATGGGCGCCAAGACAACCATAGTTATTGGCACACCCATCATAACGATTGAATATTAATATAGAGAAATTGGACGCGGAGGGGAATACACTTTGGATAAAATCATCGTCCGCGGCGGAAATAGGTTAAGCGGTACTGTCAAAGTAGAAGGAGCAAAAAATGCTGTCTTACCGGTTATCGCCGCAACACTGTTAGCAAGTGATGGCAAAAGCGTAATTCGTGATGTCCCAACACTCTCCGATGTATATACTATTAATGAAGTATTACGCTATTTAAACGCCGAAGTGGAGTTTGAAAATAATACAGTAATCGTAAATGCATCTCGAGAGTTGAAGGTAGAAGCACCTTTTGAATATGTACGCAAAATGCGTGCTTCAGTTTTAGTCATGGGATCTTTATTAGCAAGAAACGGCCGTGCTCGTGTAGCATTGCCGGGGGGCTGCGCAATCGGTTCCCGCCCAATCGACCAGCATTTAAAAGGCTTTGAAGCGATGGGTGCGAAAGTAAAGGTTGGAAATGGCTTTATTGAAGCGGAAGCACCAGAAGGCCGCTTGCATGGAGCAAAAATATATCTAGATTTCCCTAGCGTAGGCGCTACGGAAAATATTATGATGGCTGCCACATTGGCCAAAGGTACAACCATTTTGGAAAACGTGGCGAAGGAACCTGAGATCGTTGACTTGGCTAACTTCCTGAATAAAATGGGTGCCAAGGTTAAAGGTGCAGGAACTGGAACCATCCGCATTGAAGGTGTTGATGTTCTGTTTGGTGCAGATCACAACATCATACCTGACCGCATTGAAGCCGGAACCTTCATGGTGGCAGCGGCCATAACAGGCGGAGACGTCCTTGTAAAAGGCGCTGTGCCGGAGCACTCCACTTCTTTAATCGCGAAGATGGAAGAAATGGGTGTTACGTTCATTGAAGAAGCAGAAGGAATCCGTGTATTGGGTCCAGATAAGCTGAAGGCTGTTGATATTAAAACAATGCCTCACCCAGGATTCCCGACAGACATGCAATCACAAATGATGGCCTTATTGCTTCACGCACAGGGCACAAGTGTGATTACGGAAACAGTATTTGAAAACCGCTTCATGCATGTGGAAGAATTCCGCCGCATGAACGCTGATATTAAAATCGAAGGACGTTCTGTGATCATGAACGGCCCAAGCAATCTGCAGGGTGCAGAGGTTGCGGCTACTGATCTTCGTGCAGCTGCCGCTCTAATCCTGACTGGATTGGTTGCAGACGGTGTAACGCGCGTAACAGAGCTTAAGCATCTTGACCGTGGATATGTAAACTTCCACGAAAAGCTTGCATCACTAGGCGCTGATATCGAACGTATTACAGAAGTGGAAGAAACACCAGCTAAAGATAGCTATGTTTCTGACATGAACGCATAAGAAATGCCAATCAAGGCGGCCTTTGAGAGTCGTCATAAAATAGTCGCCTTGCGAGCATTCCTACCGGAAACCGCAGAATCGAGCTGTCAGAAGTCTGACAAATCGATTCTGCGGTTTTTTGATTTGGCTGGCGGTGTTGGCGCGGTTGTCTCAATTTCATGAGGTTAGGGGCGACCGCCCGATACTGTATCCCGCCCTAATTCTGGACCCTGGTGATGGAAAAGGCTGATATGGCGGGAAGTAATTCATATATTTAAAAAGTGGTGCGTAAATGAATGGAAATGACGCATAAATTTTAAAAGTAGTGCCGTAAATTTTAAAAGTGACGCATAAAAGTTAAAAGTGACGCGGAAACCGGTTTTGCGGACCCCACATTGTGTGTAATGTTAGATAAATTTCGAAACATGCTAGATAAATCGTTTAATATGTTAGATAAAACAGGAAATGTGTAAGGTAAAGTTCGAAATATGTTAGATAAAAAAGAATAACATGCATAATTAGCGGATGAAGGCGGGTTTTGGTACCGCCGCGAACTGTTTTTTTAAAAAGAATCGGTTAGCCCTCATAACTTTGCCCAGAAACGCCAGCCAATATCGGCAGAAAACCGCGCCGAGCCATCTGCATCTGCCCATTTTCATAAAAAAGCCAGCAAGATCATTAAGTTGTCATATTAGCTTGTCCATAGCCATAAATATGAAGTGAGTTAGAATTATTTTTTTGCTATGGAGGCTTAAAACATGACAAAATTCAAACCTTTCATCGTACTAGCCGCATTGTTGTTTGCCGTCACTCTTGTAGTTCCGGCTCTGCTTGTGATCCCTTTTACAGAGGGAACAGTGAGCGGGAAGCTCGGCGAGGAACTAAAACAGGAAGCTAAAAAAGAAACGGCGGCGGAAATCCCACAAGGGCCTGCCATAGAGGTAGGTGTCTATCGCCTGGCACAAAAGAAGCTTGAAAAGGTTCCATTGGAGGACTATATTGTCGGTGTTGTCGCATCGGAAATGCCGGCTGAATTTGAAAAAGAAGCATTGAAGGCACAGGCTCTGGCAGCGAGGACTTTTATTGTTGAACAAATGCTGAATGAGAATAAAGCAGATCTGCCTGGAGGCGCGCTAGTCTATGATACGGTCGTCCATCAGGTTTATAAAAATGAAAATGAATTAAAGCAGGTTTGGGGACCTGATTACAAATGGAAAATCCAAAAGGTAAGAGAAGCCGTTAATGAAACGAGAGGACAGATCCTCACTTTTGACGGATCTCCAATAACAGCATCCTTTTTTTCAACAAGCAATGGCTTTACCGAGAATTCTGAGGCCATCTGGCCAAACTCAGTACCTTATTTAAAAAGTGTAGAAAGTAAGTGGGATTTGCAGTCACCGAAGTTTAATGGAAGAGAGGTATTCACAGTTCAGGAGTTTGAAACGAAACTGGGTGTGAAGCTTCCTAATAATAGCACCATTGGCAATGTGACCGAAAGGACAGCAGGCCAGCGGGTGGCCAAGGTGGAGATTAACGGAAAGGTTGTCAGCGGCAAGGACATCAGGGAAAAGCTTGGCCTGAAATCAACGGACTTCACCTGGGAACGAAAGGGCGACAATATCATTATTAATACACAAGGCTATGGCCATGGCGTCGGCATGAGTCAATACGGCGCAAATGGGATGGCATCTGAAGGAAAGAATTATAAAGAGATTGTTTCACATTATTATCAAGGTGTTGAGATTGCAGCCTCTGATCAATTGCTTACGAAAATCACTGCGAAAAAATAATCAAAAGGCTGGTTCTATTTTAGAATCAGCCTTTTCATTTGCCTTTTGGATTCATATGCTGATTTGGGCAGCCTGTTGACTGGAGCGGAAATCAACCGGAAAATTTAACACAGCCTACTTTTTAAAATAAGAAAGAATGAAAGCAAGCTTTTTAAACCGGCCATGGTAAAGAGCGCGGCTAACAAAATACCAGCACACCAAAACGCCTGTAATGTCCTTTGCTGCGTCGATAAGGGTAGCAGACCGGTAAGGGACAAAGGATTGATGAATCTCATCCAGGACCCCGTAAAGACAGGCAAGAACTGCCAGAAGTATATTCATTGCAGGAGTCAGCTTGCCTGCAGTCAACGCAGCAAAAACGAATAGGACATAAAGAATGCCGAATTCAATGAGATGCAGGGATTCTTTTATAAACCGGTCGACTGCCGAATCGGGCAGCTCCACCACGGCATTATGCGGCAGGCCGGATAGAGTCCAGATCAGCGCCATATATAGGAAGGGAAGAATTCTAATGATCCACTTAAACATATTCCAAAAACTCCTTTAAAAATTTTTTCTTATATCATGCATAATAATAAAACCTTTGTCGAAAAATAAACCCAAAAAATTTTTTTTGCAGAATGTATATAATCCTCTCAATCTGTTCAGACTGATTGCTGAGGTGATGATAAATGAGAGAGGAAGAAAAGAAACGATCTTCTCAAGATTCCAGCTTTAAACGCTTTATGAAAAAGCGGTGGGCATTCCCAGCTATCTACATTGCAAGTGCAGCAATCATTCTAACCGGTGTTCTTTGGTACCAAAGCAGTGACAACGCTACAGACACAGACAGCTACGACTACGAAGCCACTGATATTACCGGTAAGAAGTACGATGAGCCAGCATTAGAAGTTAACCGTGCTATGGAAAACTTCGTAATGCCTGTTCAGGATCCAGACTCAGCTGTCATTCAAAAACAATTCTATGACTATGACGGCAAAGCGGAAGAACAGGAAGCTGCTCTAGTATTTTACAATAACACATACCATCCGAACACAGGTATTGATATTGCCACAAAGGATGGAGAAACGTTTGATGTACTAGCTGCATTAAGCGGAACTGTGACAAAGGTAGAAGAAGATGCACTGTTGGGTAATGTCATTGAAGTTGAGCATGACAAAGGAATTGTAACACAATATCAATCTGTTACAGAGATGAATGTTGAGGTTGGCGACCAGGTAGAACAAGGTGATGCTCTTGCTAAAGCAGGCGAAAGCTTGTTTAATGAAGAAGCAGGTGTTCACGTACACTTTGAAATCCGCAAAGATGGACAGCCGGTCAATCCGCTTGATTACTTCAATAAGCCGCTAAGCGCTCTGCAGGAGTTAGATACAACTGACAAAGCAGATGCTGCTGACAACAGCGGTGCAACTGAAGAAAACGACGAAGCTGCACCTTCTGAAGATAAGTCTACAGAAGAGTCTGGCACAACTGAAGAAGAAGGTTCTACTGAAGAATCTGGCACTACAGATGAAGATGCCGGCCAAACTGACGAAGACAAATCTACTGACACAGAAGAAGATCCAGCTGGAAACTCTGAAGACGAAGGTCAAACTGACGACCAAGTCGAAGAAGAAACGACTGAATCTACTGACGCATAATAATAGGGAGTCCGCCTTGATGGCGGGCTCTTTTGATTATCTTTGAACTTCGATAAGTGTCTAGCTCCGGCACCCTATCGACTCGACGTGCTTCCCTCACCTCGCCTACGATAAGTCAACATCGAATCGCTGTCGCTCTTCGTGTTTCCTTTATCTCACTCGGCTCAGTCCACCACGCTCCGTCGATGGGCAAGGGTGCCTCCGCTTTTCTAGGTACCACCCGAAATTTGTCGAATGAAGTATTTTTCGACAATTCTGAACCGATCCTGTATAATATTTCGAAAGACGAAAAGTTGTACAGGGGGAGCTTAGTATGAAGAAGTTGCTTTTAACGGGGTTTGAGCCTTTTCTTGATTTTCCGATCAATCCGACAGAGATGATTGTGAAGGAGTTAGACGGTCAAAAGGTTGGGAACTATGAAATAAGGGGCCTGCATTTACCCGTTGATTTCGAAGAGGCACCTAAGAAAATAGCAGAGGCGGTAGCCGAGGAAAATCCGAATGCCGTTATTTCACTGGGCTTGGCTGCCGGGCGTACAGCCATCACGCCTGAAAGGATTGCGATTAACTGCCAGGACGGGGAACCGGATAATAGAGGAGTTACCCTTGAAGACAATCCAATAGAGGAGAATGGTCCTGATGGGTATTTTTCCACCCTGCCAATTCGCCGGATGGTCAATAGATTAAAAGAGGCAGGCTATCCAGCAGCAGTGTCAAATACAGCTGGAACCTATCTTTGCAATAATGTGATGTATTCCGTGCTTCATGAGCTTAAGTTATCTGGCAAAGACATCCCTGCCGGTTTTGTCCATATCCCTGCGTCACATGCGCTGGCAGCTGCCAGCAAAAAGAGCATGGCAAGCTGGTCGGATGCTGACCTGCTAAAGGCAATCACATTAATAATAGAAGAACTTGATTAAGGAGCCAAGCCGTTTGGCTCCTTTTAAAATGGATTAAATGAACTATTGAAATAGTAATTTAGACACAGGTTATTATCACCGCTATAGTGTTTTCCTCTAATACCCTAAAGTACTGAGTAAAGTCCCAACGAGTACAATGGCTGATAAAATATAGGCAAAACCTTTCCTATCAAGCTTTGCCGCCTTCTCACCTTTATCCTTACAAAAAAAATATAAATATATTTGCAGCATATACTTGACCTAGAAATGATTTTTGTACATAATGAAGTATAAATTTTCTTAAAATTTAGTTTAGTCAGAAAACAAACACCCAGACGGCCGTTGCAAACTTAAAGCAGAAAGCGACAAAAAATGATAGCGCTTTCTTTAAAAAGGGGGAAACAAACTTGCTTACTTTATTGTCTTTAATGGTGATTACCGGTGTCTGCCTTTTTCTTGCTTTAAGACAGAAAAAGCCAATCTTCCTTGCTGTGCCATTCCTATCTATTTTTGCCTACTTCCTCGTTCAAATCATCCTAGTCCCAGCACCATTTATGGAAACAGTCAAATTTATTTTCAGCCTGAGGTAATGGTTATTTCCGGGTCCGATAACGGATCCGGTCAAATAGCAGCAACTGCTGCAGTTGTTTTCAAAAGGAGTGGTTCCGCACGCTGAAAGACCTGTTTACCAGCAATTATGCATTCATGTAAATCCAATCATTTTAACCGGGGGTGGAGTTGTGAAGAAAATTGAGAAGAAAGTAGCTGACAGTTATTTTCGTGAAAAGACTCGGAATATGATCATTTATTTTGCTATTGGATTTCTGGCTTCCTTTGGAGTCGTCTTTTTTGCTGAGCCTTTAAGTGATATTACCATTAATGGTTTCCCGTTCCATTACTTTATGGGTGCTCAGGGAGCAGTTCTGACTTTTATCATCCTGCTGTTTGTCAATGCCAAGACGGGTGATGCTATTGACCGGAAATACGGAATTGACGAAGAAAAGAATAAGCAGATCAGTTCCGGAAAAGTACTTGATCATTAATGGAGAAAAATTGAGCGGCTGTTCGAGCGGCTTTAAAAGAGAGATATAAAGGGGCGTCATGAAAAAATTTAGCATTGTGAAAAAGGGGGATGGCATTTGGATACACAATTTTTGGTCTCATTATCCATTATTTTAGCCACATTTGCTTTATATATTGGAATTGCCATTTATAACAAAGCAAAAGTAACATCGGACTTCTATGTTGCCGGACGGGGAATCCCTCCGATTTTTAACGGAATGGCAATCGGCGCTGACTGGATGAGTGCTGCATCGTTTATCGGTATGGCTGGAACGATCATGCTTCTAGGCTATGATGGACTTGCCTACATTATGGGATGGACAGGCGGATATTTGCTGCTGACATTCCTTTTGGCTCCACAGCTGCGAAAATACGGCCGTTACACGGTGCCTGAATTTATCGGAGACCGTTTTGATAGCCATACAGCCCGTGTGATAGCGGCGATTTGTACGATCATGATCAGTTTCACATACTCTGTTGGCCAGCTATCCGGATCCGGTGTAGTTATTGGGCGACTGTTTGAAATTGACGCCAAGCTTGGTACCATGATTGGCGTTGTCCTTATTGCCTTTTACGCTGCATTCGGGGGCATGAAGGGGATTACCTGGACACAGGTTGCACAGTATGTCATCTTAATCATTGCTTATATCATTCCAGTTATTTTCATGTCCCTGCAAATTACAGGGAACCCGGCTCCATGGCTATCATATGGAGAAATTGTCGGGAAAATGGGTGAATTGGATCGTGAACTGGGAATTTCTGAATACTTTGCGCCATTTACAAATGGAACAAAATGGCAGTTTCTGGCGCTTATGTTTACTTTAATGGCTGGTACAGCAGGACTTCCTCACGTAATCGTCCGTTTCTATACAGTTTCAACAATGAAAGCTGCCCGCTGGTCCGGTGCATGGGCCTTGCTATTCATCGGCTTGCTTTACCTGTCAGCTCCTGCATACGCTGCATTCTCCCGATTTATCCTGATGACAAAGGTTGCCGGCAGCAAAATCACCGAGCTTCCTGGTTGGACAAAATCATGGGTCGATACAGGCAAGCTGCAAGTAGCGGATTCAAATGGTGATGGCATTCTCCAATGGAGCGAATTAATTATCTCTAACGATATTGTCGTTATGGCAACACCAGAGATTGCAAACCTTGGATTGTTTGTCATCGGTCTAGTAGCAGCAGGAGCAATGGCGGCAGCATTATCAACTGCCGGCGGATTAATGATCGCCATTTCTTCCGCTTTTGCCCACGATATCTTCTATCGGGTGCTAAAGCCGAACTCAACTGAAAAAACTCGTCTATCTGTAGCACGCTGGTCAATCGTTGTGGCAACTCTCCTGGCAGGGCTTATCGCGCTTAACCCTCCAGGAGCGATCACACAGATTGTGGCCTGGGCATTTGCACTTGCGACCGGAACCTTCTTCCCAGCGCTTGTACTGGGTGTTTGGTGGAAGCGTTCAAACTCACAGGGTGTAATTGCGGGCTTGCTCGTTGGTCTGGGTGTGACATTGTCATACATCTTTGCAGCAAAATACGGCGGCTTTACAATCCTTGGAATCATAGATACAGGTGCTGGCGTCTTTGGTGCAGCAGCTGCATTTATCGCTAACATCGTTGTTTCCCTTATGACAGCTGCTCCATCACAAAAGATCCAGGATGAGGTTATGGATCTTCGCTATCCGGAGCAAATGGTATATAAAAACGGCGAAGTTTGGATCAATGACGATGAATCAAAATCCGTCTAAGTTATACAATTTGGAGGCTGTGCGGTTTCACCCCTTTTTCAGAGGGGTGGACTCTGACACAGCCCTTTCACTTATCTCCTTATGCGAAGTCCGCCAATTCGAAAAAAATGAAATCATGCTAAAAAAAGATAAACCCCGGGAAGGCCTTCTGCTTATTTTAGAAGGTCTTTCAGAGGTTTTTGTGAAAAATGAAACCCATGGACGCGAGGAGGTTCTCGAGGTTGTCCAAAAAGGCGAAATGATTGGATTTTCAAGCCTTGCTGACTTCCTTGGCGTTTCAAAGCCAGTGAAAACCGATGTGATGGTTGAAGTAAAAGCAGTGAGTGCTGTAAGGGCGATGTACATCCCGTTTGAAGTGGTTACAAGAAGATGGGATGACCCGGCAGTCCACGATTATCTCCTGACACAGGTTGCCATCCGATTAAAGGATATTTATACCTCCCTGGCCGAACAGGTAAAGCTCGCTACCGATTACGGAGAAAATGAAGCCTTTATGATACGTGTCCAGGATGTGATGAGTGAAGGGGTTGCTGCTGTTCTTCCGGAAGAGAGTGTCCAAAAGGCAGCCCGTTTGATGCATAAAATGAGAACGAGCTCTGTGCTGGTTATAGAAAATGAATTATTAAAAGGGATTATTACGGAAAGGGACATGGTTGAGCGGGTGGTTGCAAGGGGAATCGAGTTATCAGCCGAAGCCCGTACGATTATGACACCAGACCCTGTCTCGATATCAAGGTCTGCTTATTATTATGATGCGATTTCACTCATCTTTTTAAAAGGATTCAAGCACTTGCCTGTTGTGGAGGATTCCAAGGTAGTTGGAATTGTCACTCTATCAGACTTGCTGAGGAAGAAAAACGAGAATGTCATGAAGACGATCCAGAAGATTGAACAGGCGGACCGGGACAGCCTGCCACAGGTGAAAAATGCCATTTATGAGGTAATCGATACGCTAATAAGGGATCGGGTTCCCATCTTGACGACCTTTGAAATCATAACAAAGCTTTATGACCGCCTTGCAGGCAGAATAGTAGAGCTCTCTATTAAAAATCTGCAGGAAAAAGGGATGCAAAGGCCAGGTGATTTTGCGTTCTATCAAATGGGCAGCAGCGGACGGGGCGAACAGTTTATGCTTACCGATCAGGACCATTTCCTGGTCTATGAAAATCATAGGGAAGATGCTTCTGCTTATTTTTCAGAGCTGGGAAGAGAGATTACCTCCAATATGGAAGCAGCAGGATATGTCCGGTGCAAAGGACTCATGATGTGCAGCGAACAGAAATGGCGCGGCTCACTGGCTGTGTGGGAAGATAGACTGCGAAAATGGATGCTGCAATCTACCAACTCCAATCTATTACTAGCCCAGAATTTCTTTTCGTACCGGTTTATTACTGGCAGTGAGAGATTGCATGAGAAATTTGAAAGAATGATTGCTGAGCAGATGAAAAGGTCGAGGATCTTTTTGTACCGGCTGGCACAGCTAGAAAAGGAGCATCCCATTCCGACCCTGGACCAGCCAATCCGGTCTTTATTTAAACTTGAACGGAAAAGCATTGATATGAAAAAAGAAGTTCTGTTCCCGTATCATCACAGTCTGCAAATTTTATCTCTATTGCATGGAAAACAATCAGGGACACCGGTTGAAAAAATAGATTATCTGAAGAAGAAACAAGTCATTTCCAGGGAGTTTGCTTTGGACCTGAAGGAAGCAGTAAGCACCATCCTGACCATGTATGTTACCCAGCGCTGGCAGCAGGCGAAAGCGGGTAGTGAGCTAACATCCGTTGTATCGTTTGCCAGGCTGTCAACACGCGAAAAGGAAGAATTGATTTTAAGCTTAAAAACATTAAGGGAGCTGCAGAGCCAGGTGTTTATACACTTTTCAGTATAGCTCTCAAGAAGGAGGCTGGTAATGTTTTTTCGCAGAAAAAATGTAGCATGTTCCTTAACCTATGAAAATATTCCGCTGTCAACACCCTTGGAGGATCTGAAATTTGTCGTGTTTGATACGGAAACCACGGGATTTCAGATTTCAACAATAGACCGGCTTATCGAAATTGGCGCAGTTCCGGTTAGGGGTCTGGAAGTGTGTGACAAGGATGTTTTTCAGACATATGTAAACCCAAATCGACAAATTTCTCGGGAAATAACAGAATTGACCTCTATTTCCGCTGAGCGGGTAAAAGGTGCCCCGCAAGCAGTAGAGGCTATGATGAGCTTTTTTGATTATGTCGAATCAAGGGAAACGGTCTGCCTGGTCGGCCACTACGTCAGTTTTGATGCACTTGCCATGAAAAGCGAATTTAAACGGGAAAAGCTTGCTTTGAAAAATTTCCTGACGATAGACACCTTGGACTTGATTGGGTTTATTGCCCCCTCCTATGACATGCGCGACCTCGAGAGGTACGCCATGGCATTTGGCACCAGAATTTATGAGCGCCACAGTGCAGTAGGGGATGCACTAACCACTGCCTACCTATTTGTTGAATTGCTACTACAGTTCAAAGACAGAGGCTATAACACATGGGGAGAATTGATCAAAGCAACCGATAGCCAGATGAGATCCATGCAGTTTTAAAGGGAGAATGAAGGGTGGTTGACATGTTGGTGGGCGGGTGAGTGATGATGGGGGGATGGTTTTAGGCTCAGGATAATGGCTGAGAGGCTGGATAGTTTCCCCAAGAATGGAGAAAGAGCCGGGGGCTGGAACTCAAGAGGGAGGATAGTGCTGTTCACCAGGAGAAAGAGCCAATGAAGGGAACTAAAGAAGATTGCCGATTGATATACAAAAGCCGGATCTCAACAGGAATCCGGCCTTACGTATGTTTGCTTACTGAATATTAATCAATGCCCCATTTTTATGAGCGACCACTACTTGTTCCCCGGCCATTTTTTGATAAGACTGAGCTGTTCCGTAGGGAACCTGTAATCTGAAGAAGTCATCGCCAGTTTTAAATTCAACAGTAAAGTTATCGGCAGCACCCACAATGTTTGCCGTTGTAATAGCGATGTCCTCCTTGATGATGAGCTTTTGGCTGATGAGCACCATATCGCTTTTGAGATTGTTAAGCGTTTTTAGCTCGGTTACGGACATGTTATAGCGCTTAGCAATTCCCCATAATGTATCTCCTGGCACAACCGTATAGATAGCTGCATGCTGCAGGAACGTTTCTTCTGTGTGCCTCTCTGTTCGTACCTCCAGCTTTTGTCCGGGGTAAACTATATTAGACTTTAGTTTGTTAACCGCTTTCAATTCCTTGACAGTCATATCATGCTCTTTGGAAATCCGGTAAAGGGTGTCTCCTTTTTGAACTGTATAGGTATCGACAAGTGCGTGGGTATCCTTTGCAGCAGCGTTTAAACTGGCGGCTGCGATAGCGGCAGCAAAAGCCGTACTGGCTGCTTTCATTCTTCGTGACTTTGCCTGCTTTCTCTTTTCATCAAGAATCCTTTCTTTACGTGTTTGCATGATCATTGTTTGCATGTCATTAATCATCCTATCTATATGAATAGTTTATTGGAATATAGTGGTCACTTAACCATAAATATGAATATAATTTCTAAACAGGGTGATCACAATAGGGAATAAATCCTTTGAGAACACCATTAAACCTGATTCATTTTTCCTTTTTTATAACACTGTAATTAGTTAGTTTGTATGGTATTTTCTCAGATTTTTGAATTTATCTGTTATATAAGAAATGTATTTGCAGAAAATTATTGCCTTCCAGCAAAACCTGATACTTATCTAACTATCAGGAATTCTACCCAGGTATAGGGATCTGACTGGAAATTATGTAGGTAACATCACACCGGCTCTTTAGCCCGTTTGTTATCTTTTACCCCAAAGATTTTAATGAAAACATTTCCTATTTTTAGCCTCCAGATGTCCTATTTTCAAAAAATTTACACAAAACCTTGTCCCTATTGAGTTTTTCGTGCATATTACGTCAACCAAGCTAATAAACTGTTACAAACCTTACAAAGAGAATGTATGAGGTGAGGGATCGTTTTACTGAAACCACTGAATAAGTTGAGGACATGTTTAATTATCGCAAGCTGAAGGCTTTTGCTTTCAGCCGCATGTAAGCAGATTAAATCCTATCTAGTGTCTGCAAAAGCAGGGGCCATGCGGAATACAGTATCGAACCAAGCAAAAAGCGAGTCTCATTTCACACTTCTCACATCCAAATCGGGGAGGGCGAGTGGTGTGCACGATTACATCAAAGAGAGAACTATCAAGATTGGAAAGTATATCGTGGAGACGAAAAAAACGGTTCGCGTAATCGCGAAGGAGTTTGGCGTATCCAAAAGTACAGTCCATAAAGACCTAACGGAAAGACTACCTGAAATCAATCCTGAACTGGCAAACGAAGTAAAGGAAATACTGGATTATCATAAATCGATCCGCCATTTGCGCGGTGGTGAAGCCACAAAAATGAAGTATAAAAAAGAAGAAATGGAAGAAGAGCCAGTTAAATGAGAAAAGCGCAAGGCGCCCGCTCAGGCGTCTCCGGCTGGAAACCAGCGTTTTTAGCCGTGCTTTACAGTTGCTTTGGCAGTTTCCTTTAAAGCTGTGCAGTCCCAAATTTTAAGCTTTATGAATAACCTCACAGCGGCTCCCGGGGGCTCGAGATCATAAGTTGTTTTTTTGGCCGGCAATGTGGCCTTTCCTTATGCTTTTAAGCCCCTTCATAAGTCGCCTTCATTAATCCCCTTTTTACGACAAAATTCCTCAAAAAGTCACACAGTTTTTTACAAAATGTTACTGTATTCACAAAGAATGTGTTAAAATATAAAATTAGGATAGAACCTGGTTCGTAATGACTAGGACGCCAAAGAGTGTCAGGCAAGATCATTTCTTTTTAGGAAAAAGAACTGATTCTTTTGCGTGGCTTAAACTGCTGTGTTAAGAAAAAACTACTTAGACCTTTAACTAAAAATTTAAAAAAGCGAAGTTCGCTTTAAGAAAGCCGAAATAGAGAGAGCCTTCAAAGCTGCGGACATAAGCTGGCCATTTGTGCAAGGAGGAACGAAAAGAAATGTTTGCAAGGGATATAGGGATTGATTTAGGAACGGCGAACGTGCTGATCCACGTTAAAGGCCGCGGAATTGTGCTGAATGAACCGTCTGTTGTGGCGATTGATAAAAATACGAATAAGGTGCTGGCTGTGGGCGAAGAAGCGCGCCGCATGGTCGGCCGTACACCGGGAAATATCATGGCCATCCGTCCGCTGAAAGATGGAGTTATTGCTGACTTTGATGTAACGGAAGCGATGCTGAAACATTTTATCAACAAATTAAACGTCAAAGGCTTTTTGTCCAAGCCCCGTATTTTAATTTGCTGTCCGACAAATGTCACAGGTGTTGAACAGAAGGCGATTAGGGAAGCTGCTGAAAAAAGCGGCGGCAAAAAAGTATACCTTGAAGAAGAGCCAAAGGTAGCTGCGATTGGAGCAGGGATGGATATCTTCCAGCCTAGCGGAAATATGGTCGTGGATATCGGCGGCGGTACAACGGATGTAGCTGTTTTATCTATGGGTGACATTGTTACATCTTCATCCATCAAAATGGCCGGAGATAAGTTTGATAATGAAATCCTTCAGTATATTAAAAAGGCGTACAAGCTCCTAATCGGGGAAAGGACAGCCGAAAATATCAAAACGACAATCGGTACGGTTTTCCCTGGGTCTAAAAGCGAAGAAATGGAGATCCGCGGCCGGGACATGGTTTCAGGTCTTCCAAGAACGATTACCGTTCGTTCAGAAGAAATCCAAGGAGCTTTAAGCGAGTCAGTAGATGTGATCGTACAAGCTGCGAGAAGTGTACTTGAACGTACACCGCCAGAATTATCTGCAGACATCATTGACCGTGGCGTTATTTTAACAGGCGGCGGCGCGCTGCTTCACGGCATTGATCAGCTGCTTGCTGAAGAGCTGAAAGTGCCAGTCCTCATTGCAGAAAATCCAATGGATTGTGTGGCCATCGGAACAGGCATTATGCTTGATAATATTGATAAGCTTCCTAAAAGAAAGCTTATTTAAAAAGAATGAACCTGCCTTGATTGGCGGGTTTTTTCTGTTTTTCCAGCGAAGGGATTCTGCTTCATTGCTGATGCAGTCACTGGTTTAATATCCTATTACTATCGTACATATGTTGAAAAGTTGGTGTGGCGCAAAGTGACTGATATATTGAAAAATTGACCGATAAAATTAAAAACTGACCGATAAACAAAGTCGAACTGACGGATATAACTGGAATAAAAATAAAGATAATGGCTGTTTTTGCAAAGTTACAAACTAGTTTTAATTACTGAGTTGATTGGAGTGGAAGGCACTCGATCCTCGAAAATGCATTCGCATTTTCTTCGTGCGGTGTCTATTCAAAGAAGTTTATTCAATGTCCTGCGGGAAGAGAGGGAGCGGGAGACCCCGTGAAACGCCGAGGAGGCTCCCGTTCCTCCCCGCGGGTTCGCTGCGTGACTGGAGCGGAAATCAACGGGCAAGCTTTAAAAGCCAAAAACAACAATCTATACGAAAAGAGCCAAATAGAAAATTACCACGCGGAAGAGAAATGAAATCCAGATCACTACAATGGCTCATTATCAAAAGATTATTTGTGATAAACATTCCTCTAAACCTGCCGATCAATAAAAGGTACAACTTTTTTCAAATTCTGACTTTTTTCTTCAAATTTTTAATGTTTATTGTCGGAAATTTTCTTATAATAGAAGTATCGTGAATAAGTGTGCGGTTTTGGTTTGAAAATTGGCTTTTCATTTAGAGGTGAACTCGATGTTTAGAGGTTTTTATACGGCGGCTTCCGGGATGCTTGCCCAGCAGCGGAGGACGGAAGTGCTGACAAATAATATGGCTAATGCCAATACCCCGGGGTTTAAGGCTGACCAAACGAGTATGAGGGCTTTTCCCGAGATGCTGCTGCAGCGGTTTGACCAGCAGTCTGTTCCCACTGAAGGCGGCTTGAATCTTCCTTTAAACAAAAGGATCGGCAGCCTTAATACAGGTGTATATATGCAGGAGACCCTGCCATCCTTTATGCAGGGGGATTTAAAGGATACGGGTTTAAACACGGATCTGGCACTTCTGGATATCAATATGCCGATAAATCCCGAAAGCGGTCTAAGAGGTTCGGTTTTTTATACAGTATCAGGTGCAGATGGCCAGCCGCGCTACACAAGAAACGGAAATTTCACAATCGATGGCAATGGCTTTTTAACGACTGCCAGCGGATTATATATTTTGGATAACGAAGGCGAGCGGATTCAGCTTTCAAGCGACAGGTTTACTGTTAATGAGAATGGTATCTTAACCGGTGAAGCTGGCGAAACAGCTAGACTTGGAATTGCCTTTGCTGAAAACCCTGAGAGCTTGAGGAAAGAAGGCGACGGACTGTTCGCTGCTGCTGATGACAGTGTTGTGGAAGATGCCTATAATGCAGATGGTGTACAATTTAAGCTGCAGCAGGGCTATCTGGAACGCTCCAATGTGGATGCATCCAGAACAATGACAGATATGCTGACTGCCTACCGTTCTTTTGAGGCCAATCAAAAGGTCCTTCAGGCCTATGATCGCAGTATGGAAAAAGCGGCAAATGAAGTCGGACGGATCGGGTAAGGTCCCGCAGCAAACCCATTAAGGGGGGAGAAATATGAACAGAACGATGATTACAGCGACCAATACGCTCGCCCAGCTGCAAAAGCAGATGGATATCGTCAGCCACAATATGGCGAATATTGATACAACTGGCTATAAGCGCAAGGAAGCCAATTTTACCGACTTGCTTTTCCAGCAATACAATAACCAAAAGAATCAGGATTTCGAAGCTGAAAGATTAACACCAGCAGGCATTCGGCAGGGTGTTGGGGCAAAGCTGGCGCAATCCCAAATCGTTATGAAGCAGGGAGCACTTAAAGCCACAGAGCGTCCGCTTGATCTGGCTTTTACAAAGGAAGGCCAGTACTTCCGGGTGCTTGAGCAGACAGATGCGGGCACAGCTGTCCGTTTTACAAGAGACGGTGCTTTTTACTTAACACCCGTTTCGGAAAATGAGACAATGCTCGTGACAGGAGACGGTTATCCTGTCCTTGATGAAAATAACAATTCAATTATAATAAATGGACAAGCTAAAAATTATAATGTAACTGAAAATGGACGTTTTATAGCAGAAGCGGCAAATGGTGATGTGCAGGAGTTTAATCTAAGTGTTGTCCAAATGAACAAGCCGCAATTTCTCGAGCAAAAAGGCGGGAATTTGCTTGGGCTTCCAGATGGAATCGAGGGCGAGGAGATTTTTACCGAGCTGAACGGAGCTCTCCGCGGCCAAGTTGGAATGGCACAAGGCGCTCTTGAACAATCCAACGTAGACATGTCCAAAGAGATGACAGATTTGATCAACCTGCAGCGTGCTTATCAATTTCAATCAAGATCCGTGTCAATGGCCGATCAAATGATGGGCCTCATTAACGGAATACGTTAGGTAAAAGGGGAAAGTAGAATGTCTGTAAACAACAGTAATCAAGAAGCAGTCAAGACGCGCGAACAACTGAAGAAAGAACGCAGCAAAGAAGAAGCACCGCGTAAAGGGCGGATTCGCGTTCGCCTTATTCCAATCTGGCTTCGGATTATTATTGTAGCACTTTTAATTTTCCTGAGCGTTATGGCCGGAGCCGCTGTCGGATACGGGGTATTGGGCAACGGAGAAGTGAAGGACATTTTCACAAAATCAACGTGGACACATATAATGGAGCTGGTTGAAAAGGAATAGAAGCAAAGAAGGAGGGCGCTGGCCTTCTTTTTTTGTGAGAGGCTATGTTAAATCGCATGGTATGAGACTCCCGCGGTAGAAGCGAGCCAGCGGTAACCCCACAGGATTATTGCTTAACATGGAAAAGCGAGGGCGTGGAGTGGAAATCAGCAGACTAGGTTAACGGAGCTATTTTGTAAGAAAGCAGAGGATCTGTCCTCTGCTTTCTTTAGTGGCAATCCCAATTGAAGATAACATTTGAAAAATTAAGGTTTTTCAAATCTGCTTTCTTAATAAAAAAGTTAGCTGTGCCTTCGTCTCCAAACATAAAATGCCGGAAATTCACCTAAAATCAGCCACCCCTTTGCCAAAGCCGCTTTTTTTAGTAAAATAAGTGTAAGCTATTGTTAGTATCTGGTACTAATTATTACATACCTATGAGGGAGCGAAAGTCATTGAAATTAAATGTTGAAGAAATTAAAGAAATTATTCCGCACCGTTATCCTTTTTTGTTTGTGGATTCCATTGAAGAGCTGGAGCCTGGAAAAAGAGCAGTTGGGAAGAAGAATGTGAGTGCGAACGAGGAAGTTTTTAATGGTCATTTTCCTAATTACAACGTATTTCCCGGCTGCCTTACTTTGGAAGCGTGCGCTCAAACTGGTGCGGTAGCTCTGCTGTCTCTTGATGAATATAAAGGAAAGCTGGCATTTTTCGCTGGTGTTGAAAAATGCCGATGGAAGCGCCAGGTCCGCCCGGGAGATACACTCATCATGGAAGTCGAATTACTCTCTGTCCGCAGAGGAATTGGAAAAGGAAAAGCAGTTGCCAAAGTGGGCGATGAAGTGGCGATGGAAGCCGAGATTATGTTTGCGATTGAACGATAATATCTATTGAAAATCCCGTACATGCTGTGCGGGATTTTTTTTATGAAAAAAGCAATTAAAAAGAAACAAAAAATCTATGCAAGTTGTTTCAGTTTTTGGGAAATATAAAGGAAGACCAGTGCAGCAGGTCAACAAATACAACTTAGGAAAGGAGCTTTTACGATGAATAAAAAGCTTTTAAAACTTATCGGAGGTTCTGTCCTTTCAGCAATGCTTTTAGCAGGCTGTGCCACAGATGACCAGGAGCCGCCGCCAGAAGACGATACAATCATGGAAGATGAAAATGGCGGTATGAATGGTGAAAATGGCGACGTGACCAACGAATTAAATGAGAACGGCGGGGACAATGACATCAACACTGACGATGACGGTGATGTTATGGAAGACAACAACGAGCCGGGCGAAGATGCTGTAGAAGACAATCTTGATATGCAAGACGAAAATAATAAAGATCAGTAATAAAGGCAAGGGACAGGGGAACCTGTCCTTTTTCTGTTTAAAAAAATGGATCTTTTACCATATATTGAGCATGTTTTTTAGTTTTTCCTGCACACTTATGGTAACGTATTTATGATATGATTAAAGATAAGAATTATATGGATATATAGATTAGATTTAACAATTGGGGGGTACTTTTACAAGGATGGCGTTTAAAGATCTTTCTCAGGGGATAAAAATCAGCATTTCTCGTTCGATCACCACTTCATTTGAATCTTATATGAGCGGAATTAATTGGAATGAAGATAAATTTAATATGCAAAACTTTGTAGCAGAATGGCGCGAATACATAATCAACCACGCATCCTGGTATAGCCAGATCAGCGAGGAGACGAAAGCGGATCCTGTTTTTCATGAACAGCTGGCTGTCAAAATCAATGAAGTCATCAATAAGATCTTATCTGAAAAGCCGTCAGAGAAGCAAATGGATGAGATAGCAGAGCTTCAGGAACAGCTTGAAGAAAACTATGACTATTCCTGTAAAATGGAAGCCAAGTATGTCATTGAAGTGATGAAGGAAGAGCTAAAAAAAAAGCGCAGCAGCTAATGCCTGCTGGGGAAGAGGAGCTTAAGATTGCCTCTATTCTTTATTACAAGGCTTATCAAGAGGATCTTCCATTGCTCAATTACCGCAAACAGGATGTCGAATATATTATAGAACAGCTTCATTTAAAGCTGACAGATGGTACGGACGTATTTGACAGTGTGTTAGTGCATTAATATATATAAATAATAAAAACTCCCGTCTTTATTGAACGGGAGTTTCTTTATTTTGTTTCTTGGCAGCGGCAAGGCGCGGTTTGCTTTGCATCTTGTCTTTAAACTCATCAAGGAGATTGTCACCCTTAAAGCCTTTCCCGAGCAGGTCCTGAAGCAATAGTTCGGCGTAATCGTTTTTCGTTCTTTTTAAAGAGCCTTCAAAAAGGATGCTAATGTGGTTTTCAAGTTCTTTGATAGAGGTAATTTTCGTCTGGAATGCAGCCGGATCATTTTCTCGCTTCGTAATGACCACTTGGATTATTAACTCGTCCTTATTGTCAGCACGTTTTTTAAAATAATCAATATATGACTTATCAATATAGGCTTCAAGCAGCCAGTTGCTCTTTTCGTCTTCTTTATTAATGATTAATCCATCATCCAATTCAATATCAACCAGACCGTCTTCTTCCACTAACTGCAGGGAAACAAGTTTAAATGTTTTCATCCTTTACCTCCATCTCTTTTTTATTAATCATTCTTTTCCGATAATTATATATAGAAATTATAACACAGGAGTGGCTGAAAGCGAATTTGGCGGTTTGTCGAATTTTATTTATCTGGGCAGTAAAAATTGAATTTTCAAGGGATTTTTCTGAAAAAAGGGGCTGAAAATTAAACTTTGGAGGGTGTTTTTGTAAAAAAAGCGCAATTAAAATCTAATTTTGGCATTTTTACACCGAAGTGTATCTGCAGTTATGATGGGATCATCAAGAAAGGAGTTGAATATATGATAAACCAAGTCACACTGGTCGGCAGGCTGACGAGGGATCCGGAATTGAAACGGACGCAGGAAGGAATCCCTGTTACGAATGTTACTCTGGCAGTCAATCGCCATTACCGAAACCAGCAAGGTGTAATCGATGCCGATTTTGTGCAATGCACATTATGGAAAAAGACAGCGGAGAACACCTCCCAATATTGCCGCAAGGGTTCACTGATCGGGATTACAGGGAGAATCCAAACGAGGCATTATGATAATCAGGAGAAAAAACGGATATACGTAACAGAAGTGGTAGCGGAGTCCGTCCGGTTTCTTGATCAGCGGAAGGCGGAAGAGGTTCCTGTAACAAAGGAGGAGCTGCCTTTTGAACAGAGTATCAGATAGAGAACAAACACTTGAATCCCTGCTTGAAAGCCTGATAAAAATGCTGGGCAGATCCAACCAAAGAGTAGATGACCTCAGCAAGCGCGTCATTCAGCTCGAATACCTCCTCCGGGAAACCGTCATGCAAAACGGCCATTCCCAGGAACCGCCCCCGTCAAGACGACTCACCATCATGAATTAACCATCCCGCAAATAAATGTCCACTATTTTTCCTTCCCTATAGAGAATCAATAAACTCCCCGTAACTTCCCCGCCTATTCCCGGTACATAATGTGCCGGGAGTTTTTTTGGCTTTTAGATGGTACCAGGTACCACCCGAATTTTGTCGAAAAAAACAAAAGCCGCCAAGCCCGGCTTTGATAAGGGGGCTTGGCGGCTGATAGGCGTACTTGATTATATGGGGCTGAGTTGATGATAAAGGTATTTCCGGCTATAGTTCATCATTTTATAACTTTACGGTCACTTTTAAGATATATCGGTCACTTCGCATTAGCTCAAGGGTTTGAATGCCGTCAAGGTTCCGCATCAGCCCCTATGTGAGATGAACCAGTTCCCGCAAATCATCAGTTGAGAGCTCGGTAATCCAATTTTCGCTCGTAATAATTTGATCATTAAGCGATTGCTTTTTCTCAAGCATGGCATCGATTTTTTCTTCAAGTGTACCGGTCGCGATCATTTTATGAACATGGACAAAGCGTTTTTGCCCGATTCGGTAGGCACGGTCAGTAGCCTGGTTTTCAACGGCCGGATTCCACCAGCGGTCATAGTGGATGACATGGTTGGCCGCTGTCAGGTTCAGACCCGTTCCGCCTGCTTTAAGAGACAGCAGGAATACAGGGAATTCGTTATTCTGGAATCGAGTAATCATTTGGTCGCGTTCATTTTTCGGCACGCTTCCGTTTAAGAATGGCACATCAAAGCCGAATTGCTTTTTAATTTGGCGTGCGATCATATTGCCCATTTCGATATACTGGGTAAAAATAAGGCAGCTTTCACCCTGTTCGTGAACAGCGCCAACAAGTTCGCTCAGTTTTTCAAGCTTAACAGAGCGCTCCAGCACATGCTTCGGCTTTTCCTCTTTTAAATAGAGGGCAGGGTGGTTGCATAGCTGTTTCAAGCGGCTTAATAATTGTAAAATTAAGCCCTTGCGCTCAAAGCCGGACAGCTTTTCGATCTGCGCGAACGTATCCTGAACGAGCTGTTCATACAAGGACGCCTGCTCAGCTGTGAGCGGGCAGTATTCCTTTTGCTCGAGCTTATCCGGCAGGTTCAGCGCCACTTCCTCGTCCTTCTTCGTGCGGCGCAGCAGGAACGGCCGGATATAAGCCTGGAGCTGCTTCACTTTGTCTTTGTCATCCTCTTTTTCAATTGGAAGAACAAACCGCTTCTGAAACTGCCCAATGCTGCCGAGATAGCCGTGATTCGTAAAATCGAAAATGGACCAAAGCTCGGTCAGGCGGTTTTCCATCGGGGTTCCTGTAAGCGCAATATGATGCTTGCCCTTTAATTTGCGTACGGCTCTGGATTGTTTCGTTTGGGCATTTTTTATATTTTGAGCTTCGTCAATGCTGATGGAGCTCCATTCAATGGTTTCAAAATCTGCGAGATCCATATGGGTCAGCCCGTAGGATGTCAGGACAATATCAGATTCCATTACTTTTTCAGAAAAGCTGTCGCCCTTCAGCCGGTTAGAGCCGTAATGGAGATACACACTCAAATTAGGTGCAAATCGCTCAATTTCCTTCTGCCAGTTTCCGAGCACAGACGTCGGGCAGATAATGAGCGCAGGGCCGCTTTCTTCCTGTTTTTTTACTTTCAACAGGTAGGAAATCAGCTGAATGGTTTTTCCGAGCCCCATGTCGTCGGCAAGGATGGCACCAAAACCATACCGGCGCAAAAACAGCAGCCAGCTCATGCCCAGCTTCTGATAGGGGCGAAGGTCGCCTTGGAAGGTGGCAGGTACGTCTTCAAGCGGAAGGTTTTTAATATCGCGAAGCTGCTTGACCATTTGCTTCCATTGGCGGTTCAGCTCAATTTGAATCCGCGCGAACGCTTTTGGATTGTCGAGTTCGTCTTCCTGCTGGGTTTCTTCTGCCATGAGCTCCTGCTCAATCAGGTCACGGACATGCAGACCTTCCTTTTCCGCTTTCTTCATTAAATCCTGGATATGCCGGACGAAATGGGGATCCAGCTTGATCCAGCGGCCGCGAATATAGACAAGACGCCTTTTTTCCTCCACCATGCCGCGGAATTCTTCCTCTGATAAATCCACGCCGTTCATGGAAAAACGCCAGTCATAATCAAGCATGGACTGCAGTCCGACAAAGGATGGGCGATGGCTGCCGGCTCCTTTTACTTTTGCTTTTACCTTCAGGCTCGCGTTTTTCATCGCCTGCCACCAGGAAGGAAGCAGGATTTCAACACCAAGCGCCAGCAGGGTTTCGCTCGCTTCAGTCAGGAATGTCCAGGCTTCATCCTCGGTGAGCTGTGACGTAATCTGGCCACTTTTGCCCTCAAGCCATGGAAAAAGCTCAAGCCAGCGGCCGATCTCTTTTTCAATCGTATTCTCATAATCGTGCCAGGAGCGGGGATAGTTTGAATAATCCTTGTAATCGACAAACACATCCGGATCCTTTTTCCCGCGGAGGAAAATGTTTAGGTCCCAGCTTGTATCGATATCACCCGGCTCCTCGAGCTTCAGCCCGATTGAAAAAGGGGCTTCGTTTGATTTAACTCCAATCCATTCCTGCCAGCTTTCTTCATCAAAGTAGGCGGCAAGATCACGTGGAGAGAGATGCTCACTCCGCAACGCCTCAAGCTTTTCGCCAAACTGAGCCTTTGTTTCACGATTTTGGTTCATATAGCCATCAAGGGAGTAATGAAATAAATCTCCAATAAACTCTCTGACAGGAGCGCTTTCGACTTTTTGCTCCCAAAAGTTTGAGCCGAATTCCGTAATGACACTTTCCGGGAGTGCCCAGCGGAACTGATCATTTTCCCAGGCGGCAAAGTCCGGCATCCATTCTTTTTCTAAAATGGCATCATGAAGAGCATGAGATGCGGCCAGCAGAATTTGGGCAGTATCATCCCAATCCCAATCAATAAGCCGGTTGAACTGTTCAGCCGCAAATAGGGTTACAAGCTGCCAGCCGCTCACCGAAATCCCATTGATTCCGTCCACGTTTTCAATATTAAGCATCGTTCCGAAAAAGCTTTCTTTATGATGATTAAAAAGAAGCGGCTTCCATTCTTTGGATGAAAGGAGGCGGCCTTCTTCATTTACGGCAAAAATTAGATAGCGGTCATGGGTTATCGGTTTGACTTTCACATGGAGAAATCTCGTTTTAAGCATCGATTAGCTTACCCCTTTTGCATTCTTCCTGAAAGGCGCGGAGACGTTTCGTTTTTTCGAGCAGCATTTCAAGGAAAAGCTGCCAGTCTTCCTGGCGTTTCAGCTTGTTGTACAGGGTGCGAAGCTTTTTCATTTTCCGGACGGCCTCGCGGTAATGATCCCTGTTTTTCAGATTAATATGGTCCTGGATGGCATGATGGTAGAGCGGCAGCAGGATTTCAGGCTCTCTTTTGCTTATTTCTTTAATCCGATCCTTGCCGAGCGAATCAATATCAAAGCCGATGAATGCCTGCAAGTCAGCCCATTTGTCGAACTCGCCTTTTTCAAACAGCAGGTATTCATAATCGTTATAGCTATAAGGCAGTGTTTCCATTAAGGCTTTTTCGAAAAGGTCCAGCCTGCCGGTTTCTATGCAGTATGGTGAAATGGCTTTGATCGCAAGCCTTGTAAAATCCATGTTGGCATAATAGTCACCGGACATTTTTAAGTAATCCCGTAATTTATGGATGAATGCTTCCACATATGGCTCCATCCGGTTCCAGTCCTTTTGCGCTGAAAAATAGTCGAGCCAGTAGAGCAGGTAAGGCGTCATCGTTTCGTTCGGGACATTTAAAACACTGAGTGCCTGCTCTTCAATGCGTTCAAGGATGTTAAGGTGGATAAAGCCCACGGTAGAAGGCAGGCTTGGCGTTTCATCCTCTTTGTAAAAGGAGTCAAGCTTTTCGATCTCTGCTTCACGCCATTCTTTCTTTTTGAAAAAGTGCGTCCATAACAGTCTGTATAAATGAGCCCGTTCATATTCCAATTCAAAAGAACCGGTAATGAGCCCGGTTGAATCGTCCTTCAGCTTTTCAATAAATTGATCGAAAGCAAAGGGAAGGGAATGCACGGACAATTTGTTCATAATTTCAACCGAATCATCCATCAGCGACTGATAGAGATGGCGGTAATAGCGGTCAATCATTTCCTCATGATGACCGTACTTCATGCTGAGCGCCATCAGCTTTTTAAAAGAAAAGACATAGCCGACAAGCAGATAAAGCAGCTTCCATTCCTGTTCAACCGGTGCGCCGGCTTTCATGCGGCGCAAGTAGACATGAAAGAGCTCGGGAAGGACATATGGCCGCGGTTCGCCCTGTTTTTCCATCAGCTCTGTAAAGCTTTCGTCAAATGTTGAAATCCAACGGTCATAATCAGCCTGCAGCTTGCCTGACGATTTCAGGAGATCCTTCGCTCGTTTGAGGCCCCAGTCCTTGGCTGTCTGCTTTTCCTTAATCGGCTTCCGCCAATCTTCAATCCACATAGATACACTTCTGGCTTTGGAAAGAAGCTGCAGAAAAACAGCAATCTGATGGCGGCAAAATCCTTCTGCCGGGCAGGAGCATTCACTTAAATGAATAAATTCAAGATCAAGCTCAACCTTAGCCTGGGTTACATCCTGGACTGTGGCCACAACCTTATCGCCCTCAAAACGAAGCTGATACACAAGCCCCTGCCGAAAAAGCATCAGCCCCTTCTGGACAAGCCGCACATCCTCCTCATTCTCCGCCCGCAGCAAACCCTTCAATTCATTCGCTGCAAACTCCAAAGGCTCCAAAAACCGCTCCGGAATCATCACTTAACCTCCCTCGGTACCAGGTACCACCCGAATTTTGTCGAATCATATCAGCGGCAAAATTTAATGGATCGCCGCTTTGTGGTGGTTTGGTACCCTGTAAAGTACATTCCTTTATTATAGCATTTAGGAGGGTGAGAATGAAGGAGGGAAGCGAACGGAAAAATTTTTGTTCGAATTTATCCAGTGCAGCTTCATTAGGATTAAGTGATGTTTTCTGAATATTTATATTGTTTATGAAATTTATGTAAGAAAGTGGTATCATGAATATATTGAATTTAATGCTTTAGAGAAACTGGGTGAAAAAATGGGTGCCGTAACAGCAATAAGAAGTGAAAAGCAGAAGTATACGTTCCGGGAGGCCGGTTTTAAAAGGATTATGTTTGCCTTAACCTGTGCCTCGATTCTGAATTTTGCAGGCTTATACTTTGTGCATCCGATTATGCCGCTGCTGGTACGTTCCTACAACATTAGCTCTGCAGCTTCAGGTCTTGCGTTATCTGTGGCCGTTATCTCTATGATTATAGGATTGTTGTTTTTTGGGTTTTTATCCGACCGGATGGGGCGTACGCGTATTATGCATATTACGCTGGTATGCACCATGATTCCGTTATTATTAATGCCGCTTGTGCCAAGCTTTGAAATTTTCCTGGTGCTCAGATTTGTGCAGGGGTTCTTCATGGCAGGATTGCCGGCAGCGGCCATTGCTTATATCAGTGAGGAAGTCGCACCGGGCAGCATCAATCTTGGCATTACTCTCTACATTGCTGCGAATGGCATTGGAGGGATGATCGGGAGAATCGTTACGGGCTATATGGCGGATCGAACGAGCTGGCAAATATCTATCTATATTCTGTTTGGGTTTTCCATTCTATTATTTTTGCTATACTTTATCACACTTCCAAAATCGCATTTCTTCCAGGAAAGCGAAATCTCTTTTAAAAAAGATCTTACCGGAATGCTGTCCCATCTGAACAATAAGCTGCTTTTTCCCGCCTTTGCAATGGGAATCCTCCTGCAGTTCTCTTTTACAGGTGTCTGGTCCTATCTCCCGTTCTATCTTGAGAGGGAACCTTTTGGGTTAGCAGTGAAAGACATATCGTTTACGTATCTGGCCTACACCTTGGGGATGATCGGACCGATTTTAGCAGGGCGAATGTCTATTTTTATGAAAAAAACAACCCTTGTCTCGTTCGGCACGCTAATTTTAATAAGCGGATCTCTCTTAACCAATGTTCATTCACTTTCACTCGTAGTAGTGGGGCTTTGTTTAACCTGCTTCGGCTTCTTTATCGCCCACTCCCTCATGGCAGCCATCGTAAATGAACGTGCCACTCACCACAAAGGCGGCGCATCCAGCCTCTATCTGGTAAGCTACTATCTCGGCGTTGCAACCGGCGGATCGCTTACCGGTCTCATCTGGCAAAACATCGGCTGGACTGGGGTCACTGCCGTTTCGCTGGGACTCATTCCGATTGTGCTGTGGCTGACAGGCAGTTATGGCAGGGTGTATCGGTTGTTAAAAACAGATGAATGAAACTGGAGAGCTTCTTTGATTGAGGCTTTCCAGTTTTTATTTGAACCATGAAAGCATCAGTTTTTTTTCAGGATAAGTTGTGACGGTCCAAATGGTGTGCGTGAATTTAACATGTGAAACATATGCTTAATACCTTGGTGGCAGGTTGATTCCCTTATCAACAATGCAGCAGGCTAAGGGGCTGTATAGGTTTCAAGCCTTTATGAAAGGATAGAGGTATCTGAATATTTGGAGGGAATCCGTTGTTTAACTGGCTTAGAAAAAAGAATGCGCCACAAGCGGCAGGCATGAATTTTGATCTGGAAGAAGTGGAACCGTTACTGAAAAGGTTAAACTCTATTTTGGATACTGGTTTTAAAGAAAGTGATAGGAAAGAGATACAGTCCCAAATAAATCAAATGAGTACAGACCATGAAGTGAAAGAAATTGGTACGTATAAAGTTGTTTATAAAGGTAAGCAAGCGCAAATTCGAATCGAAGCAGAGATTCATATTGAAGGTGATTCACGGGAAGTTGTTTTAAATATGTATAGCCAGCCTAAGCTCGTTCAGGCGATAGATGAAAAAATGCTAGAGCATTCGGATGAATTAGAGGCACTATCGGAGTAATGCTTAAAAGCGAGCCATCCGGCTCTTTTCCAATATAATTTATAAAACTTAATCAACAAACGGAGCACCACTTGAAATCATTCAAAACATCCCCGAAAGAGTACACTAAGTGAAAAGATGGCCTGCCGGCAACATCTGGCAAAACATCGGCTGGGCAGGAGTCACAGCGGATATTTTTTCAGAATGTGAAAAGGGATAGGGCATTTGGACTTATTTGTAGATAACATTTTATTTAATAATGACTATCGCTGGGACTCATTCCGATTGTGCTGTGGCTGACAGGAAGTTATAGGAAGCTTGTTCAATGGGGGCGGGGTGTTTAATAGCACAAAAAGGGTGTCAGGAAATTGACACCCTTTTGCTTATGAAAATTAGCGAGGATCCCTTTCTTTCCCTGTCTTAAGGTCAACAACTTTTACTGGATTTTCAGGAGCTTCAATCGTTTTGCTTTCCGGTGCAGCATGGCCGTTTTCTACCCAGTCGACAAGCAGGTCAAAGGACTGGTGAGCGTACGGCAGTAGAGGCTGAAGCTCTTTATCCGGATCTGTGCCCGCATTCCAGACAAGGCTGTCGACATGGTTGCCGTTCTCAATGGTATAAAGTCTGTGCAGGTCCTGCTTTCCGGCCTTCTGTACCAGCTTTTGATAGCCTTCTGCGTGGATGTCCGGGAAAATAAGCGCATCAAGTGAACCGGTAAAAGAGATCAGAGGGACATCAATATCACCTGTGTTGGCAACCTCTTTGATATTTTCCTTAACATCCTTTGGCCGGGTAATATACTTGTAATCTTCAAAAATAGGATCATATGAACGATCTCTCACACCATTTACGAAGTTCAAGTATTTGCTCCAATGCGTTCGCTCTGGAGCTTCCGGATCAAAGTGGTCCCTGTAAATATTGAGTGATACAAACCAGTATGCCTGGTCATGATAGGCCCACAGTTTTTCGGACCCTTTTGGCAAGCCTGCTTTGTACAGTTCTTTGATGGCTTTTTGCTGTTGGATGCCGCTTCCATATAATGCTTCCTCGGCATTATTGACAACAGTTGTCAGCGAACTGATTAAGTTAGGCTTTTTTTCGGTCCATAAAACGCCTTCCCAATCAACGCCTCCATCAAAAAGGCGCGGTTCACCTGTTTTTTCCGGATCGTCATTTTCCAGGGCATATCGGACCACATAGCCGCCATTTGATATTCCCATCGCATATGTAGGCACTCTGTGCTGTTCCGTAATTAAGTCACTTGCCGGATTAGAGTCATCTGCCGGATCGATCAGCTGATCAGAATGATGATTGATTAAGTACTGCTGTGCCGCTTTCGTGATTTGGCGGAAGCGCTGATGCCATTCTGCTACGCTATCATCCTCATCGGCCAGGGCATTTTTAACCTTTGCTAACGGATCATCATCATAGGCCACGCCCTGGGTTCCTTTATCGATCGCTGCAAAAGCATATCCTTTTTCCAGGACATAATCGCTAAAAAGCAAGTCAGTAGACGTTTCGTTTCTTGTGGCCGGGATGCCGGATACCACCAGCTTGCCATTCCAATCATCCGGAACCCTGATCACAAACTGTGCATCTTCAAACACACCGTTTACCTGTGTCCCGGTCACTTCAGCCGGTTTATACATTTGATGCCAGCCCGTACCCTCCGCAGCATTTCCCCAATGATATGGGGTAAGGCCGATATTTCCGTACAGGAGTGCTTGCTCATATTGCTTCGGATTCCTGGTGGCCAGCCAGTTGTTGTCCACTCCGTTAAAGTAGGCTTCCGTTACAGAATGCGCACCAGGAATAACAGCCTGGGATTCCAAGACGGATTGCTCAGCAAAACTGGTGGCAGGAATTAGAGAGAAGCTTAAGGCAGAGGCTAAAGAAAACGCTATCAATTTCCTTTTCAGATAAATCCCTTCCCTTCATTTAAACTCATACAATCTAATTCTACTTTTCCTAAACTTTGGAAGCATGGGCATTACTTATCATTTATTTGAATTTTTAGATTCTTATGGTACCAGGTACCTATACCAGTCACTAGACCACTAAACATCGTTATAGTATTGGAAACCGCTATTTGGAAGCGAGATTTTCAATTTTGAGCTCTTTAATCATCCAGCTGCAGTACTGCTGTTTTTGCATATTTGTATCTTCGCCTGAAAACAGTTCTGTTATGGGAGTAAGCGTAATATAGGAAGGCTTCTTCATTCTGGGGTAAAAATAATAGGAAAAGCTGGACCAGCGGTAGTTTTGGGGAGCGGCTGCAATATTGGCTTCTACAGGATTCATGTGAATATAGCGGCTGACTTCCAGAAGGCCATATAGATCATAAATAGGTTTGCTGAAAAAGCGTTCTTCGAATAAATGACCGCTTACCTCATATTTTTTGTTGTAGTAATCCGCATAGGATTTATTGATCTTTCTCATAACCTTGGAGAGGGATACTTCCTGGGATCTCAACAAGAGGTGGTAGTGATTTGACATTAAGCAGTAGCTGGCAATTTCGAGGTTTGTAGAACGGTGAGTGTAGTCAAGAATGTTCAAAAATGAAATAAAATCCAAATCCTCCTCAAACAAATTAGCCCTCCAATTTCCGCGGCTGACCACATGGTGAAAATGCTCCGGACTCCATATTCTATTAGGGCGAACCATCTATTTATCTCCTTTCATATTAATATCAATAATAAGAATTCTCCTTAGTTACTAAAATATCCTTTTAATTCGACAAAATTCGGGTGGTACCTGGTACCATAAAATTAATCATTACATAACTTTTTCCATTTGAGCTTCGTCTAAAGGTTGAGGTTGAGTTAGGGTTTGGAGAGGAGGGTTAGGATGGATAGGCATCGTGTGATTGCGGATTTGATGGACCGGTATGGGACAGAGGTTCTTCATTTGGCATATTCGTATGTGAGAAACAGGCAGACGGCAGAGGATTTGGCACAGGAGATTTTTATAAAGTGCTATGAAAAGCTAGATTCGTTTGAAGGGAATGCTGCTATTGAGACATGGCTTTATAGGGTTGCAGTTAATCATTGTAAGGATTATCTAAAGAGCTGGCATCATCGGAAAATGCTGGTCACGGGTTATATTTCTTCTTTTATAACAGCCAAACATTCTGGGGCAGAGCGGCAGTATTTTGAGAAATGGCACAAGAGTGAACTAATTGAAGCTGTCTTCATGCTGCCAATTAAGTATCGAGAAATGATCTTTTTATATTATTTTAAAGAATATTCACAAGGGGAGATCAGTGAAATTTTAGGTTTGAATTTAAGCACAGTTAAAGCCCGCATGGTTAGAGGAAGGGAATTACTCAAGAATTTAATGACAGAAAGGGGTGGAGGAGATGGAGAAGGATTTGAAAAAGATAAAAGATCAAATGCATAACGAAGAACTGGCTGGATTTGTGTTTACCAATGAAATGAAACGGAACGTGATATCTAAAATAGAGATGAAGAATAAAGGAAAGGGAGGGATCTTAAAAGTGAAAAAATGGATTCCAGTGGCCATTACTGCAGCTTTTTTAATCGTTTCATCTGCTGGAATCTATAAGCTGACGGCAATGGATTCACCGCCTCAAAATGCAGGCCCGAGTGTTGAAACCCCTCCTGTGGAAAAAGAAGAGAAGAAACCAGAGCTAATTTCCCCTGCATACATTCCCGAGGGATATATTTTTAAACATACACGAACAAAGGACGAAGTTTACGAGCATGTGTATGTTAATGAAGCAAATCAAGAAGAGTTTTTCAGTTATCGTATGCAAAAAGACGAACCGGACTTTAACACTGCAAGCTCAAATAATATTCCTTTGGCTTCCAACCTGCTGGGAAGTAAGTTTGAAGCAGAAGAATTGCATACGGCACTTGTTTGGGAGGATGAAGGCTATTATCAGATTGTCGAGCAGGGAGGGGCTATGTCCGAAGTTGACCTTTTGAAAATTGTGGATTCGATTATTACAGAAAAGGGCTATGAATCCTATTTGAAAGAGGATATCGCTGAACTTGAGGCTCAGCTGGAAGAGGAGAATCAGGAGAGCGAACCAGGTACTACTCAGCACGAAGATCAGGAGAATGATGCAGCGGTTGAAGGTGAAGATAAAGTAATCGAACAGGAAACAACGGGGCCTTCTATTACCGAAAGCGAAGCTATTAATTTGCTGAAAAAATTCTACGAGACTGAGGATAAAGTTTTGAGAGATTTTGGTGATGAATATAAGCATCAAAGCTATCAAACAAAAGAGCAATTCTATCAAGAATTTACTGGCTTTATGAAACGGGATCTCATAGAAAAACTGTATCACTATAGGTTAGAAGAGAGAGGCGATGGCTTATACCATCTTCCTATGGACGGATTTGTTGTTTTTCAGGAAGGGAAGCCGTACCAGTTTGAAAAAGAAGAGAACGGCCAATACAGCCTCACTCAAAGCTATGACAGTGACCTCCACGGCAAAGGAACTTTCCAAGCCACATTCAGTTACCAAAACGGAGAATGGATCATTTCAGATCACGGGAGTTTGTAAAAGTACCAGGTACCTATACCAGTTGCGCCAACTGGTATAGGTACCTGGTACCATTTTATGAAGGCGCTTGCACAAAATTATGGTAATTTACAAAACTTTTACTCTTTTTACATGTGAATCTGGTAGAATAGTTTTGGTAGAAAAATTTAGTAGTTTTATAGGGGGAAATTGACATGTTAAGGAAGTATGGGAAAAAGGTTGTAAGTATTGCCTTGGCTTCTGCATTGAGTGTTGGCGCATTTGCTGCTCCTTTTAGCACAAGCTTTGTTCAGGCTGAGACAGAGAATATTAAAGTTCAGCTTTTGGGCGTTAACGACCTGCATGGCCAGATTGATTACAACTCGACTATTGATTTGGATGGCGATGGTACAAAGGAAAGTAAAATCGGCGGAATTGAATATACAGCTCAATACATAGCAGAACGTGAAGCGACTAATCCGAACTCATTGCTGGTTCATGCTGGTGATATGGTAGGCGGAAGCCCGCTCATCTCTGCATCTTTCCAGGACGAGCCTACGATTGAGATTCTTGAAGCAATGGGCTTTGATGCTGGTACAGTGGGTAACCACGAATTTGATGAAGGTATCGCTGAATTGCATCGTATGGTAAATGGCGGCGAGCATCCAAAAGGAACTAAAGGATACGACGGGATCGACTTCCCAATGATCGCAGCAAACGCTTATGACAAATCTACGGGCAAGCTTTTATTGGATCCATATCATATTGCTGAAGTCGGCGGTGCGAAAATCGGATTCATCGGTGTAGTAACACAAGAAACTCCGTTTATGATCGTCCAGGCAGGCAATGAAAACCTTCAAATCACTGATGAAGTGGAAGCAATCAATAAATATACAAAAGAACTAAAAGACCAGGGTGTTAGTGCAATTGTCGTGCTTGCTCATAACCCAACAACTCAGGATAACAACAACGCAACATACGATGCTTCAGTTATCGCAGAAAAAGTAGATGACGAAGTCGATGTTATTTTTGCTGCCCATAACCACGTAAAAGTAGATAAAATGGTTGATAATAAGCTAATTGTACAAGCCTATTCATATGGAACAGCTTTCTCTGATGTGGATTTAGAAATCGATCCTGTTTCAGGCGACATTGTTAAAAAGGAAGCAGAAGTCGTAACGGTCATCCAGAAGGATGTTGAGCCGCATGCTGAGGTTAAAGCGATCCTGGACAAATATGAAGAGCTGGTTAAGCCGATCAAGGAGCAAGTCATTAACGAAGCAGCTGTTGAAATGACAGGCAAATACCCAAGCCGTGGACCTGTTGGTGACCATGGAATTGGAAACATGATTGCAGACGGCATGAAAGTGGCGATGGACGCTGACTTCGCAATGATGAACGGCGGCGGAATCCGTGCTGGAATTGACGCTGGCCAAATCACACTTGGCGATCTTTTCACAGTACAGCCCTTCGGAAATGTTCTCAATAAAGTAAGCCTGACTGGTGCAGAAATCGAGCAAGTGTTAAACACTCAAATCGACCCTGTTCGCGGACTTGATTTCCTTATTTCTGGATTTAAGTACACTTGGAACGGCAAAACAAATAAAGTAGTAGACATTATGCTTCCGGACGGAACAAAGATTGATAAAAGCAAAGAATACACAGTTGTTGTAAACAACTATATGTATGGAAATCCGCAATATAAAATTTCTGAGCTTGCTGATAACAAATTTGAAACAGGACCGGAAGACCTTCAAGCAACAATCGATTATGTAAAATCTCTTCCAAGTCCTGTTAAGTATGAAGCAGAAGGCCGTATCAGTGAAGTGACAGTTGAGGACGTTACTCCTTTTGAAGATGTAAGCGAAGACCACTGGGCTTATGAGTTCGTTACAGACCTCCAAGCAAAAGGCATCATCAAAGGTACATCAGAAACTACGTTCTCTCCAAGCGAGAGCCTGACCCGTACTCAGTTCGCTTCATTGCTGGTGCGCTCACTTGAGCTTACAGCGGATCAAGCAGCGCCATTTAAAGATTTAGGAAAACTTCCTGAAGATATTAAAGCTGAAATTAATGCTGCCTATGCAAATGGATTAATCAAAGGAACAACTGCTGAAACGTTCGAGCCTAAGAAAGCAATCACTCGTGCAGAAATGGTGACAATGCTAATCCGTGCATACAACCTGAAGAACGATACTGATTACAAAGCAAAAGAAACATCATTTGAAGACATTCAAAAGCTTAATGCTGAAATGAAAAATGCTGTTGCAGCAGCTGAAGAGCTTGGGTACGTTGTTGGATTTGGCGACCTCTTCAAACCAACAGAAACAGCAACACGTGCACAAAGTGCCAAAGTATTATCTCTATTCCTAAAATAATAGAATCATAGAATGAAAGAAGCTGACTCGCCTTAGAGTCAGCTTTTTTTCATTGCTAAAAGTACCAGGTACCTATACCAGTTGGCACAACTGGTATAGGTACCTGGTACCCCTCCTATAATTGAAACTTTATGCGGAGTTTTTTCTTTGTTAGGAAGGGTAAATCACATGGGTGGAATAAAAATGAAAAGGAGGGCAGAGAAAAACATACAGATACAAAACAGCATAAAAGAAAAATGTTATATACATATGAGGAGAGATTAATTTGAATATCATAAAATGGTTTACAGCAGTAATCGCAATGGTGTTTGTCCTGCATGTCGGCCAAACGGCTGCAGAGGCATCTGTACTTAAAAATGGATCTGCAGGTTCGGAGGTTACATACGTTCAATCTATTTTAGAAAAGCTCGGCTATTTTGAAACAGAAAAAACAGGCTACTATGGACCTGTTACAACAAATGCTGTGGAAAGCTTTCAAAGAGATTTTGGTTTAAAGGTCGATGGAATTGTTGGGGTAAATACCTCAGAAATGCTTAGCAATGTAGATATGATGGCTCATGTTGTTTATGGGGAAGCCCGTGGAGAAACCTATGAGGGACAAGTTGCTGTGGCAGCTGTTGTTTTAAACAGGGTGCAGTCGAATGAATTTCCCAGCACGATCTCAAATGTTATTTTCCAGAAAAATGCCTATACAGCGGTAAGTGACGGCCAATATTGGAAGCAGCCTAATGAAACCGCCTATCAAGCAGTGAAAGACGCATATCTTGGATGGGATCCTTCTGCAGGCGCTACATACTATTACAACCCCAATACGGCAACAGATCAGTGGATTTTCACAAGAAAAGTCATTAAAGCCATTGGCAACCATAATTTCGCATACTAGAAAAAACAGAGCCTGCTATCCATGCAGGCTCTGTCACTCATATATCAATCCTCCTAAATATCAATAAATCCATAGTTCCCATTATGGTCGATTCTTGTGCCAGATCTATTCTTTCAGGAAGTTCCAGCTGAATACCGGCTCGACGATATCAGTGTAAGGGTATAAAGCGGAACTGAACATCAACCTGCGTAACCGGTGTTATGTCTCCAATACAGAAGAAACAGATTCGCACCTCGCGTGTATTTTTCATTAATTTCCCATAGGAGGCTCGTTTTTTTTGACAAAAAGAAATACCAACGGAGCATTGTACGCTAAAACAAATATCCACGGAAACAGAGCTTCATTGAGAATGGTCATGATGGTATAAATCGGCACTAAGCAATAGCTTAAAGCACAAAACAATAAATACAATTTAATATTCAAGCGGCCTTTCCATTTATCATAAAAGAAGACCATTAGGGCCACCGCCAGTACAGTAAGGAAGATCCTCACAATTCCAAGAGATAGAATAAAGTATCCCCAAATAGGATGGACGGAGTTCTCGTGAATGGTCGTTACGACAGCATAATAAACAAAGTGAATTCCCTGACCAATAAAGAAACCGGATATCAGGCCAAATATGTATTTCGAATATTTCGGTTTGCCTATGATAAAACCGTTAATGATAAGAGTGATGATAATAATCAAGACCAAGGACCATTTCATATCGGGCCTAACTCTAATAAAGGCATCTCCAACTTGAAATTGCTGCCTAATCACAAATAAGAAATCTGATAACATATCGAAAAAAATAAATACAGCTACTACGCTAAAAAGCATGCTATAGAACGCATTGCTAACTCTTTTCCACCTCATAAAAAATCTCCTCTAATTTCCATCTATTTTTCTAGTATAACGAGCAGAAATAAAAAAAGGCTCCCCTTTCTATAATTACCACTTATTACTAATAGATTTAATTTTATAAATCATATATTATCCTCTTAGCATAGTAAAAATTTCTTATATTGAGAGGGGAAAAAACAAATTGAAGGCTGTAAAATTATTGCTTGTTTTGGTCTTTGCACTGGTTCCTTTTAGCTCGGCTTTTGCTGCTGAGAAATCGCTTGACGCTTATTTTCCAATGGATATTGATGAGCATTGGGCTTACGCTGAAATGGAAGATTTGATTAATGCGGACATCGTTGATGGATTTTTGAACAGTGATAACGAAATGTACGTGAAGCCGAAAGAAAATATTACACGTGCACAGTTTGTGAAAATTATTGTAACGGCATTAGGCCTTAAGGCCGATGGTGCCGGAGTAACATTCCCTGATGTAAAAACAGGTGTATGGTATTCAGAGCCTATCCAAATTGCCAGCTCTTTGGGCATCATTGAAGGGGCACCAGATGGAACATTTGGCCCTAATAAAAATATTACCCGTGCGGAAATGACAAAGGTAATCGTAAAGTCTTTTGAAAAGACAATCCAATTCCCGGCTTCTGGCGGAAAGACGTTTACTGACGTTGATGCAAAATACTGGGCTGCTGAATTCATCAGCAAAGCAGCGGCTGCGGAAATCGTAAATGGCTATGGAAAAGAATTCAAACCGAAAAATCTTGCTTCAAGAGCAGAGGCGATGGTTATGATCCACCGTGCTTTACACCAGGAGCAATCCAATCTTCCTGCAGATGAAGCTATCAAAGCGTTTTTAACAGATCACATCAAGCGTGAAAACGCGATTGTGGAAGCTGGTAAATTTGAAGAGCTAGCTGCTCTTTACGAAGAAAATGGTACAGGCTACTACAGAGCTGAAGGTTTGGAACTAGGCGGTGCTATGTTCCCTGGAGAAGAGGAAGAGGTCACGATCACAATTGAAGACGAAAACCTGAACCTTGAAATCCTTGGCAAAGCGGATCGTTTCGTAACAGTTGAAGCAACAGGCATGATGATCACAGTTGTATACAAGAGCGACGGATTCAACATGGATTTCACGACTGAAATGGATGGAATCTATGATCTGAAAAAGGATCCGGTAACTGGAGATTGGAAGATTTACAGCTACTATCCTCTTTTTGAAGAAGAAGAATTTTATGAGTAAAAAACAGAGCCAATCGGCTCTGTTCAGTTTGTAGACAAAAAGG
>JAGGRA010000079.1 GCA_018613035.1 Pseudomonas sp. ISL-84 | reverse complement strand
ACCCCCTCCTACTCGATTATTTAGAGAAGATGCTGTTATTGTTAACGACCTGTAATTCTTTTGTCGTCTCGTTCATTTCACTTTTGCAAATTGGACAGATAGGTACTTGGCTGCTTTTAAAATTGTCTCTCACCCAGCAGTTACAAGATTCTGATGAACATTCCCAAACCTTAACTTCCTCAACCTTAATTTCTTCCATATTCTTTCTGCCAAATCCCATTGCCATATTCAGGCACCTCCCAATGAGTAAGACCCTATACCCAAAATAAAAATCACTTGCTATATAAAGGGGACAAAAATACCAGCTCTATATAACAAGTGTTTACGGGCAATATTATATTCTTTTAACTAAAAATAGTATAACATATATAGGTTAACCTGTCAAAAAGATATACTTTTTAGTTAGTTTTATAATAAAACCATAATTATACTCAAATTAACAAACAGAGTAAATACTATCATCCTCTTCTGGGAAAAGTGTATAATGACTTGTACGGCAGGTTATGTTTATGTAGGAAAGGATGGAGGCCATGAACATTACAGGATATTCAGTTGAGTACATAAAAGATCCGACAGGCATCCTCTCGGGTGACCGTTATGAATTCTTTTTAGATATCGATGTGGATGAAGAAGACGAATTGTATTCAGAAAACGGCATTAAATTAAGAGTTCTTTTCTTTAAAAAACAGGAGGACGAAAAGATTCTAAATTATCACTTTCTCGAAAACCAGACAGGAAAGGTTTTAGAATTCGCGTTGGATGAAGAAGAGGAGAAAGTAGTGTCCCATTTTTGCAGCGAAAACATATCTCAAGCTGAATAAAAAGAGCAGGGTTTTTTCCCTGCTCTTTTTATATGTATATTATACCTCGATTTTCTTTCCTTCTTCTGAAATGTGGTACATTAAGTGGGCTAAATGTTGAATAGGTGTATACAACTCTTCATCCTCATTCTGATCATTTTCCTCATTAAAATCCAAATCATTCAGGTGAAGTGCTGTAAATTGATAAAAGTCTTTTAATTCAAAAGCATAGCAAGCACTCGGCTCGTCCTGGTCTTCTTCATATTGCAAAACCATGTAAGATTCTTGGCCATCATTATCAAGGCCATCAAAAAAAATAAAATAGCCAATGTTGGTATCCAACTCAAATAAATGCCTCGTTCCGCCCTCAGTGTATTGCTCAAAGTCTTTTTCACTTAGTTTTTGAACATGCATAGGCTGCACCTGATCTTCATTGTGGAAATTTACAGTAAAAGTTTTCATGGATTCTCCCCCTCTACTCATCCCATGCTAACATAAAGAATATTATATTCCTATTATTACCCTCTCTAAAAGGCAGTAACCCAATTTAGGTCTATTCGTTTGTAATTTTTTCCTATATGATATGTAAGAAGTAACTTAGTCAGATTAATTCCAGGGAGGCAGAAAGATGTGCTGGCAAATAAACAATTAGAAGATATTAGATCTCTGCAGCAAATATGCGAAGCGAAAGAAAATATTGAGTTAAAGCTAAATTGGGATAGCTTGCGAAACAGGCCTGATGGGCAGCAAAATGACTTTTTCCAATATGATGATAATGGTAAATTACTCGGTTATCTCGCTCTCTACACTTTCGGAGGGCCTATGGAATTATGCGGAATGGTTCACCCTGATCACAGGCAAAAGGGTATTTTCAGCAAACTGTTCAAGGAGGCAAGGAATTCGCTGGAAAAAGCCACCAAGTTGCTTATAAATGCTCCAGCCAACTCTCGATCTGCAAAAAGCTTATTAAAATCCTGGCCCTGCACTTACTCGTTTTCTGAATACCAAATGAAACGCCAGGCAACCAAGGTATTAGCAGAAGTAAATCCACAAGTAACTTTGCGAAATGCAGTTGATAGCGACCTCAAATTCATCAGTTACCTGGATTCTGTCTGCTTTAATATCCCCGAGCAGGAGGCAATAGCTTTTAATAAAGAAATTTGGGCTGGAGAAAATGAACCAACCTTTATCGTTGAATACGTTGGGAAAGAGGCTGGGAAAATAAGGATTCAAAAAGTTGATGATGCAACTTGGATTTATGGTTTCGCCATCGAACCCTCTCTGCAGGGAAATGGAATCGGCAGAAGCGCACTTTCACAAATTGTTTTGAATGAACAAAACAAAGGGATTGAAAGGGTGCATCTAGAAGTAGCAGCTGAAAACGAGCATGCACTGGGCTTGTACAAATCATGCGGATTTGAGCCATACGGCACCCAGGATTATTATGAATACAACCTGAATAAACTTTAGCAGTCCGGAAAAAGGGCCTAAAGTTTCCCTTTTCAAACTTTTGAATCGTAAAAGATATGCCTGAGGTGCATTTTATCTTCTATTTCCATAATGCCAAATGAATATTGCGGCTGTCTGCGCTTATCTGTGGGCGAACCCGGATTAAATAGGGTAAGTCCACTTTCATCTTTATTGACCGGAATATGCGAATGCCCAAATATTATGCAATCCACTCTCTCATTGCCAAAAGCCGCGATACTCCTTTTTTCCGTGGTTTTTCCCTGCCCATGTCCATGAACGACCCCAATTTTATAGCCTTTTATCTCAAGCAGCAGGCTTTCTCTAAAAAGTCCGCATATCTCTTCGCTATCGGTATTCCCATATACGCCTTCAACAGGGGCAAAGGTCTTAAATTCATGATATACATCAATAGTCTGCCAATCTCCGGCATGAATAATTAAATCGCAGCCATTTAATTCCCGCATAAGCACACTCGGGAGCTTCTTTGCTTTTTTAGGCATATGGGTATCCGACACAATTATAATTTTTATGGGTGCTCCTCCTCCTTAACTTTCCCATTGTTTAGTTAGCCTGCCTCTATTTCAAAAAAAAAATAAAGGAGCCCCTTATTAGCAAGGGGCTCCTTTATTAGCATTATAACTTTGTTACATTAACAGCTTGAGGTCCACGTTGGCCCTGCTCTATGTCAAAGTTAACTTCTTGGCCTTCATCAAGGGATTTAAAGCCTTCTGTTTGGATTGCAGAGTAATGAACAAATACATCTTCTCCGCCTTCAACTTCAATAAAACCAAAACCTTTTTCTGCATTAAACCATTTTACTTTACCTGTTGCCATTTTATTTCCTCCTAATATCTATAACTCACAGGATGAATTTTACCCTGCATTTACTAATATGGGTAAATTAATCAGATTTTATAATAGGATGTTCAAAAAGTCCTTTAAAAAAAGATGTAAGTACCTTTTGCACTCTTTTTGAAAACATCTTCATATTATTTGCTGCGATTTTTGCTGCGTCTGTCTCTTCCGCCTTTAAAATCTCTTCGATCCCTGCTGCCGGTTCTGGATCTGTCGCCAAATCTTCTTCCGCCGCGGTCACCGCCGCCTTTAGGCTTTCTCACACGGATAGGTTCAACAGCAGTCAATTTAACAGGTGTCACATCAGGACCCTTTGTCAGTAATTTTAATGCAGCTGCCAGCATCGTAACAGAATCGGTATCCTCAAGAAGCGTTTCTGCAGCTCTCTTAAAGTCCGCATGTTCACCTTTATCAATAACTTCCATTAATTTGTTGATGGTAGCCTGCTGGTTGCCTTCAACCACATCCTTGAATGATGGTACCGGCTTTTTGGTCATTTTACTTTTTGTTACACTTTCTATAATTTTCAAATGATCCGTCTCTCTTGGTGAAACGAAAGTAATAGCCAGCCCTTTGTTTCCAGCACGTCCGGTACGACCGATACGGTGAACGTAACTTTCTGGATCCTGCGGGATATCAAAGTTGTAAACATGGGAAACACCGGAAATATCCAATCCACGGGCAGCAACGTCTGTCGCAACCATAATCTCGATTGTCTGCTCTTTAAAACGGCGGATAACCTGGTCACGCTTTGCCTGAGGAATATCTCCATGAATTCCTTCGGCTGAATATCCCCTTTTAATAAGACCTTCTACTACTTCGTCTACCCGTTTTTTTGTTCTGCCAAACACAATCGCCAATTCCGGAGATTGAATATCCAAAAGGTTGCAAAGCACATCAAATTTTTGCTTTTCATGCACTTCCATATAATATTGTTCAATATTTTTTACAGTCATTTCTTTTGCTTTTACTTTAACCATTTCAGGTTCCTGCATGAATTTTTCAGCAAGAGACTGAATTCTCCTTGGCATTGTAGCAGAGAAAAGAAGGGTTTGGCGCTCACCTTTAATTTCACTAAGGATTCGTTCAATATCCTCAATGAAACCCATATTAAGCATTTCATCTGCTTCATCCAAAACAACCATTTTAATGTTACTTAAACGGATTGTTTTTCTTTCAATGTGGTCAATTAGCCTTCCAGGTGTTGCTGCAATGATTTGCGGGTGTTTTTTTAGAGCTCGAATTTGGCGATTAATATCCTGTCCGCCATATATCGGAAGGGTTCTAACCCCTTTTACCTGTCCAATGCGATTTAATTCTTCGGCTACCTGGACAGCAAGCTCACGCGTTGGAGCTAGCACTAGGCCCTGAATGCCTTCATTAATGTCGATTTGTTCTAAAAGAGGTACTCCAAATGCAGTTGTCTTTCCTGTACCGGTTTGCGCCTGTCCGATCATATCCTTGCCCTGCATACCGATAGGAATCGCTTGTGCCTGTATTGGTGTTGGTTCTTCAAACCCCATATTGGAAAGGGCTTTTACTATTTCATTACTTAAACCGAAATCTGAAAAAGTTGTCAAAATAAATTTTCCTCCTTGTACTAAAGCCTTTTTAAAAAGACTGTAACATTTAATTTTGATGACGTTCACTACGTTACTAGGCTTTCCAGTTTGTATCTCTTTTTTACATTTCCAAATGTACTAATTTTAAACTTTATTTTGTAAGTGAAGTAAATTATATAGAAGAAATGAAAAATATTTTATTCCTAAAAAGCAGTTAGATGGGAAGAATCTGTTTTGAGGAATGCATGCAGACTACAAAGTGGATGAGTAAAATAACGTAAAAAGGTGATGCATGATTAGACATGCATCACCTCATTTTAAGCAAGATTATGCTTTTGTTACGTTAGCAGCTTGAGGTCCACGGTTACCTTCAACGATTTCGAAAGTTACGTCTTGACCTTCTTCTAAAGTTTTAAAACCTTCAGTTTGGATAGCGGAGAAGTGTACGAATACATCTTGACCTTCTGAAGATTCGATGAATCCAAAACCTTTTTCTGCATTAAACCATTTTACTTTACCTGTGTTCATTTGTGTTGCCTCCTGAAAAATTGTTTTTCACTATAATGTACCATATAAACTTAAACATAAAAAGTCGCAGCCACAAGAAATGAGGATGAACGATCGCCTACATTTCTTTGCAGCTACGACTTATCCAAAAAGTATATAACGAACTTTACAGCGTTAACCTAATAATAAACGACACATAGTCATAAGTCAATCTTTTTAGCAATCATTTTCAAATAGTGACAAATTGACTATTTGCGCCTTCCTTCTTTTTTATCCCTTTTTCAGCAGCCTGAACTGTATGCTTTAAAAGCATGGAAATGGTAACCGGCCCTACTCCTCCTGGAACAGGAGTAATAGCAAAAGCTTTCTGGTGGCAGCTCGTGTATTCAACGTCGCCTATGTTTCCTTTATTATAGCCTGCATCAAGAACTATAGCGCCTTCCTTGATCCACTCGCCTTTTATGAAATTGGGCTTGCCAACCGCAGCTACAACGATATCAGCTTGCTGAAGGATTTGCGGCAAGTTTCGGGTGTGTGAATGGCATGTTGTCACAGTAGCATTGCGATTAAGAAGAAGGGCAGAGACAGGCTTTCCCAAAATCGGGCTTCTGCCCACAACAACCGCATGCAGCCCATCTGCACCAAGCTTGTAATAGTCCATAATCTCTAAAATGGCCGCCGGTGTACAGGAAGGGTATTCGCCAAATCCGAAGGCGGTTTGTCCGTATCCCAAACTAGTAACACCATCAACATCTTTTTCAATAGTAATCGCTTCGAATGCTTTCCGTTCATCAATATGACCAGGCACTGGATGCTGCAGAAGAATTCCATGTACTGACGGGTCTTCATTTAATTCCGTTATTGTCTGAAGAAGATCATCCGTTGCAATATCCTTTGAGAGGTGAATACGCTTTGAAATAATTCCGAGCTTTTCACAGGCATTGCCTTTCATTTTAACATACGTTTCCGATGAAGGATCATCCCCCACCAGAATGGTTGCCAGGCACGGCTGTACATCGAGCAACCTTAATTCGGCGATTCTACCTTTCAGTTGTTCCTTCACATGATTTGCTACAACGATTCCATCAAGTATAAGCTTATTTTCCATGTATTTCCCTCCAGATACGGAAAAGCGCATTGTAAGGCTGACGGGCTTCTCCATTTATTTATGAAAAAAGAGACAAGGGAATCCCTTATCTCTGCCCAGACGACCGGCTATACATAGACGCAGCTCCCCAGCGGTTAATTCCGCATTGTCGTCAGTCACTGCGATTTGGCTTACTTATTCTAATAATGCCATCATACCACAAAATACATATGTTTCAAGTTTTTTTAAGCTAAATGTTCGTGTTTTCACAAAAAAGCTGTTTTTCGCAAACTTTGTTGCTTTATAAACAAGTAGTGAGGCGAGGTTGATTTCGCTCCAGGATGCTCAGCGAACGCGGGGCGGGCGGTGCCTCGGCGCTCAGCGCCTGTGGGGTCTCACCTGTCCCACTCCTCCCGCTGGAGTCTCGCACCTTCCGCTCCAATCAACCAACCCTTATTTGTCAGTTTTTCACATAATCTATTTAAAACAACAACCATTTAGAAAACAGCCAAAAAAAGTGAATAAATAAGGACAGCACAAGAAATGCTGTCCTTTATATTGATATATTTGAGTTATTAATTATTACCTAAAACAATGAAAGCCCTTCCTCTCTTCCATCCTTGCGGCTCCTTGACCGCGCCAGCGGGAATCAGGTATATCGGTATGATCCGAATCGATGCTCTCTGAGATTTCAAATAAAATGGTAAGAAACTTACTGAAGTAAAAAAACGGAGAAGTGTCTGGTTTATAGAAGATGATTAAGAAGAAATTCGGCATAAAGCCGTCCACACAAATTATTTCTTAATTACAAACACATGCCTACTCTTTTAAAATCCTAAAGAGCATTAAACATAACAAAAAGCCGGACTTCCACACAAAATGAAGGAGCAAAGGCGCCTACACTCACGTGAATTCACGACTTCAAAATTGTACCTCAAATACTTCAATACCTATACTACCTCATAATCTTTTCTCTGTCAAGATAAAAACTTGTCACCTATTTAATGATCTAAACGGTTACGGCTTGCTAATCTTCCCCTTTGTATTCAGTTACATCAAAATAATCAGTTGTATCTTTATAATCATTATAATCAATATCCAGATCATGAAAAAAGCGATGCAGCTTAATGAGATTTTCCTTATCCTTGGAGCCGCTCCCGATTGCTTCCGCCAAATTGCCTATTGTATCCAAGTCATGCTGCAAATCTTGATTCTCAGCTGAAAGGCTGTTTAACGCGCTTGATATTAAATCAGCTTGTTTCCGCTGTTTAGACCAGCTGACAAAACGGTCCCTGCCCCAGCCTAGTGTTTCATTATAATAGGTATGGTTCGTGGCAATAAAATCCCCTAAATCACCGTACATCAAGTCCTGTGCTGCCATTTCTGCTGTTTTGGAACTATTTTGCTCATCCGCAGTATTCTGCTCATTGTTTAAATACACAAGAAGGCTGTATGCAATGGCTATGGCAAAAATTATGCCGATTATGGAAATAATTGGGCTTATTTTTTTATTTTTCAGCAATGGTAAGAGCCTCCATTTTCTTCTGTTGGTTTTATTGGAAACTAAATGGATTTTCTTTCGTAAAAATTGATAACAAACCTAATGGAAGGGGTGAACAAGTTTGGGCTATGGTTTCTTTGATATGTTTTCTATCGCAGAATTTCTGTTCCCCTTATTCTTCATTACTATTTTAACCTTCATCTTTTTTCAGATTTTTCGTGGCATTAAACAATGGAGTGAGAATAATAACCAGCCTGTGCTCGATGTCTCGGTCACAATAAAAGCAAAACGACTCAGGTGAACAGGAATGCCCATAGCAACGGAGAGCATGTACACCACCATACCTCTACTCGTTACTTCATTACTTTCGAAGTGGACAGTGGTGACCGTATGGAGTTCCATGTAAGCAGAAAGGAATACGGGCAGCTTTCTGAGGGCGATTAATAAGATTTCAGGGTACTCGCTTTTTAGGATTTAATAGATGGCAGTAGACCTCCAGGAGGTCTTACTGTACATTCTTTATTTTTCTTGCTCTATTAAGTAAAACCGGATTAGATTATCAAGTGTTTCATGCAAATCAGAAAAAGTAAATCCCAAGCTTTTCACCCTTTCTGTACTAATCGACCAAGAACCCGGCAAAGCATATGGTGAAGCATTATTTGAATCGATTTTATCCGTTACAAATGCTTTTCTAAGTGTAATGTTTTCAATTTTATTTAAGAGCTCATTTAACGAGAGATCTCCTTCGCTACCTGGATTAAACGCCCCGGTGTAAGCCGTCTCACCAATCCTGTATAAAAAATCTGCTGCTTCACCTGATAATATAAAGCTATACCGCGCTTCAATATCATGAATTCCGATTGGCTCCCTATTCTTGACTTTATCAACATGAAACTTGAGGCGGTTTGTATAATCATCTTTTCCGATTACAATCGGAAATCTTATGAAAGATGTTTTAAACCCTTGTTGACGTAATAGTACTGCTTCTGCAGCACGCTTTGCTTCCTGGTATCCTTCGTACCCCTTATATTCATTTCTTGGTTTATATGTAATAGAATATTTTTCGGGCTTAAAATCTCCTTCTTTATGATTTGTCCCAAAATCATAGACAGCCATTGAGGATGTAAATATATAATGCGCCACCTTTCCATCTAAAGCCTCTGCAGTGTCCTTCGCTTCCTGTGGGGAAAAACATGATTGATCATACACCAAATCCCATTTCCTCCCCGAAAAAGCATCAAGCTGTGATTCCTTATTTCCCCTGTCAATAGTCAAGCGTTCCACACTGTCACCGAATGAATCTTTTGTAAGTCCTCGGGTAGCTATTGTTACATTCTTCTCTTTACGTAGCAGCTTTTCAACAAGCCTTTTTCCAAAAAATTGTGTACCGCCCAGAACAAGTATGTCTTGCATTAAGAGTTCTCCTTCTTTGCAAATGTTTTCCATACTATTTCTATACAAAGTGGCTAATTCCTTCATAAGAAAAAAAAAGCCCTTAACATAGTTAAGTTAAAGGCCATTGTCCGTATTGGCTTGGGAAAGGAACACCTCCATAAAATCAATCACAAACCTTTCCAAATCTAGTTCCATCGCGATGTTATCAAGTGTTTCAGGTGGTTCCTCGTCAGGTTTTGGCCTAAAGTCTGCCATACTTTTGCCTTTTGCTCTTCCAAAAAGCTCAACCGTTACCCTTCGAGGTATATACTTTACCAAATCAGGTTTTGTTAGCACACTTAACACCAAAACGTCATGCAGCGGAGCACCCTCTATTCCAGGAACTAATTTTTTATAAGCTTCATAGTAATAATCATATGCAGGCTTGATTAACTCTTTAAAGGGAGACTGGGTATTATTTGCCAAAAAATCGATGGTTTCTGGACGTATGATGGCTTTATTAGTCACGTTTAAAGGAAAAAGATATATGTTTTCTGCCTTTTCCATGACTGAATTTGCTGCAATCGGATCTGCATAAAAATTTGCCTCAGCCTCTGCTGTGACATTTCCAGGTACAAGAAATGCGCCACCCATTAAATAAAGCGCATTAACGTCCTTATACGCATCCTTTCCATAAAGTATAAGCGGCAAAGCCAGATCTGTTTGTCTTCCCAACCCTACAATTACAAGATTATTTTTATATTCATTCACAATCTGAATAACTTTATTGATATCAAAAACTTCCAAGCCCTCAAAATCCTCTGGCGGCTGTATTGGTCCAAGCCCTTCCTCCCCATGAATTTCAGGATAGAAAACAGCTGTCTCCCCAGACAGTGGCCCACTGGCCCCTGCAATGATAGGAATGTCTTCCCGGCCGGCGAGTTTAATTAAATAGGCAGTGTTGTTGATGGATTGCTCTTTCGTGATGTTTCCGTAAGCACTTACTACACCAACAACATTAATTTCGGGATGCTGGAGTGCATACATCAGCGCAAGTGAATCATCGACTCCCGAATCAACAAACATCAAAACATTATGCATAGGCCACCTCCACAACATATCTAGTCTATAGTATGCCCTTGGAATGTCCAGTTTGTTAAAGAATATTCTACTTTAAAGAAAGCTCTCTTCAAAAAAGATTATTGTTTTTAAATAGATTTGGGAATAAAAACATGGATAAATAAGTTGGTTGATTGGAGCTCTTGCATTCCGCTCAATCAACGAGGTGCACAAAAAAAACAACAATAAACTTACCAGAGCCAAAGAAAAAACTCCCCTAAAAGGAGAATTTTTAATTTTGATCTGCGGGAATCGCAGCAAATCGGATTTCCTGATTTAGCTGTTGTTCAAAATTCTTTTTTTCTGATGAATCCCATATGAAGGCATCGGCCATATATTCTATAACCTTATCTTGATAGGTTCTTACGGTTTCGATGTCAAAGAGAAGAGCACCTGTTCTGCGATTAAAGAAATCGACAGGCGTTGCTGCCATTTCATGGTCAACGGCATATTTCAGCTTTGCCCATAATACAGTTGGCAGTCCAAACTTCTTTGCATCACTTCCTTTTTCCTCAATCATTTTAAAAATAATAGGTACATTTGAACCGTACATTTTAACGAGGTGAGAGGACTCTTCTTTTGTTAAGCCTATAGCTATCCCTTTATCTATCTGGAAACCAATAAATTCTTTAAATTTACCTGAGCCCCCAACGTTCCCGCCGGAAATAGGCAGATTCTTCGTTACACTGCTCGTGTAAGTCTGCTTAAATTCCTGTTTGAATTTGTCTGCAAGCAGATCGACAATGGTCTCGGCCATTTTACGATACCCCGTTAGTTTGCCTCCTGCGATTGTCAGCAGTCCTGTTTCTGATTCCCAAATTTCATCCTTGCGGGAAATTTCAGAAGGGTCCTTTCCCTCCTCCCAAATAAGCGGACGTACTCCAGCCCAGCTGGATTCAATATCATTTTCTGTAACTTTTACAGAAGGAAACATAAAATTGATAGCGTTTATGATGTACGTTCTGTCACTTGTCGTCATTTTCGGGTTAACAGGGTCTGAATCATAAAAAGTATCCGTTGTGCCCACATAGGCTTTTCCATCTCTTGGTATGGCAAAAACCATCCTTTTATCAGGTGTATCAAAATACACTGCCTGTTTTAAAGGGAATTTCAATTGGTCAATTACAAGGTGAACCCCCTTTGTCAACCGCAATGTTTTGCCACTCCTGGAACCATCTTTCTCACGGATGGAGTCAACCCAGGGACCAGCTGCATTGATGACTTTCTTTGCTTTTAGTTCATGCTGCTTGCCTGTAAGCTGATCTACAGCCTCGACACCGCACACTTTACCCTTTTCGTCATATAGCAGCTTTTCAACTTTCAGATAGTTAACAGGCACGGCCCCCTTTTCAGCAGCAGCTTTCATCACTTCAATCGTTAACCGCGCATCATCTGTCCGATATTCCACATAATAACCGCCGCCTTTTAATCCTTCTTTTTTAACAAGCGGTTCTTTAGCCAGTGTTTCATGCACAGATAGCATGCTTCTGCGTTCAGATTTTTTAACTCCTGCCAAAAAGTCGTACACTCTTAAGCCAATCGAGGTGCTGAATTTGCCAAAAGTACCGCCCTTATGCATTGGTAGCAGCATCCATTCCGGTGTGGTTACATGCGGTCCGTTTTCATAGACGATAGCACGCTCTTTACCAACTTCCGCAACCATTTTTACTTCAAATTGTTTTAGATATCTTAAACCGCCATGTACCAATTTGGTAGAGCGGCTGGAAGTCCCTGCTGCAAAATCCTGCATTTCCACAAGTGCTGTCTTCATTCCCCGCGTTGCTGCATCAAGGGCTATTCCGGCTCCTGTGATGCCCCCTCCAATGATCAGGACATCGAATTTTTCAGAAGTCAGTTTATTTATCATTTCATTACGATTTAAATTTGAAAATGTCATTGCTGTCTCCTCCTTAATGAAAGGCTAGCCTGTATTCTTACTACCCTTTATTTGCAGGGAATAAAAAAGAGACCACAAAATACATTATCGATTAGCCGATAATGATCTTGTGGTCTCTCCGCATCTCCTGCCGAACTATTAACTTGATTTCATTATAACATAAAGAAGTCTATTTGAGTACTTTTATTTAAAAGCGATCGCGGCCTTGACTGCTTTTTTCCATCCTCCATAAAGGACATTACGGACTTCCTCTTCCATTGATGGATTAAATGATTTGTCAATTGCCCATTGTTCAGAAATTTCCTCCTGGGAATTCCAATAACCGACAGCCAAGCCAGCAAGGTAAGCTGCTCCCAGGGCTGTTGTTTCATTAATATTCGGTCTTTCAACAGGAACATTTAATATATCCGACTGGAAGTCCATTAAGAAATTATTCTTAACTGCTCCACCATCTACACGGAGAGTTCTTAGCTCAATGCCTGAATCCGCCTCCATAGCAGATAAAACATCCTTCGTCTGATAAGCAAGGGATTCCAGAGTGGCGCGAATAAAATGCTCTTTGGACGTCCCGCGAGTCACTCCGAATACCGCACCGCGTACATCACTATCCCAGTACGGTGTCCCCAGGCCCACAAAAGCAGGCACAACGTACACACCCTCAGTGGAGTCCACTTTCTTCGCATAGCTTTCGCTGTCTTTTGCATCCTTAAGCATTCGCATTCCATCTCGGAGCCATTGAATAGCAGATCCCGCAACAAAAATACTGCCTTCAAGCGCATATTCAATATTTCCGTTAAGGCCCCATGCAATGGTAGTTAAAAGGCCATGTTCCGAACGGACTGCTTTTTCGCCCGTATTCATAAGCATAAAACAGCCTGTTCCGTATGTGTTTTTGGCCATCCCTTTTTCAAAGCACGCTTGACCGAATAATGCGGCCTGCTGGTCTCCCGCTGCTCCTGCAATCGGGATTTCCTTCCCAAAGAAATGATAATCAACCGTATGGGCATATAATTCCGAGGAAGGCTTTACCTCAGGAAGCATTGACTTAGGAACTCCTAAAATTTCAAGCAGCTCTTCATCCCATTGTAAATCATAAATATTAAACATAAGCGTGCGGGAAGCATTGGAATAATCAGTTACATGCGCCTTACCGCCAGATAGCTTCCAAATCAGCCAAGTATCAATTGTTCCGAATAATAATTTCCCCTGTTCAGCTCTTTCACGCGCTCCTTCTACATGTTCCAAGATCCACTTTACTTTCGTTCCAGAAAAGTAAGCATCAATTAGAAGTCCTGTTTTTTTCCGGAATAGATCATTATATCCTTTTTCCTTTAAATCATCACAAATGCTGCTTGTTTGCCGCGATTGCCATACGATAGCATTATAAACTGGAGCACCTGTTTCCTTATCCCAGACAACGGTTGTTTCACGCTGGTTTGTGATCCCGATGCCGGCAATTTGTTCAGGTTTGACTCCAGATTCTGAAAGGACACCAGCAATAACAGATAATATTGAGCCCCATATCTCATTCGCGTTATGCTCTACCCAGCCCGGCTTTGGAAAATGCTGAGTGAATTCTTTTTGAGCAGTATGCACAATTTCACCTTTTTTATTAAACAGAATGGCACGTGAACTTGTAGTTCCCTGATCTAAAGATAAAATATACTTTTCCATTATAACGCTCCCCCAATTATTTTAAATAATATGTTTTATGCCGCCACTTTCGAAGTATCCGTTTCTGCTGGCTGCTTTTTTCCTAAAGTATATGAAAGAATTAATACTATTATATTAACAGCAATCACTCCCCATAACATTCCGGAAGTTTTGCCTGCGAACATAAATTGGTAGAACACAGAGCCAAGTGAACCTCCAAGGACTGGACCGGCGACGGGTACCCATGCATATCCCCAATTTGACTTCCCCTTACCCGGAATCGGCAGCAGGAAGTGGGCAATGCGAGGGCCTAGATCACGAGCCGGATTGATTGCATAACCTGTAGTTCCCCCAAGGGACATCCCGATAACGACTATAAGAAGACCAACTGCAATTGGGTTTAATCCTTCAGTAAATTGATTAGCTCCTATAAACAGCAAGCCTAATACTAGAATAAAAGTACCAATGATTTCACTTAATAGATTTGAAAATGTATGCGGAATCGCAGGGCTTGTAGAAAAGACAGCAAGCTTCGCACCCTGGTCTTCGGTTTCTTTCCAATGCGGCAGGTAATGCAGGAAAACGAGAACGCCTCCTAAAAAGCCGCCAATCAGCTGGGCAATTATATAGCCAGGCACATCCGCCCAAGGAAAGTCGCCATTAAGCGCTAAACCAATTGTTACAGCCGGATTTAAATGAGCACCGCTAATGGATCCGACAGCAAAAACACCCATAGTTACCGCTAGCCCCCATGCAATGGTGATGACAATCCATCCCCCATTAAATGAGAAGGTCTTTTTTAAATTCGCTCCCGCTACAACGCCTCCTCCAAAAAGAATCAAGATCATTGTTCCAATTACTTCTCCCATAAAAGCAGACATCTTAAAATCCCCTTTCCCTAATGTTGCATCGAAAAATAAAAAAGGAGATCCACGACAGAATAAACCCTGAAAGGCTAAACTGTGTGAATCTCCTAATCTCCGACACGTGAATTAACTTGTTAAATAGAGTATACAAGCCTATGAAAACGTTGTCAATTGCACATCAAATTTATTTTTAAAATTATTTTATGAGAAAATTTCCCATAGTTCCACCTTAGAGGTAGTAATCGCTGCAGCTCCCGCATCAAGAGCATTTAATACTTCTTCTTTTGAACGGATTAGACCGCCTGCAAAAATTGGCGTATTCAAGCGTTCATTCACTTCTTTTATCATCCAAGGCATTGCTCCCGGCAAAACTTCTATATAATCAGGTCTTGTTTTTTCTAACAGCTTATAGCTCTTCTCAAGAGCATGTGAATCAATCAGGAAAATTCTCTGGACCGCGACAACTCCTTTTTGCTTTGCCTTTAGAATGACACTGGACTTCGTGGAAATCAACCCGTATGGCTTAAATTCCTGGCATATATATTCAGTTGCATAATCATCACTCTTAATTCCGTGGATCAGATCCACATGATAGATCATTTTTTTTTGATGTTCTATTGCCATCTGTGAAACATGCTTTAGCTGAGAGATATGAATGTCGAGAAAAACCCCAATTTCATATGGGCACTTCAGGAATTTTTCAAACTCTTTCATGTTTGAAGAAGCAGGCAAAATCTTTTGATTCATTTTTTCCACTCCGTTTCCGTTATTCTCCCTATGTTATAAGGAAAGTGGGCAATTCTCAATACTTATCACAAATTTTTGCGGAATTCATAATATCGAAATCCTATTATCATGATCGTCAGCCATACACCGCCTGCAGCAAAACCTGCAATCACATCACTTGGAAAATGCACTCCCAAATATATGCGGCTTAACCCGATTGCGATTATAAAAAAGCTCAGGAGCAGAACCCACGCAGCCTTCCATCTTCTTCTCTTTGCCAGATGGACAATCATATAAGCAAGAGAACCATAAAAAATAAATGAACCCATCGAGTGTCCGCTTGGAAAACTGAATCCCTGTTCCTCAATCAGCGGCTTAATATCTGGGCGCTCCCTTTTAAAAATCCACTTTAGTAATATATTGAAAAGCGCGCCAACTCCCGATGAAATAACCATAAAAAGTGCTAAAGAGCGCTTTTTAAAAATAAACAGCAGGACTGCTCCTATAATGACAGCAAAAGCCAGCCACTTTACAGAGCCCAGGAAAGTAATCACTTGCATGAGCTCCGTAAGTCGCGGAGATATAAAAGCTTGAACATAGTTAATCACCTGCTCATCAAAACGGACGAGCTCTTTCTCTCGCAATTCATCAACAATCTCAATAAATAGAAACAAAAACACGCCAAGAATAACTGCTGCCGATGCAATATAGATAATTTTTTTTAAAGTTAACGTATTCCAGCTCATACGCACAAATCCTTTTTAGTTATAGGATTACCACAAATTTGGGGAAAGTGAACGTAATTTTGGATTTTTATAAGAAGAAACAGAATTTATATTTATAGGAGGATTAACTCGTTTAACCTCCACTATCTTTTCAAAGGGGTTAATCACGACGATAAACTCCTTTCAGCTTCACTTTTTCAATTCCAAGTACTACCATATCAAAGAGAGAGCAGACTATTTCGTCGTTAATCCCACTGATTAACTATTCATGGCCTTTAGCTCCCTTCAGATTCTCCTTTTCTGTTCTACGGTGAAAAATGGTGCTTACGTTCCGATATTCAAAATCATTTACCTATAAAAAAACCGATTTTACATAAAGTAAAACCGGTTTAGCTCCGCCCCTGAATTAAGCTTGTTTTTTCACTTTTGCCTTTGCTGTTGCTCGTTTCTTTTTAGCTGCCGGTTTTTTCGCTGTTTCCTTTTCGGCAGGCTTTGTTTTATCAATGGATGCCTGCAGGGCAGCCATAAGATCAGTAACATTGGTGGCTGGTTCTTTTTCAACTGGTGTAACAATTTCTTTTCCTGTTCGCTTGGCTTCAATGAGTTCGAGAAGCGCAGTCCGGTAATCATCATTATATTTTTCAGGCTGGAATTCGGAAGTTAACTGGTCAATCAGCATGATTGCAGTATCGATTTCTTTATCAGTTACTTTATCTTCGGCTGGTACATTTGGAACATCTGCCGCTTTGCGCACTTCGTCCGGATAATGTATTGTTTCCATAACCAGTGTATTTTCATATACACGGACAACTGCCAGCTGTTCCTTTGAACGAATAATGATTTTTGCCAAGCCCACTTTTTCTGAATCCTCAAGCGCTTTTCTTAATAATGAATAAGCCTTTCCCCCTCCATCTCCTGGGGACATATAATACGTACGGTTAAAATAAATCGGATCAATTTCCTGGATTTTAACAAAGTCCATAATCTCTACAGCTTTATCTTCTTTTTCCTGTTTTAGCTTTTCGAGATCCTCATCCTCTAATACAACAAATTTTCCTTTGGTGTATTCGTAAGCTTTTACAATATCCTCATTTTTGATTTCCACTTCGCAAACAGGACACGTCTTTTCGTACTTAATTGGCGAGTGGCACTCTTTATGAAGATTTCTCAGCTTTATATCTTTATCCTCTGTAGCGGCATGAAGCTTAATCGGTATGTTAACAAGCCCAAAGCTGATGCTTCCTTTCCACATTGTATGCATAGGAAAACTCCATTCTCATTATGTTTTATGTACTCTTAATTTGTGTTTTAACAATTTAGCACATACCCGAAAAGAATTGGAAACAGAGTAGTTTTTACGGATAAGGTAAAACTAACGTGGACTATCCGCAAGGAGGCCAATTTCAATGAAACCAATGCTTCCTACATTGACTTTTGATGTACCCGAAGGTGAGGAGTGGCTGTTTGAAGCCAAGTATGACGGTTTCAGGGCGATTCTGCACTGGGATAAGGAAATCACCCTGACAAGCAGAAATGATAAACCCTTGTTAGACTTATTCCCTGAAATAAAAGCATTTTTAGAACAAAACAAAGCAAAGTTCGAGCCCTTTCTTCCGCTCACATTAGACGGTGAACTGGTTTATTTAGAAAATGCCTATAAAGCTCATTTTGGTTCCATTCAGGTCCGAGGGAGAATGAGATCAGAAAAGAAGATTGCTGAAAAAGCAAAATCTGCCCCTTGCCGCCTGCTTATTTTTGATGTCCTGATGCTAAATGGAAAGAAAATCAGCAATCAAGAGTATCTTTTCAGAAAAGAGGAACTGGAGGGACTTTTTAAAGCATGTGATCTTCCTATGAAACCTGATGAGACTAATCCGAAACTGATTCAATTAATACCTAATTATCAGAGCTTTAATGAACTATGGGAAAAAGTTGTCCTTCATGACGGCGAAGGCATAGTCGCAAAGCAAACAAAAAATCATTGGGAAGAAGGCAAAAGATCAGCTTTATGGTTAAAATTTAAAAATTGGAAGTATGTCTCATGCATCATTACCGCCTACGAAAAGTCAAATGGCTACTTTTATGCAGGCGTATTAAAGGGTAATAAAATCTATCCGATCGGACAATTTATCTTCGGCTTAAAACCTGATGAAAAACAAGCCTTATTCCAAATAATCAAAGATAATAAAAAAGATGAAGACAGCCGATTTATTTACGTTGAACCGGCGATCTGCGTGGAAGTTAAATATCTGGAGATCTATGAAGAGCAAATGCGCGAACCTCACTTCCATCGATTCCGTTTTGATCTTAAGCCTGATGATTGCACGTATGATAAATTTATACAGCATCAAAAAAATCTGCCGCAAGAAATAGAAATTACACATCCCGACAAGCCTTTATGGGAAACGCCTTCTGTACAAAAAATCGATTATATACATTTTTTGCGGGAGATCGCTCCCTATATGCTGCCATTTTTGAAAAACCGGCTGCTGACCGTAATCCGTTATCCGCATGGCATTTTCGGAGAACCTTTTTATCAGAAAAATTGCCCGGATTACGCACCAGATTTTGTAGAAACACAAATGTCCGAAGGCATTAACTATATCGTTTGCAATAATTTAAAGACGCTTCTTTGGCTCGGAAACCAGCTGGCATTTGAATACCATATTCCATTTAAAACGATTCAAAGCAAGGGTCCAAGCGAGATTGTATTTGATTTAGATCCGCCTTCAAAGGATGCCTTTTCCCTTGCGATTAAAGCCGCTTTATATATTAAAGAGGTGCTGGATCACTTGGAGCTGATTAGTTTTATCAAAACATCAGGCAATAAAGGCCTGCAAATATATATCCCATTGCCTGAAAATACGTATTCCTTTGATGAAACGCGCCTGTTTACTGAATTTATAGCCGAATATCTTGTCACCAAAGATCCAGATTCCTTCACAACTGAACGAATGAAAAAAAAACGGGGCGGCCGCCTTTATGTGGATTATATCCAGCATGCGGAAGGGAAGACGATTATCGCTCCTTATTCAGCAAGAGGACACAAAGCAGCAACCGTTGCCACCCCTTTATTTTGGGAAGAAGTGAATGAGCGTTTAACGATGGAACAATTTCAAATACCCAATCTTATGAAACGGATTAACAGTGGCGGGGACCCCTTCCAATCGTATTTTCAGACAAAAAATATTCAGAACTTCTTTCCGGTGCTCGACTTCTTAAAGCAGCAGAAAAAAAAAGGATAAGGCATATGCCTTATCCTACATCCATTCCTTTAAAAATTGCTGCGCAAATTCCTGAAGCTTTGCATACTGTTTTATTTCATCTGCGAATTCCACTTTTGGCGAAAGAGTAAACTCTGCCGGGTTTTCCATATTCACATCCGCATCAGCGCGATATACGTAGCTGGCATTCCCGATTAAGTCGATATACTGCCTGCCATTTTTCTCATGAACGACACAGCGTACTTTCCCTCCGTTATTATAAACTTCAACGGGTTCCTCTATTTCATTAAGGCCATTCATGCACGTAACAAGAGTTGAAGCGGACATTGCCGTTCCGCAAGCATTGGTAAAGCCAACGCCCCGTTCAAATGTTCGGACATAAATATGGCCTTTTTTTAGCGGTTTGACAAAGCTGACATTTACTCCATCAGGAAAGAATTCATTCGGTCCGTTCAAATATTCGCTAATATTCTTTTGCAAATCGGAGGAAATATGCTCCGTATCAACTATTGAAACAAAATGAGGATTCGGTACTGCTAAAGCTGTAAAAGTTAATTCCTCAGAAATTTTGCTGAGTTTTTCATTGATTAGTGTTTCTTTTTCAAGATTAAGCGGCAGATCATCCAACTTAAAAGACACCGGCGAAATCTCTACCAGGTAGGTCGGAATATCTTCATAAATATCATCCTGCTTTTTCACCTGAAGATTCGCTTTCATCGTCTCAATGATCGCTTCTTTCAAACCAAGGAGCTCACATACATAACGGGCCACACAGCGCAGCCCATTTCCGCACATGGAAGCTTCAGAGCCGTCCGGATTGAACACTCTCATCCGTGCGTCTGCCTTTTCACTTTTCAATACAAAAAGAATACCATCAGCCCCAAGGTCAGTACTGCGGTCACAAAACGCCTTTGCCAGCTCGGCCCGCTGTCCTTCTGAAAAGTCATATGTGTTAGATATTTCATCTATAATAAAGAAATCATTTCCTGAACCGTGACATTTAATAAGGTCGATCTTCAAAATAAAACCTCCAAACCAATTCTGAATAACTTATAGTAAGATTGCCATAAAACCGTTCATTATTCAATAATAGTTTTCTATATTATATTAATAATATACTATTTGGAGAATATGATTCTCATGTTGCATCCAAGAAGGTGACTGTCATAAACACTGAGGTTTATACCTTTAGATTTTTTATCCTGAAAATTTAGGATTTGGAAGAAGGAAAAAAGTGCATATTCTAGAGATTGACTGCCTTCCGCTCCAATCAACAGACTTTTGTTATAAAAGAAGCCTGCAGAAAGTTCCCCTGCAGGCGTTCTATTATTGAAAAATATTTTCCGGGTTAAGTAATTTATTGGACCAATTCAATGACTCAGCATAAATTTTAAAAAGATCTTTTTCATCAATGTTCAGTTTCTTGCATTTTTCACTAATTGTGCTCCATTTAGCTTTTTCTAATGCTATCGCAAGGTCAAGGACCTCTTTTAGCATATTGTTTTTTCCGTTCAAAGCTTCGCAAATATCATCCTGCAGAGGAAGGTCTGCTAAAATTTGATTCATCGGAATGCTAAGCAGTGAATCCATTAATGAAAACATCCCTGTCATGAAATAGCTGGATGAAGGGTTTTTGCACGATCTTAACCTTTCAATCTCTTCGCACATTTTCGCTCGTGTCATGGATAATCTTATTGTTTCTTCTGCCATTTCAGACTTTTGGCTGGTCGATTCCCTTACAGCTAAAACATAGATCCATTTTTCCAGTTCAATAAGTCCTAGAAGAACAATTGCCTGACGGATTGAATTAATCTTTTGCTTTGGCCTGTATGCCGGTGAGTTTATTAATTTTAGCAGTTTATATGAAAGAGAAATATCTCTTTCAATTAGCTCTGTAATACGGTCAAGACTTGGTTCTGCGCTGGAAAGGCTTTGAATCATTTCATAATAAGAGTGAAAATAGGCAGGTACATCATGTGTAGACATGATAACAGGCTTGGAAAAGAAATAACCTTGAAAATAATCGTAGCCCTTTCTTCTTGCTTCTTCGTATTCTTCTCTTGTTTCTACCTTTTCGGCAACCATTTTAATATCCAGCTTTTTAACGAGCATTTCAATTTTTTCCCTTATATCCCTAGGAGTATGCAGGAAATCCACCTTGATAATGTCCGCATATTTTAGAAGCTCGCTTGCAAAAGGATTGCCTTCATTAAAAACGAAATCATCAAGAGCGATCTGATAGCCAAGCCCTTTAATGTCTTTGCATATGCCGATCAGCTCCTCGCTGGGCTCAACTGTTTCCAGTATTTCAACGACAATCTCCCGTGGCCTGAAATAGGTAGGCAGCCTGAATTTAAGCAATTTTTCGGTAAAATTTATAAAGCATGGCTTGCCGTCTGAAAGCTGGTCAATTCCAATGTTTAAAAAACTATTTATAATGACCTCCGCTGTTGCCTGATCTCCATTTATGTTAGGAAAAGCATTATCCTGATTGTTTCTGTAAAGAAGTTCATAGCCAAAAACCTCTTCTTTTACATTAAATATAGGCTGCCTCGCAACAAATACTTCCATCCTTATACCTCCGGGAACTAAACTACTGCCGTATTTTGTAATCTCATTCTATACAAACAACTTTTATAAGTCTGTCGAAACTTGTTGAAATAACAAAAATTTTTAAGTTTTCAAAAAAAACATTTCTTTTTTTACTGGTAAAATGCGCACATCATGTCATTTAGTGAATGATTGCATTGAAACAAGGATGATGAAAGAAAAGGAGAATTGCCAATAGCCTATATGAAAAAAAGGATACCCTTTTCCGGGCATCCTTTTACTATATTAACTTATGACATGAAAAACAAAGTTAAACAAGAACAGCGCAGCAATTACATATAACGCAACGGAGACTTCCTTTGCTCTTCCAATTGAAATCTTTAGTATCGGATAAAGAATAAACCCAATAGCGATTCCATCTGCGATACTGTATGTGAAAGGAATCATGGCGATGATAAAGATAGCCGGGAAACTTTCACTCATATCCTTTAAATCAAGGTTACGGATGTTTTGGAGCATTAAACCGCCAATAATTATTAAAATTGGCGAAATGGCACTATTTGGAATTAACTTTATGACCGGGATAAAGAATGCCGATAACAGAAACAGCAAACCTGTTGTTACGGTAGTCAGCCCAGTCCGCCCCCCTGCTGCCATGCTGGCTGCACTTTCAACAGTCGAAACAGTCGGGCTTGTTCCTAACATACCGGATAGCAAAGCTGAAACCGAGTTTGCCTGAAACGCGCGGGAAAACTGCTCGGGTCTTTTAATGAATCCTACATGCCCATGAACCAATCCGATATTTTCAAATACAAGAACCATAGTCAAAGAAAATACAGCAATCCAAAAAGTAATGGAAAGAATATTATCAAATGACATCGCTCCAAAGACTTCCATATAATCAGAAACTGAGAACGATTTTTCTTCTGTGCTTTGCACATTAATAAGACCAAAAGCCCATGCAATCAAAGTGCCTGCAACAACCGTAATCAAAAAGTTGCCAGGTACATTGCGCATAAATAATATGATTGCCAGCAAAAAGGTTAATATGGTTGCGAGCACCAGCGGATCTCCAAGTTCGCCAAGAGCAATAATGGAGTTTGTACCTTTTTCAACTATACCGCCTTTTTCAAGTCCGATCAGCATTAAGAAAAGACCCAATCCAACTGTGATCGCTTCTTTAAGTGATTGTGGAATGGATTCGCTTAATGTCTTTGCAAAACGTGAGAATGCTACGAAAACAAAGATAAGACCCGAAATGAAAACAACAGCCAATGCTTCCTGCCAGGAAAGACCCATGGATTGGACCATCGTATAGGAAAATAATGCATTTATCCCCATACCAGGTACAAGAAGGATCGGAACGTTGGCCCAGAAGCCCATTATCAGACAGCCGACAACTGATGTTAAAATGGTTGCCAGAATAGCGGCTTCCAATGGGATTCCTGCTTCTGAGAGAATTAGAGAGTTAACAGCAATAATATAGACAATCGTAAAAAAGCCTATTGCTCCAGCCATGACTTCTCTTTTTACAGTTGTTCCGTTTGAATTTAGCTGAAAAAGCTTGTTAAGCCACTTATTCATATATACTACCTATCTATTCAATTAGCCCTCTCCCTACCCGCTCTCCCCGATAAGCTGGCCTCTTCATGCTGAAGAGGAGCCTTAAAATCAGGTGAGCCACAAGACAGTATTTTAACAAAAAATATGGATCTTGCCAATAGAAAGGTCAGACGTCTATTCACAAAGTGAACTTTCCTCAGTCGAAATTTTCCCAAAGATAGTTAGCTGAAGCTAGCAGAAGACGGGCACTCAGACATCGCCTCAGGGAAAGCTGCGGCAGCGCTTCATCGCAAAATGAAACGCGACAGCTATATCTTTTACAACAGCTTTTCCCAAAATGAGCCTTCGTTTTTTTGCAGCAAGGGATTACTACCCATTAATCTGCAAGTTGTTTATACAAGTTGCCCATTTCAATAGCGCCAACAGCTGCTTCATATCCTTTATTTCCAGCTTTTGTGCCTGCACGCTCAATCGCCTGTTCAATGGTGTCGGTTGTTAGGACACCGAAGATTACAGGTACGCCGCTTTGCATAGCAGTTGATGCTACCCCTTTTGCCACTTCACCACTGACATAATCAAAGTGAGGAGTTGCTCCGCGGATAACAGTTCCAAGTGTAATAACGGCATCATATTTTCCTGATTCTGATAGCTTCTTGGCTGCAAGCGGGATTTCAAATGCTCCCGGAACCCATACAACTGTAACATCTTCTTCATTTACACCATGGCGCTTGAGCGCATCTTCTGCTCCGCTTAAAAGCTTGCCTGTAATAAATTCATTAAAACGAGAAACCACGATCGCCATTTTTAATCCTGTTCCTACTAAATGTCCTTCAATTACTTTTTTCATCTCTTCATCGCTCCCTTAAAATTGTAATAAATGTCCCAGCTTAGATTTTTTCGTTTTTAAGTAATTTTCATTTTCTGTTTTGGCAGGCATTTGCAGCGGTACACGTTCAACTACCTCTAGTCCATAGCCTCCCAAACCTGCTATTTTCCGCGGATTATTAGTTAAAAGCCGCATTTTCTTTACACCTAAATCTCTAAGAATTTGAGCTCCGACTCCATAATCACGGAGGTCATCCTTGAAGCCCAGCTTATGATTGGCTTCGACAGTATCATAGCCTTCTTCTTGAAGCTTATATGCCTTCATTTTATTAATCAGGCCGATGCCCCGGCCTTCCTGCCTCATATAAAGAAGAATCCCTTTTCCTTCTTTTTCAATCTGCATTAAGGCCGCTTCAAGTTGAGGTCCGCAGTCACAGCGGTTTGAACCGAACACATCACCAGTTAGGCATTCCGAATGAACCCTAAGCAAAACCGGTTCATACTCATCGATATCTCCCTTAACCAGAGCAACATGGTCTTTTCCATCAACAGTGTTTGTATAGCCTACAGCTCTAAAATCTCCAAACTCTGTCGGCAGCTGGATTTCCACCTCTTTTTTCACAATGGAATCATGCTTCAATCGATATTCTATCAATTGCTGAATAGTAATCATTTTCAACTCGAACTTTTCTGCCACCTTTTCCAGATCATCGACTCTGGCCATCGTTCCATCATCTTTCATGATTTCACAGATAATCCCGGCTGGCTTAGCACCAGCAAGACGGGCAAGGTCGACCGCAGCCTCAGTATGGCCGGCTCGCCTTAATACTCCGCCTTTTTTCGCTACTAATGGAAAGATATGTCCCGGGCGGGAAAAGTCAGAAGGAGCCGCATCTTCTTCTAGCATTTCTTTTATGGTAAAGGCCCGCTCAAACGCACTGATTCCTGTGGTGGTTTTAACATGGTCAATGCTAACAGTAAAAGCCGTTCCATGGCTGTCTGTATTCACTTCCACCATTGGATTCAATTCCAGCTTTTCAGCCAAATCCTCGGTTATGGGAGCGCAAATTAAACCTCTTCCTTCTTTGGCCATGAAGTTGATGGTATCAGGCTTTGCATATTCGGCGATAGCCAGAAAGTCACCTTCATTTTCCCTATCTTCATCGTCACAGACAATAATGACTTTTCCTGCTTTTAAATCTTCTATAGCATCTTTAATTTCACTGAACATATCACTGTCCCCTCCTTCTGCTGCAATAATTTATAAGAAGCCATTTTCCTGCAAAAATTGCTCTGATATTCCTTTTTTTGGCGCGGCTTGTTCCTGCTGTTTATTCATAAAGGAATACAGGTATTTGGCAAGCATATCAAACTCAAGATTGACCACATCTCCCACGCTTTTGAAGCCTAGAACCGTCTCACTGGCCGTATGCGGGATGATTGATACCGTAACTGTATTCTCCTCAGTGCCAAAGACAGTCAGGGAAATGCCATCCACAGCAATAGACCCTTTCATGATAAGCAAGTGGCTCAATGCAGCAGGTACAGAAATCTGTATATAGATAGCATTTTCACTCGCTGATTTTTTTAGTATCTTGCCGGTACCATCTACATGGCCCGTCACAAAATGACCGCCAAATCGTCCATTGGCTGACATCGCCCGCTCCAAGTTAACTTTTGTGCGTTCTTTTATGGCTGATAGTGAAGTGCTTTTGAATGTCTCGGGCATTACATCAGCTGAAAATCCGTCATTTGTATATTCAGTTACTGTAAGGCACACGCCATTAACCGATATACTGTCCCCAAGGTGAAGATCGGATAAAATTTTGGAGGCATGAATGGTGAGTTTCATTGCTTTTCCCTGTTGAACTACTTTTTTAACTGTGCCAAGCTCTTCGATAATTCCTGTAAACATTAATCATTCGCCTCCTTTAGAGGTTTCGCCGTAATTTTAAGATCACCGCCTAGCCTTTCAACTTTTGCAAATTCAAGGACAGGTGCGTCCTTTACAAAGTCTGCACCGCTCCCCCCGACAAAAGGGATTGCTTCCTTTCCACCAATTATTTTGGGAGCCATATAAAGAATAATTTGCTGAAAGAAATTGCTCTTTATAAACGAATAGTGAACTTCTGATCCACCCTCAACAAATAGTGCCATTATGTTCCTTTCACCCAAATCTTTTAACACATCTTTAATAGGAACATTTTTGGAAGGAAACGAGAAAATCTCCACACCAAACTTGTTGATAGCTTCTGCTTTTGATTCATCTATTTCCGAGCCTGTATAAATGATCGTTTTAACAGTCTGGTCTGTGACGACATTGGCATCAGCCGGTATTCTTAAATTTGTATCTAATATAATTCGAATGGGATTTTTTCCGCCTCGGGGCAGCCTGGCGGTTAGAAGAGGATTATCGTGAATGATGGTATTTACACCTGTCAATATTGCGTCATGTTCATGCCGTAGCCGGTGGACATCCTGCCTGGATTCTGGAGAGGTAATCCATTTGCTGTCACCTGTTTTTGCAGCCGTTTTTCCATCAAATGATGACGCTGCTTTAATCGTTACGTATGGTGTCTTTGTTTTTATAAAATGAAAAAATGGTTCATTAAGAGCGTCTGCTTCTTGTTGTAAAAGACCGGTAACAACTTCTATGCCAGCCTCTTGCATCCTGGCGATCCCTTTACCCGCCACAAGCGGATTTGGATCAACAGAAGCGATAAATACCTTTTTAATGCCTGAGTTAATAATTAAATCAGCACACGGCGGTGTTCTTCCAAAATGGCTGCACGGCTCAAGCGTAACATAAATATCAGCTCCTCTGGCCTTTTCACCAGCTGCCGCAATGGCATGAACTTCGGCGTGGGGGGTACCTGCTTTCAAATGAGTGCCCATCCCTAAAATTTCACCATTTTTAACCACCACAGCTCCTACTTGGGGATTCGGGCTTGTTTGCCCTTTCGTAGCAGATGCTAAGCTTATTGCCAACTTCATATAATCAATATCGTGCACTTTATTTTCAGCCTCCTTCCTTTATTATTTCTCCAGTAATGCAATTTAAGTATTAAAAACGGCAAAACCCCGTACACCATCAAAGGAGATACGGGGCAAAAATTTCATGACTAAATAAGCGTCGAAATCATACTATTTTAAACGCAAACTTCTAATCATTCCTTCTCCCATCCAGACTTTAACTGTCGGCTTTGGAGTTTCACCAAATCCACCGTTTTCATTAGAAAAGCGCAAGCGCCTCGCTCACCCCTGACATGCACAAGTCGAGCCTCACGGAAAGGCGTTCTTTGCCTTTTGAGAGGATTGGCTTGTGACCTCGAGGGGGTAGGCGCCGGAGCTAGACAGTAATCGAATCTCAATGCTTAAACTTACTGTCTAATAACAAAACCGGGTCACGGACTAAGAGGGCGTACCCTCATCACCGCCGGTTGGGAATTTCACCCTGCCCCGAAGGAAATCCTATTCTATTATAAGAATCTTATCACGATTTATCGGAATATACAAAGAGAAATGGCTCAATAAATTGAAACTTTTGTGGCCATTGTACGTATGATTGTTATCAAGTAATTGAAAGGGCGTAAATAGATGATAGAAACGAGAGAGCATTTAAGAATCGAGTTAAAAAAATGCGAAGACTGGGAAAAAAGCCAGGGGGACTTATGGTTTTGGGAAAAGCTTGGGCGGCTTCCTTTCAAACTCATTGACAGATTTACACCTGAATTCATTCAAAAGAAAGTTGGAGTAATTATTGATGAACTAGGCACATACATCCAATCAGGAGGCAGGTATCTTAGCTCAGTATCCTCCTTGAAAAATTATTATCCAGATCAAAATATTCATACGTTAAAGGATGTCGAAAGCCTGCCGATTGCCAGAATGGATGAAGCTGCTGCCAGGCTGTCTTCCAACCGGAAAAGAGCTGCAGCATTTCAAGGGGCAAGTACAGGGATCGGAGGCATTTTCACTCTAACGCTTGATATTCCCCTCCTGCTCGGCATCCAGCTTAAAACCCTGCAGGACATTGCGATCTGTTATGGTTTCGATCCTGCTGATAAAAATGAAAGAATGTTCATCGTTAAAATATTACAATTTATATCCTCTGATATAGTTGGCAAGAAGGCCATTTTGCAACAGCTCTCCTTGTTTGGCTCTAATGCAGATGAACCTAAAAGAGAGGTTGTTTCTGAGCTTCAGGGATGGAGAGAGGTTGTATTTTCCTATCGTGACCAAATTGGCTGGAAAAAGCTTTTTCAAATGGTCCCGATTGCCGGGCTTCTATTTGGAGCTTTCATAAACCGCTCTGCAGTAAACGATATTGCTGAAGCTGGAATGCTGCTCTACCGTAAAAGAGCCATTCTTCATCGCCTAGAACAGGAGAATCCTGAATAAAAAGCCGGAAAGCTGTTCGCAGCTCTCCGGCTTTTCCAACTGTTATGGAAGTTTCGTGATTTCCTTTTCCATATATTCCTCATTTAATGCTCCAAGAACCTTTCCTCTAATGACCCCGTCCGAATCGATAAAGTAGCTTGTAGGGTATGCAAGCACTTCGTAATCAGCACCGACAACCCCTTTTTCATCCATTGGTATGGTGAATGTTAGTCCAAGTTCTTCAACAAACTTTTCTGCGTCACCGCTGTTTTTCTCTGTATTGGTCAAATTAACTGCAACAATATCAAAATTGTCATCTTTATATTTCTTATATAACTTTTCCATATGAGGCATTTCTGCACGGCATGGCGGGCACCAGCTTGCCCAAAAGTTCAATAGTACCGCTTTGCCCCTGAAATCGCTTAGCTTTACCTGGTTGCCTTCCATATCTGTCAGATCAAAATCTGGAGCAAGATTTCCTTTCTCCAATCCAACAGGCAGCTCTTTTGGATTCTCTATTTTTTTATACTTTTGCATTTGTTCAGCTTGTTCTACTACCCCTTTATCCTTAAGAATTGTTTTATCAACAATGAACAGCAATAGGACAATTACTGCCGCTCCCAGCAAAAACTTTTTCATCTGGACACCTCTATATCGATTACTATTTTTTCCCGTGCGTTAGCTAAATCCATCATACTATACGGGGAATAGGGAATCCACCTTTCTGCACTTGGCCTTTTAATGATTCTGATAATGAAAAATACAAGCAAAAATGGCGTAAATCCTGATTTTTTCTTCTGCAGCGACACCTTCTTCAAAGGTAAGCACTGGTGTATTGGGATCCTTAAAACGCTGGCCCCATTCGAGTGGCATCCAGCCTTTGCGGAAGCGGGCAATTCTATTGGAGTCCTCTTTGTAAACTTGCAAATCAGTATGGAAGAACGGTTTAGGAATATAGTATTTTACGCTGCTATGTATATATATTAAATTTGATCCTTCTTTTTTTAAAAATATCGTTTCCTTTGCTGAACCTTTGCAATCTAATATTTCAACTCTGTTTCTCTTAATTATAATCATGGCTACGAGAGTGTCATCATCATTAAAGATGCCCAGCTTTTTAGAAAAAAAACGATCGAAAAGATAGGGCAAGAACCATCTGATCTTCCAAAAATTCATATCCCTGATTTCTCCACATCGCCTTCCTTCTGAGTTAAAGATGACCATTCTAAGGGAGGGCGCCGGCATAAAAGCAATCAAGGTAATAGACTGCGAAAGCAGTGGCTGTGCATAATGGCCGCTGCTGAGTATACTTCTTTCCACTACCTCCTCCGCTCTTTGCTTATTCAGTAAATAGGTTTGATAGCAGAAAAAACTATAAATGATAAAAGGAGTCACGATCAGAAACAAATTGGTGCGGGGAACGGCAATAATTGCATATATTAAGAAAAATGAAGGAGGAACAAGTGCTGCCAGACTGCCATTCAAAGAAATGTCAGCTGTTTTTCGATAATATTGCTGGATATTCATTGTTAAGTCTCCCTGCTTTATATGATTCTTCTATATTCTATTAATAGATTCCCGTAAAAATGAATTTTGGAAGGATTTTGTGCAGAAAATGTTTGGGGATATTGCTAAATCACATTTGTTCTTGAAAAACAGAAGTTTATTCGCAGATTCTCCAGTTTTATTCGTATAATTTTAGAGTTTATTCGCCAGATTTACTATTTGTTCGCCAGCTTCATCAGTTTATTCGTAAAGTTTACAGTTCTACCTATTTTTGGATGATCTTTAAAGCAAAAAAAGCTGGCAGATTCTCTCCACCAGCTTTTTTAAACTATTTTTTTAATGCATTAACGGCGTTAATTAGTCCATGGCCAGATTTCGCATCATATCCTGGCTCGAAAATATCTTCGGAAGAAGACTGAATAATTTGTTTTACCTGTGCAGGCGTAATTTGATCTTTGCCATGCTTGGCAATAATCACTCCAGCTAATGCTGCTACTTTCGGAGCAGCCATGGAAGTTCCGCCTTTATAGCCGTACCCCCCCGGAACAGTAGCTAAGGCAAGATACGATGCATCTCTTCCAGCTCCAGTCGCAGGATCATAGTTCGGTCCTAAGTCTCCGCCCGGTGCCATTATATCAATTTTACCTACACCATAGTTTGAATAGAATGCAAGATTTTTTAGAGCTCCGCCCGCAGACACCCTAATCATCAGCTGGCTGCTGGGGCTCCTGTGTGTTGCACCCGTATCATTTCCAGAAAGCTGTCCTGGGCTCTTTAAATCAACAGCATTGTTTCCTGCAGAACCAACTACTGTTACACCTTTTTGGATGGCATATTTGATTGCTCTGTTGAACATTTGTACATCCGCAACTGTTTCACTTGTCGCATAATCAGGGTTTTGGAACCAGTCATAGCCGCCAAGGGACATGTTCACAACATCGACCTTATCATCTGCAGCCGTCATTAATGCTTCTGCAATATGGGAAGTCGCTGCTCCGCCAGTAGGTCCGAATACACGGTAGGCTGCCACTTTCAGATCAGGCCCCACACCCATTGTTCTGCCTTTCGCAGCAATCGAACCGGCAACATGCGTACCATGGCTATTTTCATCCATTGCATCAGGATAGCCAGGAACAAAAGACTTTCCGTATATGTAATTATCTTTTAAATCAGGATGGGTATAGTCAATACCAGTATCAATAACACCCACTACGATATCTTCTCCAGATGCCGTTTTTCCGGTTCCTCCAGGAAGATCCCATGACTTGCCATTGTTTGTAACCTGTTTAATATCCCATTGGAGTTCGTTATATAAATCTGCACTTTCCAATGGAAGATCTGCTTCTGCCGCAGGTCCTTCCGGATAAATGACATTTTCAGCTCCAGCAGCTGATACCAGTGAAGACTTCTTCACTTCATTCAAGAAGTTAGGATTGGTGGATATAACTTCAACAGCTCCTAATTTATCAAGCTTATTATCTACTTGACCGCCAGCCTTCTTCACTAAATCTGAATAGCCTGCAGGAAGCTTTGATTCATCCTTGAAGACCACCAGATATTTTTTCTCAATAGATTGTGCTTGTCCAATGCTGGATGCACCAGCAAACACCGTCGATGCACACAAAGCCAAACTTAATGCGCCGGCAAAGACACTCTTTTTCATATTCATTATTTAGACCCCCTTATGATTCCTAATCTTCATTATATTTAAAATTTTGACGCTCGCAATCTTCGTGTTTCGACACGAACCTTCTGGATTCTGCAGCTTCACCCTGCTAATAATATAGATAAATTGAAAATTATACCATTTTATTCAAAAACCATGGATACTTTAACCTAATTAGGCGGACACTTTTTCTGGAGAACCGTTTCACCCTTTGTCGAAAATACAATTCTATCTTCCTAGTATTAAATAATTTAAAAACCGCACCTTAATGGCTGCGGTTTGTTAAAATTGCTTAATTTTCTCCAAATATTTCCTGGCATCTTCATACCCTTGCAGATAAAGCTTTTCTAATTTTTGCGGATTTCGTTCCATTCGCCCAACCGCCAGCGGTTGCTGCGGCTGGATGACTAGGACAGTGCCATTCTTTTCTTCCTGCTCAAGATAACGAAGTGTTTCGTTATAAATTTGATAACGGTCTGATAGAGCGTTTTGTAGTCCTGTATATTCCGGGTACTTTCTTTTAACAAGAAACTCGAATTTGGAAGGTTTTTTTGTGTACCCCCTGTTTCTTGTCAATATGACTATATTTTTTTTGAACCCATCCTGCTGGGCTTTCTTGATTGGGATTGGATCGCTGATTCCTCCATCAAGCAGTATGCGATCCTGAAAGTTTACTTCCGTTGCAATAAATGGCAAAGAACTGGATGCTTTTAAAATTTTCAGCATGTCTTTTCCATAGTCTTCTTTCCTAAAATACACCGGTTCACCCGTATGGCAGTCTGTTGCTCCAATCACAAACTCAGACTGATTTTTATAAAACTCATCATAGTGATAGGGTACGAGCTTATTAGGGATTTCATCAAAAATAAAATCCATGCCGAAAAACTGCCTTGATTTAAAGTAGTTCCGCCATGAAATATAGCGAGGGTCTTTTATATATTCAACATTCACAATTTTATTTCGGCCCTTTTGTTTGGACAAGTAAGAAGCGGCATTGCACGCACCTGCTGATACGCCAATGACATATGGGAAAAAGAGCTCCTGCTCCAGGAAATATTCGAGAACACCAGCTGTATAGACTCCCCGCATTCCTCCCCCTTCAAGAACCAGGCCCGTTTCACTGATCAATGGTAATCTTCCTTTCATATTTTATAAAACTATACTATCAAAATAATTTACTCCATTATACAAATTTGCCCAATAGAAGAGAACCTGCCTCAGGCAAGTTCTCTTTTCCGGAAGATTGCTATAGAGGCAAAAAGGGACAGAATGATCATGAATAAGGAGATAAGAATGGTCGGCATCAATTCCTCCGGAAAACCGCTGCCCATTATAAAACTATTTGTATAAGCAGATAGCAAAGCAGGACTCCAGTCAAGCAAATGTGATAGTGAGCTGCTTACCAGGCTTAATAGGAGGGTGATGCCCATAGTGATAAAACCAACAGCACCAGGCGATTGTAAAAAGCTATTGAAAAAAATTGTAATCGTTAAAACAAATGTCAGCCAAATTCCATAAACAAAAAAGGATTGTATAAAATCAGTGAAAGAAATAAACTCAAATAGGATTCCTACATAATACCAGGAGAGAAAATAGCTGCAAAAATAGGAGAACCATATGAGCAGCATAACACCAGCCCACTTTGCTGTTACAAAACGGGCATAAGAGACCGGCTTAACTAATATAATTCCTGCTACACCGCTTTTCCTTTCTCCGGCTATTACCCCCATTGTAATTAAAACAATAATTAGTACACCGAATGTATTATACTGGCTAAGGCTTGCCGCGAGGGCTTCACCTGCAGACGGAACAGGGAGTTCTATGACAGCCCCCTCCGGCAGCCCGCCCAGCGAATCAATAATCTGCGGCATATAAAATAATGTCAGCGGCTCTTTTACAGCAATTAAAATAAAAGTAAGAGGTACCCAAATCCATTTATAATTCCGGACCATTTCGAGAAGCTCTTTCTTATATAATGTCAGCCATTGCTTCATTTTTGTACCACCTTCATAAATACATCTTCAAGACTTGTTCTGCTAATCTCAAACTTAATTAAAGGCAAGTTTCGGCTGGTAATCTCTGTTAAGAATAACTTTTTTGCCCCTTCTACATCCTCAACGAACAAGCTGGCCTTTTCACCATTTATTTTTAAAGAGGTAACTGGATAAAGAGCTGATAATTCTTCTGCATATCGAGAAGTGTTTTCTTTAAAAACCAAGTCAATTTTGGCCTGCTGATGTTTATCTTTCAATTGAGACATGGTTCCTGCTTCAACCAGTTTACCATTATGGAGAAATAATATTTCATCACAAACCTCTTCAGCATCATTCAATATATGGGTTGAGAATAGAATGGTTGTTTCTTTTTTTAGCTGTTCCATAAGCTCAAGCACTTCCCTGCGTCCAAATGGATCAAGTGCAGAAACAGGTTCATCAAGCATTACTAGTTTTGGCCGGTGGATAATGGCCTGTGCAATACCCAGCCGCTGCTTCATGCCCCCTGAATACTTTCCGATACGACGATTTTTTGCCTCAGCGATACCGACAAGCTCAAGAAGCCCCTGCGCTCTTCCTTTAGCTTCTTTATTGGAAAGCCCCGCAAGCTTACCCGTATATTCAAGAAATTCCCTGCCTGTCATCCAGTCATAAAAAACAGGATACTGGGGAAGATAGCCTATTAAACTTCGAAAATCCCCTTTTTCTGCTCCCTCGAAAACAATCGTTCCGGAGTCAGGCTTCATCAGGCCCGAGAGCATTTTCAAAGTTGTTGTCTTCCCAGCTCCGTTAGCACCAAGAAGTGCTACACACTTACCTTCTGTTAATTCGAAGTTCAGCCCCTTAATCACTTCCTGTTCCTGAAACCTTTTCATTAGTCCATTAATGCTTACGACAGGCATCAGTAACTTCTCCTTCCAAAAATGAAATAAATAATCGGGCCAAGCAGATTAATAAACAGAATGATTAAAGCCCATACCCATTTTGGGCCATTTGCTTTTTCTATTCTTACTAAATCAATAATGGCAACAACCATAAAAATAAGCTGTATTATTATAAAAGGAGCAAGAATTGCCCAGTTAAAGCCTTCTATTATTTCCAATTTAATTTCCTCCCTCACTCGCTTTTGTCATCCATATGACGTGCAGATCGAGAAATCGTTCACTGGAAAATAAAATTTATTAAATGGGCTCTGCTAAATTTGGCTGTTAATTTCCGTTCCAGGCACTCCCTTTCCGCGGGCGGTCCGACGCTCCATATGCACTAAGCCTGCGGTGATTCCTTTTGCTTTCCTTTTCGCGCTTAGCTTTGGAAGAGCCCCGAGTCTTCCGCTCGAATCAACATGTGCTAATATCAACAAGGAACTTTTACATTGCTAAATAAAAAAACACTCCTATGAGTAGAGTGTTTATGAAAAATTAAAATTTCAAAAACTGGGTCAATCTCCCGCGTTTTCGTACACTTTCATCATTTGGCGGATTTCATTTACTACTTCTTCAACAAGGGCAGGCGGAGAAAGAACCTTGGCCTTATTACCCCAATTCAGCAGCCATTTTACCAAACCTTCACTTACGATTGCCTTGGCTGTTAAAATAAAATGCTCGTCGTCCAGTTTGCGTATATTATCTATTAAAAAAAGCCCTGCGGCAACGGCCATGGGCTCTTCCTCGATTACTTCAAGATTCTGAAAACCAGGGGTATTCTGTATTCCTTTCCTTCATATGCTTTGACTGCAGCCACAATCGTGAAAATAAAGGCCATAATCCCAACAATCCAAATAGTAATGACACCGATTAAGATAATCATTAAAACGACACTGATTGCACTATAAATTGTATAAGAAATCAGGAAGTTTAAGTATTCCTTTCCATGATAATCAACAAACTCGGAGTCATTTTTCTTCAAAAGCCAGATAATAAGCGGTCCGATAAAAGTGGTAAAAAAACTGGTTACATAGATGGCAGCTGCTAAAAGCCTTTCATCATTGGAAGGCATTTTTAATTCGTTCATTCTGCTTCCTCCTAAAACTTCACTTTAATAAAATTAAATTGATAATTCCTGCTTCTATATTATTTACGTTATTCATTCAAAAAGGTTTCATGAAATTTAAATTTTTGGCTCTGTTAATTCTGACCGTTGATGTTCGTTAGAGGATTAAAATCAGCAATGAAGCCTAATTTTTAAACTTTATTTCCTGAACCGCAAAAGCCTGATTTTTTCAGTTCTTGATTGGGACAACTTGAATACACATGAAAGAGACAGGCATTTTTGCTGTTCTTTTGCCTAATTTTGTTATCCATTCGTTTAGGAAGGTGATATAGATGATGTCAAAGCTTGAAGCTTTTATTCTTGGGATCATCCAGGGACTTACGGAATTTTTGCCTATTTCCAGTACAGGCCACTTGTACTTGGGGAGGCATCTTTTCGGTCTTGACGAAGCTGGCCTGTTCCTGGATACCATGCTTCATATCGGAACACTGCTGGCAGTCCTCGTCGTTTACAAAAATGAATTGTTCCAAATTTTAAAGAATCCGTTTGGCAAGTTGTCCATGCTGCTTGTAATCGGCACAATTCCGGCAGTAATCGTTGGTTTATTGCTTAGTGACCTGTTCGATTCCATTTCAAAATCAGGAATTACCATCGGGTGGGAATTTTTATTTACCGGGTTCATTCTTTGGATGGCTGACGGCATAAAAAAAGGTGCCAAAAAGATGGATAGCATCAGCTACGGGGACGCCCTTTTCATCGGCACTTTCCAAGCAGCGGCTATTTTTCCAGCAGTATCCAGGTCTGGGCTAACCATTGCAGCTGGCCTCTTTCGGAAATTGGACAGGGAAACAGCCGCCTATTTTTCCTTTCTGCTTTCCATTCCTGCCATCGCAGGCGGTATTGTTCTCCAATTTGGCGAATTAATGTCAGGTCATACAGAAGCGGTAACCCTTGGCAGTATGCTTATGGCAACCTTGTCATCTACCATCTTTGGCTATATGGCCGTCGTTTGGATGATCAACTTTTTAAAAAGAAAATCGTTGAAAGTGTTTGCTGTTTATGTTTGGATACTTGGGTTTACTGTATTAGTCCTGCAGATGACCGGGATATTTTAATTTTGCATTAAAATCCTGCTGGGGAGGTTTTCGTTTGAAAGATTTGATTAGCGTTATTTTTGAAGTGCTTTCCCAGCTTGGGTATGCTGGAATTGCACTTGGCTTAATGGTTGAGGTTATCCCAAGTGAAATAGTCCTAAGCTATGGCGGTTTCTTAGTCAGCGCGGGCGACATTCACTTTGCTGGAGCCCTGCTTGCCGGCATTGCAGGAGGAACCTTGGCCCAATTGTTTTTATATTGGCTTGGCGCATATGGAGGAAGACCCGTTCTTGATAAGTATGGGAAGTATTTATTGATCAAGAAGAGCCATTTGGATGCCTCCGAAAAATGGTTTGAAAAATACGGGACAGGAGTTATCTTTACAGCCAGATTTATCCCCGTAGTCCGCCATGCCATTTCCATCCCTGCCGGCATTGCCAAAATGCCCCTTTCCGTTTTCACAGTCTATACTATAGCGGCAATGGTGCCATGGACTGTTCTGTTTTTATTGTTGGGAATGGAACTTGGAGATCATTGGAGAGATATTAAGGAGTATGCCAAGCCCTTTATTATACCGATTGTAATCTTCGCCTTCTCTTCGGGTTTGCTTTATTTTCTATATAAAAAATGGAAAGAATGATGGCCTTTTATATATTTACCGTTAAAAGAAAATGAAAGAATGTTCAATTTAAGAAAGAGTGTGGAATGAGCTGATTTCACGCTCTTTTATAGTTGGAGAAGCATTTATCTTTAACTTCAGCTGAAAAGTATCAATTGACTATATATTTTCAACGATAGCAAAATATCGTCCCCCTTTTAAATACATCATCAACTTATCCTGGCCCTGCATAAATTACAAGGTGCTTGCTGAAAGCGCTCTTTTTTTAAAATTCCTGTTCCCCTTTTCGTTCCGTTTTTGTAAAATATAAAAAATACTACAGGACTAAAGGACGAAAACTATGACAAAAACCTTATTAAAAAATGCACAAATTTACCCGGTCACTTCAGCTTCTTTTCACGGTGACGTTTTGATCGAGAATGGGAAAATCTTAAAGCTCGGTAAAAACCTTAAAACTGATTCTAATGTAAAAATTATTGATTGCAACCACCTTCATCTTCTCCCAGGTTTCATAGATGTTCATACACACCTTGGTCTTTATGATGAAGGAACGGGGTGGGCCGGCAACGATGCCAACGAAACAATTGAGCCGCTTAGCCCGCATATCAGGGCAATGGATGGAGTGTATCCCTTGGACCCTGCTTTCTCGGATGCGGTGAAGTACGGAATAACAACAGCCCATATTATGCCCGGCAGCGCCAACGTTATTGGCGGTACAACTTCTGTTATTAAAACTTCCGGAAAGAATATTCAAAAGATGCTCATTCAGGAAACGGCAGGACTTAAGATTGCACTTGGAGAAAACCCCAAGCGGATTCACAGTCAAGGAAACAAAGACTCCATCACAAGAATGGGGATTATGGGGATGCTTAGGGAAGCTTTTTATGAGGCGATTCATTGTGATAACCCGGAATCTTTGAGATTTGCTCCTCTTGTTAAAGCTTTAAAAAGGGAGATTCCAGTCCGAATACACGCCCATAGAGCTGATGATATTATTTCTGCCATCCGTTTTGCTGAAGAATTTAACCTCGATCTTCGTATCGAACATTGTACGGAAGGCCATTTAATTGCAGAGGAACTAGAAGGGCTAAATTTAAAAGTATCTGTCGGGCCCACGCTGACAAGGCGATCAAAAGTTGAGCTGAAAAACAAAACCTGGAAAACCTATCAGCAGCTGACCGAGCATGGAGTGGAAGTCTCTATAACAACAGATCACCCTTACACACCTGTACAATATTTAAATATGTGTGCGGCCATTGCTGTCCGGGAGGGGCTATCAGAGCAAAAAGCCTTGGAAGGGATTACAATTCTGCCGGCAAGAAATTTGCGGATTGATAACCAGTTAGGCAGCATAGAAGAAGGAAAAGATGCTGATTTGGTTCTATGGAGCCACCATCCATTCCATTTTTCAGCAAAGCCAAAGTGGACGATCATAGAAGGAAATATTGCTTACAAAGAGTCGTGAATCTGTCGAAAATTGCTGGTGTTATTTGACAGAAAACCGCAAAAAAAATAATCGAAAAACCTATTTCCTTTTTGAATTTTTTTTAGTATTATACCTTAAGTGAAGTGAAAATTTTGCTTCTAAACGACAGACAATCAAATATCGGAAACGATAGTTATAGGGAAGGCAAATGGTGCGCCACCAGGTTATCTGGTTCTAGTGGGTTCGATTCCCACCCCGAAATTTTTTGCAACATTATAAAAAATTTCGAGGGTGGACCGAAGGCTCTATTTGGCATGGAGTAGGACTGCCCTCAATTGGAGGGATAACCTATGCTCAAGAAACGTGAACTTCACGACTGCCATGCTTTGTATGATTTAATGACGCACCCTGATGTCTTCCCTTTTGTTCGCCAAAAAGCCGATTCCCAAGATGAATTTATGTTTATAACCAAGCAGACAGTCGAAGCAGAAGAACGCGGTGAATTGATTTCACGCACTATTCTTGATGAATGGGGCACTCCGATTGGAACGATTAATTTATTCGATATCCAGGATAATGCTGGATTCTTAGGCACATGGTTAGGAAAGCCCTACCATGGAAAAGGCTACAATAAATTAGCCAAGGATGCATTCTTTGAAGAACTCTTTTATGAAACAGGCATTGAAACCATTTTCATGAGAATTCGAAAAGAAAATATTCGCTCGCAAAAAGCGGCAGAAAAGCTTCCTTATGTCATCCTTGCAAATGAAACAAGAAAGTCTGTTTATGATCAGCTAAATGCGGCTGGAGATATTTACAATTTATACGAAATTCCAAAGGACTTATATACGCTGCATGTTATGCGGCAAGGAGTTGCAGCCCAAGAATCGTCCCAATTACTGGAGGCTTAGCAGAAGTAAAAGCACTGGCTCTTTTAAGCCAGTGCTTTTACTATGTTGTCTCGGTTAGAGCTCATTGATAACATTGGCACCAGCTGATTGGAACAGGGACGCAAGATCCTCTAAAATGCATTCGCATTTCCTTTCAATATAAATTCCGGGACGTAAATTCAACGTTTAGCGGGAGAAGAGAGTAAAAGTGCGATACCTCAGCACCTGAATCCGAGGTGCCGAACGAGTCAGGGGTTCGCTTACACTGGAATGGACAAGTTTAACAGAGCCCATAAGAGAAAAAACAGCTGCCCCGATGCAGGCAGCTGTTAACTGGTTACACTGGATTCCTGTTCCTCCGCTTTTTCACTGATTCCCATCTGTGACAGCAGCTCTTCCAATTCTTCATTTGTCAGTGTTTCAAAACGGCCATCAAAAAACATGACTTGAGTTTGATTCGGATTAATCCTGTTTAAATTAAAGCTCATCTCCATCGCCCCCTTCTAAAAAGTATGTTGCAGACAGAAATAACAATCCAAAACCAAATTGAAATGGTATCTTTATTAATATATATTCCACATATGTAAGCGTTCCCATTCACAATTTTTAAAAGTTCACATAATTGAAAAAATCCTGTGGCAATATTTTTACTTTTATTCCACATGATTATTTCTTCTCGGTGAGGAGTAAAGTAGTCATTCTTATACCATACAGGATTCAGACTACGGTTCCTTTAGAGTTCTTTAAAGGCAAAACTTCTACTTTCTCTAAGTTTTGAATACATTTACTTACCCCTGATATGCCACCTTCAACACCCTCTCCAAAAGCTTGTCCTTATAACCTATGTGCATGATCTTTGATTTCACGACCACTTATAATTTTAGATAAAATATCAAACTATGTTAAAATCCAATAAAAATAAATCTTTTTCACTATTAAACTATTTTTGAAATGATGGTAAAGTAATCGGGTTATTTCTTCGATTGTCAGCATAGTAATAACCTTAGATATGGAGGATAATGGATGGAATTCTTAAATTTAGAAAATTTATGGGTGCAGATAGGCATCTCAGCAGGCATACTTTTACTGTTTTTAGCACTGAGAAAGGTTTTTACAACTTACGTTTTCAAAATGATTCTTTCGTTTATGCAAAAGAGAAAAGTCGAAACTGCCGCAAATATCTTAATTGCTTTTGAAAAGCCGGTAAGGTGGCTTTTCGTCATCATTGGACTTCAGCTTGCACTTAAGTTTTTCCCTTATGATCTTATTGCCGATAATCGGGAAGCACAATTTTTTCGGTCACTTTTTGTTTTATTAATCACCTGGGGCCTTTTTAATTTAAGTACAACCATTACGCTCCTTTTCCCGCGCCTCATGAATAGGCTGGACATTGATGTCGACAGGATTGTGATTCCTTTCATAACGAAAATAGCAAAGCTAATTATCGTTGTGTTGGGCATTACCATTATTGCGGAGGAGTGGAATTATAACATAAACGGATTTATTGCCGGCCTGGGTCTTGGCGGATTGGCTTTCGCACTTGCTGCAAAAGAAACAGTCAGCAACTTTTTTGGCGGAGTCATCATCGTGACAGAAAAGCCTTTTACTATTGGCGATTGGATTAAAACACCGAGTGTGGAGGGAACAGTAGAGGATATTACTTTTAGAAGTACAAAAATCAGAACGTTCGCCCAGGCGCTTGTAACGGTTCCCAATTCTACGCTCGCCAATGAACCGATCATCAACTGGTCCAAAATGGGTAAAAGGCAGATTGCTTTCCATCTGGGCGTTACCTATACTACACCAAAACATAAGCTTGAAAAATTGGTGAGGAGAATCGAGCAGATGCTCATTGATCACGAAGAAATTCATAACGATACAATCCTTGTTAAGTTTGATCGTTTTAACGATTCCAGTCTCGATATATACCTGTATTTCTTTACCACTGTTACTACTTTTGCTGAGTACTTAAACATCAAAGAGGATGTTAATTTCCGGATTATGGACTTGCTTGAAGGAGAAGGTGTAGAAGTAGCCTTCCCTACCCGTACACTTATTGTCCAGCAGGACGGATTGGCAGTTGAAGAACAGCAAGATCTGCTGAAAAAAGAACGATTGCATTCTCATTCGTAAGAAGAAAAAGTGCCCTGCTCGCGGGGCACTTTTTTTACACTCCTGGCAGCCTGCTTCTTAAATTCTTAAAAGGTAAGATCATCAAGATTGAACGAGTAGCGGAAGTTGTATATCATAATTAGTGAATATTAAAAATATTATGATTTCAAACATTACAGAAATTGCAGAAAGAAGGAATCCTATGATTGACGCTTTCTTGTTTGATTTATTGTTAGGCAGCATGGCTGTAATGATAGCTGCAGGTTTACAAGTATTGACTGGGTTTGGTTTTTCACTTGTTGCTATTCCCCTATTACTATATGTATTTCCAGGTTATCAGGCAATATTAATCTGTATGATCCTCTCCTTTTTCACATTATCTCTGCAGGTAAAGGGGAGCTTTAGACTGGCTCGATGGGATCTAATATGGCGACTTTTACTAGTTGGTTTTCCAGGGCTTTTGATTGGGGTTATGTGGAGCGAAAAGTTAAATGCTGGCCATCTTAAAGCAATAGTCGGTGCTACGGTTTTAATCTATGTTTTATTGCAGTGGTTTAAACTTGAGAAGAAAAAACGAAACCCAGGCACATCAAACCATACTGCTGCCGAAACCTCTGCTACCGGCATTTCGGCAGAAAGCGACCCTCATTCACAAACAAATACTGCTCCAAAAGGCTTTTATGCAGCAGGCTTATTATCTGGATTGCTAACCGGTGTAGCAGGATTGCCCGGCCCTCCAGTAGTCGCGATATTAGTTCAATTTTTACCAAGGAATATCTTCCGAGCAACAACAGTTAATTATTTTTTTATACAGTATGCTATTGCCCTTTCATTATCTTTATTCGTATTTAATAAACATAATAACTCTGAAGTTCTCCTTACTGTAGTCATTCTGATATTGCCTACCCTTATAGGATTTTTACTTGGTCATCCACTCCGTAAATTAGTTAACGAACAAAACTTTAAGCGTCTGGTCTTTAGTTTGTTAATAATTGTGGGCGTGACCTCAACCTTGCAAATATTTTAGTTTGATATAGTTAACAAACCTTTAAATGAAATTTCAGGAAAGTGTCCCAATTTTGAGGCGCTTTTTTGCAATTAGGCTTGTTTGTTAAGGATCATTCATATAACTAATTAATCCCATAAAGATAAAAACAAGCCTGCTTACCCTTTCTATGTTATAATTCTTTCGTTACTTCATAGAAAGAGGAAATTTCATGAATCAGACATACAACACTAAAGACAAACTGCGACAGCTTTTATTTATTTTAATTCCTATTCTTATTACACAGCTTGCCATGTATTCAATGACTTTTATTGATACTTTAATGACCGGACGCTACAGTTCAGATGATCTGGCAGGAGTGGCTATTGGCTCTTCCCTTTGGGTTCCTGTTTTTACTGGGCTGAGCGGTATCCTTCTGGCTGTTACACCGATCGTTTCGCATTTGGTTGGGGCGAAGAAACAGGGTGATGTTGCTTTTTCCGTCATACAGGGAGTCTATTTGTCAGTCATTATGGCTCTCATTGTTTTTGCAGCAGGTGCATTTTCTCTAACGCCTATTTTAAACGGGATGAGTCTGGAAAGCCGGGTACACGAAACTGCATTTGATTACCTGGCAGCTTTAAGCATTGGATTGATTCCCCTATTTGCATACAATGTGTTAAGATCTTTTATTGATGCTCTCGGAAAGACACGGGTCAGCATGATTATCACACTCATATCCCTGCCTATCAACGTGGTTTTTAATTATTTATTCATTTACGGAAAGTTTGGCTTTCCAGAACTGGGCGGAGCTGGAGCTGGCTTTGCTTCTGCCATTACCTATTGGCTTATTACCATTATCTCTTTCTATATTATTCATAAACATACTCCTTTTTCATCTTATGGAGTATTCCGAAGACTTTATGCAGTTTCTTTCGCAAAATGGAAGGAAATTCTGTTGATCGGCATCCCTATTGGTTTATCCATCTTTTTCGAAACGAGCATATTTTCTGCCGTTACTCTATTCATGAGCAATTTTGAAACGAAGGTAATTGCCGCCCATCAAATTGCACTGATTTTTGCTTCTTTGCTATATATGATTCCGCTTAGCATCTCAATGGCTTTAACGATTGTAGTAGGTCTTGAAGTCGGGGCTGCAAGGTATGGGGATGCGAAAGAGTACAGCTGGATCGGAGTGATCATAGCTGTTTTAATGGCATTGGTATGCGCTGCGATCCTTCTGCTTTTTCCGGAAGAAGTGGCCTCCATCTATACAAAAGATACTATTGTCTTAGAACTGACGGCAAATTTCCTAATATATGCGATGTTCTTCCAGCTTTCCGATGCGATACAGGCACCAGTCCAAGGGGCATTGCGCGGTTACAAGGATGTGAATGTCACCTTTATTATGTCGCTTATTTCCTACTGGGTGATCGGGCTTCCTTTCGGCTATTATCTTGCCAATTATACAAGCTGGGGAGCATATGGCTATTGGATCGGTTTAATTACCGGACTGGCTGCAGGTGCAATCACATTAACAACCCGCCTAATTTATATTCAAAAAAGGAAATTTCCTGCCGGATTGCAGAAAAATTCTTAAAGGGAAGGTTCTGTTAACAGTTGATTTCCACTCCAGACAGTCAGCGAATGGCAGGCGGCCTGGGAACTTCCTTGTCGCCCAGCGCCTATGGGGGTTCCCATTGACTCGCTTCTCACGCTCGACATTGAATCAGCATCCTTGGCTTGTTACCACACGCAGAAAATGCGAATGTCGGTCTTCCTTTTCAACACAGGTTACCAAGCCTTAACAGAGCCAAAAAGAATAACAAAAGCCATCGTGTTTTAGCGATGGCTTTTGTTATTCTTGAAATATTTTTCCCAAAACGTCTTTCCCGCCTGTAACAGGAATGATGCTGCCTGTAATGAAACCTGATTTTTCATCCGCCAGAAAACTGATTACCCTTGCGATATCTTCACCTGTTCCGGGTCTGCCTACAGGTGAGGTGCTATCTTCAACTTGATGGGTATCTTCAATGGTTTTTTCCTTCCAATCTCCTACAATATCGCCGGGACACACCATATTTGCGGTTATTCCATTTCGAGCTTCCTCAAGCGCAATTGATTTTGTCAATGAAGCTGCACCTGTTTTGGCAGCGGCAAAAGCAGAGCGATAAATCCAGCCTGAGGCAGCTTCAACCCTATCAAAACCGATGGTAACAATCCGTCCCCACTTGTTTTCCCTCATCTTCGGAAGAAGCAGCTTTGATAAATAAAAAACTGCATTCAGGTTTCCATTAATAAGGTAATTCCATTGTTCAATTGTATAATCTGCCATCTCTTTCCGTTCGTGGACGTATGGGCCGGCATTATGTATTAAAATGTCAATTGCAGGAAACTCGCTAAGTGCAGCCTCAGCCATCTTTTCACAATCCGAGGATATGGTAATATCTCCTTGAATAGCTATATTTCTCGTTCTATACTTATCGGTCAGTTCCTTGCACAATGAAACAGCTTCCTTTTGACTGCTACGGTAATTGATCACCAGATGGACACCATTTTGAGCGAGCGCAATCGCCGTTCTTTTACCGATCCCTGTTGCTCCTCCCGTGATTAAAGCTGCTTTATCTCTCACAAAATTACCCCTCAATTTTTTAAAAATTTATTTAAGCCATTAACAATATACTAGTAACTACGCTGTATTTATGCAAATAATAAGAAGTTTTTTCTTCCTTCCATTTAAATATTTGGCTCTGTTATACCTTATTGTTGTTTTTTAACACCCTGTTGATTGGAGCGAAAGGCACTAATCCCGCGAAAATGCTGGCGCATTTTCTTCGTGCGGTGTTTATTCGTGGAAGCTTTTTTCAATGTCCTGCGGGAGTGTGGATTATAGGGAGACCCCCAGGAGCAAATCGACGAGGAGCATCGGACCGCCCGCGGAAAGGGAGTGTCTCGTGCTGAAATCAACAGGCAAATTTAACAGAGCCAAATATTTACGGGCAGGCAAGCTTTTGCAATGAAAAGTCTTAACGGATAGGCTCTTTTCAGCATAGTATAAAAGGACTTTAAATGCCTGGCTGAACCTTGTCAGCAGTTTTGCAAGGAAAGGATGAGAAGGATGTTCCCGTGGAATCTTTTTCCATTTAATAAAGATATGAAAAACCTTATGCAACAGATGAAGCCGGAAGAGATCGATAAATATGTCCAAAATATCATGGGGCAAATGTTCCCTCCAAATATGCAAGGGATGTCCGGCACTCCGGACTTTATGAAAGGATTTAATACAGCTGCAGCAAGTCAAAAACAGCCGAATCCCTCAGTTTTGGATTCCTCTGTCTTTGAGACCCATGACTATGTATATGTTAGAGTTCCCATAAAAAAGGAAAATTGGCTCAAAGATATGAAGCTTTATCACACCTCAAATCAAATGATCATTGAACATATACCTGAGAAGGATGATAAGCATATTATTACCCTCCCGGCCATAGTAAAAAGAAAAGGCTCAACTGCACACTTCAAGGATGGATTTTTGGAGATTAAAATACCGAAAAATGTGGATATGCAATATTCTGAAATAGATGTAACCGAAATCCTTTAACTTCTCTGTTAAGGAAGGAGACCGATTATGGATATGCAAAAATGGACAGAATTGATTAAATTGTCATCCCAATATCAGGATCTAGATTTTTGGAAGGAGTTTTGTGCGCCGGAAAGTTCGGATTTAAGCAAAAAAAGATTTATTCCCAGCCTTGAACAAGAAAAAATAAATGCTTTCCTTTCCACTAAAGAAGTTTATCCCCGTTGTGATATGTACGAAGCTGGCGGAAGGATTATTATTGAAGCAGAGGTTCCTGGACTGGAGAAAGACGATATAAAGGTATCCCTTATACACCATGACCTTGTTATTAAAGGAAAGTGCAGTTCTTTTCAGAATCATTTTCGGTATTTTTTAAAGGAACGGCCGAGCAGAACCTTTGAAAAGAAGCTGACGATCCCTCTGCCCATTGATAAAAACAGTATTGAAACCTCCTTCACCCATGGAATTTTATCGATCATCCTTCCAATTCGTGATAATGGGGATGAAAAGGTGCCTATTTATATGAAAAAAAATGATGGAACGAGTTAAACTAAAAATTTATCATAGCAATAAAACGGATAGTCCCTGTCCATATATATGGTGCCAACTTTTATATATCCGTTTTTTTCAAACAAGCTTTGTGCCTTTTTATTTAGAGAGTATGTGTCCGTTCTCATGTATGTAACACCTTGGTCTACAGCATAACTTTCAGCAAATTTAATAAGCTTGCTGGCAATTCCCTCACCCCTAATTTCAGGATCCACTGCCAGGCGGTGGAATACATAGCATGGCGCATCTTTTCTCCACCCGGCACCTCTATATTCTTCAGCCTGAACTTGATCAACTGTAATGGAACCAGTAACACTTCCATTCAGGACAGCAGTATATAATGTCCCTGCTTTTATATCAGTTAAAAAATCTTGATCCTGTGGGTATGTGCGATTCCATTGGTCATTATCCTCAGATTCCATAATATCAACTGTTTGTTTAACAATATCCATAATTTTTCCCAGGTCTTGTTCTGTACCTTTGCGTATTTCCACTTAAAATCACCTGTCATTTCTGATGTAATGTCTTTTAAATAATGTTCCTTTCGTGAAGTAAATACATACATTAAATAAACAAGTATAATATATAGTTACAGCAAATAAAATATAAAAAAGGGCAGCCTTGTCAGGCTGCCCTTTTTGAAAAAATCATATATTATTTTCCAATGAACATTTGTGTCCAGTAGTTGCCGTCTGCAACATGTCCTACACCAAGATGTGTGAAGCTTGCATTCATAATGTTTTTACGGTGGCCTTCACTGTTCATCCATGCATTTACAACTTCTTCAGGTGAACGCTGACCCATTGCAATGTTTTCACCAGCAGTACGGTAAGAGATGCCAAATTGCTTCATCATATCAAATGGTGAACCGTAAGTTGGGCTTGTATGGCTGAAGTAGTTTTTAGCATTCATATCACGAGATTTTTCTCGTGCTACTTTGCTTAATTCAACATCTAGTTTAAGTGCTGGTACTCCTGCTTTTGCGCGTTCCTGGTTTGTTAATTCGAATACTTTTTGTTCAAATGCACTTACTTCAGAAGTTGCCGGTGCTGCTGCTTTTGGCTGCTCAGCTGGTGCTTGCTGCTGTTGTGCAGGCTGTTGAGCTGGTGCTTTTGCAGGTTCCTGAGCTTTAGCTGGCTCTTGTACTGGAGCTTTCGGCTGTTGTACTTCTTGTTTATTTTCTTGAACATTTCCCCAATTAATATTATAGTTTTTTAAATATTTTTGAAGAATGCTATTGATTTGTTCCTGGCTTAGATTGCCAGCTTGTGATTGAACTATTTTTGCTTGTTCAGGAGTAGGACAATTTGAAGCTGCGTCTGCCTTATTAACTCCTGGAGTAGATACTAGTAATGCTGCTGCCGCTGCTACTGAAAAAATTACTTTCTTATTCATCTATTAAAATCCTCCCTGTTGTTTGTTTTCTTTGTTGTGCTGTGTTGCTTGCACAATCATCATATCACAGGGTTTTTCGTAATATTTTTGGTTTGATTTTACAATAAGGTACATTAAGCGCCTTTTTTAGAAAATCACACGAATAAAAAAATCATATATAAAATAGTAAATCCTTATTTTAAAAGGTTTATAGACTAATTAAAATGGGTATATATATAAGTGGGTATTTTTTACTATAGTGGAAACCGACTTAAAACAATGCCATTTATATACTAAAACATTAGTATTGACAGGTTTTAAGCCGCACGGATATCTTTACGTTTATTACAGGGATGTAACAAAAATGAAAGTCAAGATCATGAATAATCGGGTAATAATACCTATAATGGATAAAAAGAGGGATGAAATATAAAAAGCAGCCTTTGGCTGCCTTTTAATGACTGCTATGTTCTTCCGTGTCCTCCATCTCTTCCATATCTTCTGCTCCTGAGTTTGTTTGATCTTCTTCAGGTTCACTAGGCTGCCCAATGATAAACTCTTTTTTAGGCATATTATGCATTCTCCGTGCAGTTACATGGGAGTATATATAGTAGGTTCCCTCTACTGCAAAGCTTTTTTCCAAACGGTAGATCCCTTTTTCAGCGTGTTCAACAAGAATTTTCTCATGCTCTTCATCATTTGCTCTCCAGATTTCAAACTTTACTTCATCTGCATCTGTCACTTCTTCCTCACCATACGTAACCTTTGCTTCAAAAACTACCGGTTCATTTACCTCTGCTTTCTCCGGGTTGATAGATAATTCTACTTCAAGAAATTGCGGTTCTTCCTCAACAGCGTTATGATCTCCGCAAGCTGTTAAGCCAAAGACCAGTAATAGCATAGGAAGAATAAAATATTTTATTCTGTTCATTATATATCTCCTTTAATATATCAGTTAGCTGCTCTATCTATTCCAATTCAAGGACAGGAAGAATAATCCTTACCGTTGTTCCCTTATTAACTTCACTTAATACGATTAAATCACCTTGATGGAGCTTCACAAGCTTTTCTGCGATTGCAAGTCCAAGCCCGGTACCTCCATCCGATCTGGTACGCCCTTTATTCACTCTATAAAATCTTTGCTTAATTTTATTTAAATGTCCTTCAGGAATGCCGATCCCAGTGTCTTCTATTTCGATCCAGCATTTTTCTTTCATTTGAAATAACCGGATGCTAATTTTCCCATTTTCTGTGTAACGAAGTGAGTTATCCATAATATTTTGGATTACCTGCTCAATTCTGCCTTCATCTCCATTAATGATAATGTCCGGGTCTAAATCATAATGAAGTTCAAGCCCTTTTTCCTGAATAAAAGGTTTGTATTTTTCTATAGCATCTTCTATAAGCTGTGCAAGCGGCAGAGGCATTTTCTCCAGTTTGTATTCATCTGATTCAAGTTTGGACAAATCAAGCAAATCCCCAACGAGCCGTTCCATTCTTCCCGCCTCTCTATGAATAAGCCTTAAATAATTGTTTCTTTCTTCATCTGATTGGACCATGTCAGACATAAGGGCATCACTATAGCCTTTAACATAACTTATTGGTGTTCTGAGCTCATGTGAGACATTTGCCAGAAAGTCTCTTTTCCGTTCGTCCTCTTTTTGTATAGAAGAAGACATATGGTTAAATGCATTCGCCAGCTGACCAATCTCATCTTTCGAATCAATGGCCAATTGCACGTCATAATGTCCCTGAGATACATGCTCGGCAGCATTCTTCATATCCAGCAGCGGTTTGGTCAGTTTTTTAACGAGCATGGTTCCCAATACAATACTGATTACTGTAAAAATAGTAGCTGCAATGAACCAGAGATAAGCAAAACCTTGGGTAATTTCGGAAATTTTTGCAAGAGGCAAATATAAATAAATGATGCCCTGAAGCGTATCTTCGTCCAGAAGCGGGATGATCACACCCATAATTTTACGGTCGAACCTTTCTTCATAGCCCAATTTTTGTACAGCATTGCCTTTAAGGAGTTCTTCCCGCTCATCCTGCCCTATCAAAGTCTGATAATCTATTTCAAAAGGCAAACAGGCACTTAGCTCCCTAGGGTTGCTGACGATAAAGATTTCTGTCTCCGATTTGGAATTATACCAGTCAATTTTCTCCCGGAGATCATCTTCCAAAGGGCCGCCACCATACTCCATTGCCAGACGTTTCCCTTCAGCCAAAAGGGAATCCTCAACATTTTCCACATAAATTTTTTCATAAAAAAGATAAGATAAAAAGTAGGAATAAAGGATTGTAATTAAAATTGCAGCTGTTACAGTCAGCCACATTTTTTTGGCCAGACTATTAGTCAAAAACCTCATTCACCTGGCACCTCAAATTTATAGCCTACTCCCCAAACAGTCTGGATATAGTCCCCAACACCCAATTTCATTCTTAATGTTTTTATATGTGTATCAACCGTTCTCAAACTGCCTGTATAATCCATCCCCCATACCCGCTCAAGCAGCTGCTCCCTGCTTAATGCATGGTTTTTATGTTCGATAAAAAACAGGAGAAGTTCGAATTCTTTCAGTGTTAGTGCAATATTCTTTCCCTCTACAGATACTTTCCTTGCCTTCTTCTCAACTGTAATTTTTCCAATTTGCAGTGAACCTGTATCAATCTTCACACCGCCTGTTCTCCGGAGTACCGCATTCATTCTGGCAATGAGTTCTCCTGGGCTGAAGGGCTTAACAATATAATCATCTCCCCCGAGCTGAAGGGCTTTAACTTTATCCCATTCCTCTCCTTTTGCCGAAAGAAAAATAATCGGTATATCCGATTTCTCCCTGATTCTTGAGCAGACCTCAAACCCATCTTCCTCTGGCATCATTATATCGAGAATGATTAAATCGATTGATATATTTTCAAAAATTTTAAACCCTTCACTTCCGTTTGCTGCAGCATAGCATTGAAATCCGGAATTCCCCAGGTACATTTCAATAAGGTGCCGCATATCTGCTTCATCATCAATAATAAGGATGTTCAGCATGCTCATTTCATTCTCTCCCTTAAAACAATTTTGAAGGGTCCTTCCCCAACCTTTATCGTTTTCAGTGATTTTAAATTTTCAGGATCCAAGATATGGACATCGTTGCTGTCATAGCCGGCAACCAATAATTCCCCTTCGGTAAAAGCCATTTCAAATGGATTGGCAGCGATGGAAACAGAGGCATCCTGTTCACCTGATTCTTTTAGTTTATATAACATGTTTGACCCATGGCTTAAAACATATACATGGTTATCTTTTTCAAGAAAATTAATCGGCATGGACGGGGCCGGGATTGTCTTCTTTATCTCTCCAGTCTCCGAATCATAGATATGAATATCCTGTTCAATTTCAATACCTTCTCCATGGCCGCCAATCCATATTTCATTGCTTTCTTCATTTAGCCAAGCGCCAGCAGCTGAAGGATGGATGACAAATTCATCCGTTTTCTCTTTTGTATGAAGATCGATCACAGCGAGTTTTTCATTATTAAAGCTGAGCGCAAATAACTTTCTGGCTTTCTTTGACTCCAGGATTGTAAGCGGATCGCTTTCAGTATCGATCTGTTTGAGTTCCTTCCCTTCTATATCAAAAAAGCGTATTTTATTCAGGTCCTGGTCGACCAGGGCGACTTCTGTCATGTTATCCAGCAAAATTCCGTTTACAATGCCGGTTCCCGTTTCCCAGCTGCCAATCTTCTTTCCCTCTTTTAAGGAATATAAATCAGCAGTTTCCAGCTGGTTCCCGTAAAAGAGGATCGTATCCCGGTCCGGCAGGATAAGTGAACCTGTATAAGGCTTTTCCATCTTCCATTCCTCTGCAAGAGCCAGCTTCTTTAAGTCCACAAACGAAATTGTCATATCTTTTATATTGACAGTTGCGGCAAAAGAAAGATCCTCCGGTATTGAGGGCTGGACTTTTTCTTTACAAGAAGAAAGAAGGAGGGTTATCAAAATCACTGCGAAAAACCAATATTTTTTAAACATACATTTTCTCCTTAAGACAATCTTAACCTCATCATACATCAGTTTTGTGTGATAAATGTGAAAGGACTTTGAATCTTGAAAGAAAAGCCTACGATTATGGCGTTTTTCCAAAGTATTGGCAGTAACGGTACAGCAATAAAATTGAAAGAAATTCCAGATTACAAAAAAATAGGAAGCTGACACTTCCTATTTCAAACTTTCAAGCTTCTCAATATGTAATTGGATGAGGACATTTTTGTCAGCGGGCTCCAAATTTGAGCCTGTTACTCTTTTCACAGCAAGGAAAAACTTTTCATAAAGCGGTTTACGGACTCTCGGATGGGAATTTTCATCCTTTAGTTCTCTTTCGATCGCTTCTTTTAAAACGGCTTCTGCATCTTCATCTCCGGCAAGCTTTCGATTATTCCAGAGTTTTCTATATTCATTAAGTAAATGAGCAAAGTTCGGCTCCACTCTATGCACATCCTTCCAATTCAGGAAAATTAATATTCTATAGATGTATTTTTACATAAATAAATTTGCAAATGCAAAAAATATAGCTAATATGCTAGAAAGGAGAATAATTATATGAGTTCACCATATCGGTGCCCAAACTGCAAGACGAACAGAAGCCGTTTTAATATTATTCAGCAGGTTCCACAATCGATCAAGATGGATCCTCAGACAGGGCAGGTGCTCGAGGAGTATAGCAGTGAACAGCTGTCCCCTTTTCACATGCCATATAAAGGCCCTGAAAAAAGAGTACAATGTGCTGCATGCGGACTTGTAGAGGATGAGCGTACATTTGTTAAATTTGGTGAAAAGCTATAAAACAAATGCTTGCCCCCTTGAATAGTAATAAATAAAAGCTTGAGATTTTTTCTCAAGCTTTTATTTTTTTGAAATGAAACCATTATCCTGCAGAAATCTTTGGTTATCCACCTTCCATGAATCTCCCGGGGAGAAACGGACCAAGTAAATACTGCCTCGAAAATGCTTCCTCCCCTGATCTTTTATAAACCAATCTATTTCCACCGGTATTTCGAGGCTTACTTCCTCTGCTAAGTCTTCAGCAGGTAAAACGGGCATTGCGCTTAGTCTTACATTTTCTATTTTTGGAATCAATTTGTTCCAATTCAATGTTTGAAGGGATATAGCCCTTACTATCTTGGGATCTTGCTGCTTCAATCCAGCAACAAATGCACTGATTACATCATAAGGATTTGCCTTATACAGATAGTCTTCAAGCTTGCCGGCTGCTTTTAAAATCATCAATTTATGAGATAAGTCCATAAAATTCGTACGGTGTGTTGTACTGCCATAAAAGTGTATACAAAAGTGGCCGGGAAAGTTATTTTTTAATGCACCGCCTCCATGAGGCATGCCATGCATGGAAGCAGCAATCCATCGTTCACCATGGATAACGATAATGGCGCGCCTCTTCCAGCTCCATTTTCCTCCATAAATGCTTTTCATAATCTTCGTTTCTTTGGCTGTTAATGGCTGCACATCCGCATGATGGCTCCCTGCTCTCCTTTGGACTTTAAATTTTTTGCCTGTTTCAACATCCAGAACCGTAAATTTGCTGTATTTCGGCAGAATTCCGTTTGCTTTTTCCCAGGGAAGCATTTCGATTTGCCAGCTTATCCCCTCTTCCTCTGCAGATACAGATGAACCGCCTGAAGACAGGAGAACAACAGCCAAAACCATTGCTTTAAAGGTTTTCATTAGCTCCACTCATTTTTTATTATTTTTCAGATCAGCTTTATATAAAGAAGTTTCCCAAAAGCCTGCTCAATTCATTCATGAAACCGTAAAAAATCGCACCTAAAACAGGCACGATTGAATTAAATAATAGTAAAAATAATAGGCACTAAGTTAACAGCAGCTGAAATGATAATGAGTGACATACCCACCCCGCTCAGTAACCCTGTTAGACTTCTTAAAAAATTATTGCTGACTCTCCATTTTTTAAGCTGGGAAACACCATCCAAAAGCATAGGGATATGGAGAAAAATCCCCATAATAAGGAAGACTGGAGAAGAAATTGTTTCCGCATAAAATGACAGCGGTATGATTGCCGTATAGCCTGCCAATATAAACATGCAGCGATAGCAAACCGGAAATTGCCTTCCCCGTAAATGTAATGACCTTTCAGGTTTCCGGTGACAGGGCATGAATTTTAGGAGAAGCATATCTTTAAAAAAATCTTTAATCATTTAATTTCCGCACTCCGGGGTGCAATCACAATCAGTTGTTTCACAATCAAACAGGCCGCTGTCTTTCCTTTTACTAGAATGCCCGCTTAGAGGGCAATCCAAATAACCGAAGGAGAAATCACAGCAATCGTCACCCTCGCCCTTTTTCTTTTTATTCCGCTTTCTGTAATAGGAAACAACAAATACAATTAAAGTTACTCCCATAACCACAAGCAATCCACTAATAGCCAATTCATTTCCAGCTTTAGATGAAGAAACGCCAACAATTCCTGACATCAATAGTATTAGCCCTGCAGCCAACCCCAAAAATACCATAGCACTACCCAGCCTATTCTTTTTTTTACATTTTACCATGTTTACATAGGTTAAACTTAATTTTTTCAAATCGAGTAGGAGGGGGTG
>JAGGRA010000007.1 GCA_018613035.1 Pseudomonas sp. ISL-84 | reverse complement strand
TACATTAATGCAAGGCCAGTGGGTCAGGCAACGGTATCCTTGCCCAATATTTGTTAATAACCTTCTAAAATATGATACTATTATTTAAAAATGATACAGAGGCGAACCAATGAATGAGCTTGTGTTTGAAAAAAGAGATTTTACTCCCGACCAGGTGCATACTGTAAAGACGCTGCATTTAAACAACTATCCGATTGTTTATATACTTTATAACGAAAACAAACGGCCGTCTGCATACATCGGACAAACTGTCCAAGCTGCACGGAGGCTGAAGAATCATATAGAGGATAAAAGGAGGAAGAGTTTAAACCGCACTATCTTAATTGGACATGAGAAATTTAATCAATCGGCGACTTACAATATTGAGTCGAATCTGATTAACTATATTATTGCCGACAACCACTACCAGCTGCAAAATGTCTCCCAGACCAGATCCCGAGTGATGCATAATTACTATGAAAAGGCCTTTTATAATGAAGAACTTTTTCAAGTGATTTGGGAAAAGCTTAGAGAAGAGAGGATTGTGAGCGATACCCTTGAGAACCTAAGGAACAAAGACATTTATAAGTTGTCTCCCTATAAGGAGCTCTCACCACAACAGCTCGATATAAAATATGAAATCCTGGATTTCTGTTTTGAACATATCCAGAAGGAAGGAAATCATGTTATTGCGATCGAAGGAGATGCCGGCACAGGCAAAAGTGTTTTGTTAAGTTCCCTGTTTAATACGATTCAGGATTTGGCTAAGGATGATAGTTCTCCTCTACACTGTACCGACAATTACTTGCTGGTGAATCACGGTGAGATGCTGAAAACCTATAAGAGCATTGCTAACAGCTTGCCTAATTTAAAGAAAAAGAGCCTCATGAAACCAACACCGTTTATTAATGAAAAAAGTAAGACTGGAGCAACTGCAGATATTGTTTTAATAGACGAAGCTCATCTGCTTCTGACAAAAGAAGATTCCTACAACAATTTCCGCTATCAAAACCAGCTGGATGAGATCATTAAACGCAGTAAAATCACCATTGTCATCTTTGATCCAAAACAAGTGCTTAAGATTAAGAGCTATTGGAACGATAGGCTGCTCGAGGAAATCATAAACCAGTATAATGCGAAAACTGTCAAGCTTACTGACCAAATGAGAATGAATGCGAATCCCGAAACAATTCAGTGGATCGACCGCTTTGTGGCAAAGGAAATATTACCTTTTCCATCCAAAGAAGACTCCTCTTTTGAGCTTAAAATCTTTGAAGAGGCTGGGACATTTAAGGCCGCAATTGAAAACAAAAATGATGAAGTCGGCCTTTCTCGAATTGTCTCGACCTTTGATTATTTACATAAAAAAGATAAGAAGACGTACATTGTCGATGAAGAAGGAATCAACATGCCTTGGAATAGCACACAGGATAATGTGACATGGGCGGAAAATCCGGATTCCATTAAAGAGGTTGGCTCAATTTATACCGTTCAGGGATTTGACCTGAATTACGTTGGCGTTATCCTTGGCCCATCTGTAAGCTATGATGAACAAAAAGATAAACTGTTTATAGATCCATCCAAATACAAAGATACAGGTGCATTCATATCTCGTACAGATCTGTCAACTGAAAAGAACCAGGCAATCAAAGAGGAAATTATATTAAATTCTATTAACGTCCTAATGAAACGAGGCATCCACGGCCTCTATATTTATGCAACAGACCCAAAATTAAGACAGAAACTACTCGAGTTACAAAGGAGAAAAAAATCATGAGCGATATCCAAAGCCTAATTCAATCCATCAATGAATTTAGAGATGAACGAAACTGGAGAAAATACCACAATCCTAAGGATCTCGCCATCTCCATCTCAATCGAAGCAGCAGAACTACTGGAAGACTTTCAATGGATCAGCAGCGAAGAAGCACTTATAGAAAATAAAGAAAACATCCGTGAAGAAATCGCTGATGTTTTGATCTACTCACTCATGCTATGTTCCGACCTCGGGTTGGATGTCAAAAAGATTGTGGAAGAGAAGATTTTGAAGAATGGGATGAAGTATCCGGTTGGGGATAGATAGGGAGAGGCTTCTTAATACCCTTTGGGAGAGTGACAGTAGTATACTGTTTGAAGTTTGATATTTGATATATGTTGTGGTGCCATGTATGTGTGGTCAGGCACTAATTTTAAGGGTTCATGAAGACCATATCAAATGAAATCCCGGGAAGATGGTCGCCGAAAAGGATTAATGAAACACCAAGCCGCTCAAATAATAAAAACTTCGTTCAATAACGCACACAAAAATGCCTGTCCCCACAAAGCATGTGGAGACAGGCACTTCCATTTAGTCTCTTTCCAGCAGCGCAGCACCTGCGATGCCAGGATCCGTCATTTCATATGGATCTAATATTAAATCAAGCTCTTCTTCTGTTAAAACATCATATTTTAAGCATAGTTCCCTGATTGGAGATCCAGTTAAAATAGCTTCCCTCGCAATTCTGGATACTACTTCATATCCGAGGTGAGGGTTAACCGCGGTAATGATGCCAACACTCTTCTCTACATATTCCTTCAGCCTGTCTTCATTGGCTTCGATTCCTTTTACACAATGCTCAGTAAAAGTATTAAAAGCATTATTCATAATGCTGATCGATTGAAGAAGGTTAAAAATCAAGACTGGCTCCATGACATTCAATTCAAGCTGTCCGGCTTCAGATGCAAGAGAGATGGTGTGATCATTGCCGATCACTTGGAAAGCAACCTGGTTGATAAGCTCAGGCAGCACAGGGTTTACTTTTCCCGGCATAATGGAAGAACCCGGCTGTCTGGCAGGAAGTGAAATTTCTCCAAGCCCAGCCCGTGGACCAGAAGCCATTAACCGTAAGTCATTCGCGATTTTTGACATGTTGATCATGCAGATTTTCAATGCTCCGGAGACTTCTGTATAAGAATCCGTATTCTGCGTTGCATCTACAAGATGTTCTGCTCCTGTAAATGGCAATCCGCTGATGTCGGCAATGTGCTTCACGACTAAGTCAATATATTTAGGGCTGGCATTTAGTCCGGTTCCAACTGCCGTTGCCCCCATGTTTAATTCATATAAGTGCTGTTTGGATTGTTTAATTCGCTTAATGTCCCGTGCAATGACACGGCTGTATGCTTCAAACTCCTGGCCAAGCCGGATCGGAACCGCATCCTGAAGATGAGTCCGCCCCATTTTAATCACATGATTGAATTCCTTTGACTTTTCAAGGAAAACCGAATGCATATATTCCATTGTCGGGATTAATTGATCCAACAGATTTAAAACAGAGATATGCATCGCTGTCGGAAAGGCATCATTCGTTGATTGTGACATATTGACATGTGTATTCGGGCTGCAATGCGTATAATCGCCTTTTTCATGGCCCATTAGTTCAATCGCACGGTTAGCAAGAATTTCATTCATATTCATATTAATAGACGTTCCGGCACCGCCCTGAATCGGGTCAACAATGACCTGATCATGCCACTTTCCTTCAATCATTTCATCCGCTGCCTGGACGATCGCGTCTCCGATGCCTGAGTAAAGCCGCTTAACTTCCATATTCGCCATGGCCGCCGCCTTTTTCACCATCGCCATTGCCTTGATTAACTCCGGATGAATTCTGTAGCCGGTAATCGGAAAGTTTTCAACTGCACGAAGAGTCTGAACGCCATAATAGGCATCGGCAGGAACTTCCTTAGAGCCAAGAAAATCTTTTTCAATTCTGTAGCTGTTCTTTGCTGCTAGCATTTCATTCATTCTCCTTTATATAAACCTTTCAGATATATATAGGTTTTTAATGACTAATCCTTCGTATTCACTATAATGCGGTTTGGGGGAATAAGCAATGATTATTGGATAAGTAAAAAAGTGCCTGTTCCCATATACAATTTGAGGACAGGCACTTCAATTTTTAAAAATTTTCTCTTTTGTCTATTAGGATGGCACTCTTTCAAATTTAGGGACTGCGGCTTATGTTAAATCTTCCAGGACTGAAGAATTTGCCCATACAAATCCATTAATCTTGATGTACAAATTTGAGAAACACAAAAGGAGGCCGTTTAGCTCTGGCCTCCATGATTACCCTTTACTATCTAAACCGCTTTACGACTTAGTAAACCACACAGCTCCAAACCTTTCAAAATACCATTTTCATCATGTGAATGTGTTACATATTTAGCAGACTGTTTTACAATATCTAAAGCATTCCCCATTGCAATGGGGTGTTGAACTAGCTGGAACATTTCCAAGTCATTTAATCCATCCCCAAAAGCATAGGTTGACTCTCTAGATATGTTTTTTAATGAGAGCAGCCTCTCAATTCCGGTTGCTTTAGAAGTACCCGCAGGATAAATATCGCAGCCAAACGGAGAGTTCCTTACAAATTGGAAGTAAGGAAAACGCTCCTGATAAAAGGCTTCTTCCCCTTCTTCACAGAATATCAGCATTTGATGAATAGTCTCATTTAAGTATAGACGATCATCTATTGGCGGATACACCCCGCCTACCCGCTCATAGTTCTTCGTAATTAAATCTGAATCGCCGGCAGTAACCGTAATGTTTTCTGCGTTGTAAAAAGCCAGTTCATGTCCTTTCAGGAAAGATCCTTCATGCAATGCTTTCACTTCATTTACATCTAGTGGGTTCTCATATATTATTTCACCCTCATAAAGAACATATTGGCCATTCATAGCTACACAGGAACGTATTCCTGTTTCTTCCATAACATATCCTATTTCCATTATCGTTCTTCCCGTAGCAATAACAGGCTCTACCCCTTGCTCTCGTATCCTATGAATCGCCTCAATTGAACTGCTTGCTACTTTTAAGTCACTTGTTAAAAGTGTGCCGTCTAAATCAAAAAATACCACCTGTTTCTCAATCATTTTTCTCCCTGCTTTCTTTTTAAGAATAGATTAAATCTGTTCCATAGGCTTTCTGCCATTCCGTTTTAAATACTGTCACGTCAGAAGCTGTAGCAGGAAAAGCAATGAATTTTTCGATGAGGTCAGGGCTGACAGTTACCGTTTCCGCGCCTGCCAGACAAACATCATGAATTTGCTGGACATTTTTAAAGCTCGCTGCAAGAATTTCTGTAGATAACTTGTAGCTTTCAAAGAATTGAGCAATCTCTGATACTACTTTTACACCGTTACCGGTTAAATTATCAATCCTGTTCACATAAGGTGCCACATATTTAGCACCTGCCAAGGCTGCCATAAGTGCCTGAAAAGAAGTATAGATTGTAGTCGCCAGTACGGGGATATTTGCTGCAGACAAAATTTTAATCGCCTTAAGCCCTTCCTCTGTTACAGGAATTTTTACTGCTACTTTGCCAGTTAACTCCCTCATTAAAAAATTCGCTTCTTCTATCATTTCTTCAGCGGTTTCTCCAATTAACTGCACAAATAACTCTTTCTCCTCGCCAATAACTTCTCTAATTTCTTTCAGAACTTCCAAGAAAGGGCGATTCTCTTTGACAAGAATAGATGGATTTGTTGTAACCCCGGCAATCGGATAATACTCATTTAGATGACATATTTGCTCAACATTTGCAGAGTCTATGTAAAGTCTCATTTTTATCCTCCTCATAAAATAGAGACTTAACCATTAATAGATTAAGCCTCTTTGTTTGTTAAATCAGCAGAGGTTAATCATCTGCCTAATTATTCACTAACAATCTTTAATTCAGTATTTAAATCAATAGGAGGGATTTCTTTATTTTCTAAGTATAAGGTTCCTGGAAGCTCAGCATCTGTCATCCCATCAAACCTTAATGTAATATGGCCAAGAGTAGTAAGGTTACGCTGCACAAGATTGCCAACAGCCGTAATTTCAAAAGCATCATCATTAATAAGCAGCTTTTGGCCTTCTTTAATTTCTCCATCAGCATTTACAACATCTATGTTGTAGCAGAAATCTTTTAGATCTTGGGGAGCCTCATTACCGAATAAAATAAACATTTTCTCTTCAAGGAATGTATTAGCAAATGGACCCACATTTTTTATTTTGTTTTCATAAATTTTTTTCATAAGCATTAGCATCAACAAGAAGTTGTGCTTTAACGCCTCCTTCTACTTCTAATTTAGTATAGTTATAGAACTGCTTACTAATTTCTTATTCGTATAATCCGAAGCTGGCCAGCCAGGCTACGAACACCCGAGGGACCCCTATTAAGAAACGAGAATAAAGAACAGATGGCACACCGACTTCTACTGTTTCGGGTTCAGCATCTGCCAGCCCTAAACCTACTGGAATAAAGTCACAGGCATTTTGAGTGTTAATAGCAAACAAAGCAGGAAGAGCAAGGTTTGGCGGAATATTACCTTTGCCAATTTCCACTCCGATTAACGTACCAATAACCTGTGCGATAACCGCACCTGGTCCGAGCAATGGAGATAAGAATGGCAACGAACAAATGAAGCCAATCAATATCAGTCCCCAAATGTTTCCTGCCAAAGGAGCCATGACATCAGCAAATACATTTCCAATTCCTGATCCCTGGATAATCCCAATTAATAAGGATACAAAGGCCATGAATGGTATAATGGTGTTGATCATTGTTTGAACAGCATCACGTGCAGCCTGATAGAAAGTATTTATAACTTTTCCGGCACCTAAGCCAAACTTAGTTATGATGCTTTTATTTTTATTGGCAGCCAGCGTTTGGGAAATCTTTTTATCTGTGCTGTACTTATATTCTTTTTCCGGCTCAGGAAGCTTTTCTGCCGCTGCAGCTACATGCACTTCTGCATCATCCGCAGGTTCAATTTGATCTTTCCCAACAGAAGATACATAAATATCTTCAGTGATAAATTTAGCCAAAGGGCCTGTTTTGCCTGTCGGCATAATATTAATCGTTGGAATGCGTTTTTGCGGATAAATTCCGCAGCGCAGTGTACCGCCACAGTCAATAATGGCAACCATGATTTCCTCATCTGGTACAGAGGTTTGGAACCCATTCACAGGCTCAGCACCTGTTAACTCTGCAATTTTCTCAACAATATCAGGCTCTGAACCGCCGCCTGTAATATAGACAATTTTATTTCTTTTATCTGTAGGAGTAATCGTCAGCGGACCTCCGAACCCTCCACTGCCTTTTACAACTTTAATAGAACGATATTCAGCCATTTCCTTAACCCCCTCTAAATCCTAGTGATTTAATTTAACTTCTGTTTTTAATTTAATTCCCTGTTGTTTTTCAACCATTTTTGTTGTGAAGTCCGTAATCCATCCAGCAAAGAAGTTCATAACAAGACCAACCAGGAGGTAGCGGACAGCCAATTCTGCTGTACTGAAACCTAGTGTTTCAATTCCTGCTGCAATACCAAGGAAGATAAATAGTTCACCAGGGTTAATATGCGGGAATAAACCATTGCTTGTATGGCAGAAATAAGCTCCAGATGCATAGTAGCTTGGCTTATATTTTTCAGGTAAAAAACGTCCCAAAGACAATGCCATCGGATTACCAAGCATGAAGGAACCAACAAACGGAAGAACCATATATCTTAATAGAGGGTTTTTCGATGATGCCTTTGCCAGCCTGTTAATACGTTTTTCTCCAATAATTTGTATCAGGGTATTCATTGCAACAATTAAAAGTAATACAACTGGGACAATGCCGGTCATCCATGAAATGAAAACATCAGCGCCAGTTTGAAATAATTTCATAAAGCCTTCAGCAAATTTGATGATAAAATCCATTATCTTTCACCTCTTATTATTTTTTTACAGTAACAGCACGTTCAGCCTTCAGCATCATGTTCTTAAAAAGACTACTCTTTTCAGGAATAACTCCTCCGCTCATGATCGTCTTATAATTGGATGCCGCATCGAGGATGGCTTGCTTCAAGAGCTTATTGCAATGGGCCAAATCCTCCTCTTTTAACGTTCTGATGTTTTTATCTTCAAAACCTGGCAAATCCTTAACCTTTGCCATGATGGTAACCCCTTGCATTTTTTGAGCTTTTAAGATTCTTCCGCTATTTGAAACGGCAAAAAGGACAATGGTTCCAGCTCGAAACTTCCCAGGTTTCTTGCCAATGGCAACTTTGCCTATTCTTCTCAACTCCGCATAGGAATTTGAAAAATGCTTTATTTGCAGAAACCCAAGTCCCATTTGAATCAGAAATGCTCCTGCGATAAAAATCATGATCACTAAAATATTCATTGCTGTTCACTTCCTACCATTTGATTGAATTACGACCTGCTTGCATACACCAGGCATTTGCCTAACTCCTCATAGCTGGATGAGTGTGCCATCTGATCGATTAGCTGATCGTCAGCTGCAATCCTGATGATTTCGTCATAAATTTTAACTAAGAGGCTTGCATCATAATCTATTTGCTTTGGAATCCCTAATAAAAAGACCAGTTTAATTTCTTTTCCGTCAGCCAGGACGTTTTGCGGAAAGACCCCCAGCGCCAATTCAATTTTGTCTGTTGCGGTATTACTGGTATGCGGCAAAGCTATGTACCGATCAAATACCATCGATCCTTTGGCTTCTCTATCTTTTAATCTTTCTTTAAATCCCGCATCCAAGTATTCTTTATCCACTAAATGATCAACCATGTCCATCACATTTTCTTGATAGCTTTTGCTGCTGTCCAAGAGAAAAAACTTATCTTTATTAATTAACAGCTTCATTAGTGAATTATGCTGGCCCTCATCTTTAAGCTTAAATTTTTGCAGATAGGTCACTTTTTCAATTTGTTTGGAAACACTATTTTCATTGAATATCTCGTCAATCATAATGATTGGAGCATCAGTTTCAAATTCAAGCTTCACCGTTGTAAATACAATATTGTAATGATCCAATAACTCTTTTGAAGCTTCTGACTCAGAAAAAAGGTCGATTTGAGTATTAGGATTCAGGACACGCTGGAGCTGTATCGCCACCAGCTTGGCTGTTCCCCTGCCTGTGCCGCAGATGACAGCAACCTGCTTCAATCGTTTGGTTTTTACATCATTTTGAGTAATAAACACTCCAAAATAAAAGGCTATATATCCAAGTTCATCATCTGAGACCTTTACCTCATATTCACTTTCAATTACCTGACCAGCTATTTCTGCCATTTTATATGCAACAGGATACTTCTCCTTCACATCTGCAAGCAGCGGATTATCTATACGGATGTTAAACATGAGACGGTTTAACATAAAAGTTAAGTGGTATTGCAGATCCTTAAAAAACTCTTCATTTTCCAGGACTATTTCCTTTTCAAATCCCAGCTGTTCCATAATTAAGTTTAGAAGGGTTTTTATATCCTCAGTAATGGTGATATCGGCCATGCTTCGAGTATTCGTTGGAGTTCTTCTGCCTGCAATGGGAATCGTGATAAATAATATTTCCTGCTTAGGAATCCTGATTGGAAGCTGTTTCTCTATTGTTTCCGCTATCTCTAGAGCAATCTGATAATCCTTTGTCTTCAATAGCCTATTATGCTTATCACTTATTTTTTCAATGGAATGACCTTTTAAAAATCGATCCAGCATTACAATGATTGACTTCATTAATCGATCTTGCGTAGACGATTCCAAATCATGCTGCTGAGTGATTCTAATTACTTCTTCCTTAATATCCTCGTCTAGAGGATATTCGCTATATAGGTAGTCATACACGTTATCAAGAATAAAAAAGCGCATATCCAGCTCACTGCCGGTTAAATACATTCCGCTGTTTTGTTTCCCGCGTATGGATAGATTATATGTTTCTAAGGAAACTGCCGCTTTTTTTAATTCATTTACAAGCGTAGTCTTTCCAATATTCATAGCAAAAGCTAATTCATCCAGGGTATTCGTTTCATCGCTGTTTATTAAATGGTCAATGATAAAAGCAATCCGGCGCTGTGGTGAATCCAGCATAGCTTTTTCTGATTTAAATGTTTCAATGAACTCTTCAAACATCTGTTCATCCTTAATGTCCAGCCAGTACCCCTTACCTCTCTCATTCTCCAGCACCGCTATACCATATAAGTCACTATTAAGCTGTTTAATATAATTTCGAATCGTTCGAGTGCTTACACCAATTGCTTCTGCCAGATAGTCTAATGGACAGAAAGTTTTTTTCCTGACCAGCTCAATGATTTGAAAGACTCGTTCATCTATACTTACATCAGACATGTCATCACCACCTCCTCCGTTAAAATGAATGGTATAAATTATATCGGAATAATGAAAATAATGTTATCTTTTTTGGATTTTTTCCGATATTCTCCATCAATCATCTATCTAATATGCTTTTTCCATTGAATCAGCCCCTGGATTTTCCGCCGGAAATATTAACAGTTGTGCCTGTAACATAACTTGAACGGTCTGAAGCCAGATAAGAGACTAAATCACCAACTTCTTTAAGCTGACCCTCACGCCCCAATGGAATAGACTTGCTATAATCAGTATTCAATCCATCGACTGTAACACCCCTTGTGTAGGCTAAAGCCTCTTCATAAGCTGGCGTTCTTAAACCTGTTGTTTCCAAAATTCCAGGAGCAACAGCTACAACACGGATGTTAAACTTACCCAGTTCCTTTGCCCATGCACGTGTAAATGAAATGATGGCCCCTTTTGTCGCAGAGTAGCAGCTTTGCCCGGCAGAACCTTCCTGGCCAGCTTCTGAAGCAATATTTATAATAACTCCCTTATTTTGTTTAACCATTTCTTTAGCAGTTGCTTGTGAACACAGGTATGGGCCTTTTTGATTAACAGCTACCATAAGATCAAAATCTTTCTCACTTAGTTCATACTCTGGTCTTTCTCCAACTGCATCCACTAACAAGCGAGGCAAGTTTATACCGGCATTATTTACAAGGATGTCCACTGAACCAAATAAATCAACAGTTTGGGCTACCATTTGGTCAACACTTTCTTTTTTAGTTACATCACATTTAATAAAATATGAACCATTTGCCTGCTGTCCATTTTCGCCATTTATATCAGACACGACAACTTTAGCTCCGTTCTTAATCAATTCTTCTGTAATTTGCAGGCCGATACCAGAGGCACCACCCGTTACTATTGCTACTTTTCCTTCTAGTTTAAGCCAAGAACCACTCATATTTTTCTCCTCCTACTACCCATTATGTAAAGCGGTTTCATTTATGATTTAAGTATAGGTACATGGAAGGATAAGATTAATACACTCTTTTTCACAGAAAAGTGAAAACGGTTGCTATAATAAAAAACGCTGCTTTTTAATGTGTGGAACACTTGGCAAGCAGACGTTTTTTTTATATTTTATTAATAATTTTTTAATAAACAAGTCTATGTTCAAATAATGCAATCCTAACGAATGAGGATAGGTTGCTCACATATTCAAGACATGTATTTTCCTAAAACACAAAAAAGGACGCCACCTCAGCAGCATCCTTCCTCCAACCATCAATTCACCGCCATCCTCCCCAGCGATCCATTCTCATCAATAATATCCTGCAAGTCATAACCCGATATTGGGAACATCGGGAATCCATAAGCATATGGCGTGATTTCATAGAGCTGGAAATAGACGACCAGCGCTTTGTCTGCAATATAAAAATCCTGCTCCGGCTTAATAGCAGTAAAATCCACCAGGAGCGGGATGTCACGCTCCTTGATCTGTACAGCAATCAAGTCTGAAATCCGTTTTACATAGTCGCTTCCCGGTTTAAATAAATCCTTCAGTGCCACCTGCGTCCCCTTCTGCAGATCAAACGTCAAAGATTTTATAACCGTCATCCCATGAGCAGCATGAAAATGATATACATAGTTGTTCAAAGACAAGCTCAGTACATCACGCTGATTATTTTTCACCTCATAATATCCATACAAATCCACTACCGTTGTATCCATATTTCCTGTTTGTTCGTTAATGAGCTGCCGGTTTTCTCTAACAATCGTGCTGTTGATAAAATGCTGCAGCTGCTTGTTTTGCATCCCGGTCACACGTGGATAATAAACCACTTTAGTCGGCCCGCTGCTGATTGTCATCGTTCTAATGCCTACTGGAAAATTAACCGCCACGGCAATCCATCCTTTTTGGGTTTTAACACATCCTATTCAGCGGATGGGCTAAAGGGTGCATAGCAGGAAATGGAAGTTTTAATGGTATATAATGAAAGCTTAATAATCACAAGACAGGAGCACCCAAATGAAAAAGCACCAAACCAGCTTAAAACCATTCATTTCACTCATCTTATCAACAAAAATACCAAAGACCGCGCTCATCATCGGGTTAGCAGCCAGTATCTTAACAACACTAACCGGACTTGTTGTCCCGCTGCTGACAAAAAATCTCGTGGACGGTTTTTCTGTGGAATCCTTAAGCGTTCCGCTCATCATCGGAATCGGCGCCGCTTTTATTATTCAAGCCATCATCAGCGGAATTTCTATTTACCTGCTCAGCTATGTCGGCCAGAAAGTAGTGGCACGGCTGCGCGACCGGATGTGGGTCAAGCTGATCCGTATGCCGGTTCGTTATTTTGATAAACATTCGAGCTGGCAAACCGTTAGCCGGGTCATAAATGATACAAGCATTGTTCGGGACCTAATTTCCAATCATTTTCCGCAATTTATCACTGGCATCATTAGCATCATTGGTGCGATCGCGATTTTACTCGTGATGGACTGGAAAATGACTTTGCTTATGCTCATTTCTGTTCCAATCACATTGGCAATTATGATTCCTCTTGGCCGAAAAATGGCAAAGATATCGCGCGGGCTTCAGGATGAGACGGCCACTTTTACCGGCCATATCACGCAAACGCTCAGTGAAATTCGCTTAATGAAGTCTTCGACTGCAGAACAAATTGAAGAAGAAAAAGGCATGGGCGGCATTGATAAACTACTTGGTTTCGGATTAAGGGAAGCGCGCATTTTTGCGATGATCGGACCGGCAATGTACCTGATCATGATGGTTGTCATTGTCATGATTATTGCTTATGGAGGCATGCGTGTCGCGGGCGGAACAATGTCCACCGGCTCTCTTGTTGCCTTTTTGCTCTATTTGTTCCAGATCATTATGCCAATCACTTCGTTCGCGATGTTCTTTACCCAGCTGCAAAAAGCCAAGGGAGCAACCGAGCGGATTATCGAGATTCTCGAGCAGCCGCTGGAGGAAGGACAGGATGGCATTGTAATGGATATTAGCAGCCTGCCTATAACCATTGAAAATGTATCTTTTTCCTACAGTGAAGAGGAGCCCGTCCTCGAAAACGTCTCACTGGAAGCTCAGCCTGGCCAAATGATTGCTTTTGCAGGACCAAGCGGCGGCGGAAAAACGACGATGTTTGGATTGCTGGAACGATTTTACGAACCAACTGCCGGAGAAATTAAAATTGGCGACACTCCGATCCGGCAGATTTCTCTTAATTCCTTGCGCAGCCAAATCGGCTATGTGTCACAGGAAAGCGCCATGATGGCAGGAACCCTCCGTGAGAATTTATGCTATGGGCTGGAAAATAAAGAAAGCATCCCGGATGATCGTTTATGGAAAGTCGCAAAAATGGCTTACGCGGATCAATTTATCGAAGCCTTTCCGAAAGGGCTTGATACAGAAGTTGGCGAACGGGGTGTGAAGCTTTCAGGAGGACAGCGTCAGCGAATCGCGATTGCCCGCGCATTCTTGCGTGACCCTAAAATTTTAATGATGGACGAAGCAACCGCAAGCCTCGACAGCCAGTCAGAAAGCATCGTCCAGCAGGCACTGACCCGCTTAATGGAAGGCCGGACAACCTTTGTCATCGCCCACCGCCTTTCCACCATCGTTAATGCTGATAAAATTGTCTTTATCGAAAACGGCCGGATCACAGGCATCGGTACTCATTATGAATTGGCGCAATCACATTCACTATACCGCGAGTTTGCGGAGCAGCAGCTTGCATAATAAGGAGCCAGTCTATCAGAGACTGGCCTTTTCCGTTTAAAAAGCTAGTCTGAACTGAGTAAACCACTTTTCCTTATTCCCGTGTTTATGGGCAGCTCCCTTTTCTGCCAGCAAATAGTATGCGAACAAAAAAGAGCAAGCTATAAAATACACTCGCTCTCAACAATCTGGATCAGCTGCTTTAATTGGTTTACACTCTGGTCTAATGATAAAGTGTAATACCGCTGAGTCCCTTTCTGTTCAATTTTTACAAGGTTATTGTCACGCATGATTTTTAAATGATGAGAGATGGCCGGACGGGACAAATTGGATTGCTCAGCAATTTCATTTACACTAAGCGGTTCCTTCTCTGCCAGCAATAAAATGATATCCTGCCTAGCCGGATCACTTAAGGCATGAAACAATGGGATACATGCCCTGAATACATCGATGGCTTTTTGTGACATGTTATTCTCCCCCTCTATCCCACAGCAAGAAATCATTTTTCTCCTGCTACATACTTGGCAACTTTAGCTGCCACACTTCTTGGTAAAAACTTTGCACTTAGTGCCCCAATTTTATTAATGCCTCCTGTAATCAGGACCCGCTTTCCGCTCATTAACCCCTCATATCCCAATTTAGCTACAACATCAGCTGGCATGGAACGACTGAACATTTTCGTTCCTTCCACACTAGCCACTGAACCAAAGTTTGTTTTCGTTGCACCCGGGCAAAGCGTCGTAACCGTTATAGCATAATCGGATAGCTCTTCCACCAGCGCTTCTGAGAAAGATAGAACGTAAGCTTTTGTCGCATAATAGACAGCCATGAGCGGACCAGGCTGAAAAGCGGCGGTACTTGCTACATTTAGTATTCTTCCGCTGTTCCTCTCCTTCATTGCCGGAAGAAAGTAACAGGTTAACTCTGTCAATGCAGTTATATTTAATTGAATCATATTTATCTGTTTTTGCAAGTCCAATTCATCAAAATTCCCCATCAGGCCAAATCCAGCATTATTCACCAGTACATCAATGCTTATATTCCTTTTTCCAATTTCGTCATAGACTTCTCTAGCAGCCCCCGGAACACTTAAATCTTTTGAAATAATTGTTACTTCTATATGATTAAACGCCTCTTTTACTTCCATAAGCTTTTGTTCATTTCTTGCAACCAAAACCAAATTGAAGCCATCTTTCGCGAATAGCTTAACAAATTCAAGCCCCAATCCGCTTGTTGCTCCTGTTATCAATGCTGTTTTTGCCATTTATAATAGCCTCCAGTTCATTACGTTTAAATGTTTAAGCGTTTAAACATATAATAATCGGGGAGTAGCCTGCAGTCAATCACTACTCTACGATTCTTTCTTGGTTTTTGTGATAAAATATGACAAATTATCCATTTTAAACAACAAGTAGATTCCTTATAATGGAATTAAGATCTTCCTGGTTACAAAAAAGGAGGCTGGGAACTATGCCATTTGATCAAACGAAAAACATGCTTGAAACGTTAAAATATTTTTGTGATAGCCAAATAACCCAAAGCTTTTCTAAAAACCATTCTCAGGTTTTGACTGTCTGTTATTTGAAAGAGTCTCATTCATTTGAGATTACCTATACAGAAACCTTAAAGTCAGAATCCTATCCTACCATTGATTCTGCCGCCGCTGCGATAGAAAAAGCAATCAGCAGCCATTAACCCTCCATAATCATCCATCAATTAATTTTCATCAAAAAGACGCAGCTACATGCGTCCATCCGCATCAGCACTGCGTCTATCCCCTTTCAATCAAACGTTTGATTGAATTTTTTCTTTCTAAACAGTTATCTACTTCGCTTCTTCAAGCTGAAGAACTTTCTTAATCTCCCTGCTGTCTTTTGCCAATATGTCTTTCACATTCGGCCCAAACCACTCCAGTGAAGCTTCCATCTCAATCATTTCGGCTGCTTCTCTTAAAAGCATCCGGTAGTCTACGGCACCTTCAAATAATGAAACCATTCCTTCCCTGCTTCCGGCTGCTGCATACACATTATTAGGAGCAAACACGTCAAGCTGGGAACGTGATTCAATATTTTTAAAATGGAAATGTGAGACATATGGCCTCAGTTGTTTTAGTGCATAGATTGGATCCACACCTGATTCCCATATATGAAGGACATCAAAATTGACCCGAAGTGCAGGATGGTCTGTTTCTTCAAGCAGCTGAAGAGTGGAAGACGGGTTGTCTGTTAGGGTATTCGGATGCGTCTCCACAAGAATTTGCTGTCCTTCAGCTTCAGCCATTTTGCAGAGCATCTTCATGCGGGAAACAAGTTCGATTCGCTCCAATCTGCTGATATCCGCACTGCCTTTGCTTCCCGCAAACGTCCGTATTTTATTCGTTCCCCATCGATGAGCCAGCGAGCAAAGCTCATTCATTTCCGCTATTAATACAGGAATAGGCGCATCCAGCGGCAAATAATCACTCAGCATGCTCGTTTCCAGATCGTAGGAGCTCAGCCACTCACTTCCATAATGGATATCTTCCGCCAGATTTTTAGCATGAACACCCCATAGTTCAATCCCTTGGAACCCATGATTTTGGGCCCAGTGGGCAATTTGGTCAATGGACTGAAGATGGTGGCGAAATGAGATGGTGCAAAGAGAGAGTTTCATAGAATTGCCTCCTTCATTTTATGCTTTTGCTGTTGTTCGGACCAGGCTTCAAAGCATTCCTGCAGCCCTCTTTTTATTTTAAATTCCAAGATATTCTGTTCCTCAAGTTTGGCTGTGATTTCGTCCTTTATCTCTATGTTTCCGGTCATAGCGAGCTTCATGACCCGGTATTGGATCGTCGTATAGCCATTCACAAGCCTTTCGATGTCATTACACCAGTCTTCAAAGCCTTCATCATCATAGCCAAGCGATTCCCAGAAAAACGCAAAAGCATGTTCATATGCGTACTTTCGGATAGCGAGAACAGGCAATTCCCTTAAAGCCTGTCTCAATCCTGACAGCGGATACTTTTCTTCTCCTGCAGCATAAAGCTCGATGATCTTTGCGACAGCATCTGTCATCGGGTTGCAGTCATGCTTGATGCATGTGTTAAAATACGCTTCAACCGTTTCTGCAGATGGCGGAATAATAGCCGATGCATCAAAGAAATAGCCGCCTTCAGCAGAAGGATCCTCAATGGCAGCCAGTATCCGGTCTTTTGGAATAACTCCTTCCCAGCGAAAGTCCGGATCATACATAAACCATTCTTCTTCGTTTTCCGTCATTTCCAGCATTACATAATGGGGAAATGGGCTTTGATGAAATTTATTTTCCCTTTCAGGAAGCTTTGACAGATCCAGCATCACCATTAAATATTGATGGGGCTTCTTGCTTTCCAGCAATCTCAGCATTTCCTCCATATTTTCCTGCTTGCTTTGCTTTTCGTCGTACCATTTATGAAGCTTGATGCCATAGAGCATTTCATACCACTGGTGAAAAAAATCATGGTCGATTCGCTTGGAATGATACGTTAACACTCCATTTTCAAGCACATCGAAATCGGCATCCCATACTCCGAAGTAATACGGTCGGTGATCGGTACCTTCTGTCTTTTTGACTGCTTCACACACACAGCTTACAAAGCAATGAACTTTAATCATAAGATCCCTCCGCTGCAGCTGGCTCCTGCTGGCGCTCCAAAAAATCAGCCAAGCTTCCTACCGTCCTGAAATCTTTTGGTACAAGCATTTCATCCGGAATATCGAAGCCCAAATCTACTTCCAGGTGAAGGATCAGCTGCAGAATCATAATAGAGTCCATATACAAGTCCTCATTTAAACGCGCATCTTCATGGAAAGACTCCATGGAAGGAAGCTCTAATTGATGCTGTAAAATGTCATAGATTACCTGTAAGATCTCTTGTCTTATCATGCCAGCACTCCTTCCCCCAGCCTTTTCCGGCTGATCTTTCCGTTCGGCAGCTTTTCGATCTCTTCCACCTGCTTAAATTCTATTGGAACTTGGTATGGGGCGAGATATTCTCTGCACCATTCCCTCAGTTCCTGTTCATCAATGGATTCGGAGCGGACATACTGTGCACAAACTCTTTCCCCTGAAAGCGGATGGACCTTTTTATAAACAACTGCCTCTATAATTCTTGGTTCTTCCATCAGGACGTCTTCTACTTCCTGCGGATAAACGTTCAAACCTGCTACATTAATGGTGTCATCCATTCTTGCCAGAAATGTCAGAACACCATTTTCTATATAGCCAAGATCTTTTGTATAAATTGTTTTTTCCGAATCATGAATGATAATTTCACCAGGATTTTGGATGCTCCCGGCCTCCACTTTAACGTGCGGAAGCGGATAGCCCATTTCACGTGTGTCACTCACATCCGGATGAATGGCCACACATCCCGCTTCAGAACAGCCATATTGCTGAAGCACTCGATTTGAAACCTTCTTTAATGATTCCATCCAGCCTGCAGGCATGAGCGTACCTGATGTCATCACGGCCTCAAACCGCTGCCCATTACGCATTAGGCGCGTTAAAGTATGCAGCAGTGCAGGAGCTCCGTAAAGAATATGCTTGGGATGTTCCTTCAGCTTTTTCAGCACATACTTAGGATTCATGTTCGTCAGAATGACCGGTTCTGATCCACGCCTTAAGCATGCAAACACCCCGCAGATCAAGCCATAGGAGTGGGTAATCGGACAGGCAACGACCGAAGTTGTCTGATAATCAGCCGGCAAGACCGAAACATAGCTTTCAAGCTCGTTCTCAATCGAGTCCCACGTGCGTTCAATGCACTTAGGATCCCCGGTCGTACCTGAACTCATTTGCACCAGCACACCCTCCTTGTCATTTATTTGCTGTGACAAGTGGATTGGTAAGTGGATATTCTCATAAAGGAGAAAATGGCTTCCTGCCTTGCTCGCCATCCGGATGGCACCTTCTTTCGGTACAGAAGGATGAATAGGTACAATGGATCCACCTTTTTTTCGTACAAATAAACAGAGTGCAAGCCATTGAAAAGCATCCGGCAAACAAACAGCCAATCTCCTATTCCGGCAATCTTTCAAATGCGGAAAACTTTCAAATACCGTATATTGTCTCTCAAGATCATCCAGCGTATAGTACTGATCATTTACAAAAAACATCTCAATTCTCCTTTTGATCGTGTGCTAAAGAGTTTGTAACAAGATGGCGAAACCCGCCAGCCTCTTCTTTTCGGACCTTCCTTTTCAGCAGCGACTCAGCATAAATCATTGGTGCTGTATGCTGCAGAAGGTAATTTCGGAAAATCAGTTCCGGATAGCAGCTCAAGTGCCCGGCCAGCGCCTCGCCAGCCAGCCTCCAAAACTTGCTCTCGCTGTAGCCGTAATGCTCTTCAAGTGCAAAAGACAGTTCTGTTAAATGAAAAACAAACAATGTATCCATTACTAGCTCTCTTAGTGCTTCAATGGAAGACATCCAATAAAACTCATCTTCCCCGCCATTTTTAAACTGTTCATGAATCTCTGTAAAGTCAGGAACCTGACTGGGCTTTTCCAAAAAGTCGTGATGATACTCCGTACTGTCATGAAAGTCTCTTAAAGCAACACGTGTTGGCCAGCCATTTTTATGAAGGAGGATCATATTCTGGGCGTGCGCCTCCACAGCAAGGCCATGGGCTGCGAGCAGATGCCAGACCGGAACCACACTTACTTCCAATAGCCTTTTTAACCAGTTTTCAATTCCATAGTGTTTTAGCCATTTATCGATAAATAAGGAACCGTCCCTCTCCATTAACGGCAGTGCCGTAAATGGCACAGCCTCCTCATCCTCTTCTAGATAGAGGCGAACACTTTCGCGCCAAATAGCTCCCAGTTTGCTCTGTGTTTCTCCCCCTTTTGGCTGATAGGCAGCCCCTGCATATTCCTTCAAAACGATCAGGGAAGCCTCTTCCTTTAAAAATGGATCTCCTTCCACCGTATCTGCTATCCAGTTGGAAATATGGGGAGCAGCACAGATGGCGTGTGTGTCCAATGTTCTTAGCGAAGAGGTATTCACCATATTCATGGATAGTTTTAAATGAGCCTTCTCCGGATTTGTCACGTTCCATAGCGTTCGGACTGACTGGGTTGCCCGATAAGAATCCCCGCTGCTTTTAAACAGAACGACATCTCCTTGATCCAGTTCATCTTTTATCTGCCTTACCTGCCAGGGATGAATTGGCAGAAAGGTGTATTCTTCAAAGGTTTTTCCCATCTCATGCAGCTCCATCAGCAGCTGGCCGAGCATGAAAGGACCCAGCTCCCTCTCCCAGAATTCCTTTTCATCCTCAAGGAGAGCAATTTGGCAATGCTCCCGTCTTACCGCTGTCCATTGCAGTGCAAAAGACTGACCTGCTTCCGGCCCAAATGCAGCATGGTCTTCAAGTGAAAATCCGGTCCTTGCCTTAAAACAAGGATGATAGGGATGTCCTTCCCATATTTCAGATTCCAGCTCTTCATAGCTGAATGTTCTCCTTGAAGGAGATGGCATTAGATGGGTTTCATTCCATTCGCATAGCTGAACGGTTTGCTGCAGCTCGTGAATAAGCATGCTTCTTTTATCAGGATCAGGCACGAGGTCCTCCGCCAGCTCCTCAATACTCGTTTCAGTGCGGGAACTATCGCTTTGCACGGAGCGGATGCTGCCTTCCTTTAGCCGCACACGGTCAAACGCAGCAATGCTTCCCTCACAGCAGTAAGTACGCTGATTTCCGTAAATGGTGAAGCTTACTAAAGGATCTTCCGGCCGGATAGCTGTTTTTTCATAGTCCATCAACCCCTCAAAAAGAACAGCTTCCAATAACTGTCTGATGACTCTTCTTTCTGCCTTTTTAGACGGCAGCGGATGCAGCTTCTGCATAGTTCTCCTCCTTCTTACTAATGGCAAAAGGATTTGGGATATAGGTGTACACTGCTTGTTCATTCTTTGCCAGCAGTTCATCCACGTCATGGAAACGGGTTAACAGGTTAGCTTTATAGGCCAGCTTTTCTGAGTGCAGGATATGGGCGATGAATGCTTTCCCCTGTCTAGACAGCTCCTTTTCAAGATGGCCAAGCTGTTCACGGCACCATTCAATCAAAAGATCTTCACTAAAGAGACTGTCCTGCCCGAATCGGCAAATCACAGAAAAGAGCTGATTCATAAATAGGTAATACGTGAATCTTTCCTGAATGAGATCATCCTCATAAAATAGTTCCGGGCATTTTGCCAATGACGGCAGCAGTTCGCATAAATTTCCCCTATAAGAGTTTGATAGATAATAACCTTGATTATCACGGTAATAGTAAGCTTCCGGATAGCCCGATGATAGATCCAGGACACTATTTTGCTGATGGGCCTCAAGCGCAAGCCCATGTTCATCATATAATCGGAGAAGAGGTTCAATGGAGCATCTCCAATATTTTTCGAACCAATCCATGCTAATTTCCTGCGGATCTCTCATTTCCGCTTGTGCCAGCCTTTCAATCGTCCGCTGCAGCCTTGAGCGTTCTCCTGGCAGCGGATCCTGAACCAATGCCGCGATGGAGCTAATCCCCTTATCCTCTCTCTCTGGAAATGGGTTGGATCGAATAATGACCTCGAATCCTGACTCTTTTTGCCCCGGTAATTCAGCTGTTATATAGGCCGGATCATCAATTATCCGAAATGATGGATATTTTTCCGTAAAACGAAGCTTATCCTTTAACTTCGTCATTTCGGTACCTGCCCTTAGTTCATGAAGCCGGTTCGTCCTTAATGAATTCGTAATTTTTACCGGAACGGAAAATTTGAACATCCATTCTTTTTCCGGGCTGTAAACCGTTCTAATGGAAGAGGTAGCTGAATAATAGGCTCCCATTGGACCAAGATCTTTTATAAGATTTTTTTCAACCGCCTCTCTGACATGATTTTGCTGAAGCAGCCATTGAGCCTGAAGAGGGTGCATCGGAATGAGGCAGTTGTTATGCGGGACAGTAAGATGCGGAATCGATTTCTTTAATGAATGGAGTATGATCTCGCTTGCACGATTCTGGCTGGCTGAAGCTTCCCTGACTAACTCCCGGTCTATTTGAAAATAGTGAAGCTGAAAACGGCCTTTTAACTCCGGTGCATAGTGCGGATGCTGCCAGCCAGCCATTCCCTGCCTGCTCTTCGGTGTAGGGTGAAGCCAGTGTCCAAACAAAAGTGATTGCTCGGCTTCAATGAAGGTGCTTTCTTCGGAATATAGGCTAATCTTGTCATTCATTCTTTCTTCAACATAGGAAGCCATTATCTGATAGCTCTCAATCAGCCTGAGCACCAGCTCATCAAAATGAGATGCAAGTTCATGGCAGCCATTTGATTTGGCCATTAAGTGCAGTTCGTGGATAAGAGCAATCATCATCGGAAGCCGATCGTGCTGAATCCATTCCCGCCTTTGGCTGCAATATTTAACGGCACTGCCGATCAAATGCCTTCCAGTTCGTGATCGGTAAATGACTTCAACTGCAAACACAGTGGTCTGACCTGGAAGTTCTATCTCCACAACAGAGTCACCTGATAGCGGAATTGACGGCTGCTGCTCCTGGATCCACTCCTCCCTTTCCATCCAATATCCGCAATTTGCTTCTCTTAAGTAACTATTTATAAAAGCTTGAAACGTGGCATGTTCTGCAATTTGTTTGGCTGAATGAAGCATAATTCCATCCTTTCACCGAGTCTTTAGACCTAGTAATTGATAACCATTCTCAATAATAGTTAAAAAATTTGATTCCTTTCCATGAAAGAAATCAACCAATGGAAGAGACAGGGACACATTTAGGTCCCAGCCTCTCATTAAGATTTTTTTTCGCTTAAAAGCAAGGATTCAATCTCTTTCAATCCTTTATGGCGCTCAATCGGATCCCAATATCCCCAAGTGGTAGTAAGAGTATGTACATTGTCATTCTGAACAGCCTTTAGGCTTTTCCAAACCTCGCCCTGTGTGACAGAATCATAGAACTCTCCACTATTGAAATAAGAAACATCCAGGATATGATCAGGATTATACTTTGCTAATCCCTCAATCGAAATGTTCTCACCGAAATCCTCAGGTAGATTTTCTGCCGGTGTTAATTTCAAATCATCAAATAATAATGAATTTGTTGCATGGTTTGTACGTCCATATACACGAATATCTTTTTTGTTAATCGCTACTGCCATAAATGTTTCATCGCCCATTTTTTCACGAACACGGCTTCCAATCTCTTCTGCTTCCTTCTCAAGATCTTCAATCACTTTCTTTCCTTCTTCAAGCTTGCCGACCGCTTCGGCTACTTTCAGATGGTCTTCCTTCCAATCGCCGCCCACTTCTACCACAACGGTTGGAATGGTTTCAGACAGCTGATCATACAGAGGCTTATAGCGATCACTGATAATAAGAAGATCTGGATCCATCTTTACTATTTCTTCCGAGTTGATTTCATCGGCATAAGGCAGTGCCTTTACACCTTCAAGCTCTTCTGTTAAATGCGGCGGAAACTCATTATCATACGCCATCACTGCATAAGGCTTTACACCAACAGATACAAGCGAACCTTCACATGAAACGTGGGACAGCAGAATCACTTTCTTCGGTTCAGCAGGGACTTCTGCTTTACCGTACAAATGCTCAACGGTTCTTGTTTCCTCTGTCTTCTCCTTTTCCTTCTTTTCAGCTGCTTCTGTAGACACTTCCTCTTCTTTCCCACAGCCTGTTAAAACAAGTAAAAATAACATGAAAACAATGCTCAAAGGAGCAAAAAACTTCTTCATGGATGATTCCTCCTAAGCAATAATGAAATTCATTCTCAATGATAATCATTATCACCATAACTGAACATGGACTTTTTTAACTTCCTGCATGAACAAAATGAATTTCCCCAGAAAAAAAACAGCCGCAATTCTGCAGCTGCACAAGTTAACTTTTTTCTTCTAAACTCTTAAGCTTTGAGTTTGGCTTTAAGAATGCTGGACGGAAAAGCCTCCAGAATCCTCTTCCTCCCAATCGGCCCCCACGGATCCCACTCATGACTTTCAGGGTAATAGACATCTCCTGTCTGGACAGCCCGAATTTTATTCCAATCTGGAGTATGGGCAGTTCTCCACACATCCCTTTCATGACTCCATAAAATGAGAAGCTTGTCGGGGTTTAATTCCGCAATTTCCTTCAGGCTGACATTTCGGTAACCCTCAGCATGCAAATCGGGATGCGGCTGGAACCCCAGACCTTGAAAAAGAAGATCAAGTAAGGCATGGTTTCCCTTCCCGTAAAGGCGTATTCCTTCCGGACGAATCCAAATGACAGCCCATTTACCTTTTTTCGTTAATGGGCACAGCTCATCCCGCACCTTGCATTCCAAACAGTAAATATCTTTGTCTATGCATTCAGCACGGCTTTCACAGCCTACCATCGTTGCAATTTCATAAAGATACTGCCGCCAGTCTTGCTTCAAAGGCATATGATGAACTTGTTCCTGCTTTGAAAGCAGCACACTTTGAAGCTGGAACTGATGTAAAGGTGTTTTAATAATGCGGTCCGGATGGGTCAACAGAATATCATCCGGCTGAAATGGCTTTTCTGCGTTTAGCAATTTAGTTCCTTCCAGCTCTTTTTGAAGATAGCTCGGCACCCCGCTGCTCGCAGGATAGACGGTTGGATAGGACGGAGCTGCCACTGGCTGGATTCCGAGTGAGATGAGGTGATCCTGTAGAAACAACTGGCTGACAACAGCGATTCGCTCATTGACCCTTTTCATGAAAACAGAGGGGGGTATCTCTTCTTTGCTTTTAAAAAGGCGGCTGAAATAAAATTCATCCTGTAGCCCTATTTGCATGGCGACTTCCTTACCCGTAATTCCTCTCTTTTGGAGGAGCAATTTTTTGGCGGCTTTCATACGCTCTGCATTCAAAAATTCTTTCGGGGTCATTCCGGTCCTTTTGCGGAAAGCTCTTGAGAATGTTACCGTACTCATATTCGCTTTAGAAGCTAATTCCGCAACCGTTAATGGCCGGGACAGGCTGTTCCGGATCAGTTCCTCTGCCTCTTCCATTCGGTCTATTTCGGCCGCGTCTGTCAGGATGGACAACATCTCCCAGAGCAAGGACTGAAATCGGCATTTTGCCGATATCGAATTTTCTTTATCGCTTTTCTTCAGCCCTTCCCAAAGGGGCACCATTTTTGCCGGCGCCTGGTCTGCTAAGGGACCGGATAGCAAGTCCGACAGCATGTCCCCTTCTTTTGGCCATGAAAGCAAATAGACGGAAAGAAGAACAGAAGAAGACGATGTGAGGATGCCGGCATCGGAGAGGAAATAGCTTTTGTCCTCTTCTGCCCTCAATCTCTGGTTCCCGCTTACCAAGTTGCCTCTTCCCGATGATATATAAAGTAAACAAAAATGATTGCGATATTCATTTATTGCTTGGGATAAGCCCTCACGCAGGTTGAATGCAGCAATTTCAAACATATGGTTGCTCAGCAAGATAAATAGACACTCCCTTCTTTTTCCTGAAATATGAATTGACAAATGCTGTGAAAGGATAGTAGATTAATAACGATCTTCTACGTCGATAACGATTATCATTTTCATTTAAAAAAATACATAAAAAAGGACTGATCATCATGGCCAGAACTGCTGCTGACATAACCGAATCCTTGCAGCCCGTTCACCAAAAATCTATTACATGGGGCCTTATCGGCTTAGTACTTGTTTTTTTCGGCTTGCTCGCATCAATTGGACTTGGGGCCATCTGGATCCCTCCTTCTGTTGTTTGGGATTCTTTTATCTCTTTTCAAGATGGCCAAATTGAACACCAGCTGATCAGGGAAGTCCGTCTCCCGCGTGCCTTAACTGGGGCTCTTATTGGGGCAGCACTTGCAGTTGCAGGTACTATCATGCAGGGCATCACACGCAATCCGCTTGCTGATCCTTCTATCATTGGCATTACCCATGGAGCTGGACTTGCCATCGCCATTGCGCTTGCATTCATTTCGAGCGGGTCCTATTGGATTCTTCTAGTCTGGTCATTTGCAGGCTCTGCGGCTGGTGCCATGCTTATCCTCTCTTTTTCAATGGTTTCAAAAGAGCGGATATCTCCTGTGACTTTGACGCTTGCTGGAGCCGCTTTAAGTACTTTATTCAGTGCCCTTTCTACTGGCATTGCCCTTTATTTCCAGGTGGCTCAGGACTTGAGCTTCTGGTTTGCCGGAGGACTATCAGGAACCAAATGGCAGCACGTCTTTATACTGCTTCCCGCTGTTATCATCGGCTTGCTGCTGTCCCTGTGGATCAGCCGCTCTCTGACCATATTGGCATTAGGGGAAGAAGTGGCTGCAGGCCTGGGACAATCTCAGCAGAAAGTCCGGTGGATCGGGCTCATTGCCGTTATTCTATTATCTGGCGCAGCCGTTTCCATTGCCGGGGCGATCGGCTTTATTGGTCTTGTCGTTCCCCATATGGTGCGGATGTTAATCGGATCTGATTACAGATGGCTCATACCTTTAAGCGCCATTGCCGGTGCCCTTCTCCTGGTGATCGCAGATATCGGGGCACGGATGATCAATCCTCCATTCGAAACACCTGTAAGTGCAGTGACTGCCTTGATTGGGGTTCCATTTTTCTTATATTTATCCCGAAGAAAAAGGGGGTATATGTAATGGATTGGAAGCTTGCATTAAGCCGTTCCAAAACCTGGCTGGCAGCCTTTGTCTTTTTAATCATGGCCACCTTTGTACTGAGTCTGTCCACGGGTGTGATGCCTATCAGTTTTTCTGAAATATTGAACACTCTGACTGGCAGCGGCACCCCAAGGCAAGAGCTTGTTTTATTTCAGCTGAGATTGCCGAGAATGGTCATTGCCATGCTGATTGGTGCTGGGCTTGCTCTCTCAGGCAGCATTCTTCAGGGACTTTCTAGAAACTCCCTGGCCGACCCTGGCATTCTTGGTATAAATGCCGGCGCTGGATTGGCTGTCGTTTTTTCGATCTATCTTTTTGGACAAGAGAAAGGAAGTCTGCTTTCTGAACCTTTTTTCCTGCCTGTATTCTCCTTCATTGGGGCTCTTACCATTGCATCACTGATTTACCGGTTCTCATGGAAAGGCGGAATAGACCCGGAACGGCTTCTCCTTGTTGGTCTCGGATTTAATGCTCTTTGCGGTGCTCTTCTAATGATTCTGCAGCTGAAAATGGATCCAAAGGACTTCCAGCAGGCGGCCATTTGGCTGACAGGAAGCATCTGGGGAACTCGGTGGCCTTATGTATGGGCATTGCTTCCATGGATTTTGAGTCTTATACCGGCTGCGTTTTTTAAAGCAAGGACCATGAACCTTCTTCACTTTAAGCAGGAAGTTCCCGTTGCACTTGGCTTAAAAGTGGAGTCGGAACGCCGCTTGCTCCTTTGTCTTTCTGCAGCACTCGCAGGAGCATGTGTAGCCGTCGGAGGCGGAATCGCTTTTATTGGCCTGCTCGCCCCCCATCTGGCACGGCGGCTATGCGGACCCAATTACTTCAGCAGCCTGCCATTATCTGCGCTGATCGGTGCAGCCCTCGTGCTCATTGCAGACATGATTGGCAAAAACCTTCTGGCGCCAGCAGATATTCCGGTCGGAATTGTCATCTCGGTTATCGGTGCACCCTACCTGATCTTCATGCTGCTCACACGGAAAGGTTCGGGGATGAAGGTCTAACACTTGTAAGTGCAATAAAAAGGCCCATTCAAAAGTCCCTTTATGAATGGGCCTTACAGCTTTATTTTACTTCTTCAGGCTCTCTGTACTGCTTTTGGCCTAAAACATGATATACATCCTGACTGCTTTCAATAATAAACTCAGGCTTTGGCTTCCCTCGGTTCGCACGATGGCCTGCGATATGTACTTCGCTTGTTTCCCATGCCTTCCATGCCTCTTCAGATTCCCAGCGGATCATAACCATTATTTCTTCATCCCCGCTGCGCTGCTTTTTCTTCAATACATTTAAATCAAGAAACCCGGGCTGTTCCTCAATGATTCCTTCTCCGGCAAAGCGCTCCACCATTTTTTCCGCATGGCCCTCTTTAACCTTAATGGTCTTTAATTGAATAAACATACCTATTTCCTCCTCTGTCCCTTTTCTGTTATTATAATTGATAACGATTTTCATTTTCAACTATTATAAAAAAACAGATTCATTATTTTGTAAGTTTATAGTATCTTTAGATTATCGAAATTTTACTAAAATTAGTGAGGCAGCGACATGTGGAAAAATAAAAATGTTTGGATTCTATTATCTGGTGAATTTATTGCCGGGCTTGGCTTGTGGCTTGGCATTATTGGAAACCTTGAATTTATGCAGGAAAAAGTCCCTTCTGATTTCTTAAAATCACTTATTCTTGCATCCGGTTTGCTGGCAGGCATTGCGGTTGGCCCCCTTGCCGGCAGGATCACAGATCAGCTGAATAAAAAGACGGTAATGCTCGGAGCAGGTTTTGTCAGAGCCATTAGTGTCATTTTCATGCTAGTTGCCATTCAAACCGGTTCTGTCTGGTGGATGGTTCTGTTCCTGGTTGTTATACAATTGTCAGCAGCCTTTTACTTTCCTGCACTGCAGGCAGCCATCCCTCTTGTGGTTGCAGAAAAAGATTTACTGCAGCTGAATGGTGTACACATGAATGTTTCCACCCTTTCCAGGATATTAGGTACAGCCCTGGCTGGTGTTCTATTAGTCATTCTGCCATTATCCATGCTTTATATCGGATCTCTGGTAGCATACCTGATTCTATTCGGACTCACCTGGTTAATGGACTTCGAGGAAAAAAGGGACCAACGAAGTACAGGAAAAGAGTCTGCCAAAAGCAGCGGAGGGTTCAAGGAAGTTTTCCCGATTATTAAAGGCCTTCCCATTGTATTCATGACATTGATTTTAACCCTGGTCCCATTGCTGTTTCTTGGCGGCTTCAACCTGATGGTCATCAACATCAGCGAACTCCAGGACAGTTCATCCATTAAAGGATTAATCTACACCGCAGAAGGAATCGGCTTCATGCTTGGCGCATTTATCGTCAAACAAATCAGCCAAAAGCGTTCGCCATATGCTATTTTATTTTTCTTCTCATTTGTCATTGGCGTCTCACAGCTTCTTCTGTACTTTGCAGATGTGCCTGTGCTATCCATTGTGGCCTTCTTTGTATTCGGGTTCGCGGTTGGCTGTTTCTTCCCAACTGCAGCTACCATTTTTCAAACGAGGGTGCCAAAAGAATTCCACGGAAGATTTTTCTCCTTCCGAAACATGCTCGATCGTGTTATTTTCCAAATCGTGCTCCTGCTGACAGGATTCCTGCTTGACGCAGTTGGCCTGCAAATAATGGTCGTAATCTTTGGCATTCTATCCCTGGTGATGACAGCATCTTTCTTCGCTAAATCCCGCAAGCTTCGGACAGAAGTGCACATAAATGAAAAAGTAAGCACGTAAAAAAACCGGCTCACATACGAAGTGAGCCGGTTTTTGCATGAACTTTTGCTTCTGATGGCCATTTGGGCATTCGGATCTCTATTTGTGCTAATTTCACTATTCAAACCCATTGCGCAAATAGCATGGAGCTATGTACGGATATAATCTTTCATGTGCAGATAGTTAATTTATGTACCATAATATTTTTTCAGTGTTATAACTCTACTAGATCTGCCAATGCGTGTACTCTCAACTTTATCACCGAAGAAAATATTAATCTGGGTTTATCATAACTTCTTCGCCTAGTTATGCACACAATCAATTCTGCCCTACTTCACCAGCTGCTTTACCAATTCCCGATTCCGCTTTTTAAAAACATCATTATGAGACGAAACCATCGCTGCCCCGGCAGCATCCGGCTCAATATACTGCTTGGCTTTATTGACTGCATTAGCGGCGTCCTGGAATGCCCCGGCTATCAAATGCAGTTTGCCATCATGTTTAAGGATATCCCCGGCCGCATAAAGACCCCCTACAGACGTTTCGCTGTTCGCGTTTCCGGCAATATAGAAATCCTCCAGCATTTCAATGTTCAAATTGCTATTTTTCAAAAGTGCAGTATCCTGTTCATATCCATGGTTAATCACCACTTCATCGATCGCCAAATAAGAAACCTCACCCGTTTGATGATTCGTCAGTTCGACCTGTTTAATTTCTTCATGATTTCCGCCTGCGATCAATTTGGTTATCGATGTATTGCTGATGCAGATAACCGAGCTATTCATAAGCTGGGAAACTTGAGCTTCATGGCCGGTTAACGCCTCTCTCCTGCAAGTGATATACACCTGCTTCGCAACCGGCTCCAATTCATTCGCCCAGTCTACTGCCGAATTGCCCCCTCCTGAAACAATCACCGTTTTATCCTTAAAGTGTGCAAGAGACTTAACTGTATAGTTCAGATTGGAGATCTCAAAGCGTTCAGCACCTTCCATTTGCAGCTTCTGCGGCTTTAAAATCCCGCTGCCAACCGCGACAATGACCGTCTTTGAAAAATGCGCTTCGCCTGAAGATCCCTTCAACACAAATAAACCCTCTTCATTCTTGCTGATGGATTCCACTTTTTCATTAAGGACAACCGTTGGGTTAAACGTTAGTCCCTGCTCTACCAGCTGTTCGATCAGCTTTGCTCCTGGAGTTGGCATCAGCCCGCCAACATCCCAAATTATTTTTTCCGGATACACATGGATCTTTCCGCCCAGCTGAGGCTGGAATTCAATCAGCTTCGTTTTCATTTCTCTTAAACCACTGTAAAAAGTGCTATAAAGTCCCGCAGGACCTCCTCCAATTACTGTTACATCATATATATCCGCCTGCTTCATTTCCGTTCACTCCTATAACCAATTATTATTGATTATCATTCTCACTTAAACTATACGACCTTTCCTCTTCTTTTACAATGAATTTTTTTCTGAGTACTTTTCTCGGAAATTCTGTTGACAGAAAAAACAGATAGACTTATAGTAAAAAGGAACCGACATTGATAATCATTATCATTAGAATACACTCTCAAACAAACGGAGGTTACATCATGGTCCGCCTATATACAGATGGCTTGAACATTGGGTATAGTGAACGCTTGATTGTGAAAGATCTCAGTGTCCAGATTCCTGATAAAAAAATCACAACGATTATTGGCCCGAATGGCTGCGGGAAATCCACCCTTTTAAAAGCAATCACCCGGATCATCTCCCACCAATCGGGAAATGTCATTCTCGATGGGGAGAACATCTCAAAAGAAAATACGAAAATCCTTGCCAAGAAAATGGCAATCCTGCCGCAAACGCCCGAAAGTGCAAGCGGTTTAACGGTTGGCGAGCTCGTCTCATACGGACGCTTTCCTTACCAGAAAGGCTTCGGAAGATTAACGAAAAAGGATTATGAAGTCATCGACTGGGCACTCGAAGTGACAGGCACAAAAGAGTTTAAATTCCGGCCTGTTGATGCTCTGTCAGGCGGCCAGCGCCAGAGAGTGTGGATCGCCATGGCTCTTGCACAGGAAACAGATATCATTTTCCTTGATGAGCCGACTACTTATCTAGATATGGCACACCAGCTTGAAGTTCTGGAGCTGCTTCAAAAGCTCAATGAGGAGCAAGAGCGGACGATCGTAATGGTTCTGCATGATTTAAACCAGGCAGCCCGTTTCGCAGATCATATCGTTGCATTAAAAGATGGTGAAATTGTTAAATCAGGAAGCTATGAAGAAGTCATTACACAGGGTGTCTTAAGGAAAGTATTCAATATTGATGCAGTCATCGGGCGGGACCCCCGTACAAACAAGCCAATGTGTATTACTTATAATTTACTAAAAGGAGAAAACCAACATGAAGAAACTATTGATCCCGTTTACCATCTTGCTGCTTCTGCTACTTAGCGCCTGCGGCAATACCGAAGAAAAAGATACAAGCTCATCAGAACCAAAAGAAGACAAGAAATCAGGCACAGTAACTTATGAGTCTGAGACTGGACCTGTTGAAGTCCCTGCTGACCCTAAGCGTGTTGTCCTCCTCTCTGGATTTACTGGAAATGTCATGCAGTTAGGTGTTAATATCGTAGGAGTTGATACATGGTCTAAAAATAACCCTCGTTTTGAAGAAGAATTGAAAGATGCTGAAGAAGTATCAGAGGATAACCTAGAAAAGATTATTGAACTAGAGCCAGACTTGATCATTGCATTATCCACTGTTAAAAATTACGATAAACTAAAAGAAATTGCACCAACCGTCACTTATACATGGGGAAAATTAGATTATCTTTCTCAGCATGTTGAAATCGGCAAGCTCCTGAATAAAGAAGAGGAAGCAAAAAAATGGGTCGAAGACTTTGAACAGCGTGCAGAAGAAGCTGGTGAAGAAATCCGTGCCAAGATTGGCGATGATGCAACCGTTTCTGTATTCGAAATCTTTGATAAGCAGCTTTATGTATTTGGTGATAACTGGGCACGCGGAACTGAAATCCTGTATCAGGCAATGGACTTAAAAATGCCGGAGAAAGTAAAGGAGATGGCATTAAAAGATGGCTATTATGCCATTTCGACTGAAGTGCTTCCGGAATATGCAGGAGATTATATCGTCCTTAGCAAATACTCCGATGCAGATCATTCGTTCCAGGAAACGGAAACGTACAAAAATATCCCTGCTGTAAAAAATAATCGTGTCTTCGAAATGGAAGGCAATGGCGCATCCTTCAGTGACCCAATCACACTTGATGCACAGCTGGAATTCTTTAAAGAATCATTTTTAGGAAACTAATACTGTAAGAGGGATTCTTATTTTTGGGAATTCCTCTTTCCTATTTAGAAAAGCGCAAGGCGCCTCCTCCTAAAAGCGAGCGCTTCTAGTCGGGCGATGATTTGTGAAGCGAGACAGTTATCCAATTTCAAAGATATAGGTTCTGATTCTATAAAGAAAGATGAGAATACAATGACTAAAGATGCTCAACCCTTCATTCCATTTATATATAAACTGGCAGCAGGCTTCGCTATTTTTGCCGGCATGTTTGTGATTGCCTGTGTGTTTGGGGCAGCCGATGTAACGGTCAAGGACGTTTGGCTGGCGCTTACTTCTAATGCTTCTGGAGAAAAAATTTCGATTATTCGTGAAATCCGCCTGCCCCGTGAAATGGCTGCTATTTTCGTCGGCGCTGCTCTTAGCATTTCCGGGGCCATTATGCAGGGAATGACAAGAAACCCTCTTGCTGATCCGGGACTGCTCGGATTAACAGCTGGTGCAAATGCCGCTCTTGCCATAACGCTGGTTCTTATTCCCTCAGCAAACTACATCGGGATCTTGTTCGCCTGCTTTATCGGTGCAGCTGTCGGAGCCCTGTTGGTTTTCGGCATGGGCGCCATGAAAAAAGGAGGCTTTTCTCCTATTCGGATCGTTTTGGCCGGAGCTGCGGTTTCTGCCTTCCTTTTTGCAATAGCAGAAGGAGTCGGCATCTATTTTAAGATTTCAAAAGATGTCAGCATGTGGACTGCAGGCGGACTCGTCGGCACATCCTGGACCCAGCTGCACGTGATTATACCGGTTATCTCAATTGGAATTCTTATTGCCCTTTTCATGTCCAAGCAGCTCACTATTTTAAGCTTGAATGAGGAAGTTGCTGTAGGTTTGGGCCAAAACACAACTCAGATTAAAGTCATTCTGTTCATTTTAGTTACCCTGCTTGCAGGCGCATCAGTGGCGCTTGTGGGGAATATGGCGTTTATCGGGTTAATGGTGCCTCATATCGTTCGTGCTATTGTCGGTACGGATTATCGTTTTATTCTGCCCATGTCCGCCCTCACAGGAGCTACCTTTATGCTTCTGGCCGATACACTGGGCAGAACCATCAATGCTCCTTATGAAACACCAGTTGCAGCGATCATTGCGGTAATGGGGCTTCCTTTCTTCCTGTTCATTGTCCATAAAGGAGGTAAGACGTTCTCATGATCCAGCCAGAATTAGTAAAAAAACAGCTGATTTTAATTGGAATTTTATCAGCGCTCATTATGATAACCATTGTTATTGGTATGGGATTAGGCTATGCCTCCCTTTCATATGACCGCTTGATCCCGACGATCCTGGGACAGGGCACTTTTAAAGAAGAATTCGTGTTATTTTCGATTCGACTGCCGCGGGTATTTATCACTGTACTGGCCGGCATGGCACTTGCATTGTCCGGTGCCATTTTACAAGGAATAACTCGTAATGATCTGGCGGACCCGGGCATCATTGGCATCAACTCCGGTGCCGGTGTAGCGATCGCCGTTTTCTTTCTGTTCTTCCCGATTGAAGCTGGCTCTTTCATCTACATGCTGCCGCTATGCGCATTTTTCGGTGCTTTACTAACAGCCATTCTTATCTATGCTTTTTCCTATAAAAAAAGTGAAGGGCTTCAGCCTGTAAAAATGGTGCTGGTCGGGGTCGGGTTTTCCATGGCGCTTTCAGGTGTCATGATAGTCCTGATCTCATCTGCTGAAAGAGAGAAAGTCGATTTTATTGCTAAATGGCTATCAGGGAATATATGGGGGACGGATTGGCCATTCATCTGGGCACTCCTTCCATGGCTTCTTCTGCTTATTCCATTTACTTTATATAAAGCAAATCGTTTGAATCTCTTAAGCCTAAATGAGCCAGTCGCCATTGGAATAGGGGTATCGATTGAAAAAGAACGGATCATCCTTCTGCTTACGGCTGTTGCATTGGCAGCCTCAGCTGTGTCTGTAACTGGCGGAATTGCCTTTATAGGCTTAATTGCGCCGCACATGGCTAAAGCACTTGTCGGACCGCGTAACCAGCTGTTTATTCCGATTGCTATTCTTTTGGGAGGATGGCTTCTATTATTCGCTGACACGATTGGCCGGAATCTCGTTGATCCGGACGGACTTCCGGCTGGCATCATGGTCGCACTCATAGGGGCTCCTTATTTTATGTATTTATTATTAAAAAAATAATTTTCCCTTTATCAGTAAGGCTGCATTCCTGGATGCGGCCTTTTAACCTTGATTTCCTATTTAGCACTCCTTACCATAAAAGAGGACATTTACATGACATTCTATCGGGACATTAAGGTTATCCTCACTATAAACAGGGAATGGAAGTAAGTGAATCATCCATAGGAAAGGACTTAATTTTCCATGGTTTATTTTTTAACAGCCATCTTCATTATCTTTATCCTTTACGGTATACTCCCCACTGTGATTATACGAAAGCTAAATTGGGGGATTGTAAAAGAAATAGCAGAGCCAAACGCTATTGCGTTAACCTTTGATGATGGCCCTGATCCCAGCTATACTGCCCGCCTTCTCGATGTCTTAAAGAAGCATCATGTTAAGGCAACCTTTTTTGTCGTCGGGGAAAAGGCAGCACAAAGGCCAGAGCTGCTAAAAAGAATGCATGCTGAAGGCCACGCAATCGGCATCCATCACTACCGGCACATTTCAAGCTGGATCTTGGGACCTGTCTCGTTAAAAAAACAGCTGATCCGAACAAAGCAAATAATTGAACAAACAGTAAATGCAGAGGTCATTCTTTACCGGCCTCCATGGGGGCATTTCAATTTATTTTCCCTTTGGATCGCCAGGAACTATGAAATCATTATGTGGACAGGCATATTTAAAGATTGGAAGGTCAAGCATATCCAGGAGAATTTTTCGGAGATTTTAACGGAGGCATCCAAACCAGGGAGGATTTTTCTGCTTCATGACAGTGGCAAAACCCTTGGCGCTGACGCTGGTGCTCCAGAGTATATGATCCGCCATTTGGACGATTATCTTCAGCAGGCAGCAGAAAAAGGGATACGCTTTGTTTCTTTAAAAACAGGAAATCGGGAGTAGTATTGCGATGGGTACGGAAACACTTATTGATTTTATTTCATCATACGGGTATTGGATCATTTTTTTATTTCTATTTTTCGGGATTGTCGGCATACCGGCTCCCGAGGAATCGCTGTTATTCCTGATTGGTGTATTAATCGGAAATCACAAGCTTGCCTTTGGGCTGTCTGCTTTCAGCGCTGAGATGGGTGCGTTGCTTGGCATGCTTGCAGCCTATTGGATCGGCAAAAATGCCGGAAAGCCTTTCCTAAAAAAATATGGTAAGTTTATTGGCATAACGGAAGAACGATGGAAAAAGGCCGAGAAAAGCTACCTAAATGATCATCGGCTAATGAATTTTTCCCGGTTTCTATATGCCTGGCATACGCCAAATAAGCCCGTATTTTGCAGGGATTTCAAAAGTTCCATTTCTTCGGTACTTCCTTTATTCCCTGGCGGGCTCTCTTTGCTGGGTGGTCCCCATAATCGGAGCCGGATATTTTGCAGGAGACCTCTTTCACATTAATCCTAAACATGCCCCCTTTCTTGGGGTCCTGTTATTAGCGATTTTCTTAATATACATGCTTTTTAAATATGTGAAAAATAAAATAAAGTAAGGAAAGGAGGGCCAATATGAAAGTTCTGGTGCTTCCATTATTCCAATTTCCCACCGGGCATTTAAAAGTTGCCGAAACGATCGAGGAACATGTCCTGGAACAATACCCTGATGCGGATATTAAAATAGTCGATTTTTTAAGCTATTGCAGTGTAAAACTGGAGAAACTTGTGTCGGGAATTTATCTAAAAGGATTTCTCGGAGCCCCTTTTCTTTACAGGGCTTTATACTACACCATCATGTACAAGCAGCATCCATTTAAAATGCAGCCTGATTTGCAGGTGTTATCATATTACTTTGAAAGAAAAATGCAGAAATTCCTTGAAACGGAAAAGCCAGATCTGGTATTTTGCACCCATTCCTTTCCATCCGGAATCATTAGCTCATTAAAACAAAAAGGGCGTTACCAGCGCTTTATAGCGGTGAATGTATATACAGACTTTTTTATTAATGATATATGGGGCAAGCATGGGATTGACTATCATTTCGTTCCCCATCACGAAGCAAAGCAAAAATTAATAACCAAACATCAACTAGCTGGTGAAAGTATTTTTGTCACAGGTATTCCTGTAAGCACAACGTATCAGTTTCCCTCACCTCATAAAGCAGAACGGATTCGCCAGGTTCTGGTTGCCGGGGGAAACAGCGGCTTAGTGGACTCATTCGATCTAATTAGTGCAATGCAAAAACTTCCTCATATTCAATTCAGGATCCTTTGCGGAAATAATGAAGAACTTTTTGCGGAACTTCAAAAGCTGCATTCCGAGCAAATAGTACCGATTGGTTACATCCATGATCCTGATGAATTGAACAAGCTATATGAAGAAGCAGATGCCATCATGACTAAACCGGGCGGCGTTACCATAAGTGAAGCCCTTCAAAAAAGGCTGCCCATTCTGATTCACACTTCCCTTCCAGGGCAAGAGGAAATCAACATGGATTTTCTGCTGGAAAAGGGGCTTGCGATCGTCATCAATAATGACCAAATGATTAAACAGCTTAAGGATGAGGCAACCATTCTGGCTTTAAGGAAAAACATCGATGCCTATCTGCAAGAAATCACTTGTCCGCTGGAGGCTGCCATACACAACGCAATTAAAGATACAGGCAGAAAAAATGCAGAGCCAGTTCATTCATTAAAAGCCATTCCTACCGTATATCATTAACAGCCTGGAGATTCCAGGCTGTTTTTTTGCATACTTTTTCTCAGTGCCGGGCAACATAATAAATTTAGGTTATAGAAACTGCCTCCATTGTCCATACTTAATATGGAAAATGCATAGAAAGAGGAGTAAATATGAAAAAGTATACGGTTATTTTATTAAGTTTTATCCTTCTCGCTGGCTGCTCCATGGAAAAAGACAGCGGGAAAAGCGAAAACAAATTAGAGGTTTCAATTCAGACGCCCGAATCAATCACCCCCCATGAGGATGTAATTTTAAAAGCAATCGTTACACATGGAGACGAAAAAGTAATGGATGCTAATGATGTTGTTTTTGAAGTATGGCAATCTGGGCGGAATGACCGGGAAATGCTCAAAGCTGAACACCAGGGCGATGGCATTTATTCAGTTAAAAAGAAATTTCCTGAAAATGGACAATACTTTGTTGTAGCCCACGTCACAGCAAGAAATATGCACCGGATGCCGACAAAGCAAGTCATTGCCGGTACACCTGAAAATACGGTTGTCTTTCAGGAGGAAGAACATCCACATAGCCATGTTTCGATTAACCTGAAAACAGATGGGACCCTCAAACAAGATGGGAAAGCTAGATTAACGGCTGAAATACTGAAGGAAGGCGAGCCTTTAACCAATGCAAATGTTAGCTTTGAAGTCTGGCAGGATGAACAGCAGCAATCTGAATATATAGAAGCCTCAGAAAGCATCCCGGGTGAATATCTTGCAAGTAAGTCCTTTTCAGAATCAGGTTCTTACCAAATTAAAGTTCATGTAACTAAAGAAGAAATTCATGAACACCAACTCAGCCAATTAACAGTGAAATAACAAAAAAAGCTGGAATCTCCAGCTTTTTTTGTTCAATCAAACGTTTGATTGATTTTATCAAGCACGCCTTCGTCATAAAGGATCTCCTCAACAGATGGCCTATCTTGCAGATCATCAATATCCTCCTGGCACCCTACAGTAAAACGGGTATAGGAATACTCGTATCCATCTCCCATCGTTGAACCTGCTCCCCTTAATTTGATGCAGTGCTCCGGGATTTCTTCACGATTTCCCTTTTCATCAACATAATAATATAAGTCTTCAATCAAGCCTTCACTTTGCGGCAAAGCGGTAACAGCGTACCCTTTCTCATTTATCCTAAACACATCATACTCCCCTTCTGTTTCCGGTTCTTGCGCTTGCCCGAATTCATGGAGAATCATAACTTGTCCAGCATATCCTTGAGGAATCAGGTACAGATCATTTGTCTTTGCCTCCACTTCGGCTTTTTGAAGAATCCAAAGCAGGCCCATCGGCAGCAAACCAGCCAATAGAATTGCCGCTGCATTTAAAGCAGCAATTTTCCCGGCAGGCATTACCCGGTCCCATTTTCGCAGCTCGTCCACCAGGAAGAAAAGCACCGCAGAAAGAAGAGCAAAGAAGGCGAACCCTTTAATAAAAAAATAAGTGACTGCACCCAGCATCGTATGTATAAAAGCAGCTGCTGGAAGCCGCCAGCGGATGAACCTGTTTGTAATAAATTCCGACAGCAATGAAACCGGAACACCGTAAATGACATTTCCAAATAGACAATAGAGGAATATCATGATCAAGACAAAAGAAAACATTTCACCTTCTGTAAAGAGTAAAAGCAGCCAAAAGCCAAAAGTGAAGACGATGGATGAATAAAGTGCTGTTTTTAATTTGGATAATAGCATCAGCATCACCCCTTATAATTGTGAATAGATTCACATATATTGTAACATGAAAAGGATTTATCCTATAAATGTTATGGAAAAAACAGTCTAAATCATCCATTAAAGTTAGGAGAGGCTGCTCTTCAAAGTTTATGCACCACTTTCACCGATATACGCACCACTTTTTCCATTTATGTCTCAATCTCGTTCACTTATGCGTAACTTTCCGTTTTTATGCACCACTTCCCATTCCACCGTCTGTTATATGTACGAAGATTAATCTTAATAAAGAAAAAACCTGCTCCAGCAGGAAACAGGTCATTCACTTTTTCTCACTCCGATTAGAAACCCTTCATAGATTTGTTCCATTCTGTTCTCTCTTTCGGTTCCCCAATCGACATTCAAATGGGCCACCACTCCAAGATTTTCAGCAGGAAATGTTCCGTTTCTTGGGGTGGAATAGATAATATTATCCTTATCCATTTGGAATGGCTGCGGCTCCACACTGACATGTTTGTCCATGACCTTCGTAATCATGCCGCTCTCTTTATCAATCTCCACCGTCACCTGAAGCCTCACGTCTGCAGTTTCCGTTTTAAGATCCCGATACACCGTCTTAATCGGTCCATCCCCTTCCGATTCTCCATAAGTGAACATGACCTCACCCGTATCTTTATCCAGGATATCAACCACCGTAAATCCATCCTTCGTATTCCGGTCAACCACCACATCCGTTTTCTGATTTGGTATTTCAAAATACAGATCTTCCAATGCCACCTGGTGTAATCCCAATGAAGGGTCATCTAATTGATCTGTTTCCGGTATATCAACACCCGGCTGCTCGGAAGCATTTGGCGGAATCCCTTTCTCTCCTCCAAACATCTCCAGACCGACAATACTCAAGATTAATATAGCTGCAGCCGTTAAAACACTGGACCACGATCTTTTCATTATCCTCCCCCACCTTTTTCGCCGGCTGTAGTGAGCGGAAAACTGCCGGATCTCCTGATGCATTTCATCCTGAAGCTTGCGTGGCAAAAGCGGCTTTGGCATCGACTTTAATTCATCCAGAATTTTTTCATGGTCCCTGTTTGCCATTACATAAATCTCTCCTTCTCTTTTTGCAAAGCTTTGATTGCCCGGTGAAATGTCAGCCGAACTTTCCCTTCGCTCCAGCCCAGAATTTCAGCAGTCTCCCCTATCGTCATTTCTTTTATCCCGCGTAAAATGACCACATCCCGGTAGCTTTGCTTGAGTCCTCTAACCGCTTTATAAAGAACCTGATGAGTTTCGCTCATCTCCAGAAATTCCTCAGGATTATCCTTGCTGCTAGCTTCCTCGCTTTTCATAAACAAATAGTTCTTCAGCCGCTCCCTCTGCCGCTTCCTGATTTCATCTATTCCTACATGCCTCGCAATGCCAAAAAGCCATGTCTTCGGACTGGACCTCTCCTGAAAAGAATCTATATTCCGGATAGCCCGAATAAAAACCTCCTGGACGAGATCTTCCACATCACCCGTACCAAGGGTATAAATTAAAAAATGATAGATATCATGGCTGTATTCATAAAACCACTCACTGATCCTGCTGTCAGACATCGATAATCCCCCGATTGTTTAAACTGCTAATTAGTCGGCCAGCGGCCTCGTTTGTTTCACTTTTTTAAGACTTTTTTCTAAAGATTGTGTTTTTAAATAGATAAACACTGATAAATAAGGTTGGTTGATAGGAGCGTAAGGTGCGAGACTCCTCGAAAATGCATTCGCATGTCCTTCAACCACTTCTCATAAAAATTCCGATCGACCAAGAACGCATCATAAAACGCCATTAAAAGTTAAGACTACTACAGAATGGAAGTTTTCAGAAGAACTGATACGAAGCGACCAAAACGCGGCAAACAGTTAGATGGAATCTCGATTAGAAACGCGACTTTTATAAAACAGCAGCTCCTTTAATGTTTTAAACAAAGCCAGTACGGGAAAGAATCCGTACATAGGAGGGTATAATATGTCAAAAATACTAGCGGTTTTATCAAGCGGTTATAAAGATGAAGAAAACAATTACCATACAGGCTGGTGGGGAGAGGAATTATTCGCTCCGCTGAATGCCCTGGAAGAGGCTGGCCATCAGGTAAACCTTGCTTCTCCATTAGGGGGAAAGCCTGAAATTGATAAAATGAGTATTGGGGAAGAATATGATCCTCAAGGCACTTATAAGGCGCTTTATGAATCAGGGCGTGCCGATGATACACAAAAGCTATCCGATATTAACCATGATGACTATGATGCTGTCCTTGTTGTCGGCGGCCATGGAGCTATGTATGACCTGGCTAAAAATGCGGACCTTCATAACATCATCAATAAGATCTATGATAACGGCGGGATCGTTGCTGCTGAATGCCACGGTCCAGCACCGCTGATTTGGACAACCCGCCCGGACGGCAAAAGCATTATCTCCGGCAAAAAGGTAACAGGCTATCCGGACGAAATTGAACCGGAAGTCTTGCTTGACATTCTTCCGTTCAGCCTTGAACAGGAAATGCGCAATATTGCCGAGTACGACCAGGACGACTTAAACAAACCCGCACACGCCGTGTGGGCAGACGATCAAATCGTCACAAGCCGCGACCCATTTTCTTCTGAATTAATGGGCGAAGAGCTGGTAAAAGCACTTCAAAACAACAAGTAAATCGAGTAGGAGGGGGTGACTAACCCCCGACCTCTCACACCACCGTAC
>JAGGRA010000078.1:16027-23755 GCA_018613035.1 Pseudomonas sp. ISL-84 | reverse complement strand
GGGTTTTGTCCCAGCCTCTTTTTGTTTGCATTATAAGCAGTTTCAAAAATGGTGCCTGACCCCTCTGTCCTTAACGTATTATCGTAGCCGGGGTCAGGCACGATTATTATGAAAAGATAAATAAAATTTTAGGATTCTAAATATAAATATAAAATAATATCTTTTGATGGGAGAAAAAATAAAATGTATGTGTTTGATCAGGGAAGAATTTTAAAAGAATCCCAAGTTTCTGTTAGCATAAGAAATAAAGGATTAAATTATGGGTTGGGATGCATTGAGGGGATAAGGGCTTTTTGGAATGATAGACAAAACCAGCTATATATTTTCCGCATCAATGAACATTATCAGCGTTTCCACGAATCTGGAAAAACACTTCATATTCAAGTCCCTTTTTCAATAAACAACTTAATTGATTGGACGATTCAACTTTTAAGAAAAAATAATTTCCGGGAAGATGTCTATATTCGTCCCATTTGCTATAAAGGAGCAAATTTAATTGGTCCTGGTTTGGCTGATCCTTTTAATCGTGTAAGTATGTATTGCACTAAATTGGAATATAAACCAAAGCCGGCTTTAAGGGTTTCTATATCTTCATGGAACCGTCTGGGCAATAATGTTATTCCCCCTCAGGCAAAGTCAACAGGAGGATACTTAAACTCTGCTTTAGCTACTACGGAAGCCATTTTGAATGGTTTTGATGAAGCTATTTTTTTAACAGATAAGGGGCATGTATCTGAGGGACCAGGTGAAAATATTTTTATTATAAAAAACAATAAATTGATTACCCCTCCCATTTCCGATAACATACTAGCAGGAATTACGCGGGATACTGTTATAAAAATAGCAACAAACATATTAAAGATCCCTGTTTATGAACAAAGTTTATCAAGATCTGAAATTTACTCGTCGGATGAAGTTTTTTTTACAGGCACAGCAATAGGCATAAAGCCGATAATAACCATTGATAATAGAATAATAGGGAAAGGCACCGAAGGCGATACTACGAAATATCTCAGACTATATTATGAGGATATCGTCAGAGGAAACAATCCAAGTTTCCTAGGTTATTGTACACAGGTATATTAGCGGTTATGATTTATAGGGCCGAAAAGAAGGTGCCTGTCCTCTTGGTCATTAATGCATTAACGGAGCCACCTTAAACTTAACAGACAGTTTTTGGTTTTCAATTTCTGTATGCACCTTCCGCATTCAACATAATGTAAGAAACAATCACTCATGCTTTGATGCAGAAGGATTATTCAAAGTAAGACTAGCCTTTAAATAAAACAATCTCTTTAAGAATACCTCTTAACCCTATACCCTTCCACAGCAGCGGAGTTCCCATGTTTAAGGCTAAGCGTAAGGAAATAGGCAATTCCAAGCAGAGCGCAAATCATTCCAATTACTCCGATCCAGCCATAATAACTCCAGAAAAAACCGCCCAACCAGCCAATTATGCTGGAACCGGTATAATAGAAAAGCAAATACATTGAGGCCGCTTGTGCTCTTGTATGAGAAGGAGCTTCAGCGGCCACCCAGCCACTGGCAACAGTATGACCAGCAAAAAATCCAAACGCAAAAACGGCAATTCCCAGGACCTTGATAAATAGATAATCGTTTAATGTCAATAATGCTCCCAGCCCAGCAAGCGCCATCGCCCATGCTATTACCTGCGTTTGTGGATATCGATCCATCAGCTTTCCAAATACTACAGAACTGTACGTACCTCCCAAGGTGACAAGAAATAGGAAGCCCAAAATAGACTGGCTTAAACTATAAGGTTCTTCGGTTAAGGGGTAGCAAATGTAATTAAGCATTGTTACATATACTCCAATTAATATAAAACCCACACCGTAGAGATTTAACAATTTTTTGCTTCTCAAACTTTTTTTGATATTTGACTTCCAGTTTGTAAATGATAGGGTAGCCCGCTTAAGATTTGCAGGCTTCGGAAGAAAAATTCCAAACCATATACTACACAAGAAACTTATTAATCCTAATGTAAACAAGGCCACACCCCAAGAAAAATAGTCGGTTAAAACACCAACCCAAACCCGTCCCAGAACTCCGCCGACAGCTGTTCCGCCTATATAAATCCCCACCACTCCCCCAATACTTCGGGGAGAAAATTCTTCATTTAAATAAACCACTGCTGATGCTAAAAAACCAGAAAGGCTGAATCCAATCAGCATCCTTGTTGCAAGCAATAATTCAAAACTGTCACCCAGTGGAGAAAGCATAGTAAGCAATGAAGTGCTAAAAAGCGAAAAACTCATTACCCTTTTCCTTCCCCATCGATTCCCAACGATGGGTATAATCAGCATACTTAACGCAAGGGCAGCTGTTGTAAAAGAAATTGTAAAGCTTGCGTTCGATGGAGATACCTGATATTGCTCAGAAAAGACGCTAATCAGCGGCTGGGGACAGTATAAAATTGCGAATGTAACCATACTCCCCAAAAACATGCAGATTAATGCCTGCCGATAGGTCTTAGTCCCTCGTTCGATATAGCTCATAAAATAACATCCCTCTCCCAATAGTCGTTAATTAAATTTTACGCTTTACATTCATATAACTTCCAATTTATTATTAACATCAAATTAATACCTTTTTGTAATAAGTAAGTATTGGAGGAATACATTGTGGAATGGCAGCACCTTGTTTATTTTCAAACTGTTGCTCGTTTTCAGCATATGACCCGGGCAGCGGAGTCCCTTTCAATTTCTCAGCCAGCTTTAAGCAGGTCTATTTCACGCTTAGAGGAAGAGTTAGGCGTTCCTCTTTTTGAACGACAAGGCCGTTCTATTATATTAAATCGGTATGGGAGCCTTTTTTTGAAACGGGTGGATAATATTTTGACGGAATTCCAAGAAGGAAAACAAGAGATACAGGATTTGCTGCATCCAGAGTCGGGAGAGGTATCCCTGGGTTTTCTGCATACTCTTGGGACTCATTTGATTCCAGACTTGATTGGAACATTCCGTGAGTCACATCCAAATGTGAAATTCCAGCTCACTCAAAATAACTCAGGAGTGCTGCTGGAAAAATTGGAAGCGGGAGAAATCGATCTTTGCTTAGTATCCGCTAATGAAAGCAATGTGAGAGTTCAGTGGGAAAAGTTATGGTCAGAGGAACTCTTGGCCATCGTACCTGCCGGACACCCGCTGGGGAAAAGTAAGACTATCTTGTTATCTGAACTTAAAGGGGATTCCTTCATCCTGCTGAAAAAAGGCTACGGGCTAAGAAAAGTTACGGATGACTTGCTTGCAGAAGCTGGAATCGTACCGCGTGTAACGTTTGAGGGAGAAGAAGTTACAACTGTTGCAGGTCTAGTGGCTGAAGGGCTTGGAGTATCACTCATTCCTGACATTAAGGGGCTGGATTCAAGTAAAGTATGTAAAATTCCAGTCCACTGGCCAACATGCGAAAGGGTGATTGGAATGGCATGGCTCGAGGGGAAATACTTGAGTCCGGCTACCATACAATTTAAACAATTTGTAACAGATTATTTTAATAAACTATAGTCCTCTTTTCACAATTGTGCTGTAGATTCTATTCTTCTGAAGTATTTACTGCATTTGTCAACCGAATTACCAAATGCGTCTCATATGCCTTGTATATGGCCGAACAAACTGGTATTCGGGATGACTATAAAAGAAACTTTAATATCCATGAAGTGGATTCGAAAAAAGGGGTCTGTCCCCTCAGTCTGGTACCTCTAACCTAAATTTAAGTTCCGCCCCATTACCTAAGTAACAAGTTTATCTTGGGCCTGAAACGTAAAAAGGAGTAAACCATTATAGGGAAATGATTTACTCCTTTATCCAATGCTTTTGAGATTAGTTTTCTCTGATTGCTTGCTCGGTTACTTTGAAACTATTTGTTATTGGATTCTCTCTTTTAATACTTATTAACTGAACGTTTCTTCAGTATATTAGCAACAGTTTTTTCATAAGACTCCTGAAGCTCTTGTACGATTTCAACGGTTGTCTGCACCTTCTTGACACTATGAACGCCTTGTCCGGCTGAGAGAATATCCTTCCAGGCTTTAGCTTCTGTTTCGTTCATTTTGGAAAAGTCAACTTCTTCTTTCTTTGTTAAATGATTTGGATCCAATCCGGCAGCTCGAATACTCGGAATAAGGTAATTTGCATTTATCCCGCTAAAAGCATCCGTGTAAATAAGGTCTTCCATAGATGAATCAATCAGCATTTTTTGATATTGCTCATTTGCGAAACTTTCTGCAGCCGCAATAAATCTCGTACCCATATAGACAAAGTCTGCACCAAGAGCTTCTGCAGCCAGGAGATCTTGTCCATTGGAGATGCTTCCCGCTAGAACCGTTATCCCATCAAAAAATTCTTTAACGGCACTTAAAAAGGCGAATGGATTAAGCGTTCCGGCATGTCCCCCTGCACCATTGCAGACTAGTATGAGTCCATCAACTCCTCTCTTTACTGCCTTTCTTGCATAAAACAGATTAATAACATCTGAAAATACCAGCCCATTGTATTCATGTACAATTTTGACAACAGGGCTTGGATCACCTAATGACGTAATAACAATTGGGGGTTGAAATTTTTTAATTAACTTCAGATCCTCTTCATACCTTTTATTGGAAGGGTGGGCGATAAAATTGACGGCCCATGGAGCAATCTTTTTATGCGGGTCAGCATCCTGTGCCTGCTGAAGCTCGTTTGTAATCTCAGCCATCCAGTTTTCTAATATATCAGCTGTAAGTGCATTTAATAATGGAAAAGATCCAATGACGCCATTTTTACAGCCTTCAACCACCATTTTAGGACTGGATACTAAAAACATCGGGGCCATTATAACAGGTAAAACGGTTTGCTCTAATCTAGCTCGATTTTGATTCACAACTTCACTCCTAGAATAGTAATCTATTGTTCGGTATCTCTCACGGGCATCATTCATTGACTATGATGACCATGAACCTCAAAAAACGAGGTTGGCGGGCATCATGCGTGCCCTATATGACAGTTAACCCCGAGAAGCAGTCCTAGGGCATTCAAGAGGATCTATAATCCTTGTAAAACGCTATACTTTAAAAAGTTTGACTTTTCAAACTTTCCTATCCGCTATTTATCCATAAAGTTAGCCGGCCGCTTTTGGATAAAGGCTTCAACCCCTTCTTTTACATCCTTTGTCTGAAAGACATAGCCAAAATATTCAGCTTCTGTTTCCAGACCTTTTTCCAGTGCTTGCTCATACCCTTCATCAATCGCTTGCTTCGCATAAGAAAGCACAGGCAATGAAAATCGGTTAATCTTTTTCGCCAGTTCCATAGCTTTCTCCAAGGACCTCCCTTTTGGAGCGATATGGTTCACAAGTCCAATTTGACAGGCTTCCTCAGCAGTCAGAGGTTCACCGGTATAGATGATTTCTTTTGCCCTTGCTTTCCCGACTAGCCGCGGAAGCCTCTGAGTACCGCCCGCACCTGGAAACAATCCTAATTTTATTTCGGGAAGACCGATTTTAACCTGTTCCTCAGCAATTCGAATGTCACAGCTTAAGGCCAGTTCGCAGCCACCCCCTAAAGCTAAACCATTGATCGCAGCAATGGTCGGCTGGGGGAGCCTCTCAATTTTATTAAGCGGCTCCTGAAGCCAAAGTGATTTTTGCTTGGCTTCCTCTGCCCCTTTTCCAATCCAATCAGGAAAGCTTTTAATATCCCCTCCAGCCATAAAGGCCTTTTCGCCTGCCCCCGTAAGAATAACAACCCTCACCTCAGGGTCCTTTCTAATTTCTTCCGTTGCAATGGACAATTGTTCAACAACACCCTTACTAAGGACATTCACTGGCGGATTATTAATGATGAGGGTTGCAATGCCATTTTGCTTTGACCATGAAACAGCTTGTATCGTCCCCAAATTCATTTCCTCCCTATCCATGATTCAGACCTCTATACTTGTTTCGCAGAACGAATTTTTGTACTTTGCCGGAAGGAGTTCGCGGTAATTCGTCCACAAAAATGACCTTTTTTGGTTTTTTGTAGCTGGCAAGTTGTTTTTTACAGTATTCAATTACTTCCTCTTCCGTAAGCTTCTTGCCCTCTTTTTTGACAATAACAGCGCATACCGCTTCAATAAATTTGGGGTCAGGAATACCAATAATGGATACTTCCTTTACTGCCTCATGCCGGAATAGTACATCCTCAATTTCAGCGGCATAGATATTCTCACCGCCGCTTCGAATCATATCTTTCTTTCGGCCCGCAATGGTCAGAAATCCTTCCTCATCGAATTTCCCTAAATCACCGGTTTTACACCAGCCATCCACAAATGTTGCCTTTGTTTCCCTTGGCTTTCCCCAGTAACCAGCGGATACGGCTGGACTTTTAATCGCGATCTCGCCCACTGCCCCTACAGGGAGAGGATTTCCGGAATCATCAATGATTTTAATTTCGGTCAGTGGTGACGGTTTACCAACTGTATGGCTTTTTTCAAAAACATCTTCGGGGTCAAGTGAAGCTGCGATCGGTGTTCCTTCTGTCAGGCCGTATACTTGTACAAGCCTCACATGCGGAAATTTCTTTTTGAGCTGCTGGAGTCCCCATGGCATAATTGGGTCTCCGCCCGTATAGATAACATTTAAGTTTTCAAGCTTATACTGATCGATTTCAGTCGAATTCAGCATTTCATAGATCATAAATGGAAAAAGGAAGCAGTCGGTGACTTTTTCACTCTCAATAACAGAAAGAATTCTCTCAATCTTAAATCCTTTGCTTTTGGTGATTAAAAGTGTGCCGCCCATCAGCATGATCGGCAATGCGATATCTTCCAATGCTGCCACATGATAGAGGGGTCCTGTTGTCATCCCCACTTCCTCACCAGTAAACTTCCATCTTAGCGCCTGCATGGACGAAAACCAGAATGTAGTTTCATGTGTCCAAATGGCTCCTTTAGGTCTTCCTGTTGTCCCGGATGTATACATCAGCATAACGGGATCTTTCATATTAATGCTAATTCCCTCGATCTCATCTGCAGAGCCGGTTTCTAATAGCTCCCATCCCTCCGACCAGCCGGGAATCTTTTCATCTTTATTTGGAAGACAAATGTATCGTTCAACTGAAACTTGATTGCGTATCTCCTCCAGCTGATGTACCAGATTTGAATGAAAGCACAATACCTTCGTTTTTGAATCATTTAATGCGTATTCAAATTCATCACTTGAAAGCCTAAAATTAAGTCTAACTGCAATTGCGCCAATTTTGGCAATCGCAAAGTATAGACCAATATACTCAAGGCAATTGTATAGAAGGATTCCGACGCTATCTCCTTTTTGCACACCCATATCACGAAGCTTATTCGCATAGGAGTTCGAAATGCGGTGAAGTTCCTTATACGTCCATGATTTACCCGCCTCTTCCTGGATTGCTATTTTTGCAGCACTTTTTGGATTTACATCGTTTGCCATTCTTCTTGTGATATAACCAACATCCAATTGATATCCCTCCTTATTAAATATTGAAATAAACTAGCAAAACCACTTCAGAATATTCCGATACTTTAATATATTGCTAGTCACACGCCAAAATAACGAACTTTTAAAAATGCTCACTAAACTTTCACTTCTATCCAGTCAGATATGAAGGATCCTCTTTCTATTTTTCGATCAAAACGGTTCTAAATAGGTTCTTTAAAAAGAAGGCTGTTTTCGCAAAGTTTGTTGCTTACAAACTTGTTTTAATTACTGAGTTGATTGGAG
>JAGGRA010000078.1:0-16012 GCA_018613035.1 Pseudomonas sp. ISL-84 | reverse complement strand
TTTATAGTCCAAAAACAACAACCTATACGAAAAGAACCAAAAAGAAAAAAAGAGCCGATCGTTTTCGACTCTAGCAAGCTCTATATGTAAGTTGTTCTTGCTGCTATAAAGGCAAGGTTCGTAATCAACAGCATTTTCTCAATCATTGTCATTATAAAGCAGCACCTTACCTGCCTGCTTTTGCTCACAAAGTTCAAAAGCTGCTTTCCAGCTGCTGAGCGGCAATTTATGCGTAATAATAGGCTGTAAGTTGGCTTTCCCGCTGCTTAATATTTCCATCACCCGCTCCCAAGTCGCAAGCGTATGGCCAAGAGAACCGTATACGGAAATTTCTTTATAGTGAATCAAATCATAATCTACCAAGATCTCTTTTCCCACAATCCCAGCCTGAATAAGTTTCCCCTTCTTCTTCAGTGAATTTAAACAATTCGCTACCGAAGGCGCAGAGCCTGCACATTCTATCGCCACATCGGCTCCTTTTGTACCAGTTTCTTCGGCAACTAGCTCTATAAGATCTTCCTTCAGAACGTCCACCGCCATATAGGCACCGACTTGTTTGGCGATTTCCCGCCGTTTTTGATCAATCGTCGTTCCCGCCACAATGACTTTGCAGCCTTTTGCAGCTAAAACGGCTGTACAGACTAATCCAATTGGGCCAGGACCTGACACAAGCACCGTATCTCCTAGATTAATAGAGGTCAATTCTTCAATCGAGTGAACGGCTACTGCTAATGGTTCTGTCAAAGCCGCTTCCTCAAGTGATATATGCTCAGGAATCTTGTAGACAACCTCATCCGGTACCACAACATAGTTTGTAAAACTTCCATTCATTCTTAAGCCCATGCCTTTTCTGTCGGCACATAGCATATAGTATCCCTTTTTACAGTTTGAGCACTTTTGACAGACCCCGGCACTTGATGGCAGGACTGTCACTCGGTCCCCTGCCTTGAATCCATTTGCGCTTTTCCCGACCTCAGAGATCACCCCGGAAAACTCGTGTCCCATAATGACAGGCGGGCTGCTCTTAAAGGTGTCATGATAAATATGAAGATCTGTCCCGCAAATTCCTGTATAGGCTACTTTTATTTTCACACTAGTTTCATCACAGGATGACTCAGGCACCTCTGCCAAACTTACATTCCCTACCCCGGATTGCAGTTTCATTAAGGCTTTCATCAATTATAGCCTCCATAACAGATTCATTTTTTTGAATGCAGCAAAAATAGAAATCAGATTTGCAAAATAATTTTATTTACCAGATGCGGCTCAAATTTGGCTAACCGGAACGCTTCATCTATTTGTTCCAGCGGCATTTTGTTGGTTATAAACTTATCGGCAATCTCATGATGCCGGGTGAGAAAATTAATGACCTCTGGGAATTTTCCTGCACTATTTCGGCTTCCATAGATTTCAACCTCTTTATTGGAGAATAAATAACCGGGGATACCGACTTTGTCTGTTGTTAAACCGGCAATCACAATTCTTCCTCCAGAACTTACTAACTCGATGGTCTGTTCCATTGTTTGTCTTAATCCTGCTGTTTCAATCACAATATTAGATCCTTCATTGTTCGTTAATTCCTTAATTGTATGGTTCACATTTGTGCCATTTGCATTGATTGTCACATCGGCGCCAAATAAACCGGCAAGTGCAAGTCTTTCAGGAATTATGTCCACAATCGTAACTTTTACCTCGTGAAGTGCTTTAAGTAAAATCAGCGCCGTCAACCCAATCGGTCCTGCTCCTAAAATCGTAACGGTATTTCCTGGCTTAACGCCTGCGCGGCTGACGATTTGTGCTCCAATGGTAAACGGCTCGACAATCGCTCCAGCTTCAAAACTCATTTTATCTGGAATTACATGTACATGATTCTCATCCACAACCGTATACTCTGCAAAACCGCCCGGACGCATAATCCCGATCAGCTCGAGATTAACACAACAATTCAGTTTATTGATTCGGCACGCATAGCATTCTCCGCAGGCGATAGCCGGTTCAATTACGACGCGATCGCCTGTCTTTAGTTTGGTGACCTCACTGCCAGCAGTCTCCACAACTCCGCTTAGTTCGTGGCCATGGACATGGGGGTACTTTGCATATGCATAAGTCCCGTCATAAATATGAATATCACTTCCGCAGATTCCCGCATTTACTATACGCACCATCACATCGTTTGGTCCAGGTGCAGGTTTTGGCACTTCTTGAACCTCAATTCCAAATGGCGCACTCATAACCGCAGCTCGCATTTTCTCACCTTCCACACACATGCTTATTCACCAATCTTTATCGCTATTTTTCCAAATTGTTTGCCATCATCCATTCTTTCAAAAGCCTTCTGCGTTTCAGACAGCGGAAAAACATGATCCACAACAGGCTGTATCCTATGCTTTGTAATAAAAGCAAGCATTTCTCTAAACTCATCATGGCTGCCCATTGTTGTTCCTAATAAATTTAATTGGCCATAAAAAAACTGGCGCAGATTAATCCCGATTTCATCTCCTGTTGTCGCACCAAACGTAACCATCGTTCCGCCGGGCTTGAGCATTTCGAGAGACCTGTTAAACGTGGCGGTTCCAATGCTTTCAATCACTAAGTCTGCCTTTTCCTGCTGAAGCTGTACTCCCCAATCTTCATTTGTATCAATAGCAGCATCTGCACCCAGTTTGATCGCTTGGTCTCTCTTTTCTTCGGAACGAGAACTCACGATTACCTTTGCGCCGATCGCCTTCGCAAATTGCAATACAAAAGTCGCCACACCGCTCCCGATCCCGGGGATAAAAACGGTATCTCCTTCCGCTGCTTTTCCTCTTGTAAATAAAGCCCGGTAGGCAGTCAATGCCGCAAGCGGCATTACTCCCGCTTCCTCCCAGGAGAGATATTTTGGTTTATACTCGATATTTTCAATCGGAAGAACGATACTTTCGGAAAATGTCCCATGGTCAGGAAACCCTAAAATCCGGAAATCGCTCGGCGGGGCGGGGCTCTTTTCCATCCAGCCGATGCTAGGATTGATCACTACTTCATCACCGATGGAAAATCCATTTGTCTTTTCTCCAATCTCGGTGATCACGCCTGCACCATCCGAGCCGAGGATAATCGGCGGTTCTTCTTCGTTTCTACTGCTGATCACAAATAGATCACGATGGTTTAATCCTGCGCATTTTAGCTGTACTCTAACTTGTCTCTCCTTGAGGGGGATTTCAGGAAAATCGCGATAGGAGGCTCCTGCTAACCCGCTTGGCCCATTATGCATAAATACTTTCAATCTTTTCACTCCTAAAATACTTATTTGCTCTTAGACAGGAAAAAGGGAAACGTGCTGTCACTATGTGGTTAGCTGCAGCTGTGTTTTTTCCAGCCAGGCTTTGGCTGCTTCAGAAAAGCCTTCAGATAAGGATGGATGCGGGTGAATAAGATTTGCCAGTTCCGTTACAGTTCCTTCCAGAGAAATAAAGGTTGCTGCTTCTGAAATCATTTCTGTCGCGTTTGGTCCCACAATAACAATCCCGAGAATTTCTTTATGAACCTCATCGGCAATGATTTTAATAAAGCCGGTTCTTTCATCCATCGTAAAAGCCTTCCCATTTGCACTGAAAGGATAGCTCTCTGTACGAATCCGTAATCCCTTTTCCTGTGCCTCTCTTACCGATAAACCGACACAGGCAACCTCTGGATAAGTATAAATACAGCGGGGAATCACCTTATAATCTATTTCCTTATATTGATTGATGGCATTGGAAGCTGCTGTAATCCCCTCTGCACTGGCAGTATAAGCTAACTGGTAACGTCCAAGCAGGTCGCCAACCGCGTATATATTAGGATAACTCGTCTCCATTTGGTTGTTAACTGCAATCCAGGGACCGTTCATTTGTAAATCAAGATGAACAAAATCAGTAATGTTCGGAACACGTTCAGCCGCAATCAGAATTTCAGCTGTCTCGAGCCTAATTAAACCACTGTCGCTGGATTGCACTTCCAATCTTTTTTTACCGTTTTCACAAATAACTCTTTTGACTTTAGAAGCAGTATGGACCTTCACTTTTTGGGAACGGAGCTTTTTGCTAAGAAACTCATCAATCTGCGGATCCTCGTTTGGCAGTATGGATTCTCCCTCAGTTATCAAATTCACCTCAACATTCAGGCTGGAAAAAATACTGGCAAATTCCACACCGATGTAGCCACCCCCCAAAATAGTCAGCGAGGCCGGAAGTTCTTCCAGCTCGAAGATGCTTTCACTTGTATGAAAAGAGACCTGATCAAGCCCCTCAATCGCAGGAAAAGCCGGACGCGATCCTGTCGCTAAAATCATTTTCCCGGCATGAATCCGCTCTTCTTTTCCAGAAGAAATAATGGAGACCTGATTATTTGGCTGGGGAGTGCCTGTTCCTTGATAAAAGTCTACCTGCGCATTTTTTAATAAAGCGGAAACCCCTTTTTGCAAGCTTTTTACCACTATATCCTTGCGCTTTCTGAGCTTTTTATAGGAGAAGCTGACATCGCCGGCCTCTATGCCCCACTTTTTCGCTTTTTGAATCACTTCCAGAACCTCTGCAAAACGCAAAAACGTTTTAGATGGGATACAGCCGCTATTTAAGCAGGCGCCTCCCAAATGTTTTTTTTCAATCAGCGCCACTCGGGCGCCGTGTTTGGCAGCGTACTCTGCGGCAATATAGCCGCCGGGTCCGCCGCCAATGACTGCAACATCATACTTTTTCATGGACGACACCTCATATGAATAATTCGTACGGGTTTTCCAGGGCATTCTTTAAATCCGTTAAATATCTTGCTGCCGCCGCCCCATCAATCACACGATGATCGAATGTAAGATTAAAGGTCACCTGGCTAACGGTCTGAATTGATCCTTCTTTTTGCACGAGCTGATCACGGATCCTGCCAATTCCGAGAATAGCTGATTCCGGCTCATTGATAATCGGATTGAATGAATCAACTGCAAACATTCCTAAATTACTGATTGAAAACGTCCCGCCTGAAATTTGTTCAAATGAAAGCTTGTTTGCCTGGGCAGCACGAACCAGCCTCTTCGTTTCAGTTGTCAGTTCACTCAAAGTCTTTTTATCTGCATCCTTTACAACAGGTACAACTAAACCATTTGGTACATCTACAGCCACTCCAATATTGACAGCAGAATGAAGCTCAATCTTGTCGCCTCTGAAGGAAGAGTTTAAGATCGGATGCTTTTTTAATGTATGAGCAGCAAATTTAACGAAGATATCCGTATAGGAAATTCTCAATCTTGTCCTTTTCTCAATTTTAGGCAGCAGGTCTTTTCTGAGAGCCACAGCCTCAGTCATATCAATATCGCAGTGCAAGGTTACCTGCGGAACATTTTGGGCACTGTGTGTCATTCGATCGCCGATGATTTTACGAAGGCCATCATAGTTCATATATTGTTTTTCCTGGCTTTGCTCTAGAACTAATACGTCCTGTTTTTGGATTTTCCCTTTATGTCCCGAACCTGGGATCGTTGTAAGGTCTTTTTCCTGCTGTTTTGCAATTTCCTTTGCAAGCGGAGTTGCCTTTTTACGATTTTTCAAGATTAATTCAATATCTCTGAGCTGAATCCTTTGATTCGGTCCAGTACCCTTGACCTCCCGAAGATCAATGCCGTTAACGGCAGCCAGCTTTCGAGCTGCAGGGGTCCGGCGAGGCCTGCTTTGAAGTGGTTCCGTTAGACGAACCGCTGTTTCTCCTGCTTTTCCCTGTGCTTCATCCATTGAATTTGCGGTTATTTCAGCTGCACTTTCATTTTTTGGCCCTTCATTTGCCGCTTCCGGAATCCTTGCCCCTGCTTCGCCTATGTAAGCAATCGGCTTTAACACATCAACCTCCGTATCAGCCCCATAGCATCTTTTTAAAAGAATCCCGGAGGATGTCGCTTCCACTTCCATATTTATTTTATCGGTCATAATTTCCAGTAAAGGTTCACCTTTTTCTACCTGATCGCCTTCATTTTTAAACCAGCTGAGAATGGTTCCTTTTTCCATCGATGCCCCTAATTTAGGCATTATTACTTCTTCTGCCATGTTCGAATCACCTCCTATAAGGACTAAAACAACGATTTGATTGACTGGATAATATCATCAACTTGAGGAACTGCTTTCTTTTCCAGCTTCGGATTGTATGGAATCGGAACAGCCTTCCCGCCAAGTCTCTTGACTGGGGCATCTAAATAATCAAACGCTTCACTTTCTGTAATCATACTGGCAATTTCTGCACCATAGCCGCCTCTTTGGACAGCCTCATAGACAACTAATGCACGGCCTGTCTTTTTAACGGACGATACAATCGTTTCAACATCAAGAGGAACGAGAGTCATTGGATCGATAACTTCCACACTGATCCCTGCCTGTTCTAATTTTGCGGCAGCCTCTAATACCCGGTGAACCATCAAGGAGGTTGCAACTACTGTTACATCGCTACCTTTTCTCTTAATGTCTGCCTTTCCAAGAGGAATTGTATAGGACTCTTCTGGCACCTCACCTTTTATGCCGTACAATAATTTATGTTCATAAAATAACACTGGGTTATCGTCCTCTAATGCAGCTCTAAATAACCCTTTCGCATCATAAGGAGTCGAAGGCTGCACTACTTTTAATCCTGGAATATGGGTCATCCATGCTTCTAAACTCTGTGAATGCTGCGCGGCAAATCCCAGTCCGGACCCGCCAGGAAGGCGAATGACCATCGGTACCTTTGCCTTGCCGCCAAACATATATCGTAATTTAGCAGCTTGATTGACAATCTGGTCAACTGCACAGGTGACGAAATCCGAAAACTGAATTTCCAAAATTGGCCGCATGCCAGTTACGGCTGAACCTACTGCAAGCCCCGTAATGGCAATTTCAGAGATCGGTGTATCAACAACCCGCTCAGGTCCCAGCTGATCGACAATCCCGTTTGTCACACCGAAAGCACCGCCAAAGATGCCAACATCTTCACCTAAGAGATATACATTTTCATCTGCCTGCATTCCTTGAATCATAGACTCTTTCAACGCTTCAGAATATGTGATTGATCTCATTTTTACTTCCTCCTTAAGCATAGACATCGTCCTCTAGTGTATCGATTGATGGTTCAGGGCTGTTTTCAGCAAATTCAATGATACTCTTTATCTCTTCTTCTACATTCTTCTCTATTTCAGCAATCTCTTCTTCCGTAATTCTTCCTTGTTCTAAAAGCTGATTTTTGAAAAGTTTAATGCCATCGCGATTCTTTATCCAATCCTGTTCCTCTTCTCGGGTGCGGTATTTTCTGGCATCGCTTCTTGAATGGCCTTTCCATCTGTAGGTTTTTGCTTCAATAAGCGTAGGTCCTTCACCATTTCTGGCCCGCTCGACTGCTTTTTTGGTGACATTCAGAACATCGAGAACGTTTGTTCCATCTACAACTTCCCCTGGAATCCCGTATGAGGCTGACCGCTCTGCAATATTTTCGATGTTAACCATGTCCTTGATTGACCCTGACATTCCATACTGATTATTTTCACAAAAAAAGATAACAGGCAGGTTCCAGATGGATGCAAGATTTAAAGATTCATGGAAGCTTCCCTCGTTGGTAGAACCATCTCCAAAAAAGACTAAAACAACATAGCCTAGATTTTTTTTCTTCGATGTAAAGGCAGCGCCGCAGGCTAAAGGAAGACCTCCGCCTACAATTCCTGTTGCTCCGAGATTGCCGACATCCAGATCCGCGATATGCATGGATCCGCCTTTCCCTTTACTGTGTCCAGTCGCTTTTCCCAGCAGTTCAGCCATCATTTTTTTGACATCTGATCCTTTCGCGATGGAGTGACCATGTCCCCGGTGGTTGGTGGCAATCATGTCTTTTTCTTCTAAAGCAGTACATGCCCCAACCGCTGTCGGTTCCTGTCCAATGCATAAATGCATGGTGCCTGGAATTTTTCCCTGCATAAAAAATTTTTCGACTTCTTCTTCAAAGCGCCGGATTAGAATCAGTTGATACAGCATTTTTTTCAATGAATGTTGATCAACCGCTGCTGAATCAATCGGATTTACTGCAGATGACATAAAAAAACCGCCTCCTGAATTGAAATGAATTTATATAGTTGGCTGATTCAGAATTTCTTTTGCTCTGTCCAACCGTATATTTCCTTCCTTGACCATAATGCTCACTACCTCATCAATTTGACTGATGTCAGCTCCGGCCATCATCGCGATATTGCGGGCATGAAGCTTCATGTGGCCAGCCTGGATTCCCTCTGTTGCGAGTGCTCTTAAGGCTGCAAAATTTTGCGCTAATCCTACAGAAGCCATAATTTCTGCCAGTTCTTTAGATGTTTTCACCTTCATGATTTTTAGATTTGATTGCGCCTTCGGATGAAGAGAAATCGTTCCGCCAACTGTCCCAACCGCTAAGGGCAGTTCAATAGTGCCAATCAATTCTCCTTCTCGATCTTTCTCCCATGTCGTTAAAGAAGAATAATGTCCAGAAATGGCTGCATAGGCATGGGCACCTGCTTCAACTGCCCTTGTATCGTTACCGGTAGCTAAAACGACAGCGCTGATTCCATTCATAATCCCTTTGTTATGAGTGGCCGCTCGGTAGGGATCCGCCTTTGCAAAACGGTAGGCATTTATAATTCCATCTACCGCTGCTTGTCCTATATCACTTTTTCGAATTTTGCATCTAGATCGTGCCAAGCGCTGGTCTGCTAAATTAGAAATAATTCGTAAATAAACCTTTCCGCTTGTGATTTGTTCAAGCATTGGCGCGATACTCTCAGCCATCGTATTAACCGTATTCGCTCCCATTGCATCCTTTGTATCAACTAGCAAATGAACAACAAGCATCGGTCCATCCTGATGATCAATCACGCGGACCTCTAAATCCTTTGGACCCCCGCCTAAACTGACCAGAATAGGGTCTTTTTTGCGGGCTGTTTCAAGAAGCTCCTCTTTTTGTTCCAGGATTTTCAGTTTCGCTCCAAAAACATCCTCACAATTGACAATTTGAATCTGTGAAAACATAATGGAGCCTGTTGTCGAGGCAAAGAAGCCGCCCGAAGGTTTTGCAAGCTTTGCCGCATGACTCGCTGCAGCCACCACAGATGACTCCTCAACTGCCATGGGTACAATGGTCTCCTTTCCATTGACCACAAAGTTTAAAGCAACACCTAGAGGAACCTCCATCACGCCGATACTGTTTTCAATAAAGGAACTGGTTCGGCTTTCCCCTAAATAGCCAAAGTTTGCATATCCCTGTATTTCATCCTCAGTCAAGGAAGCATGCGCGCGAAGGGTATCGTGCTTTTCCTGCATGGTTTTTTTATAAAATTTTTTCGGTTCCAAACGATCTCTCCCCTTCCTTCGACACTATGAAGCTATTAATGATCTGTTTGATACAGTCCCATTTGTTTGGTAAAATAACGGAGTCCGCCACCAGCTTGAAGCCCTCCATCCACTGTAAGTTCTGTTCCGGTGATAAAAGATGATTCATCTGATGCAAGGAATAGTACAGCTTTCGCTATTTCTTCCGGCTTGCCGTACCTCTCAAGGGCGACAGCATTTGAGAAACCTTCTAACATGTCCTTGACATCGGAGGTCAAATCAGTCCATGTAAAACCGGGATGGATAGAATTGACCCGGATCCCCCAATCACTTAGTTCCATTGCAGCCGCTTGTGTCATTCCGCGGACAGCCCATTTCGATGCCGTATAAGGCCAGGCAAAGTACCCGGTCAGCCCGGCGATGGAAGAAATGTTAATGATGGAGGCCTTACCGGACTTTTTCATCAATGGGGCACAGTGTTTCATCCCTAAAAAAACACCTGTCTGATTGACCTCTATCAGGTTATTCCAATCTTCGAGCGTGCATTCTAATAATGTCACTCTTTTTACAATTCCTGCGTTATTTACCAATACATCCAATTTGCCGAATATTTCGTCAATTTCAGACACGAGTAATTCCCATTGCTTCTCGTTCGTCACATCCAGTTCCCGGCAAACGATCTTACAGCCAAACTTAGTTCGCAGCGCTGCCGCCGTCTCCTCCATCTCCTCTTTTCTAATATCTGCAATAATAATCGCGTCTGCCCCTTCTTTGGCAAACTCATAACAGTCATTCGCCCCTAAACCGCGGGCACCGCCTGTCACTAATACGACCTTACCGTCCATCCTGCCCATACTTTGGACCTCCTCTGGCATAGTTTTTATCCTATTAGCTAACTCTATTAAAAGCCTGTGCTGCTGACTAATAAGCCTTAAACCCTAAGTCTTAGCCACCGCCAGCAATCATCATCCTCGTTACTTCACTTGCAGCTGATTTAACAAGCGTTTCTTGAATGTTCTCTCAATGAAATTCCACGTCGAGCATTGACTCAAATGGATATTTTGAAAAATTATCTTAACGTTTGTTAGTTAGAAAGTTTCCTATCTTATAACTTTGACATATTCGGCAGCCACATGACAATGTCTGGGAATACTGTAATAAGTGTGGTCACAATCAGCATGATGATGACAAACGGGATAATACCCTTGTAAATATCGGTCATTTTGACTTCCGGAGGCACAATTCCCTTCAGGTAGAACAAAGCAAACCCAAACGGCGGTGTTAAGAATGAAGTCTGCAGTAATACAGCGAACACGGTTACTACCCAGATCAGATCAAAATTATATAGCTCAAGAAGCGGCAAGAAGATCGGCATAATGATCATAACGATTCCAATCCAGTCGATAAACATTCCCAGAATAAAGGAAATCAGCATCATAGCAATGAATACGCCCCACTTGCTTAAGCCAAGATCCACTACAAAGTTTTGAATGAGAGTATCTCCATCTAGAGCCAGGAAGATAGAGGTAAAGGCTGTAGCACCAACGATAATAACAAGAGCCATCGCGGTTATTTTGGCTGTATCATAAACAGCATCAGCCAGCATCTTCCAGGTAAACCTTTTATAAGCAATCGCCATCATCAGTGATAAAAACGCTCCTACTCCAGCTGATTCTGTTGGCGTCGCCACACCTGTAAAGATTGTCCCAAGTACGGCGAAAATTAATATCATCGGTGGTACTAGATTCACAAGACTCCCGATAATAACCTTTCGCATTGGCATATCTTTCATTTCTTCTTTTGAAACAGCTGGACCCCAATCCGGGTTTTTCCAGCAGGCAATCAGTACATAGACACAATAAGCACCCGCGAGCATTAAGCCGGGAACAATAGATGATAGAAAGAGTTTTCCCACTGATACTTGAGCCTGTGCACCTAAAACAATTAACATAATACTTGGAGGAATGAGGATTCCCAGTGTACCCCCAGCGGCGACAACTCCTGAAGCTAATCGTTTATCGTACCCATACTTTAATAGAACCGGCATTCCCAGGACACCCATAGTAACGATCGAAGCCCCAACGATTCCAGTTGTGGCGGCAAAAATAGTCGAAACAACAATAACGGTTAAAGCCACTCCGCCACGTAGAGGGCCTAATAAATATCTCATGTATTCGAACAAACCATCTGCAACCCTTGAAGATGATAGAAAATTCGCCATTAAGGTAAAGAGCGGAATCGCAACAAGTGTATAATTGGACATGGTTCCAAAAATACTATTTGAAAAGATATCGAATACTTGCGGTCCCCAGCCAAAGACACCTGCGATAACACCTAGTCCGCCAAGAACAAATGCCAGGGGGTGCCCAGTCGCTAAACCGATAATTAAACCGATAAACATACTAAAAATGATAATGGCTTCAATCATGGCTCTCCTCCCCCTCAGCTAAAATAACAATCCGTTTGATCATTTCCGAAATCCCTTGTAATAATAGGAAGAAAAACGCCACTGGAATAATTGCTTTGAAAGGGTACACTGGCGGAGCGAATGCTGTCCAGCTCACTTCCTTTTGCAGCCAGGAAATCCAGGCAAATTTGGAACTTCCGTAAAGAACACCGATTACAAAAGGCATAAAGAAAATCGAATACGTAATAAGATCCAGAATCGCTTGTTTCTTCGCAGAAAATTTTTCGTATAGCATATCTACAGATACCATGACCTTATGAAGCACACCATAAGCGGATACCATCATAAAGTGAAAGCCAAACACCATGGTTGTGACCTCGAACGTCCAAATAGTCGGGCTGTTAAAAATTCTCCTGCTGACGACTTCGTAGACGACTAGCAGCATCATGATAATAACGGACCAGCTGGAGACCTTCCCCACCCAATCATTCGTTTTATCTAGAAACTTGGAAATCTTTTTGAGAGCATTCACCTGTTCCCCTCCTTTTTTAAATGAGCTTCTCATTCCTGGCCCGGGCAGTTGTCCCTCTTTCCAATCTAGAAAAGAAAAGAGGGGTACTGACTGACCGTTTATTTGTGATGCTTTCGATAGATTACTTGAACTTATTCAGCTACTTTTGAATTGTTTCCGAAGCTCCAATCTCCTTGAAGATCCCTATACGGAGCGTACATTTTTAAGTATTCTAATTGGTTATTTAACACTTTCTCAAAATCAGGGTTTTCACTGGCAAGCTTTTCTACAATTGCACTTACCATATCGTGAAGCTTAGCCATTTCTTCGTCAGAAAGCTCCGTCGTTTCAATTCCATATTCATTTACCATTCTCTGTGCTGCTTCTGCATCATTAAAAGCGTATTGGCTTGCATTTTCGGTTTGAGCTGCTTTGCTTGCTTTTTCAACCACTGCTTGTAAGTCTTCCGGTAATTTTGCCCATGCGTCCTTATTGATCATGGCTCCATAAATTGAGCTTGTTTGGTGGAAGCCAGGAGTTAACCAGTATTTTGTCACTTCATACATTTTTGTCACTTCATCACTGTATGGAGAGCTATATTCTGCTGCATCGATAACACCGCGCTGCAATGCTTCATAAATTTCTTGAGTGGCTAATGTTACTGGAGTTGCACCTAACTGCTTGATCAGTTCGCTTTGAATTAAGCCAGCCATTCGAATCTTCATGCCTTTTAAATCTTCAAGGCTTTCAATTGGCTTATTTGATCTAATACCAGACTCCATTCCTGAAATCGAGTGAGGGAAATAAATCGTATTGAATTTCCCATAAATTTCATTATAGGCTTCCATTCCGCCGCCTTGATTAATCCACAAGAAATAATCCCAGTTTGTTAATCCCATTGCTTGAGATCCTAATAATTCAAAGGCTGTGTTTTTACCTGACCAGTAGTTCGGCCAGTCTCCGCCCATTTCCACTGTTCCGCCGCTTACAAGGTCTAAAACCTGGTTCGCTGGTGCTAACTCTCCAACACTGTGCAATTTAATATTCAATCTCCCATTACTTAACTGATTAACAAGATTGACAAACCTTTCATCTTGTTCATACTGCAAGCTTCCTTCTGCCCAAACACTGGCCATTCTCCAATTAAACGATTCGCCGCCGCTTCCACTGTTCGAACTTGATGATGAATCACCTTTAGAGGCTGGGGTACTATTATTTAAACAGCCCGCTAATAGTAAAACTAACATCATCGTAAACATTAAAACTATCGATTTTTTTGACCTCAATTCTAATCCCCCCTAATTAATTTGTAAGCATTTTCATTCGATGGCAAACTAACTGACACGACCACCCCCCTTAAGGAAAAAGCACAAAAACGGTCCTTTAGTATGACTTTATGACAAGTTGCTCTTTATTTTTATAAATTTTTTTATTGGCTGTCTTTTTTTAGAGGCAAGTTGAAAGAGTAGAGGTCTATCAAGAAGTGTGGCTTTTCTAACGAGGAACTTTCTAGCATCTATTTTTACGGATCAGCTCTTTCTCCTTTTTATAGACAAGGATACCCACATCTGCCCATTTTTTTGTTCGCCCCGTGCCCTCCCTCTAACGCTTCTCGTTTTCAGGGACGATCTTTTTTGCCGGTCCAATTTCCTCAGAACTGGCGGAGAATAAAGAGTTGATATTGTATAGCTGCTTGGGGTGAATCGCCATTTTCTGCATAAATCCAAAACCTTTATCTGCCTTAGTCTCACTTTCAAGCCCGTCTCGATCGGCGAATCAGCAAAAACAGTATCGATTTGCTCCTTGTTGCCTGTCTACTAGTTGATCCATTAAAATGTATATGCTTGACTATTAAACATATTCTATTTTTTCTTTAACAATCAAAAAAAGGCTGCTAAGGCGGCAGCCAGGGCTTTTAACTCTTTCATCTATGAGAAGCAAATCTGGTAAAATCTTGAGTAAGTATCTGGTTATAATTGAACTGTACGATTCAATTAATTAAAACTATATACAAAAAAAACGCACAGCTTCCTCACTGTGCGGCAATAACGCAGCCAGGGACAGGCAGCGTTTTCCTAGATCAAAATGCGTATGAAATTCATCTAGAAGCGCAATTAATTTTTTCAATTTACTCTAATCTTGTCTTATCTTCTGTTACATGAATCATCTGGCACAGTTGCTTATTTATTGGAGTTGGTATATTATATTTCCTTCCCACTTTACCAGTTCAGGCACTCTTTTGCGGTGCATTACACTCTAAATGGCGGTGATGAAGAATCACTCATTATACTAAAAACAACTTGAGCTAACGGTGGGAGCAAAAGAAGATAAGCCCTCCAAACCATTGTAGTACCAAAACTTTTTAAAGCTGTGGCAAAAGCCATTGATATAAATTCCAATTAATTCCAATGTATTAATATAATTAAGGAGGTCATCTGTAGAAATGATAGTTTAACCCTTGTTTGAGTAGTTTGTATGGTAAAACGAAGCCATTGTAACTCTTCGAATGAGTGAATATCGGGGATCACTATGTATTTTTTTACAGATATTCTGTATATTTATATATTACCTTATTCTTAAATCGTTAGAAAAATTTACGATTTTTTTCTTTTCAATTAAGGAGGTATGTGTAATATGAAAATTGAGCGTTTATCAAATGTAAGTATTTTTAAAGCTTAAAGGCTAATTGATTATTGGTTTCTTCAACAATATTGACTTAATCATCAATGGAAACATGTTTCCACGATTTTCCCTGACTTATTTTACTGATAGTCATTTGTTGAACATTAAATTGGTCTGCGATTTTGGATTGTGAAATGCCTTTTTTAAGCAATTTTTTGATTTCTCTTACTTGATTCTCATTTAATTTACTCCTTGGGCCAGTTGTGATTAAGTCATCATATTCTGTTTTTAACCAAGCCCATGATTGTTTGTACTTAATATGGTTTATAACATCCTTTCTCACATTGAACTGTTTTGCAATTTTTGGAGCAGGAACCTTTTCAGCCAATAACCGTTTAATCTCAATTACTTGTGCTTCTGTAACTGTCACCCTACTGACAAATTGCTCACCTTTTCCCCCACCCCATACTTCTTCTCTAAAAGTGCAAGGTGGATCGCCTTCATATACATGTGTCCATGCATCACCATAATTTATGTGTTGAACAGTCTTTATACTTGTTCCGACTTTTTCTGCAATCTCTTTAAATGACATAATATTTTTTCTAAGCAGGTCAACAATTTCTTTAGCTTGTTCATCAGTAATTAATGAATTGTGGTTTTTTTCACCTTTTCTACCATCGTATCCAATAGTTCCATCCCCACCTAAAGTAGAGTTATAGCCATTGTTAAAGGAATCATAAAAGGCAATCCAGTATTTTTCTTTCTCTTTTAGATCACCGTAAAAAATGGCAGAATCAATGACATCCCATGTGAAGGCTTCAAAGCCATACTTGCGTAAAGCATGATGAAAATGAAAATAGCCTCCACTGTTCATTTTTGATCTATGTTCCCATACTCTTCTTGTAAGTGATTTTGAAGTTAAGCCAATGTAAACCTTTCCATTTACAGTATTTGTTGCCTTGTATATTATCACAATATTCATTCCTTACTGAATTTCATTTGATCATCTCTTTTCATTATTTGCCCAAAGTAATATAAAAGAACCATCTTTTGATGGTTCTTTCAGTTTGTAGACAAAAAGGGTTCGGAACAGTCTCATTCCGAACCCTTTTTTGATTTTTTGTTGGATTTGAAGCAATTATTGAGAATTACAGACCTCTCCGA
>JAGGRA010000077.1 GCA_018613035.1 Pseudomonas sp. ISL-84 | reverse complement strand
CCTTTTTGTCTACAAACTGAGACCATCATTTGATGGTCTTCTTCTTTAACTAAGGCTCTTTTCTTAAAGTTTGTTGCTTTTAATGATACGATAAAATAATAATAGGAAGTTTTTGAAACCTATCCAAAAAAATAAGCGTCTAAATTTATAAAGGGGCGATATTGTTTGAAGTTATTTAAGTATCTTATTGTTTTTATAGGGATATTCTCAATTTTTATAGTAGGCTGTTCAAATGAAAGTTCAAACAAACTTCAAAATGAAGGAAACAAGATTTTAGTAGAAAAGCGTGTCGGGGAAGAAAATAAATATGAACATTATAAAGAAATTACCGATGATAGTACAGTTCGAAAAGCCAAAGATATACTTAAGAACATAAGTTGGGAAAATGCAGAAGTAAGTATGGCATACCCTCCACATTACAAATTCCATTTCGTAGCCGACAATGAACAATCGGGGTTGATTTATGACCTATGGATTAGCCCTAACAAAGATAAGGTGGAACTCGTTATAGAAGGTGAAGGCAAATATGTCCAATTAAACAAGAGTAAATCGGCACAACTGTTTGAGACAATTATAGGAGTAAAATTATCTGAAGTAGAGTAAATAATGCAAAGCATAGTAAATTGACCTCTTAATTGAGGTCTTTCTTATGCACTCCTTAGCATTTCAACCGTAGTTTGATTAGATTTTGACATGCTAAAATAAAGCATTTGCTCCACTCGTTTATCAAATGCTAAATTTTTCCCAATATCAAGCCAACGGAACCAGTAGAGGTAATTATCCAAGTATTTTGTTGCCACTCCTCTAAAACGCTCCATCCAACCTTTCAAGCGATTATGAAAGTTATTAACGTGTTGAATATGGTAAATCCCTTTCTTTACACGTACTTTTTGTCGTTCGTTAACCGTTTCGTGCTGTAATCCTTTCATCTTGGCGAACTTTTTATAATTCGTTGCTGTGTCTGTGCATAACAAAGCAGACGGGTGAATATACTCACCTATCACAGTATCAATTTCCTCGGCTCTTACACGACCTGTACCTGCTTTCCGAGCAATTACGCTACCATTGCGGTCTTGTGCAACTACAACAGCAATTTTAAGGTTAGAAATCCCTCTTTTTTCGTCTTTTTCTCCACGCTTTTTGGCTTTCCTATGAGTGATTTCTCTGCCTTTCATAGACTCACGAAAAAAGGTTTCATCACTCTCAACGATACCTTGCAGTTGATTAAAGCCAAGACTTCCTAATGCGTTCAAGATTTTATGCCTCCAATAAAAGGCAGTAGAAATGTGTATTTGGAGTTTTTTAGCGATTTTTGGTAGGGTATATCCTTCCACCATTAGTTCAATGTATTTTACCCATTTTTCGGGGTAGCGAGAGCCTGAAAATGGAGTATTTGTCAGTTCATTGAAAGATTTCCCACAATCATTACATAGATAGCGTTGTCTTGAACAATATTTACCGTTTCGTTTAACCGAAGTGCTACCACAATGAACACAGCCCAAACCAGAAGCAAATCGGGCTTCACGAATACTTTTGAGTAGTTTAGTAATTTTATCTGGTTCATCTGGAAACAAGTCCTGTTTCATTGCATTAAATAAAGCTATTTGTTCTGATTTAGTTAATTCGCTGAAATCTTCATATATGTCTTTCCACATACTCGAACGCCTCCTGAATGCCCATTATATCAGCCTTTTAACAGTATGATCAAGAAAGCCACAATCTATACGAAAACAGCCTTAACTAAAGAACCCTATAGTTAAGTAAAACCTTTACAATCTAATCCTAACTATTCTCAATTAACTTTTTTATCGCACACACTACCACTTCCGGTTCGTCATTTTGTATATAGTGAGCACTGTTAGCAATTACCAATTCTCCATTTGAGGACATTTCAAGAATCTCTCTCTGCATTTCATTCCATAACTCTTGTGATTCCATAGAATAATGAGCTTTCTTACCAGCTGAAAGAACAATTAATGGTACATTTAATTTTTGTCTAGTTTCTTTTAACTGCTTTAGACTTTCCATAAATTCGTCATAATTTCCTTCGTAAACGAATTGCTTGTTATATGCTTGTTGAAAATCTTGTGACATAGTAGGGAGAAATCGTTCTCTGTAATCTTCGGGCGTAGAGTCAATCAAGACTAGTCCACAAACTTCATTTGGATATTCTGTAGCAAACATCCGCATATTAACTCCACCAAATGAATGACCTACTAATATGTAGGGAGGTTTAATCTTGGCTTCACTAAGTAGTTCCTTTAATTCTTTTACCATTTCACGGCTGGTTCTGGGATTAGAACTTGTTTCACTTTTCCCAAGTCCAGCTCTATCATAGATTAGTACACTAGAGAGCATTGAAATCTCCCTTAATACTGAATTCCAAGCCTTAGAAAAGTCTCCATATCCAGCATCCATTATGACTGTTGGCTTTCCATTATTTTCTCCCACCAATTTAGCATATAGTTTACATTTACTTATTTGTATAAACATTTCCTTATCCATTAGTTCATTCCTCTCGTTGGGCAACCTCATTAGTTAAAATTTAACAACCTATCACTTCTTATTAAACTAAACTCCCCGATAGTTCAACAACAAACTTCAATAACAAAAACGCTAATTCTCCATTCTAGTCATTCATTAAAATCAATGTTGTTGTCTTTAAACCCGTTTTCGCAATCTCTTTGAATCGTTTGTCACGAATTGGATGCCTTTCCTGACTCCAGAATCTATGATTTTTTCCTTAAATCTTCTAAAGGGACCCTTTCCCTTGATTCCCCTAACAACTTAATTCGAATAAAAAAACCACCAATGCAAATGCATCGGCAGTTTTTTCGTGAAACATACCTGTGAAACAAGAAAATTCGGGTGGTACCTGGTACTATATCTGCACTTTAGTTATTATTTATTATAACCAGCTTCATCTCCGTCATTTCTTCGATGGCGTATTTGATGCCTTCGCGTCCGACTCCGCTTTCTTTGACGCCGCCGTATGGCATGTGGTCGACGCGGAAGGTTGGGATGTCGTTGACCAGGACTCCGCCGACGTGCAGCTTTTTGGTGGCGTCCATGGCGGTGCGGATATTTTCTGTGAAGATGCCTGCCTGGAGGCCGTAGCGGGAGTCGTTGACCAGTTCAATGGCATCCGCCACAGAATCCACTTTGTTAATTAAAACAATCGGAGCGAACACTTCCTGGCAGGAAACCTTGGCAGCTGGCTCCACATCAAGCAGCACAGTTGGCTTCAAAACAGTCCCTTCGCCGGTTCCGCCCAAAGCGACCTTGGCGCCATTTTGCTTGGCTTCCTCGATCCATCCCAGCGTCCGCTCCACTTCCTTAGGAGCGATTAAAGCAGAAACATCCGTTTCCGGATCTAAAGGATCTCCCACCTTCAGCTTCGCAGCGGCTTCCACAAACTTCTCTACAAAGCGATCATAGATCTCACTATGCACGTAAACTCTCTGAAGCGAAATGCATACCTGTCCCTGGAAAGCAAATGACCCTGTGACACAGCGAGGAATGATCTTTTCCACATCCACACCCTTATCAACAATCAAGGCTGCATTAGATCCCAATTCAAGGGTTACATGCTTTAACCCTGCCTTATTGCGGATGCCAATCCCCACTTCAGGGCTTCCCGTAAAAGAAATCTTCTTCACGCGACCATCCTTAACCAGCTTTTCCCCTACTACTGAACCGCTGCCCGTCACAACATTAAACGCACCCGCTGGCAGTCCGGCTTCCTCCAATAGCTCAGCAAGAAAATAGGCAGAAAGCGGTGTCTGCCCTGCAGGCTTCAGCACAACTGTATTACCTGCTGCAATTGCAGGGCCCACTTTATGCGCCACCAGGTTCATCGGAAAATTAAACGGCGTAATGGCCCCAATCACACCAAGCGGCTCTCTCACCGTGTAGGCTAACCTTCCTTCCCCGCCAGGAGCAGCATCCATTGGAATTGTTTCTCCATTGATTCTCTTCGCCTCCTCAGCAGCAAATTTGAAAGTCTGCACCGTTCTAGCAATTTCGCCTTTAGCCGTGGTAATCGGCTTGGCTGCTTCCAGTGCAATGATTTTGGCAGCTTCATCCGAGCGCTGATCCAATAAGCCGGCAAGCTTTTCAAGAATACTCGCACGCTGATGGCTTGGCATCTCCGCCATTTTGCTTCTTGCCTGATAGGCAGCTTCTATAGCAAGGTCAACCTCCTCCACTGTTGCCTGTGGAATCTCGGCAATCAACTCTCTGCTATAAGGAGAGTAAAGTGATGTATATTCCTTCGCCTCTACCCACTCGCCATTAATATATAACTGCTTTTTCGCTTTATTTTTGACCGTCATGTCCTAGCCTCCCAGCTTCAATAATGAAGAAGAGTGCCTTACACACTCTTCTCTCTTAATCTCTTATATGCCTTGTTCTACAGAGTAGATGGAATCATGAAGAATCTCTACCAGACGATCAATCTCCTGCTTGTTAATCGTCAGCGGCGGGGCAAAGACAAGAATGTCCATTCCATCAAAAATGACTGATCGGATAATGAGCCCTCGTTTTGCGGCTTCCGTTACAACAGCCGGCGCAAACTGGCCCTTTTCACTCTTAAGCTCGACAGCGCCAATTAATCCAAGCCCTCTCACTTCTGAGACAAACTCTCTCTCACCCTGGATCCACTTAAAGCCCTTCAGCAATTCCTCTCCCATTTTCCTGGAATTCTCTATTAGATTCTCATTCTCGATAATCTCAATATTCTTCAATCCGACTGCACAGGCCATTGGATGACCGCTGTACGTATAGCCATGCAAAAGGGTACCGGCTGAAAGCTCCTTGAAATCCTCATGCATCTTCTTCGAGAACACGACTCCGCCAAGCTGGGCATAGCCGCTTGTAACGCCCTTGGCAAAGCACATCATATCCGGCGTTACACCATAATGCTCGATTCCGAAATATTTTCCTGTTCGGCCAAAGCCAGTAATGACTTCATCCGTAATAAACAAAATATCAAACTCACTGCAAATCTTCCTTACTTCCTGAAAATAACCGTCTGGAGCGATATGGACACCGCCCGCCCCTTGGATCGGCTCTGCCACAAAGGCGGCAATGGTCTCGGGACCTTCCGCTTCAATCGTTTCCCTTAACGCTTCAGCAGATAGGTTCTCCGTATAATAAAAGTCCGGTGCCAGTGAATTCGTGAAATCCCGGAATGGCTTTAGGCCTGTCGCACTGGTCGCTCCCATCGCTACCCCATGGTAGGATTTCTTCCGGGAGATGATTTTCTTTTTGGAAGGCTGGCCCTTTAAAATCCAATAATGGCGTGCAAGCTTATAGGCTGTATCATTCGCTTCCGACCCGCCAGAGGTAAAGAAGGTGGCACTTAAATCCCCAGGTGCAATCTCAGCGATTTTCGCCGCTAACCTGATCGCCGGTTCATTGCTGAAGGTTGCGAAGCACGAGCTGAACGCCAGCTGGTTCATCTGCTCCATTGCCGCCTGCCCCAGCTCAGTCCTGCCGTGCCCAACATTCACATTCCATAAGGAGGACATCCCGTCAATCACCCGATTGCCCCTCACATCTTCAAGAAACACCCCTTCCCCTTTTGTAAAAATAAAGGCCGGACCCTGTTCCTGCTGCTGCTGGATTGGGGAAGTCGGATGCAGAAAATGCTTTTTATCCAGTTCTGCCAGTTCCTGATATAAAGCTGCAGTCTTGCTCATTGAAATACTCTCCTTTACTTCATATTTTTACATGCCTAACTTGACAATAAAATAACCCCATAGAACAACAGAGATGACAATAAAGGAAACAGCAACTGTTAACGTTTGCTTGTATTCTCTTTTTAGCTCGGCAGCTCCGTTGTGTTTGGCCAAAATCTTTTGGATCGTCACAGTGGAAAGACGTGTTTCTTTAATCTTCTGGTAATAACCCAGCTCATAATCAGTAGGTTTTGTTATAAACCCGACGATGATTAATGTGAGAACAGAAACGATAATCGCCAGATAGAAATTATCAAATCCAACCGGGAAGGTGATCATTTCATACCTCTTCAATTCACCGAAAACAATAAAGGTGATAATTCCGGCAAGCATGCTCGCTGTTGCCGCTTTACTGCTCATCCGCTTCCATTCCAGGCTGCCAATGATCGTCGGCATCCAGGAAACCGCAAAGATGGAACCGGCATAAATGGAAATCCAGAAGATGGATGAAGGCTGAAGGATAGCGATAATACAAACAACGACTGCCACAATGACCTGGGCACCACGTCCAATTAACATGCTTTTCTTCTCATCAAAATCTTTATGCAGAACGTTCTCAAATAAGTCCTTAGCAAGCGCAAATCCTGTTAAAACAAAAAGCGTGGAAGCAGTCGACATAATCGATGCCATCAATCCCGCCAAACCAATTCCAGCTAAAGCAGGCGGCGTATAGTCCATCATCCCAACGATAAATACGCGGTCAGCCGGATCAATGCCAGGCTGAAGGACCATCATGGCTGCAGCAGCAATGAACACAAGTAATTGCATAAATGGGGCGAAGAACACACCAATGACCGCAGTCTTCAGGATAACAAAATCATTTTTCGCCGGGAATACACGGGATACAAGGGATGGCGTACATCCAAAGAAAAGAATCCACATTAAAAATTGTGAAAATACCCAGCCAAACGGACGATCTGCACCGCCATTTACACCATAATAACCCGGGATGACTTCCCCTAAGTTCTTGATCTGGTCCAGGCCAGCCTGTCCGATAATAAGCGGTGAAATGACAATCGCGATCGTCAGCATTGTAAAGAACATCAACGTATCTGTAATAACGACTCCGTACATGCCGCCCATCGCACTGAAAATTAAAAGAGCTAAAGTAAATAATAATATTAGAACAGGGAACGGAATATTTAAAATCTCGGATAGAATCACACCCGCCCCGATTAATTGAACCACTCCATATCCCAACAAACCGATTATCATAATGGAAGTCGCGATGACAGTTACCCATTTATTCTGGAAACGTTTTTCAAAAAAGTCCGGAAGTGTCTGGCATTCCAAGGCCTTTAATTTTCTTCCTACATAAATAACAGCAAATAATGTTCCCAGCCAGGCTCCATAAGAACCGAATCCGGCATGGGCAACAGGTCCTTCATTGTAGATCATGCCTGCAAGGCCTAGCAGTGTTACCGCACTTAAATAGGTAGCTGCCAGTGTACCGACAATCAAGACAGTCGAACCTTTTTCCCCCATGACATAGAAATCATCTTTGCTTTTTACAAATCTCGTTACGATGATTCCAGCAATAACATAAACAGCAACGACAACAAAAAATATGATTTTCTCCATCCTAAACCTCCTTCGTTATGCCATCATGAATGGGATTCGCCGGAGTGTCTTTCTCTTCTTCCAGCTTTTTTATGGTTGGCAAGTATTCTTTCTTTAAAATCCACATCACAATTCCTGCTGATATGATCGTCGTCGCGATCGCGTTACCGAATAATAACCATAATCCTGGATTCATCATTTCAACCCCCATTTGGATGGCGGAAAAAGGGCAGAAGCCCACTTCCGCTCTTTCTTTTAAGCTGTTTTCGCAAACTTTGTTGCTATTTAAAATAGTTGTGGGAGTGGTTGATTTCCGCTCCAGGATGCTCGCTTTCCGCGGGGCGGGCGGTGAGCCTCCTCGGTGCGCAGCACCTGTGGGGTCTCACCTGTCCCACTCCTCCCGCAGGAGTCTCGCACCTTGCGCTCCAATCAACCAACCTTATTTATCAACACAGCCTATTCGTTATACTGGCACCACTTTAATAGGAAAGCTGCATAGGTTTTCGTGACTCGTTTGACACTTTCCAAATCCACCCATTCATCAGGGGCATGCAGGTTTGCGCCTGTTGGCCCGTAGCAGGTGGAAGGAATGTTGTAATAGAGATTATAGAATCTGGCGTCTGTTGTACCTGTAAAGGCGCCATGTTTTAAATCGCTTTTCTCAATGATTTGATGTGCTTCCTCCAATGTATGGATAAACTCCTGATCCGGATCAAGGGTGAAGCCTTCTGCGTGGAAGCCGTAGAAGCTGATTTCCGGCGGATTTTCCTTTAGCCACTCATCCTGCTTGGCCGCTTCCAGTAAAAATTCTGACAACTCCTTCTTCACATCTGCCGGATTCACTCCCGGGTTAAAGCCGACCCTTGCTTCAACTGTACATTCTGATGGCACCGTGGAAGGCCAGTCACCGGAATGGATTTTTCCGATATTAATATTTTGCGGATGCGGATGATCACCGAACACTTCATGTTTAGACCGGCTATTAATCTCTTTCTCATAGTCTTGAAGGGCTTCTACTATTTTATAAGCTTTTACAATCGCATTGACCGCTTTGTCTGCTCTTTCCGTATGGGCACCAAGGCCGGCCACTTTAACACGGACCCAAATGACGCCAACCTGGCCGACTAATGCCTGCTGTCCCAGCGGCTCCGGAATAAGGGCAGCATCTGCTCTGTATCCTGCTTCAATAGCTGCCAGTGCCCCGTTACCTGTGCACTCTTCTTCTGTGACCGTCTTAATGGTCACATCATTAGCAAGCTCCACACCTGCCTGCTGAACAGCTTTCAATGCATAAATCATCGCCGTAACCCCGGATTTCATATCCGCTATGCCGCGGCCATACATTTTATTGCCGACAATCTCAGAACCCCATGGATCATAGCTCCACTTTGATACCGGCTCCGGGCTGACCACATCAATATGCCCTTGAAAAATGATGCTTTTTCCCTTCTTTTCTCCCTGTGCTTCATATTTCCCTACTACAACAGGTCGATTTTCATAAGACCATTCAGGCTTGGAGAATCCGGGATGAGCACCAAGCTTTTCCGGATCCGGGATAATTTTTTCAACCTTCAAATTCAAATCCTTTTCAAGGGATTGGGCCAGATAATCCTGAATCGCCCCTTCATTCCCCAATGTAGACGGATACCGCCCCAGCTTTTGCAGATAGGAAACTTCCTCCTCCCACAAAGCATCCACTTGTTCAAAAACTTTTTCCAGAACATCCTTTTGCACTTTTTCCAACTCTATCACTCCTATAAGGTTTCTTTATTCGCCAAAGTCAAAACCGTATCAAATAAAACCTGAACGCCTTTTTCAATATCCGCAGCTTCACTAAACTCTTCCTCACAGTGGCTGAGCCCATTTATGCTAGGGATAAACAGCATAGCTGTCGGTGTGATTCGATTTAAATACTTGGCATCATGACCTGCCCCGCTCAGCATTCTCATATTGGAGAAGCCATGCTTTTCAGCTGCATTTTCCATAACCTTGATCATTTCTTCTGAAAAAGAGTCTGTATCGATTTTGTCTAGCTCTTTAATCTGCAGCTCCATTTCCTCTACCAATGTCGTTGTGCTTAAGTATTCCTTTAACTGCTGCTCAAAACGCTCCCGAACATGATCCTCGGGATGGCGAATATCGATGGAAAAGACCACTTGATCTGCCACTGTATTAATCACATTCGGGGAAGCCTGGATTCTGCCAATTGCAACGAGCAGCTCTGGAATCTCCTCTGCAAATGAATAGATTTTTGAAATCAGCTTGGAGGCATGCAGCACAGCGTCCTTTCTGCGATTCATCGGTGTTGTCCCCGTATGGGATGTCCTCCCGGTGATGGTTGCCTCAAGCCAGCTCATCCCCTGAATCCCCGTTACAACTCCAATCGATCTACCCTTATCCTCCAAAACAGGGCCCTGTTCAATATGCAGTTCAACGAAACAGAAAGGGCCCTGCTGGCGGTTTTCCTTTAACCCTCTGAAGCCGATCCGCTCCAGTTCTTCTCCGAAAACCAAGCCTTTTTGGTCCTTCGTATTCAGGATCGTTTGTTTGTTAAAAATCTCAGCCATGGCACCTGATCCGAGCATGGCAGGCTGAAACCTGGCCCCTTCTTCATTTGTAAAATTGACAATTTCAATCGGTCTCTCTGTTTCGACACCCAAATCATTTAATGTCCGGATTACCTCCAGAGCGCCAAGCACCCCCAGTACCCCGTCATACCTTCCTCCTTTTGGCTGTGTATCCAGATGGGAACCAATTAAAACGGGAGCCAGTTCATTGTTTTTGCCTTTCCGTCTTCCATACATATTGCCAAAGTCATCAATCCTTGTTTCCAACCCGCAATCCTTCATCCACTGCAGGAAAAGGTCTCGCATTTTCTTATCCTCATCAGTCAAGGAAAGCCTGCAGATGCCGCCATTCGGCAGCATGCCAATTTCCGCACTTTGCTGGATCGTTTGCATTAAGCGATCCAGCTGAATATTCATTACCTGCTGTTTCACTACACCCGCTCCCTTCATGCCTATTACTTTTGCAATTACCGTGCCAAGTTAATAGGGTCATAAAGGCTGGTTTTGCTAGTTTTTGTTGAGAATTTTTAGAATATTTACTATAATTATTTTTAAAAGCGACTCACTGAGTTGATATCGATTCGCCTTTATCGCACACTTCAGATAAAAATGAATCGAAATCAATTCAGAAAGGAGGATTTTATGGAGCAGCTTCTAAAACTGGCCGAGCAGCGCCCGAATTTTTTTATAGATATTTTGAATTCTATTAATGATGCTATCTATATTACGGATAAAAACGGAGTCACCCTATGGGTCAATCACATCAGCGAGGTCATGACCCAGGTGCCGAGGGAGAAACTAATCGGTAGAAATGTGAGAGATTTGGAGAAAGAAAGGGTATTTTCCCCATCTGTTACGAGACTTGCATCTGAAGCCAACAGCAATATCAGCACCGTCCAGGAAGTAGGAGACGGCCGGAAATATATCGCGACTGACCATCTGGTGAAGGATGAAAATGGAGAAGTGATCGTAATCGTCGCCCATTGCAGGGACATTACCGAAGCCGTCAAAACCTCTTCTAAGCTTCGGGATACAGAGGAACTGCTTGAGAAATACGGACGGGAGCTTAGAAAATTAAAGATTCCCCTACATACAAACGATCGTCAGGCAAAGAAAGAACTCATTTTGCATTCATCGACTGAAGACTTAATTGGAAAAATTGCCAATGTCGATACGACTGCTTTAATCACCGGTGAAACAGGAACAGGAAAAAGCGCCACCGCAGAAAGAATCCATTTATTCAGCAACCGGCATAAAGCACCGTTTATGCAAGTCAACTGTGCCTCCATGCCGGAGCAGCTGCTGGAGTCCGAGCTTTTCGGCTATAAAAAAGGAGCTTTCACAGGTGCGAACACAGCTGGGAAGTCAGGATTAATCCAGGCTGCAGAAGGCGGAACTTTATTTCTCGATGAGATCGGCGAGCTTCCTCCCCATCTTCAGGCGAAGCTATTGCACTTTCTGCAGACGAAAACCTATCTGCCGATTGGAGCAAGGGAATATGTACAGGCAAACGTCCGAATCATCGCCGCCACCAATCGGAACCTGGAAAAAATGACGGAGGAAGGCTCCTTCCGCTCAGACTTGTACTACCGGCTGCATATCCTTTCCATCAACCTGCCGCCGCTTCGAGAGAGGAAGGAAGTCATCAAGGACCTGGCTTTCTACTTTCTGGGCACCTACAACCAGAAATACAACGTCAATAAGCGAATGACTTCCAGAGTATTGGATATCTTCCAATCCTACAAATGGCCCGGAAACATCCGGGAGCTGGAAAATTTGATGGAAAGACTGGTCATTCTTTCTGACCAAACGATTGATGAAAAAGACTTGCCGCAAAAAATGGTGGAAAACCAGCACTTGCCTGACTATCTGAAACAGGCTGATCCATATAACAGCATGCCGGAATTACTGGAGAGCATTGAAAAAAATATGATTCTTGACGCTTTACATAAAGAAAAATCAACGCGGAAAGCTGCACAGAAGCTGGGCGTGACGCAATCACTGCTGATGAGGCGGGTAAGGAAGTATGGGATTGATATTCATACAGAGCCCGCCAACCAGCAAGTGTTCATTTGACCTGGATGTACAGCATATACGACCCATTGCCATTATCGATTTAAGTTTTCTTTCATTAAGGCTGAATTTTGATGCTCATCAGTATTTGGAATTTGTTCCAGCTGATTAACAATGAGCTCCTGCCGCTGCCGGGAATGGTTTTGGCTTAATTTCGCCTTCCCTTCTATCCTATTAATCTTAATTTTAAACCCTTGTACTCCTTTATTCATGCCGGCAAGAAACTCGGGGTCAATTTCCTGCAAATTATAGGTGCTATCAGGCGCTTCATATTTCAATACCATATCTTCCAGTGAACCCATTAACTCGTTTTCATCTTCAATAAGTTCAACTTCACCATACACATGAACGGCTGTGTAATTCCAGGTTGGGACGGCTTTATTGGTCTCATACCAGGATGGTGAAATATAGCAATGAGGACCGTGGAAAATCACCAGTACAGTTTGATCCAGGATATCCTTCCACTGGGGATTCGGACGGGCAAAATGTCCATATAAATATGTATTTTCCCTGTTTAAAATTAGCGGCAAATGCGTGGCAAATGGCTGACCATTGTGCTGGGAAAAAAGAGTGGCAAAGCTATTCTCCTTTATTATAGTAAAGGCTTCTTCCTCACTGATCTTAAAGTGCTTAGGTATATACATGAAAAATCTCCTTTCCATTTGAATGGCTCTGTTAAGTTTGCCTGTTGATTTCAGCACGAGGCACTCCCTTTCCGCGGGCGATCCGGGAGCCTGAAGAATCAATTCAAAAAAACACGACAGTGTTAGCCCCGCCTTCGCTAAATACCATGATGGCCACAAATACTATCCAACTGTTTTCATTATAAATAAATGAAAACGCCCACATTATCCACTGTAACTCTTCTTCGTTCTTCGACAATATCAGTATAAGCCATTTAAAAATAAAATTCCCTGCTTTCATGTAAAGCAGGGTTCCTTTAGATTGATACGGCTTTTTTAACTATGGTTTCCAAAAGCCAACACACCAATAATCCCAAACAAAATAAGGAGCAGCAGCTACCCCTTTTCTTTAACTCTTTTACAAGAATATTAGTTTCTAGGATCAACATAATCCGGATAATCAGTAATGATCGCATCAACATCCATTTTGAATAGAAAGTCTGCTGCTTCTTGACTGCGTACCGTCCAAAATCCAATTTGCATGCCAAAAATCGGCCTTTTTCCTTACGTTTTTTACAAATTGCATGATTAATAGAATAGAAATGCACGATCGCTCCATTTTACCTATAATCGAGGATAGAGAGTAATCATTTTCCTCTTCAGCAGTTTTGCTTCATTAAGTAACGCCTACCCGCTTAATTTCCTTTATTCTTATTCCTGCAAAAAGAGACCTTGTCACTCAATCATGTGACAAGGTTTCTTATTTTCTTATACTCTTCCATATTTTTCTCATTTTCTCGTCATCTTCATCACCACAAAACATAACAGTATTAGCCCCGCCTTCGCTAAATACCATGATGGCCACACCCGCCATCCGCCTATTTTTATTATAAATGTAAACGCTTACAAATTCAATTATAACTGTTCTTCAATTTTCGACAAATACAGGTATAAGCCATTCATTTCTTACTTATTACATAAGTGAAAGCTTTTGTGCACTAGCAGCTTGATTAACATTTTTTGCACATAACTTTAACAAGCCTGCCAAGTTAGTGGAAGGAACCTTTTAATAGATTTAATTTTACAAAGCTCAACAAACCTTAACACCGCTGCAAAGAGAGATTAACGTTTGGTTAATACCTGTTTATTATACTTTGGGTAATTGTTCAATCAAAAGGAATCTCAGCTTGAATTCCACCATTACATATAAGGAGTGAAAAAATTGAACAAATCACTGAAAAAAGCCATCATCCCTGCAATTGCATCCATCAGTTTAACCTCCGTTCTGTTTGCAGGCCCTGTTCAGGAGCTGCCGGCCAGTGCAAAATCGGAAGGTCAGCAGCAGCTGCAGGCGGAGAAAGAAAAACTGCCGCTTGGCCTTCCCTATTTAAAGGAACAAAGAACCACCGAAAGCCTTGCCCCTGGAGTTACTTACACAAGGATCACGAGGGGTGAAGAGTCTGAAAAGGATTTTTACACCGTTGATGTTGATTTTATCGAAACACATGAAAAGGCCAAGGCTTTGGCTAAAAAGCTGAAATCAGAAGGGTTTAATCCGCGTATCGACCGGATTGCCGACCGGGCCATGGATGACAAGGAAATAGGCCCTCTCGGTTATCTGGTCCGGGTCGGAGCATTCCAGACTGAAGAGGCTGCCAAAGAGCTTCAGCAACAATTGTCCGTGAATGGCTATACTGGCCTGCGTACAGTCTATACCGGCGAGGATGGACAGCAGACTACCGGCCCGTGGGTTCTAAATGTACTTGAAGTCGATCCGGATACATTTAACGGAACCATTTTACCGGAGCTCGGAAAAGATAAGGTCCAGGAAAAAGAAACCCTTACTGAGATGGCTGGCAGGAATAACGCACTAGCTGGAATCAATGGAGGCTACTTTGTGGTAGGAAACAAGGATGGAACCCCTGGTGATCTTGCCGGGATTTCAGTTATGGACGGAAAACTGGTAAGTGAAGCGGTAAATGGCCGCTCAAGCCTTATTCTTCCTTCAGCAAACACAGACGCTGATATTGCCTCCGTCTCTTCTTCCCAGACGGCCATATCATCTGACGGGGCAGCACGGGAAGTGGATGGTTTGAACCGTAAACCAGGCTTGATCCGGGGCTGCGGAGGCACAGGAGGAGATACCCCGACCGAGAACCCGAAGCATGATTATACGTGCATAGACGAAAGTGAGCTCATCCATTTCACTCCGGTATTTGGCAATGAAACGGAAGCCGGTGATGGCGTTGAAGCCGTGCTGAATGAGGCCGGTGAAGTAATCGCGCTTCGCACACAGCGGGGCGGAGAAATCCCAAGGGAAGGCTCCGTTCTGGCTGGAACCGGAGAGGCAGCCCAGTGGCTTGAAGCCCATGCTCAAGTTGGCATGAACCTCCAGGTGAAAAATGAAGTGACAGCGGACGGAAAGTCATTATCATTAGAACAAACCGCTGGTATTATAAACGGAGGCCCGCGTTTGCTTGAAAACGGAAAAATCTCCATCAACGCAGCGGCAGAAGGCTTTCACTGGGAAGAAAACCCGGAATTCTATTACCGATTTGGAGAACGCCGCAACCCAAGAACCCTTGCTGGAGTAAAAGCAGATGGAACCCTCCTTTTCGTAACAGTGGATGGACGGGCTCCTGGGCTAAGTGTCGGAGCAAACTTTGAAGAGAGCGCCAGGATCATGAAATCGCTGGGTGCAGTGGATGCCCTCAACCTTGACGGTGGCGGCTCCACTTCCATGACAGTCGGCAATACACTGGTCACAAGACCATCTGACCAGACAGGTGAACGGCCGATTGCTGACGCGATCCTATTGCTTCCATAAGATGAAGCTAATTTAATCAAACGTTTGATTAAAAAAACCGTCTTTAATAAAGGGAGTCAGCGTATTGTTCGCTGGCTCCCTTTTTTCGTATCCATCTCCCCGGAAGAACCTCCAAAAAAATACCCCTGCTCTTTTAATTAGCAGGGGCAGATCCTTTTATCAGCACATCGACATTTCATCCATCAGCTTTTTCTTATAAACCATTTTGGAAATCGCCACACTCACTTCATAAAGGAGAAGCAATGGAACAATAACCAGTATATCCGAGATAAAATCAGGCGGTGTGATCAGAATTGAGATGACGATGAGAGCGAAATAAGAAAGTTTCCTCGACTTTGCAAGTCTATTGGGATTGAGGATTCCAAGCTTCGTTAAAAACATCACGACAAGGGGCATCTCAAATAGAACGCCAAATGGCAGAGTCAGGTTAATCATGAACCTGAAATATTTATCTGCTGTGAACATCGTTTCAAACTGACCCGCTGACAAGTGTGTTAAGAATCCGAGGACAATTGGAAACAGGACAAAATAACCAAAGGATAGTCCGGCAATAAATAGAAGAAATAAGCCCGGTATAAAGCCTAAAGTAACTCGGCGCTCTTCCTTCTTTAAAGCCGGCGCCACAAATCTCCATGCCTGATAGGCAGCTACAGGAATCGTGGCTGCGATGGCAATCACACCGGAAAGGATCATGTATACCCATAAGATGTCACTAGGACCCAATATGGCCAGCTTTCCGTCAAGGTCCCTTATTAACCATTTATAAATATCCTGTACAAAGACAAAAGCAGCAATCATAAAAAGAATGAATGCGATTAAGGTTTTAATGATTCGCTGGCGTAGCTCCTCCAAATGTTCAATAAGATGCACATCATTGTTTTCCACCGTGGACACCTCCCGTATAAAAGAAATAGACGAGTTTCCCCGTCTAACATGATTAAGATATGACTGATTTTTTCTGTTTCTTTTCGTCTTCCTCATGATCCTCACCGGATACCAGGCCCTTTGTGGCACTCTTGAATTCCGTTAACGTCCGGCCAAAGGCCCGTCCGATTTCAGGCAGCTTGGAAGGACCAAAAATAATCAAAGCGATCACAAGAACTAAAACCAATCCGGGAATCCCTATATTTTGAAGCATGCTTTATCTTCCTCTCTTTACATTGCTTGTTTTGTTTTCCGCTGCGGAAGATAATTAAAAAGCTTAAAATCCGCTTTATTCCCGCAAATGCGGCAGTTGGCATATTGGCAATCCATTCGGTCATTTTCAGAAATGGGATAAATATGAGGAAGATCTATGACCTTTAAAGCTTCCTTCACGTGTTTTTTACAAGAAAAAACCATCTCAGGTGCTCCCTCCATATATTATTGGCTTGGCTGAAAACTGGATTTCCCGCTTTCACCTTCTTTAAGGAAAGAGGAGCAGCTTCCTCCCTTTCACCATAGCATGGTTCCTGCTCCGCTTGCCTGTTTTTCACCATTGTTATTTACTGAAACTTCCGCCTTGTACGGCAACCAGACAAGAACGTCCAAAATCGTATCCAGGGGCAGGATTCCAAGTATCAGGATGCTGGACATCAAGGAATAAAGTACGTTCATCCGGTGTTAACCAAGGGCCGGTTACTTCGCATCCTTTTGGACCTGATGCAAATTGGTGAGGAACCCCATAGCTTTTCCCATCCGTAGGAATCATGAATACTCCGCAGTTTTTATATGCTGCATACACATTGTCTTCCGTTGCGCCGTAATCCTCCACCACCCACAGGTTTCCTTTGCTGTCAAAGTGAAGATTATCAGGACAGGTAATGCCGCTTTGCTGTCCTCCCGCAACAAAAACCTCAAATGTAAAGGAATCACTTCCATGGTCCCCATCTGCAGGTGCAAACCGGACAATTTGACCATGGAAATTTCCGTGCCCGGAGTTATTGGTTAATGCTAAAAACACAGTTCCGTCATGAGGGTGGATTTCCACATCTTCCGGACGATCCAATTTTGTTCCCCCAACTGCCCTGGCTGCAGCACGTGTGTTTGTTAAGACATCAGCCTGGTCAGCGAATTGGCTTTTTAGTGCAGAATTAGAAGCATAATCAAGCGCAATCCATTTTTGTTTGCCGAGGTTTGCTACATATAAGGTTCCGTTTTCTAAAATATCAAAGTTCGCCGCACGGTTGTTTGGATTGAATTTCTTATCACTAATGAATTTGTAGAAACACTCATCACCTTTATCATCACCCATGTAAACAACGACTTTGCCATCTCCGGTTAATCCCATTGCTGCATTTTCATGTGCAAAACGGCCAAGTGCTGAATGCTTGCGTACAGGCTTTTTCGGATCAAACGGATCCACCTCGACAACCCAGCCGTAATGAGTTTCATCGAAATTAGGCCAGCCATAAGAGCTTCCATATCCTGTATTCTCCTCACAGGATAAAGCGGTATTCCATAAAGTACGTCCGCCGCTGCAGTTTCCCAGTGATCCAAACACTTTTGTAGCCCCATTTACAGCTTTGCTTCCACGTGCAGGACCCGTTAATTCAATCGGTGTTGTCCCATCAACACGGCGGTTATAGGCATCATTCTTCACAAGCTTCCATTCGCCATTTTCTTTCTTTACATGAATAACGGAGCCGCCCACAGCTTCTTTCTCCATTTTAAGAAGCTCTGGATAGTTTGAAAGATTTTCTTTCTTAAAAGTTGCTTCGTTAATCCCTAACATCTTCATATAGTTGCCTGGCTCGGGAAATTCATGATTGACCCAGATTAAGCCCTCTTCTGAATGATTTCCCCCTTCTAAACTATCAATTGGGAAATAAACAGTAAGATCCGCTGCATCCCCGAATTTCTCGCCTTTTGAATTAATCACATCGCCATAAGAGGCGATAATATTGTACTTGTAGCCGTTTGGCAGCACTAATTCGTTTTCCCATGTACGGCTGACAGGTTTGAAAGGAGCGGTAAGCGGCTTGCCCTGCCCTGAAGGCTTGCCATTCATTAAATGATTGGCAGTCATAGCGTTTCCTGTTAAGGCGCCAATTCCTGTAGAGGCTGCAACTAAAGCTGCAGTTGTGCTTCCAGCATAGGTTAAGAATAAACGACGATCCATAGAATGATTCTCCTTTATATTCATTTTTTTATGTACAAATGAATTATAGATAACGAGAAACAGAATGTTAATAAAGGCAGGGTAAAGAATTGTAAAAGAGTTATAAATATTTTAATTATTTGTAAATTTTGCGCAAAACGGCATCTATTCTATTTTTTAAAAAATCGGACAGCCTTTGAGCTCCTCTATTAAACTCCCGGAATCCCCTAATGGTCTGTATTCGCTTCAAGCTAAAGAAACCCCAATACTGTTAATTTTTTTACAACTTTTACGCTAATGTTAGTTAGTTATAGATTGTTTATACATTCGGTAAATTACACCATTTACACCCCGATTCTATGTTATCTATTAAATGTCAGAACGATCTGACATCTGATAAATGATTACATAAGGAGTGGAAGAAATGAGTTATGAAAACTGGTTAAAGGAATTCAATTCAAAAACATTTACACGAAGGTCGTTTTTAGGCACCTCGAGCAAAGCAGCCCTCGCTGCTGCAATAAGCCTCACGATTCCCCATTCATTGTCCAAAAAGGGTGTGGAGGCTTCCTTTGCCTTCAATGCATATCCATTTACGCTGGGGGTTGCTTCAGGGGATCCCTTACCGGATGGAGTCGTTTTATGGACAAGGCTGGCACCTGAACCTGCTGCGGCAGATGGATTAGGCGGAATGCCCGATAAAAACATCCGTGTAGAGTGGGAAGTAGCGGAGGATGAACAGTTTAAAAGAGTAGTAAAGCACGGAACAGAAGTTGCCATGCAGGAACTTGCTCATTCCGTGCATGCAGAAGTACATGGCCTAAGGCCGGGAATGGAGTATTATTATCGATTCAAAGCGGGAAATGAAATCAGTCCTGCCGGAAGGACAAAAACGGCTCCGGCTTGGGGAGCACATGTGAACAGCCTTTCTTTTGCCTTCGCATCCTGTCAGGCCTGGGTGGGAGGACGCTATGCCGCTTACCATGACATGGCACAGCAGGATCTCGATTTTGTTCTCCACCTTGGGGACTATATTTATGAAAAAAGGGACACGGCAACCCTTGCCGACTTCCGCAACCAGCATGCCCTTTACAAGACTTCTCCTGACCTACAGCAGGCTCACGCTGCGTTTCCGTTTATCGTGACCTTCGATGATCACGAAATCGAAAATAACTGGGCAAATGATATTTCACAGCCGGATGGAGAAGAATCCAACCAAAACTTTCTGGCCCTTCGCGCTGCAGCTTTTCAGGCTTATTATGAACACCTGCCGCTCAGGCTTCGATCCAAGCCGCATGGCTCCGATATGATTCTTTACCGTCAATTCACATATGGGAATTTAGCTGAGTTTAATGTTTTGGATACGCGCCAATACCGGGATGACCAGTTAAGGGACGGTTTTCCGAGTGCGCCGCTGGATCCTGAAGCACAGAGCCCTTCTAGAACCATGATGGGCTCCAAACAGGAGCAATGGCTATTGAAAAATCTGGAGCAGTCCAAAGCCCGCTGGAATGTCATTGCCCAGCAGACCATTATGGCTCAATATGATTATGATCCCGGTTCAGGAATCAGTGTCAATCATGACCAATGGGACGGCTATGCAGCCGAACGCGATCGAATTTTAAAGTTTATCAAGCAGCACCGTCCTTCCAATCCGATTGTCCTTGCCGGCGACTGGCATTCAAGCTGGGTCAACGACTTGAAGGCGGACTTCCATAATCCTTCCTCAGAGACGCTTGCAACAGAGTTTGTCGGAACCTCCATCAGTTCAGGCTGCGGCTGGAAGGATAATGTGGAAGCGGCACTTTCCGCTAACCCGCACGTCAAGCTCTTTAATGGCGACCTGCGCGGATATGTTCGCTGCGATTTAACCCATGATTCGTGGAAAACGGACTTCCGTGTGGTTTCTTCCCCTGGCGACCCAAATGCACAAGCTTTCACGATGTCATCTTGGGTGGTTGAAAGCGGAAAACCTGGTGCAGTGGAAATTGGGGCTTCCAAATATAATAAAGTTGGAGTACCAGTATAGTAAAGCGAGCCTTGAGATAATAAATTGAAGACGGATCCCAAGCGGGTTCGTCTTTTACTGTCTGCTCTCAAAAATATTTAAGGATATTACTTACTTTTGAAAAAACATACTCAGATTCTTTTATATGATATTCCCTAAAGTACCAAGTTTATATTAAAATTGCAGGGAATTTGTTACTAATGCAGCAAACATATAAACTAGTGGACTTTTCAATCAGGTAATCCAATCGACAATGGATTAGAAATTCTTTTTCATAAAAAAGGGCACCTTTCTTGTTACTGAAAAGTGCCCGATGGCTTAATAACTTTACTTCTGTTCTGTGATGAAAACGAAATGCTAAAAATCCGAATAATGCTTCTCCATCAATGGTTCCCACCTCATTAATACCCCTTCAAAAAATCCACCCTATTAGGCAAAGCTTCATTATTTTCGATTCTCTTCAACGTATCCAAAAAGCATGCGATCGCTTCATTCAGCTCTGTCACAGCTGATATATGAGGAGTGATGACGATATCGTCTCTTTCCCACAGCGAGGACGTCTCCGGCAGCGGTTCTGTTTCAAGAACATCTAACACTGCGTAACGGATCTTTCGGGAATTTAGCGCTTCAATGAGGGCTATCTCGTCCACGGTCTGGCCTCTGCCAACATTGATAAAGGCAGCTCCGTTTAGATTGCTGAAAAACGTACGATCAAATAGCTTACTTGTTTCATTTGTCAAAGGCAATGTGCTGATAATCCAATCTGCCTCTGCAGCCAAGGTGCTTGCAGAGCTGGTTTCCGCCACCTTTTGAAAATACTCCTTTTGCTTGCCGCTCTGCGAGACGCCGTAAACGGTGGCTCCAAAGCTTGAAAACACCTTGGCAACCTCCTGTCCAATCTCCCCTGTTCCAAATATCACAATCGTTTGATCTTTCACCATTTGCGGCGTTTTTGGAGCCCATTTCTTCTCCCTTTGTTTTTTTTCAAAGTAGTGATGAAATTGAAGATCTCTCAATACATAGCTTAAACAATACTCGCTAATTCTTTGTCCAAACGTGCAAACCGTTCGGGTTAGAAGGATATCATGATCCTTCCATCCGTCAATTTCCATAAAGTTATTTACACCTGCATTAAAGGAATGCACCCATTTAATTTCGGCAAAGCGGAAGCCTGGACATGGCTTGAAGCCGACATAGGTATCTGCCCACGACAAATCCTCTTCTGTAATCTCATCAATCTGCTTAAAACGAAAGCTCTGAGGTGTTTTAGCTGGCAGCTGTTCCTGGAACTCCTTTTCATAGTTTCCTGCAACCAGTATATTATGTATGTTCATTAGGCTTCCCCCATCCTTTTATTAGGCAGAATAACTTTGAAACTCCTGTCAAAAAAAAATCTCTCTTAAATCAGTCAACGATCTGATGGCCACGATCCTTGCATTTTTCTTAATTGAATAATTTGTCCTGTATGATAAGCATCATGAAGCATGATGTCCAGTAATTTCCCCTCAAGTGAATTTTCGTCAAGATCCCGGTCAGAAATTGTACTCAATACCTCTCTTAGATTGCGTTGAGCGCTTTCGGAACGTTCAACGACTTTCTCCCATTCCTTATTATCAGTAGATTGATCGGTGAGATAAAAGGTTTCATTACCATCGAGGTTAGTTGTCCATTCACGGCCTTCCAAGTTTGCAGCAAGTCTTTCTTTGTAATAAATAAGATGATTAACGTTCTCCCAAATGGTTTTAGTTGCCTCTCCAGAAGGTTTCCAGATAGCTTGTTCTGCTGTAAGTCCTTCTATAGCATGTTTAAATGGAGCATACCAACTCTCCTTATCGAATGTTGAATCCAGTACGTTTAAAAGTAAGTCCATTCGTTTCAACGTCATCGCCTCCTTGAATAATTTAAATATCAAAAACCCCAATAAATTACCTCTGTTAAGATTCTGCATTTTTTATAAAACATCCTGCTATTTCTTATTTAACATTGTGGTCGAAGAAAAACGCTTTCCTTATTTCAGAAAAGCGCAACACGGATATTACAAAGATCCCTGGAATATAGTGTAAAAGATTGATTTCACAAGAGGGGTTCCATGCAAATTCACACGGTGCAAAGAGGAGAAACTCTTTGGGGAATATCTCAGCGGTATGGGGTATCCATTAACGATATTGTAACAGCCAATACACTCGAGGATAACTTTGCCATTCGTAAAATAATATAGGAGAACAGTAGCTAAAGAGGTTAGTTTTTTATAGCCGGCCCCATTGGTAATAAAAATCACATTAGAAAACGAGCTTCGGGTTAATCCCAAGCTCGTTTTAGTTTCTTTTATTAGACCGTCATATAAGTGTATTAAAAAAGCTGCCTAAACTGACTATCAAGTGGTAAAGGCAGCACTAGATTTTTTATTCTTCCTCAGGAACGTTTAAAACCTTAATGGTTTTAAAAGCGGAAATCACTTTAAAGTTTAAATTCCAACTTGACTGAATAACTTCAAATTCTTGGTCATTTACAACAAACTGCATCATTACTTCATTATCCCCATCTATTAAAACGTAGGAATTATTATTCGAAAACAGTTTATAAGCTTTATGTGCTATTAATGTCCATCCATTTAATAACTCGTGACTTTTGTTTACCAAGTTCTTAGCCCCCTTTTTTAAAATTATAACCTACGAGCTAAAGTGTGGGGGGTCTGGCGCCAATTTGTTCTTTTAATTTTGTGTTCCAATAGTTAACAAAAGTGATATAACCATATTTATTAATAAAATAAGGTACGAGCTGCTCACCTCGAAGATGCTTGCGACGGCGAGGAGTGGTTTTCTTGTTGTCTAGTACGTTCTTTCGAAATGTGTGTGCAGCAATCTCACGCACAACACCTTTCATAACTTCACGAATGACTTCAAGAAGTGTTTCCATGAATATCAGCTCCTTCCCTAAAAAAAGGAAAGAAGATCGACAACCAACCACCCTTACAATATTAAGCTGCTAAGTTTATAATATCATAACCACCTAAAACATAATACTAAAAACCAAACAAACATTCCCATTCAAACAGCTAGGATCAAGCACGACTTGGGACGCTGTACCTGTCCCCTTGTCCCACATACTCCTCTGTAAATTTATCCAGACTGATGCTCCAAAATCAAATGCTCCAAAATCTTGGGAAGCTGTTCAAAGGCAAATGGCATATGCAGCCTCTCTGTTTTTTGATGAGCATCCCTGCCGATCGGTCCGACATTGATAACCGGTGCTTTGAGTTGGGCCATTTCCTCAAAAGGGATGGAATACAGCTGCTGTCCTCCTGGAAGGTTTGAATTATAGCTTTCCATTTCAGATAAGTCTCCCTGTAATCCGGCATAGCTTAAATCTGAAATACCGTTAAAATAATCAACTGCATGAAGCACCTTGCCAAACTTCTCCTTGGTAAAGTGAACGAGTGTGTTTGATAGAGACTGGATATCCTTATGCTCTGCTGTATTAATGGCCGGATAATATGGCGGTGCATAGAACAAGACAATCATGGGTCCCAGTTCCTGGCAGAGCATGGATATTTGGTCGGCGATTTGAATGGTTTGTTCGCGAATGTCGCCTTGTGTGTCTCTGGCAATCGACTGCTCCAGAATGGCGATATAATCTTCACTTGTCTTCTTAACAGCAAAATCCCTTAATTGCTCATAGAAAAATACGCGGATAGCTGGAGCTTCATTCATTTCCAGGTTAAATGAACGATACCTTTCTATAATGAAAGTTTCCATTTTCTTGGCTGCGATTTCAGCTGCCCGCTTCATTTCCTCCATCACATCAGCAGGCGTTTTCTTCATTAATAAGAGATTATATAAGCTGACAGAACGATGCGGAATTTGAGTGGAATACTCTTTTTTCAAGTCCTTTTGAAGCAGGAGAGTCGGCGGCGGACTAGTCTTTCCATTCACCGTTTCGCAAAACATTTTATTCCATTCCATTTCCTGTGTGAGTACGGATGACATCCACCCCGCATTGATGCCGGAGAACGGCTCGCCCACATGTGTCTCCCGTCCAAAGCAAAGGGCCCCGGGCATAATTTTCCCGATGGATCCCGTATAAAAATAGTATTTCTCATCCTGGGGAATTTGGGAAAACATTGGCTCTGAATTAAGGAATAGTGTGTACGTTAAATCATATTCTTCCGAAAGATCAAGAAGCTTCGGAATCACTTCCCGCATTCCCCTTGAATTCACCTCTTCATCAGGAACAGTCAGCAAAAGCAGATTGATTTTCCATTCTTCACTGGAAGCCTTCTCGATGAGCGACAGATGCTGAACAAGCCCGCACTTCATATCCATCGTCCCTCTTCCAAACAGCCATTCCCCCGATTCAAGATCGGCCCTTATATCAGCAGGAAGACGGTCAGCACGTTCCTTCATGGCCCTGGTTAACTCTTCCGGATAAAAGGCAAGATGCTTTAAATCGCCATAATCATCAATATCCACAACGTCAAAGTGACTGATCATGACAACGGTTTTACAGGCCTCGTCATGCCTGTAAAGGGCAGTCAGAACAAACCTGCCATCTGCCATCGGATGATTCATTATTTGTGATGGATGTTTTTTAAAATAAGGAATATCCCTTAACAGCTGTTCCACTCTCAGCGGAAAGTGCTTTTCCCCTTCTGTTAAGGTAACACTTGGGATCGATACCAGATCACATAAAGTGTCCCGCAGCTGCTTTGGTGACTGAAATGAATAGTTATGTGTCATGCAAAAGACTCCTTTGCCCTGTAATGATAAATAAAATGTTCAAGCCTGTTTAATCCTTCCTGAAGGACTTCCATGGAATAAGCGTAAGAAATTCGTATATAGCCTTCCCCGTATGGTGTACAGGCACTGCCGGGAACAACGGCCACCCCTCCTAGAGCCCTTTAATCACAATAGTCTTTTCTTTCATACCATCTAAAGAGGCAAAAGAAACATGCCGGCTCCCGAATGTGTTCTTGCTGTAGATTTCATCCGAAATAACATATAAACCCTGTGTCTTTATCCATTCTGCCAGAGGTTCCATCTCCTCTTCTGTCATTATAACGCCTGTTGGATTGGATGGATAATTAAATAAAATCGCTTTCGTTTTATTGGTAACAGCCTGCTTCAATAACTCAAGGTCCGGTTTAAATCCGTTTGCAGAGGTATCCACCAGGACAGGCTTCGCTCCGCACAGTACAATTAATGGAATATAGCCGGGATAAGCAGGAGCTAATACCACTACCTCATCCCCTTCCTCCAAAATGGTTCTGAAAGCGGCATCCAATGCTTCACTGGCGCCAATCGTAATGATGATTTCGTCCTCTGCACGGTAAAAAAGGCCAAAGAGTGTGGTTATTGGGCTGAATAACAGTAATTTCTTCACCTTCTTCATCCTTTAAAAATATTCCAAAACACATTTGGACAAACTATCATTTATGTAAGCACTCCATATTGAACAGCAATAGTTCCGATCCCTTTAAATAATTTCCGTCTCATAATCAAGAATATGGTCCTATTCATTAAGAGGAAGGCATAGATTACTACAGAAAAGCGTCGTTATTAAGGGGCAGTATTAAAGGATAGCACCCCGTGAATGAAACAAGAATTTTGATTTTCCTGATAAGATATTTTAACTATAGGGGGTGTATATATGAAGGACAGAACCATATTGAACCTGTTGACTATATCTGGTATAGCCGAGCCTATTCTTTTTACTGCGAAGAAAAGGTGATATGAAGGATTGGTTTCTTATTTTTTTTATAAAAACTTTAGTTTCTACGATGATGGATGGACCAGTGATAAAAAGAAAGTATTTACAATACCCGCATCGCTATTTTCCAAAATTATTTGATTCAAACATTGTGTTTTTATACATTTTATTTCCTTTATCCTGTGTCATGTATAATCAATTTTCCTATAAAATGAAGCCGTTAAAAACCATTTTAAGTGTTTTCCTTTTTAGCGGACCAATGACGCTTTTTGAGAATTGGCTTGAAAAGAATACCGGTTTAGTAAAATACAATAAGGGCTGGAATAGCTATATTACCTTTACTGTCCTTTCTTTTACTTTCTTGCTTGTTAAAGGATGCATTGAGGGCATTCGTTTCTTAGATAAAAAAATGGACAATTCCTCAATGGCTGCTGAGCGAAAGAATTTACACAAAGTTAGAATAGATTCAGGTACCTTTTTTTAGACCAGACCAATTATTGGTCTTTTTTGTTGCGGTCTTGTTCCGTTAAAATGCCCTTTTCATAAAGAAAGGGCCTCTCTTGTTCGAGAAATGCGACCGGGTGCGGAAGATCCATTCATGTTTTCTTAGCGTGAAAATTCCCGAACTTTGTATAGTCTAATGACGCATCTTGCTCTTCTCTTTTAGAGATAACTTGATCTTTTATTATTTAATTGCTTTACACGCTTCGATATTTTCTTTTATTTTTCGGGAAATAAAATGATTTTTATGTCACTATTTCTGCTTTTAGTTAAGAGAGCTTTTTTAAAACTGCTCCAAAGCTTTACAAAACAGCCACCTGCCAAGACTTTGAACTAATCAATCAAACGTTTGATTAAATCTTTGGGCCCAATCTAACAAATAAATATCTTCAGAGATTTCGTGAAACATATCTATGAAGCAAGAAGATCCGGGTGGTACCTAGTACCAATTCAGTTATTCACAATAAGCAACTTCATCTAAGTCATTTTATCAACCATATCCCTTCAATGCCTTTTCTGCCGACCTCGCTTTCTTTGATGCCCCTCTCCTCTAAAAACATGTAGCCTACACGGAAGTTTGAGTGTTATTTGCGATGGCTCAGCCGACACGAGGCTTTTGGTCCAATTAAAAATTGAGCTAACCGCGAAATATATATTCCCAACAAACCTTGCTGCAAAAATCAGCAAGGTTTTATCTGTTTTACACTTCAACACGGATGTGAGTTAGGCACACTGGCTTAAGCTAACAAAAGAGTGGCTGTGCAGAATTGATCCTGATGAGCTGGTGCTAAATCTATTTCTTAAAAAAGGCAAAATCCCGCCTCCTTCCAATCCTCATAATTTCTTTCTTTCATCACAGATAATATGTTACTAATGCAGAAACATCCACACTAATGGAATTATATTAGATACTACCGCCAACAGACAAACTCATGTATCCGGGGTCATACCCTCATCCTTTTATTCAAGATGATAATACAGCTTCATCCAGGTTTAATCCCAGCAGCTTATTTTGTCCCAAGGCTCTTCTAACACATTGCCTTCGATGATTTCCACGATGTTCTCCCTTTGAATGCAGCCATTCTGGAACATTACTTCAAGTTCCATCCCATCCACTTTTTCATTTTTGAAGTCGGCCTGGTAGTGCCACTTACGCCCCTCATATTCAGTATCGGCTTTCCCCTTCAATGGAACCCTTTTCCCCTTTTTATCGGTATAGAGAACCATGGCTACTTCCTTCACATCGAACAAATCGAAAGCAGGCTTTTGATGCTGCCATACCTCCAGTTCAACGGCGAGAATCCTCCCGTTCTCCTGCATGTGAAAACTCATGATCTCCGGATAAAGCGCTATCATGCGATACAATTCGAACGGAATCGGTTTAATGTCGTCTGCTCTCTGAACCGAACCATCGCTCATAATTCGATACTCATACTCTCGGGCTGGATGCAGCCGAAATTCTGTCTTATATTCGTTATCCCCTGTTTTCTCCGCCAGCTGTTTGATCCATTTTCCGTTCCTTTCTCTGTATTGTATATACACGTCTGCGTCCTTTTCGATTTCCCTGAAAGACCATTTTAGACCAAGAGAAACTTCACGCCCGGTTGTTTTTTCGTTATTAGCTTCGAACTCTTCTGAACTGACCCATTTTTGCTTTTCTTTCATTTCATAGATTTCACTTTGAAGTGAGCTGATTTCGCTGTTAAGAAAGCTTGCATTCGCTGCCGTTTCCTCTATTTGATATCTTAATTCTTCCGTTACGTGATTTAATCTTAGATTGAACAAAACAAACCCAATGAATAGCATGATCGCTACAATGGTGTATGACTTTCGATTCATCCCATCCCTCCGCATTCTCTGATTCTTTCCTTTTTTAAAACAAAGCAAAAAGCCGGCACCTGCCAGCTTTTTAATCGTGTCCTTTGCATGATCTATTTTTTTACTTTTGCAGCCACTCTTTATATTGTATGTCGATCCACACTTCAAAAGAACCCGGCAATTTTTGTTTAGCTTTTCTATTGCTTTTAAAAAAAATAGGGTTATTAGAACTACACCGCTTTTCTATCCTGGATATCTACTTTACTTTTCTTTTTTACAATCTTTGAAATCCTGGAAAAAAAATGAAGAAAGAACTGCTAGTACTAAAATGAGCCCCGAAATCAGTTGTGTTATGAAAGATAAATAGTAACCCTTTAAACACAGGGACGGTTCCTCCGTGCCCCATCCTTAAAAACAAGAATCAAAGAAACCCCAAAAATCCTCGCAGCCTGGCGCAGGCATAACCGTCAATCCCTTTACTTTTTGCAATACTTCATTTCTTTTTGCCATAGGTAAACTTTTTACCTGCGCATTTCCAATGGTCTCAGCAGTTCCTATAAAACATGGGGACACACCTTCTCCCTCCTTAAAAAAAGCAAAAGGTACGTCCCCACTATCCGATGATTGCCTCCACTGCCCCCTTGGTCGGCAGGGCAGAAATAGCGCCTTTTCCCGTTGTAGTGAGCGCTCCACTCGCGTTGGCGAACTGGAGGATGCCTGCTTGGTTGGCCCGCAATACTTCTTCCACATTTGCTGGAGTTGCTTCAAGCTCAAGCAGTTGGTATAAAAATCCCCCAATGAACGCATCCCCCGCTCCGGTTGTGTCCACCGCTTCAACCGTATATCCGCTCGATTCATACTTCTCTTCTTTTAAATACAAATCCGCACCGGCAGCACCCTTTGTATAAACCACGGCCTTCACATTCCCAACGAACAGCGATTGAATCGCTTCCGGTTCCTCTTTGATTCCTGAAATAAACTCAAGCTCTTCATCTGAAATCTTGACGATATCAGCAAATGGCAAAAATTCGAGAATGGCACGGCGGCAGTCTTCTGCCTCCTTCCAAAGCGGAAGCCGCACATTCGGGTCAAACGAAACCAATCCGCCCGCTTTCGCCACAGCTCCGATGGCTTTCTTATGAGCCTGCTTCATCGGGCTCTCAACGAGATCCACCGAGCAAAAATGAAGAATATCCCCTTTCTGGAACCACTCGGGCTCGATTTCCTGCTCACTCAGCAGCAAATCGGCGGAGGGATTACGGTAAAACGAGAAATCCCGTTCACCGTTTTCCTTTAGCGAGACAAAGGCCAAAGCAGTATTCGCTTCTCCGGTCCGGTAGACTTTATCCGTCTCCACTCCGGCTTCTGCGAGCTTTTCGACCAGAAAGTCGCCAAACGCATCGTTCCCCAATTTCGAAATCATCGCGGATTTCTGGCCATAGTTGGCAACAGCCGCCGCCACATTGGCCGGTGCCCCGCCTGGTGCTCTCTCAAAAGAGACAACATCCTTCAAGGCCACTCCCTTTTGAACAGGAATAAAATCAATCAACACTTCACCAATTGAAAAAAGCTTTCCCATTTTGTCACCTCTATTATCTCTCAAGGTTTTATGATATCCCATTTAACGGCTTCGACGTTTGTTGCACCGCCACGGGCAAACACACGAATTCCATTGCTAGTTTCACTCGGGAAAATCCTTCCGGTAAAGACTTCCTCCCCATTATTCACAAAAACTTCAATGGAAGAAACATCGACAAAGATGCGGAACGAAATTTTTTCAGCGTCCAGCCCACATTTCCGTACAGTGCCAAACTCCTCTGCAAAGGATGCTCCTGAATGAGTCCGGTCGAAGACCACCTTTTTCGTGACGGCATCATATTTAATCACCGTTTTCTGACTCTCTCCCACTCGGAGCTCCAATCCAAATTCGTCCGCCGTGCTTCCGGAGAATTCAGCGAGAAGTTCATACACTTCTCCCTCAAACCCTTCCAAACCAACTGTTTCATCCTCGACTGTCCGGCTTGCTTCTGCCTTTTCCCCGCGGAGCGCCTCCAGCTCAGCAACCGGCTGCTGAAGCAGCTTCCCACCTTTTATAGAAAGCTCCCGCGGCAGTGTCAAACAATGCGCCCAGCCGTTTTTATCCGTTGGATAGTCGATTTCCGGAAGTCCCATCCAGCCGACTAAAATCCGCCTTCCCTGAGGATCCTGCATGGTTTGCGGCGCGTAAAAATCAAAGCCGCGGTCCAGCTCATGAAAAGCACCGTGTTTAAGCTCAGCTTTCTCCATATCGAGCGGACTTCCGATCACATACCCCGACTGATAAATATTCTGATAGGAATCATCCTCCGCTTTCAAGCCTTGCGGGGAGAAAAGCAACACGCCCTGGCCTTCCAGCTCGAAATAATCCGGACATTCCCACATATAGCCGAAATGTTCACCAAGCCCGGTCTTGATTTCTCCGGCAAACTGCCAATCTTTCAAATCCTGTGAGTGGTATAAAACAACCGTTCCCGTCTCATTTTCCCGCTGGGCTCCAATCACTGCAAAGAACCGGTCTCCATCCTTCCACACCTTTGGATCCCGAAAATGGTCGGTATAGCCCTTTGGAACTTCGGCAATGACAGGCGCATCCATTTTCGCCATGCTCCCATCCTGACTCATTACAGCCATACATTGATACGGGTGGCGCACCCAATTTTCATTACGTGTATTTCCTGTATACATTAAAAACAATTTCCCCTCATGCTCGATCCCGCTGCCTGAGTATGCTCCATGGCTGTCAAATTCTTGTGACGGCTTAATGGCCATTCCAACGTTTTCCCAATGAACAAGGTCTTTAGATTTCGTATGATACCAATGCTTTAATCCATGAACAGGCCCAAGCGGAAACCATTGATAGAACATATGATATTCCCCGTTGTAATAACTGAAGCCATTTGGATCGTTTAATAGTCCTGTCTCCGGCTGAATATGAAAAGACTGGCGCCACGGACATTGATTCACCAGCTCTGCTAGCCCGGCAAGCTCTTCCCCTGTTACGTCATCCATGCTCCTGTACCGCTGCTCTTTTGTCCACTCCATGCTGTGTCACTCCTAATACAGAAAGGAGAATCGCGGGATTCTCCTTTTCATTCTTTTTTATTATGCTGCTTTATAAGATTGCTGCTGCTTGACTGTTTTTTTTTCATCTCTTTTTGCTAAAACAATCGTGACGGCAAAGGCGACGGCGAACGCGATGGCCATGCCGATGATATAGGAAATAATGACATCCGGGCGAATCGAGATGATTCCGGGAAGGCCGGCTGCCCCTAGTGCAGTGGCTTTTACCTTGAACAACGTCGCAAAGCCGGAGCCGACCGCCGAACCAATAATCGCTCCGATAAATGGATAGCGCAGTTTCAGGTTAATTCCAAACATCGCCGGTTCTGTAATTCCCAGCAAGGCGGAAATTCCGGCTGCCGAAGCCGTTCCTTTGATTTTCGCATTTTTCGTCGTTTTTAAGACGGCAAGGGTTGCTGCGCCCTGTGCGATGTTGGACATTGCGGCGATGACAAAGATAAAGGATCCGCCCGTCTTCGCAATGTCGGCAAGCAGCTGTGTCTCAACGGCAATAAAACTATGGTGCATCCCTGTAATAACAATAGGTGCATAAAGCAGGCCGAAGATAATTCCGCCAATCATCCCTGTTGTGTCATACATCCAGACAATTCCATCTGTTAATAGATTACCAGCGGAGCGTGTAAGCGGACCTACGAATGTGAAAGTCAAAACGCCGGTAATAAAGATGGAGAATAGCGGTGTTAACAGATTGTCCAATGCAGATGGAACAACTTTGCGCAGTGCTGTTTCGATTTTAGCCAGAATGTAGGATGCGGCGAGCACCGGAAGGACTGAACCCTGGTAGCCGACCTTTTCAATTTCGAGGCCAAATATATTCCAAACGGGTACTTCATTATTCAGCAGAGCCGCCCCGTATCCGTACCCATTCAGCAGGTCCGGGTGAACCATCAGCATTCCGAGCGTGGCGCCAAGGAAAGGATTCCCGCCAAACCGTTTCGTGGCAGAGAAACCAATTAATATCGGCAAAAAGACAAAGGCTGCATTTGCAAAGGTGTTAATGAGTGCGGCCAAATCGGCCATTTCAGGATTGGCATCCACCAATGATTGTCCCTCAATAAACAAGTCCGGGGCGGTGAGAATATTGTTAATTCCCATCAGCAAGCCTCCAGCGACTATCGCCGGGATGATTGGAACGAAAATATCGGACAGCATTTTGACAAACTGCTGGATCGGATTAAGCTTCTTTGTGGCCGCTTCTTTCACGTCACTTGTGGACATTTCACTTTGCCCTGTCAGCTCCGTCAAGTGCTTATACACTACGTTAACTGTGCCAGAGCCTAAAATAATTTGAAACTGGCCTCCGGTTGAGAACGTTCCTTTCACTGCATCCATTTTATCGAGCGCTTCCCGGTTAACGGCTGATTCATCCTTTAATACAAGACGCAAGCGTGTGGCACAGTGTGCAGCAGCCGAAACATTATCCGGTCCGCCAATGGCTTCGAGAATTTCCTGCGCGATATGTTTATGATCCATCATGATCCCTCACTTTTTCACTTGATTAGGAACCGGTTCCATTTGACGTTAAAAAAAAAGAAAAGTGCAATCCGCGGAACCGGTTCCATTCTAGGCTAAAAAAATAATTGACTAAAACAAGAAACCGAATTCATTTTATCGATGGAACCGGTTTCGTTGTTTTTATTATAGAGTCTGCCCGGAGACATTGTCAACGCTTTCACGCTCAATTATTTCATATTTTGAAATGGAAACTTTCTCCACTGGCAGTTCCTTAACCAGCTCCACCATTTGTCTAGCCGCCTTTTCTCCTGCTTCTTTATAAAAAAACTTGGCCGTCGTTAGAGCTGGATGGATAATTTCGGTCACGTCATAGCCGCCGAAGCCTGTCACCGCCAGATCCTTTGGAATGCTGAGCCCCTCTGCGTACGACGCCTTCATCACTCCAAGGGCAATATTATCGGTCGCGCAAACAAAGATGGAAGGACCGAATTCCTTGATAATCTCCCGTGCACTCGCCTGTGCGGCGGGAATCTTGAATAATGTCTCATAAAAGCGAACCTCGCAATTCTCCACCTCTTGAATCGCTTTTTTAAAGCCCTGCTTCCGCTTCACCCCTACCGCAATATCACGTTCCGTGACTCCCAAGTAGGCAATTCTACGATAGCCTTTTTCAAGCACATACCTTCCCATCTCATACCCGGCATGAAAATCATCATGGATAATGCTATGGAAGTTCTCATGCTCCTGCCCGATCAGCAGAACAGGAACGTTGACCGTTTCAAAGGCCTCGATATGCTCGTCCGTGATTTCGGTCGCAAGCAAAATAATCCCCGCCATCTTTTGTTTGGCGAAGCTATAAATGCTTTCAATTTCCCGCTCCCGGCTTTGGCTGGTGTTGGAAATCAGCATCTGGTAATTCATTTGTTTCAGCTGTTCATCAATCCCAATCAAAGTTTGCGAAGCAGCATACGAATCCAGCCGCGGGACAATCGTGCCAATAATATTCGTTTTCTTGGCCTTTAGGCTCTGAGCAAACGGGTTCGGTGTATACCCGGTTTCCCTGATTGCCTGTTCAATTTTCTTCCTCGTCGCTTCCCCGACAGACCCGCCATTTAAATAGCGGGAAACCGTACTCTTCGCCACACCGGCAAGCCTGGCAATATCCAAAATTGTACTCATAATCCTCAACCTCATTTCATGGGACCGTTCTACTGCTTGCTCTCCCACTATAGTATCATAAAAATACGGATCACAAGACCGTCTGACCAGACAGGTGAACGGCCGATTGCAGATGCTATTCTTTTGCCTCCATAAAGGTAAATTTCTTTAATCAAACGTTTGATTGAAAAATTTCATAACGAGAGTCAGCGGTCTAATTCGCTGGCTTTTTTCTATTGAATATCGGACAGCATTTTTTAAAAGAAGGTTCCTTACCCCCTTACCTCCTTCCTTAAGCCCATGCTTGTTAATTTTTTTACAGTATTTTACGCCAATGTTAGTTAGTTATAGATTGTTTATACTTTCGGTAAATTCCGCCATTTCCTCTCTGAATCTATGTTATCTATTAAATGTCAGAACGATCTGACATCATTTCATAAATACATAAGGAGTGGAAAAAATGAGTTATGAAAAATGGTTAAAGGATTTCAATTCGAAAGCAGTTACCCGGCGGTCGTTTATCGGCACCTCCAGCAAAGCAGCACTGGCCGCTGCGCTAAGCCTTACGATCCCCCAATCTTTGGCTGCAAAGGGCGTGGAAGCATCTTTTACCTTTAACGCCTACCCATTTACTCTCGGTGTCGCATCAGGTGATCCCCTGCCGGATGGAGTCGTATTATGGACAAGGCTTGCACCCGATCCTGCTGCGGCAGATGGCTTAGGCGGCATGCCCGATAAAAACATTCGTGTAGAGTGGGAAGTCGCAGAGGATGAACAGTTTAATAGAGTAGTAAAACACGGAACAGATGTTGCCATGCAGGAGCTTGCGCATTCCATCCATGCAGAAGTACATGGCCTTAGGCCGGGAATGGAGTATTATTATCGATTCAAAGCCGGTAACGAAATCAGTCCGGTCGGCAGGACGAAAACGGCTCCTGCTTGGGGAGCGCATGTAAACAGCCTTTCTTTTGCCTTCGCCTCCTGTCAGGCCTGGGTAGGAGGACGCTATGCCGCATACCGTGATATGGCCCAGCAGGACCTCGATTTTGTTCTCCACCTTGGGGACTATATTTATGAAAAAAGGGACACGGCAACACTTGCCGACTTCCGCAACCAGCATGCCCTTTACAAGACTTCTCCTGATCTGCAGCAGGCTCACGCTGCGTTTCCGTTTATCGTGACCTTCGATGATCACGAAGTCGAAAATAACTGGGCAAATGATATTTCACAGCCGGATGGAGAAGAATCGAACCAGAACTTTCTTGCCCTTCGCGCTGCAGCTTTTCAAGCCTATTATGAGCACCTGCCGCTCAGGCTTCGATCCAAACCGCATGGCTCTGATATGATTCTTTACCGGCAATTCACATATGGAAATTTAGCAGAATTTAATGTTTTAGATACACGCCAATACCGGGATGACCAGTTAAGGGACGGTTTTCCGAGTGCGCCGCTGGATCCTGAAGCACACAGCCCTTCAAGAACGATGATGGGCTCCAAACAGGAGCATTGGCTATTAAAAAATCTGGAGCAGTCCAAAGCCCGCTGGAATGTCATTGCCCAGCAAACCATTATGGCTCAATATGATTATGATCCCGGTTCGGGAATCAGTGTCAATCATGACCAATGGGACGGCTATGCGGCCGAACGGGATCGGATTTTAAAGTTTATCCAGCAGCATCGCCCTTCCAATCCGATTGTCCTTGCCGGCGACTGGCATTCAAGCTGGGTCAACGACCTGAAGGCTGACTTTACGAATCCTTCCTCAGAGACACTTGCAACAGAGTTTGTCGGCACTTCAATCAGTTCAGGCTGCGGCTGGAAAGACAATGTGGAAGCAGCACTTTCTGCTAACCCGCACGTAAAGCTCTTTAATGGCGACCTGCGCGGATATGTACGCTGCGATTTAACACATGATTCATGGAAAACCGACTTCCGGGTGGTTTCTTCCCCTGGCGATCCGAATGCACAAGCCTTTACGATGTCATCGTGGGAGGTTGAGAATGGAAAACCGGGTGCATCGGAAATTGGGGTATCGAAATATAATAAGGTTGGGGTAACGGTATAGAAAGCCAAGCTAGTCTTTAACACTTTATTGTATGTGGGGCCAGGCACACTGGCCTTGCATTAATGTA
>JAGGRA010000076.1 GCA_018613035.1 Pseudomonas sp. ISL-84 | reverse complement strand
TTAGAGTGACCCAGTAAAATGAGACAAGGAAAAAACACCCCCTGAATCGTATTTAATATCTATACGATTTTGGAGGTGTTTTTCTTATGGGGACAAGAGTTCATTATCCAGAAGAAATAAAGTGGGAAGCGATTAAGTTAAAGCAAAAGGGATTAAGCAATCAGGCGATTATGGATCAGCTCGGAATTAAAAATGTTTCACAAATCAAAACTTGGATGAAATGGCATAGGGAGGGTCAGGTTCACCGATTTTCTCAGCCTGTAGGCAAACAGTACACGTATGGCAAGGGGCCAGGCCAATTAAGTGAAGTGGACGAATTAAGAAGGAAGATCAAACAATTGGAGATACAGCTGAAAATTTTAAAAAAGTACCAAGAGATCGAAAGGAGTTGGAGCCGCAAATAGCATTAAAAGTTGTAGAGGAGTTATCTTCTATGTACTCTATAATCAGTATTCTAGCCACCCTGGAAGTACCCAAAGCGACTTATTATCGGTGGAAGAAAAAGTATAGTCACACCATAATGAGTCCATTAGAAGAGCTCATAGTACATCTTTGCGAGGAGAATCATTTTCGTTATGGTCATCGGAAAATTAAGGCTCTTCTTAAACGAAATCATCAGGTTGATGCAAATCGGAAGACAGTCCAAAAAATTATGCAAAAATACAAAGTGCAATGCCAGATAAAGGTGAAGCGACCTAAATACTTAAACGGAGAAACCAATATTATTGTTGAAAATTTATTAAATCGGCAATTTAGAGCAGATAAGCCAAATGAGAAGTGGGTAACAGATATTACGTATCTGCCTTATGGTCCATCAATGGTCTATCTATCAACAATTATGGATTTGTACAATAATGAAATTGTAGCGTATAAAATAAGTACTAGCCAAGAAACTCATCTGGTTTTAGATACCCTTCGGGAAGCCTTAGAAAAAAGGAAACCAGCTGAAGGAATCATGATTCATACGGATCAGGGGGCTGTGTATACCTCCTATGCCTTTCAGAATATGGCAAAAGAAAACGGCATGATCACAAGCATGTCTCGAAAGGGAAACTGCCATGATAATGCCGTCATCGAATCCTTTCACTCCTCGCTAAAGTCGGAAGGACTCAAAGATCAAAAAAGATCTTCTCTATCTCATTGTAAGTTAGTAGATATCGTAAATCAATATATGTATTATTATAACGAAATACGCATTCAGGCAAAATTAAACTACCTGTCTCCTATTGAATATAGAGGACAGGCAGCATAGGTGTTTTTTCTAAGTCTCAAAACCGTGGGTCAGTCCAATTTGCCGATACGGATTTTTTTATTTAATTGGCTGAAAGCCCCTTGATGATATTTAACACCTTGTTGAAACAGGCAAATTCAACTGAAATATTTAATTAAACTGCTGCTGTACAAAACCAGTTACAACCTGATTAAACAGCTGCCACTTTTTGGTTGGAACCTGATGGGAAACACCTTTGATAATCGCAGTCTGGAAGCTGACATACCTTCTGTAGCTTCTGATGTGCTGATTCACAAAGTCTCTTGAACCGTATATAAGGAGCAGGGGGACATCAAGGTCCTGAAGACGGTCAGTACATGAGTAATGAAGAGATCTATCGTAAAATTCAAACCACATGTTAAGGTTTGCTTTTTTCATGTGATCAAGTATTTCGTTTCTTACCACTTTATCATTTGTATGGCTTGTCGCTATTACATAGCGAAGAAAACCGGGAAAATGTTTTACAAAATACATCCCCAGTATATGTTCATACCTGAATGCTTCTGATAGGACCTCCGGAAATCCTCCTGAAAGAATGACACCCAGAGTCCTTTCAGGAAAAGAAAGAGCAAATTCCTGTGCAATTACCCCACCGGAAGAGTATCCCAGTATTACGGCTTTGTCAATTTTCAAGTGATCCAAAACAGCCCTAATTTCCTCAGCATAGCCAAGCATCGTTACCTTTTTTTCAGGACCCGTTGTATCTCCATTTCCGCTCAAATCAGGAAAAACAACTTGAAAATGTTCCGCTAATAGGCCTTGATAGTAAAAAACCTTCCTCCCCATTGCAGGAGGATGGATGAAAATGATTGGTATGCCATCTCCTTTTGTTTCATAGAAAATGCTTGTATCACCATAAAGAAATGCAGGCACTTTAAAATCGTCCTTTCCATTTCACCTTTAATATTACCGTGTCCTTTTCATATAAAAAATGGGACAGTATTAGTCTGCCCCATTTTGGTATATACTTTTATTCCAACATCAGTTAGGCTTCGTCTTTTCAGCCTTCTTGCTTTGCGGACTCATCTCTTCCGAGAATTCCATATCATTAATGCTCTTCTTTGTGCTTTGCAAACCTGATTTGGTCTTAATATTGCGCTTTGTCATGAAGTGTTCCTCCTTTACAGGGATACGATTTTAGTATGGCTCTAAGCACTCGAAATCATTTATGGATTTTCCGAACAAGACTGGCATATACTATAACCATTAATGAGTTATGCTTAATTCCGTGACTTTCGGAGCCGTATATGATATTCTTTAATTAAGATTATGAAAAAAGAAAAACGACCGCAGGTGTTGCCGCACCCACGGTCATTTGCAATAGTCGTTCCCTTAGGGGATCGGCCTGTCAAAGACATAGACCTCTCCCTCAATTATCAGATCAAGGGAGGTCTATTTTTTATGGTTAAAAGTCATGACAGCTATGATCAGACTAGAAAAAGAAATCATCATCATGATCGATTCGAATACTGTCAAAGGCATCACCCCCTTTCATACGGGGCTAGCCGACCACCCTTGAGAAACTCCCATTGCTTCTCTATTATAACACATTCTTGTCCATTTATTCGAACAAGTGTTCCGTTTTTCAGAAATTGAGCCTTCTTTCCTATTTTTTCTTTTAATGTTATTTCTGAGATGATCTCCGCCTCAAATAACCCTCAAGTAAGCCCATCTCATTATTAAGCAGATACTCCATTTCTTCCAGCTGTTCTATTTTTAACTTTTGAGGACATCCTTTCCAATCTACACTATGGATAAAATAATAATTTTTAATCCTTTTAAAGATAATATCCGAGTCAGGACAGCAATCAAAGACTCCCTTTACCTGGTTTCTCCGCATATAGCTCCATCTTATCAGTTTCATGAAATCAGACCTTTTACATCACCTTTACCCTGAAAACGATTAAGCACTCCAAAAAAAACTGCCAAACATGGCAGCTGGTTCTTACTCCTTAAGTCTTGGCTTAGCGGGATCACATTTTGGCCTTTCGGTTTGTGAGGATTCTGCCAGCTTTGTCAGGTAGTAGCATTCTTCACGGAACATATGATCAGCCATTAAAGCAGCAAACGTTCCTAAAGCTTCCTTGCTTAATTCTAGTTCTTCAATCTCATCCAGGAAGTTCATGAACAGCTTCATTTCAAGTGCGACATCTTTATTGAATCTTTGAAGTGCTGGGAATGATGTGATATTTGTGCGGAGGAATCCTGACATTTCAACTGCTTTTAAATAAAAGGCTTCAAAGCCCTTGATATAATTATCACTGATCTTTTTTATTTTCTTCTCAACCCGATCCATATTGTCCGATATTGCTCCTGCATGTCCGGCTGCATCGAGAAGCCAAATTAAGTGATGGTGAAGCTCATGAAATACAGGCGGTTCCTCTCCCTTTTTTAAAAATTGAAGAACAAGTAAATATTCTTCCAATTCATTTACCATATGATTGATAAAAACAGGTCCAAGGTGAATGGATATCTTACCGGTCAAATGGCGTTCGATTATATTCAGCTTAAACTTTCTCAGCTTTTCTCCCTCTTCCTCAGCTCTTCTGCTTAATTCCATCAGGTCATCTACTTCCACTCTTCCAAGAAGCTGATCAAAGGTTTGGATAAAATAATTTGCAAGTTCGATACTATCTTTTTCCTTCGGTGATAGCGAGTCATGAATAAACCGGGCATGATCCCCCAATATCTGAAGCCAAAATCCATGTTCAAATTTTGCAGTACTTTCAAAAGCCAAAATATCTCCCCTTTCAACCATACTCATAAATACATATCAGCAAGCCAGGGGATTTATTCCATATTTTAGCTAATCCAATGCTCCATATGTTTTCGACAGAGGCATCCTGACAGCCATATGGGCAATCTTTTAGAAAAGAGCCTTGCCAATTAGTTCGTCCAGGTGCTTGAAGATCGACTTTATTCGCAAATGATAACGGTATATTAAACGTTCTGTTTGTCCCTGATCCTATAAATGTTTCTTCATCATTACCTGGCCTAACTTTTTTTCGAATCCCATTTTTAAAAGAGCTTTTGAAGAAGGGTTATTAGCAGAAATATTCACGGCAGTAAAATCAATCCTATCATCAGAGTCTTGAAACAGAGTACTGAGGATGCTTTCTTCCACATCCTCTTTAATTGTGCTGTTATGACCATATTTAAGCTGATAAATGATGATTCTCTCTGTGTGTCCACCGCTATCCAACATCCGTTTATATAAAATGTACCCTTTCTCATTGCCCTCCGGACTGATAAAAACAGCGGCTTCTCCAAATTTAACGCTTTCCCACTGACATTGCCAAGCTGCTTCCCTATCATAAAAACCTAGAGTCTTCAATTGTTCCGGATACACTTTTTTAATTATTAATTCGCTATTTCCAAGGGCTTTAAACTCTTCTCGCTCAACCTTTTTATTTAAATATAACAAATGGTCTGTGACCTCATATCCCATTTTTTTATATAGGCGAATTGCTCTTTCATTTTCTTCAATGGCCTCGAGGACAGCAGTATTAACATTTTCTTCTTTATAGATCTTCATCACTGCTTCCATCATTGCAACAGAAAGGCCTTTCCCCCTATATTCAGGAGCAATGCCGGTTCCCCCGTTCCAGGCAATTTTTCTCCCGTCAATCTCCCTGATTCCCGTCATAATAATACCAGAGGGTTCTCCATGCATAAATGCAATAATCGATTTTTCAGGTGAAAGGTCTTCGAGGGCCATCCGGTTCATAAAGGCCTGAACATTCATTTTTACAGGTGCCAAATATCCTGTGAAGCCTTTATTCCAAGCAGTTAACGCATCTTCTAACGTGCATTGTGACAGCTTTTTAATGTTCATAAATCTTTCTCCCCTTTTAATATGGCTTCACATCTTCTCACCTTATTTTTGTTTGCTGCCTCTTTTAATAACAATAATAATCGCCATTTAAGTCACCCCTTAATAGACTGATTAGTTTATTTCCATTTAAAAAAAATAAAAAAGACTACTCAGTTTATTTAATTAAACCATTAATTTTCAGTTTTTTCAATAAATTTATGTTTTTATTTACACTTTTTTAACGTTGATTTTTAAAAAGGCAAGTATGTGGAGAGGTTGATTTATAATTATTCTTATTTACAAAAAACTACTTAAAAAACAATCTTTTAGAAAGGCTCTTTTCGTATAGATTGTTGTTTTTGGACTCTAAAGCTTGTCCATTGATTTCCGCTCCAGTCACTCAAGCTGCCGCGGGGAGGAACAGAGCTCCTCGGCGTTTCACGCCTGCGGGGTCTCCCGCTCCCTCTCTTCCCGCAGGACATTGAATAATCTTCCTCGAATCAGCACCTCGTCTTAAGAAAATGCGAA
>JAGGRA010000075.1 GCA_018613035.1 Pseudomonas sp. ISL-84 | reverse complement strand
CGCTCCCCGCGGAAAGCAAATCCCCGCAGCGGAAATCAACGGTCTGAATTCAAAAGCAAAAACAACAATCAAAGGAAAGAGCCAAAAAAATTAAACAGTTTACGAAATATTTTTTCTCAAGGTGCCTGCCAGGTCGAAAATCTTATAAAGCCCATTTCCGAATCGCTTTCGCAACGCCAGCTTCATCATTTGAAGCAGTCACAGCATTTGCTGTTTCTTTAACAATGTCCTGGGCGTTTCCCATTGCAACTCCCCATCCCGATTCCTCAATCATCGCAATATCGTTTAAGCTATCACCCATTGCCATCACATTTTCCATGGAAATGCCAAGAATTTCCGTAACCTGTTGGATTCCTTTTGCTTTATTAATGCCAAGTGCATTCACTTCTATATTGGTTAGGCTTGAATTGGTAATTTCCAGATCACCCTTTGATTGGAGCTCCTTATGAATGATTTCCCGTACTTCATCATCAGTGATATCAAATCCAAATTTCAGCCATTCATAGTCATGGATATTTTCAGGCATTTCATTGTTCCAGACCTGATCGCAGCTGGTAGCCCAAAAATGGGTTTTATGTGTTTGAGATAAAGTCCACATCCATTCCATGATAGTAGAGTCAACTGCGGTTCTCGAAATTAAATTCCCTTCCGGACCAAAAATTTCACTTCCATTGACCGTAATTAAATACGAGTTTAATTCAAGCGAGTCCGCATGGTCCCGGGCTGTAAGTCTGGAACGGCCGGTGCTTAGAATAACTTCGATCCCTTTTTCCTTTGCTTCGCGTATCGCCTCGCGGTTTTCCTCTGGAATTTCGTCATTCGTATTCAACAAAGTTCCATCCATATCAAGAGCGATTAGTTTTATCTCCGGTGCATTCATTTTTTCTGGCATCATAATCTCCCTTTCCTAAACAATAAAGACATTATATAAAGAAATACTATTCCATTCAAAGGAAAGCCTCTGAATGATGAATACTTTTAAATAAATTGGAAATAGCTGTATATATATTTCCCGAAAGGTGAGAAGCTATGTATTTACTACTTGTTGTGGTGGTATGGATTCTATTTGCTTACCGCTTTATAGATTGGTCACAATGGAAGAAGCAATACCCTACCGTTTTGTATTTTATTGCTATTAATCTGACCTACAACATGCTCTATTATAACCATACACTTTGGGCATTCAGAGGAATTACTGCTGAGTGGATCAATCATTCCATCATTAATTTATTTTTTACATTTTTTATTACTCCCATGGCTCTGATCATATACCTGCAGCGTTATCCGGAAAATAAAAAGCATGCATTTATTTATTCAGCGGTTTGGATTACTTTTTTCACCATTATCCAGGCTTTATTTGCCCATAAAGGCATGTATGTTTACGATAATGGGTGGAATAGCTGGCATAATATTTGGCTTAATATTATATTGTTCGCAGTCATGCGGATTCATTATCGAAAGCCAGCGGCTGCTATGCTTGTTTCTTTGCCGGCAGCGATTATTTTTTACTTATTATTTCCGGTTCCATTGGATAGCCTAAAATAAAAAGGCTCTTTTCGTATAGATTGTTGTTTTTGGACTATAAAGTTTGCCCGTTGATTTCCGCTCCAGTCACTTGCTTTCCGCCGGGAGGAACGGGAGCCTCCTCGGCGTTTCACGCCTGCGGGGTCTCCCGCTCCCTCTCTTCCGGCAGGAGTCAAGTGTCTTCCGCTCCAATCAACTCAGTAATTAATACTAGTTTGTAAGCAACAAACTTTGCGAAAACAACCAATAAAAAAGAGGTGATTATATTGCTCATCCAAGATCATTTATCCACCTTTTTATTTTTGCTTCTGCTTTTCGCAACCTATGTACTAATGTGGATTTACCTTATAAGGAAGAAAGTAAATAAATAATGAAGCGTAAACCTACTGGTTTGCGCTTTTTTGTATACTTAACATATATTTTTAAAAAATTGAATCCAATAGTTGCCACCTGTCGTCTAACTGTCAGAATAGAATGGTTGCCGGAACCAAAAATTCAACACATATGCTGGGAGGCTGTCAAGTTGAACCCTGAAGAACGAGTAGAGCGGTCAATCGCCTCAAATGTCGACCGTGCCCTCGTCCTTGAAATGATCATGGATGAGTATGGAACAGTATTAAAAAGATTGATCTATACCTATGTGAAGGACTGGAATATTGCAAGTGATCTCACACAGGAAACGTTTTTGACCGTTTATGAAAAGCTGGAGAGTTTTCAGCATAGGTCCTCTTTTAAAACATGGATTTTTACGATTGCCATTAATAAAAGCAAAGATTATTTAAAAAGCTGGCATCATCGCAATATGGTTATGAACGAAAGGGTGTTTTTTCTTAAAAAGGACAAAGAAAAAGACCCGGAAACGAAATTTTTTGAGCGTGATAAGCATAATGAATTGCTGAAAGTGATTGAATCACTATCAGTTAAATATCGGGAAGTGTTCCTCCTCCATTATTATCAGGACCTTAGTCTGGCTGAAGTCAGCGAAACATTGGATATCCCTTTATCTACTGTGAAAACACGTTTGTATCGAGGGCAGGAAAAAGTTAAAAAGCTTTATTCCGCAATGGAAAGAGGTGAACAGCATGGCTGATCTGAAGCAGGAATTGAAACAAGCTATGAATGATTCATGGCCGGAGGAGTCGGTATTTACCGAGGAAGAAAAACAGCGTATTAGAAACCGAATAGGCTCTCGTGCAGTCAAAAGCAAGAAGAAGAGAACGGATTATTTTCCAAAGGCCCTTACGGCAGCCGCTGTTGCCGGCTTTGTAATCTTAAATTGCGGAATCGCGGGAAATCAGACTGGATTCTTTAATCAGCAAAATCCTGATCAGATCGTGTCTGAGGAAAAACCTTTTTACCCGGGAATGGCATATGGAGATATGCTGAACGGCTGGGAACTGCAACAAATAGAAACTAATTCAAATGGCCATTCTATTGCTGTTTTTGCAGGGAAAGCTGAAGTGGCAGGTACTCTTGATTTTCAAAAAGATAATGTCTTCCTTTTGCCAGATCAAGCTTCTTTGGAGAAATTGCCGCTTATGGATGGAAAGAATCCAATAATTTCTTTTAATGAAGAAGACCAGCAGATGCTAAAAAAGGTTTTCGGCATTGCTTCTGCTGTTAAAGTTGAAGATGTTAAGCTCATTATTAATGAGTATAGAGCCCGCGAATCTTTAGTTCATCAGGCAAATGTATTGGAGGTAATACCTAAAGAGCCAGAAATAACGAGAACCGCTTTTCACCTATTTAGGAAAGATGGCAAGGATCTTGTTCTTACAGAGCCATTGAATCACGTTTATAAAGAGTTTTCAATGAGGAAAGAGGATATAATTTTAAGCGGTTTATCGCCGGCAGAAGTATTCCAGCTTTATTTATTTACAGAGGAAGTAGAGGACTATTTTACCCAGTATGCCCTATTTAATCATGATCCTGAGGTCGAAAAAACCTTCGGAACCCTGAACGATTATCTGCATGCGATTAACGAATCCCCTTCTTTAGCGGAGGAACAGACCTTATTATATAAAGCGAAAAATGCCCCATTGGAAGAGGTCATTATCGATGACTCATCTGCTTATATTTCCATTTCGAAAGAAGAAGGCCTTGGATTTGGACTAAGCAAAAATAAGGAAGGAATCTGGAAAGTTAACTGGATGCCAACTCAATAAATATCAAATTTCCTGAGCTTGTCCCTAAATGGGCGCAAGCTTTTTTCTATCAGCTGAACAGTCTCCCAAAGAATACAATAATCGCCAATACGGCTGAAAGAAATAAAGTTATGACAATCGAAAAAAGAACATGGAAGCCTGACTGCCAATTCTGCACTTTTTTTAGGACGTATACACTAAGGAGAAAGACGCTTACTGTGAGAATGAGGAGAACTGAAAAAGGACGCTGTCCGACTTTTTCCAAGTAAATATCATATAGTGGGGAAAATCCGAGCAGTAAAAATAATCCCAGGCAAATAAAAGAAAGGATAAATACAAGATGGCTTAATTTTTCCGGCATGGTTAGTCCCCCTTTCTTTTAAACTGCTATAAAAGAATCCCTCTTGATCATATGTATGAATAAATCTTTCATTATAAAACTTGTAATTCCTTCAATGTTTATATATGGTAAAAATATATAAAGCTATTTCTGAAATAAAAGAAGGTTTTTTAGTGAATAAAAATTTGATGATCACTTTTTTAACAGCGTTGATTGGAGCATTCATATTTTCATTGCTGCAAATGCCTGTCGCTTTTCTGCTTGGAGCAATGACTGCCGTTATGATCGGCAGCCGGATGAGCAGCATTTCCTTTTATTGGCCTGTAAAGCTGCGTGATACGGGCATCATGATTGTTGGGTATAGTATTGGCCTTGCTTTCACTAAGGAAGCTGTACTGTTAATTCTGCAAAAGCTTCCTTTTATTTTGCTCGTTACGGTTTGCATGGTGTTTTTCAGTGCGTTGTCTGCACTCTTGATCGCTAAATTATCGGGCATCGATTATCCAACTGTTTTGATCGGCAGCATTCCTGGAGGGCTTTCGCAGATGATTTTGCTGGCTGAAGAGGTAAAGGGAATTGATATAACAGTTGTAACATTTATGCAGGTTGCGAGGCTTACGATGATTATTTTCATCGTGCCCTTCCTGATATTTGGGCCATGGTTTGACACATCGCCCGGTACAATTATGCAGGCTGCTGATCCTTTGTGGTCAGAGTTATTTCCGAATATTTTGCTGTTTGCCTTTGTTTCTTTTATTTGCATATTATTAAGCAAGCGATTGCGCCTGCCCACTCCTTACTTATTGGGTCCCATTATGGGAACAGCGGCTCTTGTAATCGCCGGCTTGAAGGGACCGGAATTGCCGCCTGCGTTATTGGACCTTTCACAGCTGCTAATAGGTGCCCATATCGGCCTGATGATGAAGCCGGAAAAACTTCCGCACAAAGCAAGAACGATTTCCCTTGCTGCTTTAAGCGGACTCCTTCTGATTAGCGGTTCCCTTTTGCTGAGTATGCTGATTATGAGGTTTTTCCACTTCTCCCCTGCCACCAGTTTTTTAAGCCTGGCACCAGGCGGTATGGATCAGATGGCGATTATGGCTCATGAAATCCATGCCGATTTAGCGATTGTAACAGGATACCAGCTTTTTCGATTATTCTTTATCTTTTTTGTCGTTCCACCCTTTTTAAAATGGATATTTTACAAGTTTAGAAATAAGAAACAGGAAACTTCAATTTAAACAAAGGGACTGCCAGATGAAAATCGGCAGTCCCTTTGTTTGTTTGGTACCTTAGCAATCTAGTTAATCACAACTGCCTGTGAACCCATCAGCTCCCAAGCCTTAACAAAAGCCTCTTTAGGTACCTTCTTGTTTTTTGTACCGTACGGATCGTTTACATATATATAATTTTTGTCATAGCCAGTGATTGCAACACTGTGCATTTGAAACGTGACATCAACAGGCCCGTTTGGAGTATTCCAAGTCTCAAATGAAGCAGCTGGCGATAAGCTCGCAGTTGTAATAATCCATACTGGCGAACCCTCTCCCACCTTCTGAAGAAGCACATTAAATGGCTTGCCAGTCAAGTTTTCCGCACGGTCAGGGAAATATTTCTTGGCGAGTTCAAAAATTGGCTCTTGGTACACACCTAATCCTGGCCCATCCTCCATGTTTCCGACAAAACCTTCATTGGGATTTCCATACCCACCATTGTTGTATCGAAGCGGCACCCGGTGAATTTCATTTGCTAAATCATTTTTGGTAACATCTATGCCTTCATATTTCATAACCATAGCCAGACTTGTCACTTCACACCCATTATATAAACGAGGACTATCCATTTGATTAAACAATGGGACATTAAGAAGAACGGCTTCTTTTATTTCTTCTTTTATGTGCGGCAGATGTTTTGCTTCAGCATGAGGAACTGCTGTATAGTGTATCTCGTTTTCTCTTGATTCTTCGCCCTTCCCCAGCTGTACACTTCCTAAAGTCAGCGACAAACCAATTCCTGCTGCGACAGATACAGCAATGATCCTATTACCCAATGTACCTACTCCCTTTTTAATCATGCAGTTTAATTAGTGCTTTACTAGTTTACTAAACTCCAAGATACATTGTGCCATACCCTGGATAATATGACAAATTAGCTGACTCTTTCTCAAAATCCTCATTATTTTTGTCAGAAATCGGCTGTTTTGCTTTTTTCTGATGAATAACGTCTTCTTTTGAGAGCTTTTGTCAAGTGGCAGGAAAATAGGGGCATTCGTGCTGAATACGTTTACAAGCTAAATTTCGGAACCACCTTCCGAATCATTCAGAATGCTACTAATTGAAGAAAGGGCTGAGTTAAATGGATACACAATACATGAAGGCATACACAATTAAAGAGGTCTCGAAATTATTGAACGTTCCGCCTGGCACTTTAAGACAATGGGAAAAGGATTTAAATGGCCTTCTTTTGATACCAAGGTCAAAGCAGGGCGCCAGGTTTTATACAGAGCATGAAATAGCATTACTTGAAAAAGTGAAGCAAATGCGTGATAAAAATTTAAGCAAGGAAATGATTCGCGATTTAATGCAGAAGCATATGGACCTGACTTCGGAAGCTGGTTCCGAAGCATCTGAAACCGCTTTGGCTCCAGTGCACCAGGAAACCGGAGTACATACTGATGAGCATTCAGCCATGGATGCAGAGCAGTTCATGGTGATGATGGAAAACTTTAAAGATAGCTTGATTACTGACGTCAGAAATGAAATTCGCAACGGAATTCGAAAGGAAGTTTTAGAAGAAGTGAAAAAAGAGATTTCAAAAGGATCTTTGCATACCGTTAAAAGCCTTTCAGACTCTATTTATAAATCGGGAGAAAAAACAAAGTCTGAAATTGAAAACCTTTCCGGCAAGATACAGCAGTCTTCGGAAGACAGCTCCGAAGCGTTCGGAACCTTATCCAAGAGGGTTGCGAAGAGTTCAAAACGCACTTCCGATCAAATCCATCAATTAACAAACAAGCTGGCTGAATCCTCGGAGGCCTCTTCCGAAGAATTCAAAACCATGATTCATTACATCTCCTCTTCTGCCGAGGTAACCAGCACCGAAATCAGCTCGCTGATCGAAACCTTAAACACAGACAGGGAAATCTACATCGAAACCATCAACAAAGAACGCGAACAATACTGGCATGAAGTCAAACAAAGAGAAGAAGTCTTCCAGGATATGATCGTCTCCTTCCGAAACGCCGCCGCGGCGCAGGAACAGACGAAAAAATGGTGGGAAATTTGGAAGTAAGGGAGACAATTTGCGGAAGAATTAAGACTTAGAACTCTGGTAAAGACGATATTGGGTAGATTGCAGCGGATATAGTCACCATAGAGCTCTTATGAAGACGATAATGTGGAGGTTGCAGCATTTTTGGTCGCCATAGAGCTCTTATGAAGACGATATTGTGGAGAATGCAACTTTTTTGGTCGACATAGAGCTTTAATGAAGACGATAATGTCGAGAATGCAACATTTTTGGTCGACATAGAGCTCTTATGGAGACGATAATGTCGAGAATGCAACAATTTTGGTCGTCATAGAGCTTTTATGAAGACGATAATGTAGAGAATGCAGCATTTTTGTTCGTCATAGAGCTCTTATGAAAACGATATTGTGGAGAATGCAACATTTTTGGTCGACATAGAGCTCTTATGGAGACGATAATGTCGAGAATGCAACTTTTTTGGTCGCCATAGAGCTCTTATGAAGACGATAATGTGGAGGTTGCAGCATTTTTGGTCGCCATAGAGCTCTTATGAAGACGATATTGAGGAAGTTCCAGCGAAAATAGTCGTCAAGTAGCTTTTTGAAGAAAATATTGGGGAGTTTACAGGAAGTTTGGTTCATCACCAAATTGTATGCTTGCCCTTCTCTCCTTCCCTCTTCCGTTGCCATCTAAAAAACCAGGAGTTAAAATAGACTAACCTAGATAAATG
>JAGGRA010000074.1 GCA_018613035.1 Pseudomonas sp. ISL-84 | reverse complement strand
CTCCTCGTCGCTTTGCTCCTGTGGGGTCTCCCTTTGATCCGCACTCCCGCAGGACTTTGAATAAGCTTCCTCGAATTTACACCGCACGAAGGAAATGCGAATGCATTTTCGAGGATCTCGTGCCTTCCGCTCCACAACAGGGTGCTAAAAAACAACATTAACCTTTAACAGAGCTTTTTTATTAAAACCAAATTATTTCAGGTTATCCCATGAAGCCTGGAACCTCTCCAGAACAGTATCATAATCAATTTTACCTGCAGCATATTCCTGGATGGTTGCGGCAAACTCTTTGTTCGCTCCATCCGGCCATCTGAACCAAGTCCAAGGAATCGTTTTATCCTCCTTCGAATATTCAAGAATGGATTGGCCAAGTGGTCCTAAACCGTTAGGCTCAATATTTTCGAAGGCAGGAATGAACGCAAATTCTTCTGTGATATAACGTTTTCCTGTTTCAGATGATACCATCCAATCGAGGAATAGTTTTGCTTCTTCAAGGTGCTCTGAATTTTTATTAAGTACCCAGTTATTAGGAACTCCAACAGGCAAACGGTCCGTTGCTGCTTCATCATCGCTTAATGAAATCGGCAGGAAGCCCATATTAATATCAGGATTAATTTCAGTAATCATATTCTCTGTCCAGTTTCCTTGCTGCAGCATTGCCGTTTTACCTGAAGCAAATAATGTAACTTGCGTATTGTAATCAGTAGTTAATGGGTTGTCATTTCCGAAGTTGATTTCTGTATCCATTACTTCTTTAAATTCTTTAAATTTGTCATTGCCCGTAATCTTTTCAGATCCGCTATATAAACCTTCGATATAAGCAACCGGATCTTCCTGCTGTGCAAATGGAATATTTAATAAGTGCTGCCCGATTACCCACCATTCTCCATAGCCGGCAGAGAAAGGCGTAATCCCTTTATCTTCTAGTTTCTTAGCTGCATCCTTAAGCTCGGAAATCGTGTTAGGAGGCTCTTTAATTCCCGCTTCTTCAAATAAATCTTTATTATAAATAAATCCATAACCTTCAAGGTTTACCGGCATACCGTAAAGCTTGCCATCTGTATCTGTCATTGGCACTTTTCCGATTGGAAGTACATGCTCTGCCCATGGCTCATTTGAAAGATCAGCAAGGTGTTCTTTCCATAGCTCCAGCTCTTTAAATCCGCCATTGTTAAAAATATCAGGATGTTCACCCGAAGCAAATTTCGCTTTTAAAGCGGCACTATAGTCTGCTCCACCGCCAACTGTCTCAAGCTTAACTTTAATATTTGGATGTTCTTTTTCAAACTCAGTAATCATTTCCTGAAGCTGTTCGGCAATTTCAACTTTAAATTGGAACATATTCAGTGTTACAACCTCATCCTCATTTTTTGAATCACCCTTTGGCTTTTCGTCCCCTGAAGAGCTTGAAGAAGAACAGCCTGCAATAATGCCTGCCGCCAAAATCAATGACAGCAATAGAAAAGCAAAGCGCTTCATATTTGTTTCCCCCCTGAATAATTTTTATATAAATTTTTACCGATTCGTGTTTAGCGGCAAAAATCTCTATAACTACTTAATAGACCCCTGTGCAATGCCCTTAATAATATGCCTTTGCAGAAATAAGAAGAAAATAATAACCGGTGTAATGCCCATTACAAGAGCGGCCAGACCCATATCCCACTGCTTCGTGTATTGTGCAAAGAATGAGCTCGTTGCCAATGGGATCGTGCGAAGTTCTGCATCCTGCAGCACAAGCAGCGGCAATAAGTAATCATTCCAAATCCACAATGTATTTAAAATCACGACTGTTACCGTAATTGGCTTTAAGAGCGGAAAAACAATCCTCCAAAAAACACCAAATTGGCTGCAGCCGTCAATCCTTGCTGATTCTTCAATTTCAATAGGAACTGTTTTTATAAATCCATGATAAAGAAATAAAGATAACGGGACACCAAAGCCAAAATACATAATGATTAATCCCGGAATACTATTTGTCAGATTTAATGCACCGCCCAGCTTCATCAGCGGAATCATAACCGTCTGAAACGGAATGACCATCGCAGATACAAAGAAGACAAACAAAATTTTACTAAGCTTCCCTGGTGTCCGAACCATCTTCCAGGCAGCCATTGAACTAATGACAACAAGACCGATATTGCTGACTACCGTTATTATAAGCGAATTCCAAAAGGCACGCGGGAAATTAATAATATCCCATACCTTCACATAATTTGAGAAAAGAAACTCTTTTGGCCAAGCCGCTGCATCGATCAAAATATCGGCAAAGCCTTTTACGGAATTAACGAGAACGAAGTAGAAAGGAATGAGGAAAATAACACCCAAAACAATTCCGATAACCTCAAGCAGAAACGTATACTTTGTGTATTTTGGGTTCATTACGCCTCAACCTCCCTCTTCTTCGTCATCATAACCTGGACAGTTGTAAAGATCGCAACAACCAGGAAGAATAGAATTGATTTCGCTGTACCCAGGCCGTACCGGTTATTTTGGAATGCTTCCTGGTAGATGTTAATCGCAACGGATTGTGTTGAATTAAATGGACCTCCGCCAGTAAGCGAAATATTCAGGTCAAATATTTTAAATGCCATCGAAATGGTTAAAAAGAAACAGATTGTAAATGCCGGTAAGATAAGCGGGATGATGATTTTGGTCAGCAGTGTCCAATTTGATGCTCCGTCTATCCTCGCTGCCTCTAAGAGATTTTGATCAACCCCCTGAAGAGCCGCAATATAAATGACCATCATATAACCGCTGATCTGCCAGGCAAACACAATCACAATTCCCCAAAAGGCAGTGGTCTCATCACCGAGCCAAGGCAGCTTAAAAATTGAAAGATCAGTAAGGTTTCCAATTGCAGTAAACCCCTTTACAAAAATAAACTGCCAAATAAAACCGAGCAATAAACCGCCAATGACATTCGGAATAAAGAAAACAGTCCGCAATAAATTCCGCGACTTCAATGCTGCATTTAATAATAAAGCCAGTCCAAATCCTATTAAATTACTAATAATAACCGAAGCAAGCATAAACTTTGTTGTAAAAATAAATGAATCAAAGAACTTGGGATCATTCTTAAAAATCTTAAGATAATTTTCAAGTCCTACCCATTCAACTGCAGAACTTACGCCATTCCAGGAAGTAAACGAATAATAAATCCCCATTGAAAAAGGAATAATTTGAATCAGAAGGAAAAATAACAACGCCGGCCCCACAAAAGCCCCATATGTTAAAATCCCCTTTAACTTCGCCTTTTTCCTGGATACTGTTCTTACCTCTGATTGAATAACTGTTTCTTCAATCTGAATCTTTGTCTCCAATCCTTTTCACCGCCCCCTCTACTCTTGCAAACGCTTTCCTACATTATATTTGAAAACGTTTGCATATATGGGTGACTCAGTTGACCAAAATGGTGCAATATTTTGACTTCTGTTTTAGATATGGGAAAAGCTCTCACCGGTGTGAGAGCTTTGTCTTGTAAATTTAGGGTGTATCTCATAAAATAAATCTGTCTTGAACAAAGGATGTGAATTATGTTTTTAAAGCCCCGTCACGATTGCCGCTCTTTCGTCCCCTTTCTTTCCTACTTTGCTGAGTAGGGTGCGGACTCGATTGAAGCCCTTTCGTTCCCTTTCTCTTCCCGTCCTCTGAATCAGGATACCTTCCTTACTTCCTATAGCAGCAACCCTTATATTAGGACTAGTATAGAATCATTTAATTTCATTGTTATTCCTTAAATAACTAAAGGGTTCCGAATCACTCAGAACCCATTCGAAGCCACCTTCCGAACTGTTCAGAATCTAATGCAAGTACATCCATTTTAATAACTTGGTAAAAACACCTCTAAAATTATCATCGATTATAGACTATCTATTTCTTCCATTATAAAAAATTAAAGAGCACAAAAAAAAAGGTTTTCCAATAAGGAAAACCTTTTTTTCATGATACCGGTGGTCGGGGTCGAACCGACACTCCAGAAGGAACACGATTTTGAGTCGTGCGCGTCTGCCAATTCCGCCACACCGGCATATTAAAATGTAGAAAATCTTGTGGTGCCGAGGACCGGAATCGAACCGGTACGGTAGTCACCTACCGCAGGATTTTAAGTCCTGTGCGTCTGCCAGTTCCGCCACCCCGGCGTATATCAGCGTTTCAAGATTTAAATTTGTGGAGGCGGCAACCGGATTCGAACCGGTGGTAAAGGTTTTGCAGACCTCTGCCTTACCACTTGGCTATGCCGCCATAAAGTTTAAAGTTCATCTGGAGCGGAAGACGGGATTCGAACCCGCGACCCCCACCTTGGCAAGGTGATGTTCTACCACTGAACTACTTCCGCAAAATGGCTGGGCTAGCAGGATTCGAACCTGCGAGTGACGGAGTCAAAGTCCGGTGCCTTACCGCTTGGCTATAGCCCATTGACAATTTTATGTTACATATATATGAGTTTGCTGCTTGTTTTATCACTTTAAAATTATGGGGCGACTGATGGGAATCGAACCCACGAGTGTCGGAGCCACAATCCGATGCGTTAACCACTTCGCCACAGCCGCCATCATAAAATTGGCAGGGGTAGTAGGAATCGAACCCACATCAAAGGTTTTGGAGACCTTCGTTTTACCATTAAACTATACCCCTATTTAAATGGTGGAGGGGGGCAGATTCGAACTGCCGAACCCGAAGGAGCGGATTTACAGTCCGCCGCGTTTAGCCACTTCGCTACCCCTCCGCAATATTTATTAACCTTATAAGTATATTACTTTATAAGAAAATGGTGCCGGCTAGAGGACTTGAACCCCCAACCTACTGATTACAAGTCAGTTGCTCTACCAATTGAGCTAAACCGGCTTATAAAGGTGGCTCAGGACGGAATCGAACCGCCGACACAAGGATTTTCAGTCCTTTGCTCTACCGACTGAGCTACTGAGCCACATTCAAAAAATGGCGGTCCGGACGGGACTCGAACCCGCGACCTCCTGCGTGACAGGCAGGCATTCTAACCAACTGAACTACCGGACCAGATTGCGGGGGCAGGATTTGAACCTGCGACCTTCGGGTTATGAGCCCGACGAGCTACCGGACTGCTCCACCCCGCGATAGTATTATTTATGTGATTTTTCTATGCTCACATCTAGCATAAGGACTGTCCCGATCTTAGGAAGCTAACTCAAGCAGCAGCTCGATCGGTACAACTCGCAGTTTATTCAGTGAAGTAACGCTTCGTTGCTCCACCCCGCGATATATATGGTGGAGGATGACGGGATCGAACCGCCGACCCTCTGCTTGTAAGGCAGATGCTCTCCCAGCTGAGCTAATCCTCCAAAATGGTGACCCCTACGGGATTCGAACCCGTGTTACCGCCGTGAAAGGGCGGTGTCTTAACCGCTTGACCAAGGGGCCAATATGAAATTTATAATGGCGGAGAGCAAGGGATTTGAACCCTTGATACGCGGTTAGCGTATACACGATTTCCAATCGTGCTCCTTCGGCCACTCGGACAGCTCTCCATATGGCTCCGCAGGTAGGATTCGAACCTACGACCGTTCGGTTAACAGCCGAATGCTCTACCACTGAGCTACTGCGGAATAGTGGTATAATGAAACAGCCCGGCAGCGTCCTACTCTCACAGGGGGACAGCCCCCAACTACCATCGGCGCTGAGAAGCTTAACTTCCGTGTTCGGTATGGGAACGGGTGTGACCTTCTCGCTATCGCCACCAGACTATTTTTTCAAAGACAAGTATTATTATACCGTCTTTTTATGATTTTTCAAGAGGAAATTTTAAATTTTTCATTCCTTCAAAACTAGATAATGCATGAAGAAGTTTGCCGAGTATCACCAATGCGTTGTCCAGCTCCGGCGGCTAGCCCCTCGAGGTCATAAGCCAATCACTTCCGGAAGGAAATTCACCTTCCTGCAGCGCTTGTCTTATGCTTATCGGGGCTGATCAAGCCGCCTCCGCTTTTCGTTTTGGTTAAGTCCTCGATCGATTAGTATCAGTCAGCTCCACATGTCGCCACGCTTCCACCTCTGACCTATCAACCTGATCATCTTTCAGGGATCTTACTAGCTTGACGCT
>JAGGRA010000073.1 GCA_018613035.1 Pseudomonas sp. ISL-84 | reverse complement strand
GCCGGGCGCACATGAAAAAGACCGTGGATTATTATCCGCGGTCTTTTCTATTTATCACGAGGGAACCCTCGCCTTATCCGTTAAAAACCCTTCTATAATCCTTTTTAACACTTCCCTATCCATATTCAGCAAAGGAAGCCCTGCAGATGTGAGCATTCTTTCTGTATGACCTGTTGGAAAATCAATTGTACGCTGAAAATAGCTATGGAAAATGCTCATTGAATCATAAAAGGCTTTTTCTTCATTAGACATATCATCGCTTGATGATAGTGAATGCATCTGTAATTGCGGGAAATCCAGGATCTCTTTCACAATCGATAAAATCTCTGACTGCCGCGGCGGGTTAGGATTTGTGATGTTAAAAATATCACGATTCCTGCTATGGAACAAGGCTGCTTCCAGCACTTCAATAACATAATCGACAGGCACAAAATTCTGAGCTACTTCCGGATCTAAAAAAATCCTGCATTTCTTGTCTCCCTGTCTCCGGTCTGCCCGCTTTTTTAAAATCTTAACTCCTTTTAAAAATCCATACAGGCCAAAATTGGTGTCTGCTTCTCCAGTTTTTGAATCACCAATAATAATGCCGGGCCGGAGAATGACTGTTTCAAGTTTATTACTGTAACCGTAAACCAAATGCTCTGCCTCGCACTTTGATGCTTCATATGGATTCACAAAGCTTCTATCCATAGAATAAAGCGTTTCTGATCCTGACGTTTCTTGTCCGACCGTATATGCAGTACTTATATAGAATACTTTACAACAGCTAATTTCCAATGAAAACTCCAACACATTCTTTGTTCCTTCAACATTCACTTGATAAGTTCTATCCCGGTCTTTTTCATCAAATGACAGCAATGCAGCACCATGATAGATTGCATCGATCTCACCAGTTAAAGATTTCACGAGCTCCATGTTTAAACCGAGATTCTTTTCTGTAACATCACCTTCTAAAATATGAATCTGCCTGGAGTAGCCCTCTCCTTCTTTATCCATAAAAGCGTTCAATCGATTTCTATTTCTTACTAATAAATATAGTTCATGTCCCTGATCCAAAAGCCTTAACGAAAGCTTTTTTCCCAGAAAACCATTTGCACCAGTAATCAATATTTTCAATGAAGAATCTCAACCTTTCCTACCAACCATCTTGTTTAAAACTTTAGCGGGAATTTCAGCTAAAAGCAATGGAAATACCTTTCACTACCCCTCAGGCTGTACAGGAAAACATTAATATGATTGGAAATCAAACATTTTATTTTAATAAAACGCTGTTTTCGCAAAGTTTGTTGCTTTCAAACCAATTTTAATCACTGAGTTGATTGGAGCGGAAGGCGCGAGACTCCTACGGGAGTAGCGTTCCAAGGGAGACCCCACAGACGCAGAGCGTCGAGGAGGCTCCCGGTAGCCCCGTGGAAAGCGAGTGCCTGCAGCGGAAATCAACGGGTAGAGTTCTTAAGCAAAAACAACAATTTATACGAAAAGAGCCTAATAAAAACATACTACTATTAGGGAGTGAAAAATTGATAACAGTATGCTGCCGCCAGCCCCATTATTCTTTCAGTATGAATCATCTAGAAAATGCTGCTCCCGGATAAGTACAATTGAAACTTAAGACTGTTTTCAGAACCATCCTGTACAAACTCCCTGAAAAGGCAAAGCTGCATTTTCCTTTAGCAGAATACCATTCAGTCATATGGTATAAATCACCTTTCAATCACAATGTTACTAAGAATCTCCTCTCTTCTCAAAAGGATAGACCATTTCTTTATCAAGGCCAATTTGTTCAAAAAAGTGATCCTGAATAAATTCATTAATTTCCATTAATTCTGATGGAGTTGGAAAAGTAGAGACTTTTATGGTAGGGATGTACCCAATTAGATTGGTTGAATCATGATAATCTGTAGAAATGATCAAATCAAACTCTTCGTACTTAGAGATCAGATCCATGCTTGAAGCATCCAGAGTTGAAATTGCCAGGTGATTTCCATGCTGATACTTAAGAATTTCTCGAATATAATCTTTTTCATAATATGTTCGGCACACTAAAGCAACTTGTATCGTGTGCTGATTTTTTTTTCGTAAAATCGCAGCCTGAAGGAGTGTAAAAATCTCGAGTACATCCAGTTTCTTTATGATAAGAGGAACCTTTGAAAAAGCTTTTATTGCGCGCTCCTCTATCGTTTGGAAAATGGTATTGGACTCATAATAAGGCAGGTATTGAAGCATTGAATTGCGAATGGTTTCTGTTTTAAATTCATTTTCAAGCGAAATTCTCTTCAACGTTTGATAAATATGAAATAAAAAAATATCATCCTCCGTAAGATTAAACCCAACATAAGTTGAAAGACTATCCAGGAAAATGGCAAACGGGTGCTCTCGCTCTCCTATTTTTCTCCCGCGGAGATATCGGAGATGCTGAGACCTGTTAATCGGTCTTTCCTCACTCATAAGATAGATAGCAAAAAAGAGTATTTCTTGCAGCTGTATCTCACGAGATGGACTTTTGGCCATAAAATGCACCAAGTCTTTAGAAATTAAAAAAAACTTACTTTCCTCATAAGCTGCTAAAGTGGATTTAGAAAATGAAACAAAATACCCCATTGAAACGCGCAAATTAGAAATATAGATAATCATCTTAAGTCGCAGCAGTGCCCCGGTCCGCAATGACATGGAATAGTTTGATAGCTGCTTAAGCAATGCGGTTTGAAATTCTTCAAAATTGACCGAACTAATGGCATCCTCTGTTTTAAAGGCCATCAAATCCAAATATTGAATAATAAATCGCCTAATATTTTTTTCATCACCCACTAGTTTAAACGGGCTGGCAGTCAACGTTAACTCCGCCTCTTGCAGGACATCCTGAAGCTTTTCAATATGGCGGTATGCAGTGGAACGGCTAATATGGACCTCCTGCGAAATTTGCGAAATATCCACGCCGTCATTTAAAAGGATTAATTTCAAAGTATGAAAATAGGAATTCTTTTCTCTTATATGCCCCAATATGCTTTCTAGCGTTCCGCTTTCAGGCTTAGACAGCCGAATCCCGAAGGTTTCATGCTTTTCAAGCTTCCAATCATCAGGCAAGATCGTTTCCAGAAATTCAAGGTCACGCCAAATGGTGCTTTTGGAAAACCCCGTTTTGTCTGCTAATTGTGCTAAACTATTCCATTTATTTTCACTAAGCAAGTAAAAAATTATATCTGAATAACGTTTGTAAAACCGATTCATTTTATCACCTATCATATAAGGTTTCTCCTTTATTCTTTCTCTTTACCTTAAAAAGTATCCTATACAACTGTCTCTATTTGCCAAGCTTTCATGCCCGCAAAAAAAGACATGCTCACAAGAACATGCCTTTATAGATGTACTCAAAATCATAGCCTTAACCATGACTAGTTTATACTGACCCAGCCTCTTTTGATGGCCAATAGAACTGCTTGCGTCCGGTCGTTCACTCTAATTTTTCTCAGAATGCTGCTCACATGGTTTTTAACGGTTTTATCGCTAATGAATAGAGCTTTGCTGATGCCAATATTGCTTTTGCCATCTGCAAGCAGCTGAAGGACTTCGCATTCCCGCCGTGTTAACAAGTGCAGCGGACGCTCCACTCTTGACCCTGAAGCTGCAGCACTGCTAAGATTGGATGAGGCAAGTTTACGATATTCTTCAATAATATTCTGAGTAACCCTTGGGTCCAAATAACACTTGTCATCCGCAACAGCTTCAACTGCTTCGATTAGTGCCTTTGCCCCCATATCTTTTAACAAATAACCCTTCGCACCAAGCTGGAGCACACTGGTCACATAGTTCTCATCGTCATGAATGGATAAAATAATAATTTTGCTATTAGTTTTTTTTTCAATCAGTTTGCTGGTTGCTTTAATCCCATTCATATAAGGCATGTCGATATCCATAATAAAAACATCAGGCTTATAGGTCTTTTCTATCATAAGTGCATCCCGGCCATTATCACCCTCTGCTACTACTTCAAAATTCTCTTCAAGCTCAAGGATCCTTTTTACTCCCTCTCTGAAAAGTTTATGATCGTCTATAATAGCAATTCTAGTAGTCATTTAGCTTTGCACTCCTACTCAATGTATTCATAACACCTATTCTTACTTCATATAGATAAGTTGGCAATTTCAAATAACCCATCCAGCGCTTATGTGATGATTCATGGTTAAATTGTTCCTGAACAATCCTATTTTACAAAAAAGATTCGCTCTCTATGTTTCAAATGTGAGCTTTTCTGTTTCAACATAGAAATTCACTGGGAGTAAGTGGGAAGTGTCTATAACATTTAACTAGATTAATTAATCCGTTTTTTGTGATATTATCAGTTTAATAAGATCAGGGAGGGAGTTTTGTTTGGCATGAGCTCTTACAAGGATATTTCGAATGGTGTATTTCCTTCCGTTTGCTCATTGGATTGCCCGGATCAATGCGGACTACTAATCCATAAAAAAGACGGAAAAATCGTAAAGATTGAAGGAGATCCCAATCATCCGGTTACAAAAGGCAATATCTGCAATAAAGTGCGGAACATGCCTGCACGGTTATATGATGAGAAGCGGCTGCAATATCCCTTAAAGCGGGTTGGCAGCAAAGGCGAAGGCCGGTTTGTGCGTATCAGCTGGAAAGAAGCCATAGACACCATTACTTCACGCTGGAAAGATCTAATAAAAAGAGATGGACCGGAAAGTATCCTGCCATACAGCTTCTATGGAAATATGGGCAGACTCAGCGCCGAAGGAATGGACCGCCGATTCTTTCATAAACTCGGTGCCTCGCGATTGGATAGGACCATCTGCCAGTCTGCGGGTACTGTCGGATACAGTTATACAATGGGAGGCAGCTTTGGCATCGATCCTGAAGACACCAACCATTCACAGCTGATCATTTTCTGGGGCATCAATGCCGTCAGCACCAACATGCACCAGGTTGTGCTGGCACAAAAGGCGCGAAAAAAGGGTGCTAAGATCGTTGTGATTGATGTGCATAAAAATCAGACTGGCAGAATGGCCGATTGGTTTATTCCGATCACCCCTGGTACAGATGCCGCACTTGCGCTGGGGATTATGCATATCCTTTTTTCCGAAAACATGGTTAATGAACATTTTCTGCATGAATACACAGTCGGACATGAAGAGCTGCGCGATCATGTAGTCCAATACGATCCAGCAACCGTTTCAGGCATTACTGGAGTTCCAATTGAGGACATTTACAAGCTGGCTCGTATGTATGGAAGTACGTCTCCCTCTTTTATCCGGATTGGCAATGGGCCGCAGCATCATGATAATGGCGGAATGTGCATCCGCACCATTTCCTGCCTTCCTGCCCTAACTGGCCAGTGGCTTATTAAAGGCGGCGGGGCCATTAAAGGAAACTCGGGTTACCTTGCTATCAACACTGCAGCCTTGCAGCGTCCTGACCTTTTGAAAAATAAAAATACACGGATGATTAATATGAATCAGCTTGGTCAAGCCCTGCTGGAATTGGAAGAGCCGGTTAAGTCTATGTTTGTGTATGGTACGAACCCGGCAGTTGTAGCGCCGGATGGCAATAAAGTACGTAAAGGATTTCAGCGGGAAGACTTGTTTCTTGTAGTCCATGATTTATTTTTAACAGAAACCGCTAAATTTGCTGATATTGTACTGCCCGCTACTTCTTCCTATGAAAATACGGATCTTTATACCTCATACTGGCATCATTACCTGCAAATCCAGCAGCCAGTGATGGATGCTTATGGGGAGTCTAAATCCAATGTGGAGGTCTTCCGTCTACTTGCTGATGGGATGAACTTTGATGAATCTGTTTTTCAGGAAACAGAAGAGGAAATGATTCAACAGGCGCTTAACTTTCTTGCTAATCCTTTTATAGAAGAGATAAATATGGAATCTTTAAAGGAAAACCAATTCATAAAAGCGAAGGTAAAACCGCTTTTCCCTGGCAAGCTTCCAACACCAAGCGGGAAAATAGAATTATATTCTCAGAGAATGAAGGATGATGGTTTCCCGCCTCTGCCAACTTATATTCCTTTGGAGGAAAAAGGCAGCTTTCCTTTCTTATTTGTCCCGGCACCGAACCATAATTTCTTAAACTCTACTTTCTCCAACAATGAAAAGCATGTTCAGCTGGAAAAGGAGCCTCGCCTTCATATGAATGTAAAAGATGCAGAAACGGCAGGTATCAAAGATGGGGATATGGTGCGAGTATGGAATGTTCGTGGAGACTGTGAGATGAAAGCAGCTGTAGGTGAAAACGTCCTGCCTGGTGTGGTAGTTTCACAAGGCCTTTGGGCAGAAGCTCCTGGCACCAATCAGCTTGTCAACTCCCTGACCCCTGACCGGCTTTCTGATATGGGCGGGGGAGCTGTGTTTTTTTCCGGAAGAGTTAACGTAGAAAAGGGCAAATTGTAGAGCAAAGTATATAAGAGAATCGCATTAACCCCTGCAGATTAACTGCAGGGGATTTTTACTTTTTTCCTTTACCATTCTACTAATTTAACAAAATTTATGTTTATGTAAAAGACTAATGGGAATGATTAGTATGTAAATCTAATATTTGGAGGTTGAATATGTATATCCACAAAAAAGAGCTATTGTTTCCCGTTGATGTGAAAGAACCAAATCCGGCTTATGCGGCTGCAGTGCTAGAGCAATTTGGAGGAGCTAATGGAGAATTAAAGGCTTGCCTTCAATATTTTGCACAGAGCTTTAGCACTCCTGATCCAGCTATTCGTGATCTTTTGATGGATATCTCTACAGAGGAAATTTCCCATCTTGAGATGGTAGGGGCATGTATTACACAGCTTATGGGTGGCCCGGATAAAGAACAGATGATGGATGAACTGGGCAGTGACGAGCGGAAAATGGCAGGAGAAGGAAACCTCCTTTCTGACGCAAAAGGCTATGTCAATCATATGATCCATCAAAATTCAACGGTGCTAAAAAGCACAATCCTTGACGGCCATGGCCTTGATTTTGTGGATTCATCAGGCACTCCGTTTACCGGAAATTTCATTAATAATGTCGGTGACCTTGTTGCCAACCTTCAATCGGACCTGGCAGCCGAGCTTCGCGCTAAAAAAGTTTATGAAGAACTGTATCGCCACGTAGCAGACCCAGGTGCAAGAGAAATGTTCCAATTCTTAATCGACCGGGAAGCAGCTCATGCAACCCTTTTCGAAGAAGCAATCGAACGTGCTAAAGGTATGGAAAATAAAAAGGCTGAAAACACTGGGAACCATGTGAACTTTTATCCGAATCTATCTACCGGCGGCCAAGCTATGACTGAATTTAAGTTTGCCAAAAACTCCGAAGTGTTTGAAGGTCCAATTGCGAAGAAAAAATAATAGAAAAAAATCCCTCTGACTACGAAGAGGGATTTTTAATTTTCCAAATGAGGGTTTTCAACCTTATCACAGGAATCTATATGTCTATTATACTCCCTTAACTAGCTCCTTCATTGAATTTAATTTGGAAGAAAGCTCAATGAACCATTCTTCATCCCCTGTTGAAAGTGCCAAGTCTATTAGAAAGTGAATTTGTTCCTTGTTGGCCACTTTAGACTCAGGTAATCGCTTAACTCTCCTGCTTAACATTTGTATGGTTTTTCCAATCGTTTCTTGATTATCACTTGTCACTACTTTTACTTGTACTATACCTTTCATTATATCAAGAGTTTCAATATAACCTAGAATCAATTCACCTTTTTGTGTTTTTCCCTTAATCCAATCCCCTACTTTTAATATTGAATTATTATTAGCCTGCATTTGTTTCACCTTCTTATATTATTTTAGTTCCATTAATTTTAACTGTATTCTAAACCATACCCCAAATTAAGTGATTTACACCGATAGGTCAAACTGTAACTTTTTTTATTACATTTAAATAAGAAAAAATCATGCGGTATGGAGTCACCATTACCGCTTTATTGTTCCTGATTGATAAGGTCGATAATTTCTTTTATGGTAAAGGTCTTTAAATACTCTCCCATATGTTCTTCAGCACCTAAAAAAATGGCAAATAGAACTCTCTGCATATTCGCTCCCACAATACACTGTTCATTCGATTCCGGACATTTAGGCTGGAGTGTACCTTCAGAAGTAATTTTATAAAGATCCCAAAGATTAACTTTATCTAAGTCAAGCGCAAAAATAAATCCGCCGCCATTACCTTCTTTTGACTTAATAAATCCATGTTTTTTTAACAGACTTAACACTTTACGAATGCGAACAGGGTGAACACCTGCACTCTCGGCTATGGCATCGCTTGTTGACATCCGATCCGGCTGCAGCGCAAGCAGGGTTAAACTATGAATGGCAAGTGTGAATTCACTGTTCATGTCCGCCTCCTAAATGATAAGCAATTATCTAACTGTAATAATAAACGTTACAGTATAGGATGTCAAGCATTGTACCGCCCAGGTGGCAATGGGCAGCCGCTATGCTCGCGAAGCGTATTACACAATCACCAATAAATTTTTAAATCGAAAGGCTCTATTCGTATAGATTGTTGTTTT
>JAGGRA010000072.1 GCA_018613035.1 Pseudomonas sp. ISL-84 | reverse complement strand
CATGTGAGGGAAAGAATTATCCGGTATTAGCTCCGGTTTCCCGAAGTTATCCCAGTCTTACAGGCAGGTTGCCCACGTGTTACTCACCCGTCCGCCGCTGACTTCAGGGAGCAAGCTCCCATCCGTCCGCTCGACTTGCATGTATTAGGCACGCCGCCAGCGTTCGTCCTGAGCCAGGATCAAACTCTCCATATAAGAGTTGATTAAGCTCACTTACACACGGATGTGTTGACGTCGATGTTGCCACAGGACGTGGCGTACTTAATCGACGATCCGCTGTTGTCTTTTTAAAAAAGACTAAAGAATTAACGTTGACGTTTTTGTTCGTTCAGTTTTCAAAGATCAATTTCTCTTTGTTATATTTTGCCTTGTCGCTCAGAAGCGACTTTATTAATATAACATGCGTTGAATTCAACTGTCAACACTTTTTAAAAATAAATCCGTCAGCTGTGAAAATGTTTTTTGTTCATATCTCAGCGACGGATATAAATATAACAAGGATTTAAATAAAGGTCAATAGCTTTTAATGTTTTTTTACGATAATTTTTTCCCGAGTTTATAATACCTATGATAAACCCCTTGACCCTTCGTATCTATATTCACTACTTCTATAATATGTTTATCTATCAGGTATTCAAGAAGCATACTTAAGTCAACTGAATATAGATGAAGTTCTTCATGGTTCATAATGTCATGGATAGACCATTCTTCTTTTTCACCAAGAATATCAGCAAGATGGCTAATTCCTTGTTTTGTCCTTGAATGAATCAAAAACTCACTGGCCAAAAATAACAGTTCCAGTCTTTTTTCCAGTGGCTCCTGGCTATTAACAAGCTCTTCATATAACTTCATAATTTCCGGCTCAATTTGTTTAACTTGACTCCAAACCGTTACCTCGGGATGAAATCCATTTTCGATCACTGCAAGCCTTGCCAGGTGATGGAGGGAATGAACAATATGGTTATAAGCATCAAAATAATGGCGGTTCTCAAAAAATGCTTTGCCATCCATGTACCTGCGGATCAGCTTTGCAAACTCGAGCCCCATCTTTAATTTACGCCCATAGAAAGGAAATTCCCTTAATTCCACCTTCAAATTATGAATATATTCATTTCGATCAAAAAGAACTTTTCCATTATAAAGCCAATCAAATATCTTGCGGTTTGAACCTAACAGTATCCACTCACGCAACTGCTTATCTGTCACTATATGAAGAGCTGCTTTTTTATTCTTATATGTGTAATGCTTAACAAACACAGGTTCATCTGCTTCTCTTACAAGAATCAGAAGCACAGCATCAAAGGTATCTGTTGCAGGAATTGCTTTTTGAATCTTCTCGGTCATGATCACTCCGAGCGTATTTGTCTGGCTTGCCCGTTCTTGGTAAATAGGACGGAGAATATCTTCCATCATAATTCCTCCAGTTTATTGATAGCATATATCTTCGACAATTATAAATGAAATCCTTCCTAAATGTGAGACATTTTTCGACACCATTCTATATTAATATTTATTTAGGTAAAGAGGTTATGGTATAGTTAGCTTTTAGGAGGGAACAGGATGGCTAAGTACTCGAGTAAAATTAATAAAATTCGTTCATTTGCCCTTAGTTTAATTTTTATCGGATTTATCGTTATGTACGTTGGAATCTTCTTTAGAAATTCCCCTCTTCTCATGACAATATTTATGCTGCTAGGAATGCTATTTATCCTCGCAAGCACCGGTGTATATTTTTGGATCGGCATGCTTTCAACTAAAACCGTACAGGTGGTTTGCCCGAATTGCGGCAGGCATACGAAAATGCTGGGCCGTGTTGATATGTGCATGTATTGCAAGGAGCCCTTAACGCTTGATCCAAAACTTGAGGGCGTTGAATTTAATGAAAAATACAACAAAAAAAATACGAAGCAGAGCTAATAACTAAACCGCTTCATATTCAAAATGGCCGGCCAGCTAATGGCCGGTTTTTTTTTATTATAAATTTTCGCACTCCCGGAGGACGTTGAATAAGTATCTTCGAATAAAACACCGCACAAAGAAAATGCGAATGAATTTTCGAGGAGCTCGTGCCTTCCGCTCTAATCAACAGGGTGCTAAAAACAACATAAGCTTTAACAGATCCTAAGAGAAAAGAAAAAGCTGTCAGCATCCAGCCGGCAGCTTTGTACTATTTGGTTAGTGAGCTTCTTTGCTTGCACATTCAGGGCAGGTTCCATAGATCTCCATTCTATGATGGCTGATTTTAAAACCTGTTACATGTGAAGCAAGATGTTCTACTTCATCAAGACCAGGATAGTGGAAGTCTACAATCTTGCCGCAGCTCTCACAAATGACATGGTAATGGTGAGTAGTTACAAAATCGAAGCGGCTCGATGCGTCTCCGTATGTCAGTTCCTTTACCAGGCCAACCTCACGGAATACTCGTAAATTATTGTAAACTGTAGCCACACTCATATTAGGGAATTTACCTTCTAATGCTTTGTATATATCGTCTGCAGTCGGGTGTGACATGGAGTTTATTAAAAATTCAAGTATTGCATGACGCTGCGGAGTGATACGGACTCCTGTCTCTTTCAAAGTATCCAGCGCCTCTTTTAATTCCATTTGCGCCACCGCCATGCACCTCTTTTCCAACAAATATTATTACTTTATAATCTTTATAAATAGTGTACTAATTTTTTACCACATTTGTCAATATTACAAACACCTTAATAGAGGGAAGTCAGCTTTTATCAGCATGCAATGTATGTTCACTGGATCCTAAGTGATGATTTACAAAGCGAGCTGAGACAAACAGCAAATCTGATAAACGATTTAAATAGGCCAGAACCAGCGGGTTTACATCTTCCCCCAGGGAGACCGCACACCGCTCAGCCCTCCTTACAATTGTTCTTGCCACATGGAAGGCAGCTCCAGATGGATGACCGCCTGGAAGAATAAAGTTAGTTAGGGCAGCAAGTTCTGCTTCCCATTCATCGATTTGCTTTTCCATGAAATCGATATCCTCTTCTGATATAACCCATTTAACTTCCCTGCCTTTGGGCGTTGCCAGCTCTGTCCCAGCGTGAAACAAGTCAGTCTGTACTTTGTGAAAAACTTTTTCTATCATTTCTTTATCTGTAAAAAATTCGGCTGTTAAGTGGCTTAATGCCATCCCAATCATGGAGTTAGCTTCATCACAAGTACCGTAAGCCTCTACACGAATATCATCTTTATTGACTCTCTGCCCGTATATTAAAGAAGTGGTTCCCTTGTCTCCAGTTTTTGTATAAATTTTCACCTTAATACCCTCTTTCTAGGTCAATCACATTAATGTAATCTTTGTTATTTTTTATATATGTATGAAGGTTATGCTTAAAAATTTCAAAAGATCGCGGTATTTTAGTAACGCTTGAGAGTTGAGGCATGACAGTTACATTCTCCATTTTCCAGAAAGGATGACCCTTTGGAAGCGGCTCGTTTCTTAAAAGGATTCCTTTTTGCTTGCAAGCTTTAAAAGGCATTTCATCCATTCCGGCGGACATCACCGTGTTCCATTTTAACCTCTTCGATTTATGTATATGGTCCTCCGTTAAATCTTCTCCATATGTAATCAATATCTCTGCATCATATAAAGATTCCCCGGCAGATTTAATTCCTCTAAAAAACTTAAAATCCGCTTGCAGAAATTCCTTTTGTACTTCTTCACGAAGGTTTTCCGGAGGCAAAATGGAAGAAACAATCTTCATAAAGTCACTTCAATACTGTTTTTTTATCATCATATCACCGATGTCTGAATTGTATAAACTATACATTGCTTGTTTTTGCAAACTTTTTTGCTTTTTAAACAATGTAGACAGGAGAGATTGATTACACTCCTTGATAATCAGCGAAGAGCGGAGTGGACTTGAATAAACACCCTCGAACCATCACCGCACGAAAGAAATGCGAATGCATTTTCAAGGATCTCGCACCTTACGCTCCATTCAACCAACCTTATTTATCAATGTTTTTATTCACAGATCTATTTAAAAACAGCAATCTTTTGGAAAACAGCCTTTAATAAAAAAAACGGACCAGATAAGGTCCGCTTCGAAAAAAGTATCTGAGGAGGTATGCCCTAATAAAATGATATGCAAAACTTGTTTTTAGGAATGGACAAAAGCCTTGGTCCCCTGAAAATAGGCCACCCATTTGCATATTTATCTTCTTTGCATTAGCCCTACGCCAGGTATTCTTTAATATATTCAAGAGCTTCTTCTACATGCCCTTTTACTTTCACTTTCCGCCACTCTTTAACGGGTTTGCCTTCCTGATCAATAATAAAAGTGGAACGTTCAATTCCCATATATTCTTTCCCAAAATTCTTCTTCAGCTTCCATACATCATATGCTTCTGCGGTTTTATGATCTTCATCAGCAAGCAGCAAAAATGGCAAGCCGTGTTTTTCGATGAATTTTTCATGTCTTGTAAGCGGATCGGGGCTTACACCTAATATAACTGCATTCACGCCCGCAAAGTTTTCATGCTGGTCCCTGAAATCACATGCCTGTGTTGTACAGCCTGGCGTCATGTCTTTCGGGTAAAAATATAGAACCACATTTTTACCGCGGTAATCTGAAAGCTTTATCTTTTTACCATTGCTGGCCTCCAGCTCAAAGTCCGGAGCAAGGTCTCCAATTGCAACTGCCATACTTTATCACTCCCGTTGGATAAGTTTTTCTTTCTTTAAGCCTATCCAACTTTTCACTTAAAAACAACCATTAGGCAGGCAGTTATGTCTGCTTTTCCACATCAAAAACAACTCTCGCCACAAAGGCTGCAGGTATGACGTAGCCAATCAGAGCTTCCAAAACAGCAATCATCCTGCCAATCCCAATCGGGCTAATATCTCCATATCCAACAGAAAATAGAGTTACTGCACTAAAGTAAAAGCCCGTCTCAAGCCGTTCCAGGAATCCTGCTTCTATATAGTTTGTACCATCTATTAAAACAACAAGTCCATGCAAATCAAGCAAAATGTAAATTAGTCCGAAACCAATCATGATTGTAGCATACAAACTAATCAGATAAAGGAAATTCTCCATAGAGACCCATCTGCCTTTTATCTTCGTGGATGAAAAAAGAGTTTGCAGACTCATAATCATGCATAAAACAATCAGAATTAACGACAAATAAAATGCCATAATGCAACCTCATTTCGAAATGGCTTCAACTAACTTATTTATACGCTTCTAAAGCATACTGTATGACTGCCTGTCTGCACACAAGAAAAGCGATTGCGCTGCAGCTAGACTATTATCGAAGAGGAAAGTTTTACATACACAAAAAAAGCCAGGGATATACCCCAGCTCCGATTTCAATTACCTGCTCCTCTATACCGTTTTACACCTGAATTCCAAATCAGAATTGAGATTCCAAAGAATACGATTCCGATTACCGGAGTTAAGAATGAGTAGAGAAACCACTCTTCCTTCCCCAAAAAGTAAGCGGCAGGATAAACACCGACAAAGGCGAATGGCAGCACCCAAGTTAATACAAAGCGAATAACACTATTATAAATATCTACTGGATACCTGCCATAATTTCCAATGTTGTACATCATCGGCATGATCGAAGTACGGGCATCAGCCCAAAAACTAATGCACGCAATCATGATGAAAATACCGCCATACACGAGCATTCCTCTTAATACAAAAAGAAGGAATAAGACAGGATCTGCCCAGGATAGCTCCAGGCCAAGACTGTTTCCCGCATAAACCATTACAGCGATTCCTGTAACGGCTCCGAAAAGGGATTCAAGCTCCATCCGTTCCAAAACAATTTGAAACAGGCTATGGATCGGACGGGTCAAAATCCTATCAAGCTCACCTTTGACAATATACCTTTCGTTAAAATCCCAGATATTAAAGAAAGAAGAAAACAGAGCATATGGGACAAGGAAAAATCCGTAAATGAAAATAATCTCATCCCTCGTCCAGCCTCCAAGAAGATTCGTATGGCCGAAAACGACCAATATAAGAATTAAATTGACTGCCTGAAATAATAGGTCTGAGATTATCTCCACAAATAAATCTGCTCGGTACTGCATCCTCGTTTTCATATATTGGGCGACATATTGGAAGAAAATTTTCAAATAAAACATCCGTCACCCTCCCTGAATAATAAGCTGTTTTTTCGCAATCACCCATAAAATCTGAATGGGGATTACCAGAATAATCACCCATACACCCTGAAGAATAATTGCTTGAATGGCTTCATTATTTGAAAAGCTATTTGTAAAGATCATACTTGGTACATAACTGATTCCCTGAAAGGGAAGATACTTCAATAAATCCTGAGCCCATATCGGAAAAAAGCTGATGGGAATAAGAAGGCCTGAAAAGAGATCAATTACAACTCTTTTCGCCCGTATAAGACCCGTATTATTAAATAGGAAGAAAGTGGTAATACCTGTCAGCAAATTAATTTGCGTATTAATAAAGAAACTTAATAAAATCGATATCGCAAAAAAGAGCCAAGTGGATAAATCTGCAGAAAACTGGAGCGGGAAAATGAACGAAACAATCACCATACCCGGAACCGAGAAGAAGAACAGGCGGAATATCCCCTCGCCAAGTCCCTGCATTGTTTTCATGCCAAGGTAATTGTACGGGCGTATCAGTTCTACCGCTACCTTCCCTTCTTTAATTTCCGCAGCCATTTCACGGTCAATATTATTAAAGTAAAAAGCCCTTGCCATCCACGCTACTGCTACATACGTAGACATTTGGATAACAGACATACCTTCAATCGCATCCTTTTCGCCATATATTGCCGACCATAAAAAATAATAGGCCCCGATATTAATGCTGTAAATCAAAATACCTGTATAATAATTAGTTCTGTAAGCAAGCATCATCAGGAAACGGATCCGGATCATTTCAAGATATTTATCCATGAACACACCCCCAGTTATGGAGCGGACGGAACCATTCCATTACGATATCCCCCTGTCATAAATATTTCGGATGATTTCCTCAGTAGAAGTTTCTTTAATATTGATATCTTTTATTTTTAAAGCGGCAACCACCTTTGCAATTAAGAGTGATATGAGCTCATCATCATCTTCCACCACTGCCGTAAAAATAGCCTTCTTCTCATCCTTCTCCCATTTCACTTCAGACGATGCGGTTATTTTATTTAAATTAGCCAGTTCGACTTCTTCGAGAAATTGGAATTCAATTTCTTTTCCTTCTCCCCATTTTTCCTTCAGGCTTTTTAATGCACCATCGTAAATGATTTTACCATCATCAAGCATAACCACCCGTTCACACAGGGCCTCGATATCTGTTAAATCATGTGTGGTCAGCAGAATGGTTGTATTATACTTTTCATTAATCTCTTTAAGGAACTCCCTGATTCGTAGTTTAACCAGCACATCAAGCCCAATGGTAGGTTCATCCAGAAACAGAAGCGGCGGGTTATGGATTAATGCGGCAGCAAGTTCGCATCTCATTCTTTGCCCAAGGGAAAGCTTCCGGACCGGCTTATCCAGCAGTGGCTCAATATCCAATGTTTTGATGACATGTGCCATATGGCTTTCATATTGTTCATCAGATACTTTGTACACCTTCTTCAGCAGCCTGAAAGACTCCTGAACAGCAATGTCCCACCACAGCTGCGATCTTTGTCCAAAAACCACACCAATAGTGCTAACGAACTTTTCACGGTCTTTATGCGGGTTCATACCATTTACAATGACTTCACCGCTGGTTGGGGTTAAAATTCCAGTCAGCATCTTAATGGTCGTTGACTTGCCTGCTCCATTTTCACCAATATAGCCGACCATTTCTCCTTGCTTCACATTAAAGCTGATGTCGTTAACAGCTGGTACAATCTTGTAGTTTCTTGTTAAAAGGTCCCGAAAAGCGCCTTTTAATCCGGAGCGGCTTGAATAGGCCTTAAACTCTTTCTTTAAGTTCCGGACTGTTATTGCATCTTTCATGATTACTCCTCCTGCCAATTAATGCCCTAATGAAATAGTTTAGACAAACACACACTGCAACACAAATAGAATGCACCTGATCTTTATGTAGAAATCTATAGGTCGTGTAACACATTGGGTTCATCTGGATCGCTTCATTAAGATACAGAATACTCTGCCTCCCCTTTTAGATTGGACTAATTGCCTTTCAATCATGTTAAAATAATAGCTGCACCATATTTGATTCATGTCAGGAGGAAAATAATGCAATTTACTAATTCTGAACGATTACATAAACAAGCTCTAGAACATATTGTCGGGGGAGTCAACAGCCCTTCCCGCTCTTATAAAGCAGTTGGCGGAGGTTCCCCGGTCGCGATGGAAAGGGCACAGGGCGCATATTTTTGGGATGTTGACGGCAACCAGTATATTGATTATTTAGCCGCATATGGACCAATTATTACCGGCCATGCCCACCCTCATATTACTGAGGCGATTAAAACTGCCGCAGAGCGCGGAGTGTTATACGGTACTCCAACCCCACATGAAGTGAAATTTGCGGAAATGCTTAAAGAAGCAATGCCTAATTTGGATAAAGTCCGTTTTGTAAACTCAGGAACAGAAGCAGTTATGACAACCATCCGTGTAGCACGGGCCTACACAGGGAGAGACAAAATCATTAAGTTCGCTGGCTGCTACCATGGACATTCAGACCTTGTACTTGTTGCAGCAGGATCCGGCCCTTCAACATTGGGCACTCCCGACTCTGCCGGAGTACCAAAGAGCATCGCCCAGGAAGTTATAACGGTTCCTTTTAATGAAATAGAGCCCTATAAGGAAGCTTTGGAAAAGTGGGGAGACCAGATTGCAGCTGTTCTCGTTGAACCAATTGTCGGCAATTTTGGGATTGTAGAACCTAAACCGGGATTTTTGGAACAGGTAAATGAATTAACCCATGCAGCAGGAGCACTAGTTATCTACGATGAAGTTATTACGGCTTTTCGGTTCATGTATGGCGGAGCACAGGATTTGCTGGGCGTTAAACCAGATTTAACTGCTATGGGTAAAATCATTGGCGGAGGCCTGCCTATAGGTGCTTATGGGGGCAAAAAGGAAATCATGGAAACCGTTGCTCCACTCGGACCTGCCTATCAAGCCGGGACTATGGCAGGCAACCCTGCTTCCATTCTGTCCGGCATCGCCTGCCTTGAAGTACTTAAACAGCCGGGTGTCTATGAGTATTTGGACCGCCTTGGCGAAAAGCTTGAAGAAGGCATTAGCGCCGCTGCAGCAGAATGTAACATCCCGATCACCATTAACCGCTTAAAAGGCGCTCTCACCATTTACTTCACAGAGGAAAAAGTTGTAAATTATGAGCAGGCAGAAAACACGGATGGCGAGATGTTTGCAAAGTTTTTTAAGTTAATGCTCAATCAGGGAATCAACCTGGCACCTTCTAAATATGAGGCGTGGTTTGTAACGATCGCCCATACAGAGGAAGATATTAACGCAACTATCCACGCAGTCCAAAATGCATTTCAGCAATTAAGCGCCGAATAAATATTCACTATTTTATACATTAGCGGGAACATTAAAGTTCCCGTTTTCTTTATTAACAACTATGAAAACGTTTACAATATTAGTGTTTTTTTATACACCATTCGTTTTGTCCCCCTAAACTCTATCCAACTTTTTGTATAAATAATTGATTTCTGAAAATTCATATGATATGATAGGAGAAATCTTTTCTGTAAGTGCGGAGTACGCCAGCAAAAAGATGGGTATAAAGGCAAAAACCTTTCCCGAATAATCAAACTATTCATTTAATAAATGCTTATGCATTTATCCTTTCAAAAGCATGACTTTTTGAACAACCTCATTTAAAACCCGTAAACAACTAATTTTTAATAGATTACTAATCAGGAGGTGAACGGCTTTAAGGCAAAGCCTTATTTTCAGCCGAATACTATGACATTACAACAATGGAGTCCTTCACTTTTTAAAGAGTTTAACCGTCAGGAACATGATGCGTGCGGCATCGTTTCTGCTATGGAAAAAAAGAAAGTACCTACACAGGAGAATATTTTCAGCTGTATCAATGCCCTTGTCACCATGAATCACCGTGCCGGCTTTATTAACGGAGAAGGAGACGGTGTTGGCATTCATATTGATATCCCGAGGGCGCTTTGGAAAGAAAAGTTAAAGGAAGCAGGAGCCGATCCCGCAGCTGCAACCAGTGAGGGGTTTGTCGTTGGACATGTATTTATGTCCAGAAGCAAGGACACTGAATCTTTTAAAAAGCATTTAATGCAAAAGCTTGCCGATTCTCAGCTTGAAGTCATCTTTGAATCTGAAGAGGTAACCGAATCCTCTGCCCTTGGTCCAATTGCCATTCAGGAAAATCCTGTATTTTGGCAGTTTGCCTGTTTATCAGAACAAACCGGGGGAGAGCTTTCCAAAAAGCTTTTTGAATTGATTGTTGATTTTGAAGAAAATGAGCATGTGCATGTCGCTTCACTAAGCCAGCATCATGCCGTTTATAAGGTAATGGGCGCTGGAGATATTTTGCCTAAATATTATCATGATTTAGCAAGCCCGCTTGTTGCTTCAACCATGACACTTGGACATAACCGCTATTCAACTAATACATTATCAAGCTTCTTTCGCGTGCAGCCATTCAGCATCCTTGGCCACAACGGCGAGATCAACACGATTGCAAAGCTAAGAGATGAAGCGAAAATGGTTGGCGTTCCGCTTGTAAAAGACGGAAGTGATTCCCAGGATTTAAGCAGAACGCTTGAAACATTTATTTGCCGTGATGGTTTTTCACTATTTGAAGCGATGGATGTTATGTTCCCGCCAATCGTGAATGAAATCAAGTCTTACCCAGAACACCTTCAGGATATGTATTCATATATTCGTGAAGCATGGGGCCATTTTGCTCAAGGACCGGCAGGAATTATCTCCCGCTTTGCTGACGAAGCTGTGTTTAGCGTAGATGCTTTGGGCCTTCGTCCGCTGTGGATGCTTGAAACAGGAAGCTCTTATCTGTTCTCATCTGAGCCAGGAATTATTCCATCAAGTGAATATGTCAACGAACCTAAGCCGCTTTCACCTGGTGAAAAAGTCGGACTTAAATGGGATGGCGATACTCTTGCTGTTTATGAACACAGCGATTATCAGGCTGAAGTTTTCGAAAGATTCTCAGTGCGCGTTAGTGCTGATAACTTCCGTATTCGCCTGCAGGAGCCAAAGTTAGAAAAAACAATTTCCGTAAATTATCCGGATAAAGTCCATAATGGACAATATAAAGCGTTCGGCTGGGAAAGAGACCATGTCCAGCTTGTCGAACAAATGGCTGAAAAAGGAGCAGAGCCAATCCGTTCACTCGGACACGACTCTCCTTTGGCTGCACTAAATCCGCAGCGCAAAAATATTGCAGATTTTATTAAGGAAAGCGTTGCAGTCGTTACAAACCCTGCCATTGACCGGGACCGTGAAACCGAGCATTTCTCTACACGCACCATTATAGGAAAGCGTCCGTCATTATTCGAAAAACAACAGCCTGGTGCTGTAATTGAATTACAGACTCCTATTTTAATAGAAGGAAAAGCAGGTTTTGAATGTTCCGAATCTCTAAAACAGCCAAGCTACGATCAGGTCACCAGCTTCTATCAGGAACAAAAGCTTATTTCTTATCTGTCTACCACATTTAAGAAAGATGAAACCGTAAAAGAAGCTTTGGACCGATTATCAGCAGAAGCAGTTGAAGCTGTACACAGCGGAAAAACCCTGCTTGTCCTCGACGATGCAAACGCACACCAGGAGGATGCTTATTGGATTGATCCGCATTTAGCCGTGTCTGCTATTGACCAGGCCCTAGTAAAAGAAGCCTTACGCCGTGAATGTTCCCTTTTGGTGCGCTCTGCTTCCATCAGGTCTTTGCATGATATCATCACTGCATTTGGCTTAGGTGCAGATTTGATCAGCCCTTACTATATGTTTATGACAGTGCTTGGCGATTCTGTAACGCCATTAACCAATTTATATTCAGCCCTTACTAAGGGTCTTGAAAAGGTTATCTCAACGATCGGCATCCATGAGTTAAGAGGCTATGGCCGGCTGTTCTCTGCAATCGGTCTGCATGAAGACTTGGCCGAGTATCTAAATATCGTAAACTTCTTCGGTTCAAAGGATCTTGCATTTAATTTCGACGCAATGAAAGAAGATGCTTTTGCGAGAGCAGAAGATTATCAAAATGAAAAAGAGAGGATTGGAAAGACGTTCAGCCTTTTCCCTCGTATCTGGAAAGCTATTGGCGAAGTTGCATCAACAGGCGACTATAGTGCATACAAAGAAAAAATCTCTGAGCAGGAGGATCAAAATCCTACGACAATCCGCCATTTAACCGGATTTAAAGAGACAGCCTCAAACCTAAAGCCGGAGGATATCAGCTTAAATGTAGGAGAGCATGACCTGCCGTTCGTAATCTCATCCATGTCCTTTGGTTCTCAGAATGAGACAGCCTTCAGGGCCTATGCAGAAGGTGCAGATCGTTTGAACATGGTCAGCCTGAATGGTGAAGGCGGGGAAATTAAGGATATGCTCGGAAAGTATCCAAAAACCCGCGGACAGCAAGTGGCATCCGGACGATTTGGTGTTAATGCCGAGCTGCTCAATTCATCCAACTTGCTTGAAATTAAAATCGGGCAAGGTGCAAAGCCTGGTGAAGGCGGACACCTTCCTGGCTCAAAGGTTACAGCAAAAATTGCTGAAGCTCGTAATGCAACAATTGGTTCAGATTTGATTTCACCTTCAAACAACCATGATATCTATTCAATTGAAGATTTGGCACAAATGATTCATGAGCTTAAAACAGCCAACGACAAAGCAAAAGTAGCTGTTAAGGTACCGGTAGTACCGAACATCGGAACAATCGCAGTTGGTATTGCAAAAGCCGGTGCAGATATTATCACACTAAGCGGTTTTGACGGCGGTACTGGTGCTGCCAGGATCCACGCGCTCCAGCACGTAGGCCTCCCTGTTGAAATCGGCGTAAAAGCTGCTCACAATGCCCTATTGGAAGCAGGTATACGCGATAATGTAGAACTTTGGGCTGATGGTGGAATCAAGAGTGCTGCAGACGTATTAAAAGTAATGCTTCTTGGAGCTAATCGAGTTGGCTTTGGTACGTTATCCATGCTTGCCATTGGCTGTACAACCTGCCGCGGCTGTCACCTTGACACTTGCCACGTGGGGATTGCTACACAAATTGATTCTGAAGCACAGGCAAAAGAGCATGGGTTAAGAAGATTCGTTCCTCGCCAATTTGACCTTGCTGTTCAAGGTATTATGAATCTATTTACAGCATTTGGCCAAGAGCTTAAAGCACTTGCAGCGTCAATTGGAGTAAAAAATCTTCAGGATGCTGTTGGACGTTCTGACCTTCTTGTCCAAACAAAAGGTGAAAATCAGCTTAATTTGACTCACCTGTTAAAAACACTTGAAATCGGCCAATTTTCTCCGCAGGAAGCTCCTGCTGCACTGCAAGAAGCACAGCTGCAGGTTGCTGTTGGAGCAGAATATCTAGATGCAAGTGTTGAAGAATTACATCAATCACGTGAATTCGAAAGCATAACTTCCGAGCAGCGTGTGCTTGGCAGCCGTGTTTCCTGCCACCGTGTAAGAGGCCGTTTGGATGGTTCCTATAAAGGTCTTCCGCCGGTTGACTTAAAATATAAAGGCGGATCTATTCCTGGAAATGGCCTGGGAGCTTACAACAGCTTCGGCATTAATATTGAAGTTGCTGGAGGAGCGCAGGATGGAATCGGTAAGACGTCATTTGGCGGCCAAATCAAAATCTTCAAGGCAAAAGGAAAGAACGGCAAGTTTTATAACGGTTCTGTTGGAAAAGGCTTTGGATATGGAGCACAGCACGGCTTGCTTGTAGCCCAGGGAAATGCTGATGCACGTGCAGGAATCAGATTATCCGGTGCAGATATGATTATTGGCGGCCAATTGAAAAAGCCGCTTCCTGAAAAGGAATACGGCAATATCGGAACAAACGCCAATATTAAGGGCTTTGCCTTCGAATATATGACAAACGGAAGAGGCCTCGTCCTTGGTGATCCTGGTCCATGGATTTGCGCAGGTATGACCGGCGGTGTTGTATACTTAAGACACCAGCCGGAAATGGGCTTAACAAAAGAAGCCATCCAGCGCAGAATTGCAAAAGGAGCAAAAGTTTCTGTCTCTTCTCTTTCAGAAAAAGGAACAGAAGATGTAAGAGAACTCCTTGGCCAATACATTGCAATGCTTAAGGATCAAGGCCAGGCTGATGAAGCATCCCAGCTTGCAGCCCTCCTTGATCATCCGGCAGACCACTTCGTACAGGTCATTCCGGTTAAAGAACAAGCTGACCCATCTGTTTCTACAGAGTGATTGTTTAGCAGCATAATGAAGAACCGTCCGTGCCTGCGGACGGTTCTTTTTATATTTATTAGTCGAAATCACAATTGATATACGGGGTTATTTATGTTTTATTTCCCAACCTTGGCTGTATTCCCCGTTCATAGGCATTATTTACTCGGCTTCAGCTCACTCCTATTCTCCTATGCTTCATTCAACGGCACTATTCCCTCGCTTTAAGTCCCTTCATAGCTCGGTTACTCCATCCAGCGGCACTATTCCACCGCTTTAGATCCCTTCATGGCTACTTTTTTCCGTTTTCAGCATTATTTCTCCCTATAACTCCAAAAAGTGCATTTAAGCTATCAAATACAAATACCCGTCTATTTACTTTTTCTTAATAAAATTTCATTAAAATGCCCCTTGAACTTCTTTCCATATCCCTGTATAGTACAATATTGTTTAATAATGAGCAAAAGAGTTTAAAGTAGTTATAATTAGTACTTTAAAAGGACCTATCGGTAAGACTATTAATCAACCAGAAGAAAAATTCTTCTGGAGGAAAGGACATATATTGTATGAAGCTTGGCGCCCGCATACTTAAGACGGGAATTGCAATTATTTTATCTTTATTTTTATCGGAAGTGTTTAATCTCCCTTCACCTATCTTTGCAGGGATTGCGGCTATTTTCGCCGTTCAGCCGACCATTTACAGATCTTATCTTTCCATTATTGAGCAGATCCAAGGGAATGCCATCGGCGCATTAATTGCCGTTATTTTCGTGCTTTTATTTGGAAATGATGTCTTTATTATCGGGCTTGCAGCTATTATGGTTATTACAATCAATTTGAAGCTGAAAATCGAAAATACGATTGGTTTATCACTGGTAACCCTGATTGCTATTATGGAAACACCAGGAGACACCTTTTTGCAGTTTGCACTTATTCGCTTTTCCACTATCATGCTAGGGGTTTTATCTGCATTCATCGTTAATCTTGTTTTTTTGCCTCCTAAATACGAAAACAAGCTTTACAACAGAATTTCCAACAACACGGAAGAGATTACAAAATGGATCCGGCTTAACATCCGGCATGCATCCGAGCACAAACTGCTGAAAAATGATATCGACAAAATGAAAGAAAGCAATGTAAAGCTAGAACAATTATATTTAATGTACAAGGAAGAACGGAATTATTTTAAGCGAAATGATTTGGTTAAGTCACGTAAGCTTGTGATTTACAGACAGATGATCTCAACCGTAAAGCGTTCATTGGAAACCTTAAAGAAATTGCATCGCTTTGAAAATGACTTGCAGCAGATGCCTGAAGACTTTCAGCATGCAGTTCAGCAGCAGCTGGATATTTTGATTCATTACCATGAGCATGTAATGCTCAAGTTTATTGGGAAAGTCCGGCCGAATGTTGTATTTGAGGAAGGGGATTTCAGCTTAAGCAGAAAAGAACTCGTAAATCTGTTTTTATCACAGCAAAAGGAGCTCAACCTTGAAGATGAATCAATACTCCCTCATACTATGCAAATCATCTCTGCTATTGTGGATTACGATGAGCATGTAGAGCATCTCGATAAGCTGATCACAAGTTTTCAGGCTTATCACAAGGACGAAAATGAGGTTACAATACAGGAGAATATTGAATAATAAAGAATGCTCAATAAAACCGGAGCAGAACATAGAAAAAGCAGCTGGGTCTCAGCTGCTTTTTTAGGTTAATTCTTCATTCTCGGATCGAGAGCATCTCTTAGTCCGTCCCCCATTAAGTTAAAACCGAGAACAGTAAGCATAATCGCCAGACCTGGGAAAATCATCGTCCATGGAGCCTGTACAAGATATGCTTTTGCATCAGCCAGCATTTTACCCCATTCAGGATTCGGAGCCTCTGCACCAAGTCCAAGGAATCCTAATGCAGCTGCTTCTATAATGGCAGTCGCAATAGCAAGGGTCCCCTGCACAATGATCGGCGCCATACTATTCGGCAGCACGTGCTTGAAGAGAATGCGGCTGTTGCTCATTCCAACCGCTTTTGCAGCCATAATATACTCTTCCTGTTTTACACTTAGTACCCGCGAACGGATAAGCCTTCCGAAGTTTGGTATATTAATGACCGCGATCGCAATCAGGGCATTTCGCAATGATGGCCCCAAAACAGCTACAATCGCAATCGCCAGCAAAATACTTGGGAAAGCAAGCATAATATCAAAAACACGAGAAATAATTGCATCAACCCATTTGCCATAGTAGCCTGCGACTACACCCAGAAGGCACCCGACAACAATGGATCCCATTACTGCCAGAAATCCGACCCATAAAGAGATTCTCGCACCATAAATAACCCTCGATAAAATATCCCTTCCAAAGTCATCCGTTCCAAACCAATGCTCACTCGATGGGGCTTGGAGCCTTTTTGAAAGCATTTGTTCATTTATCCCCTGCGGTGCAATGAGCGGTGCAAAAACAGCCAGAAGAATAAAGAATAAGACGATGATTGATCCAATCAAAGCCAATTTGTTTTTTCTAAAGCTCCTCCATGCTTCCATCCAGGGGGAAACCACTTTTTCATCAGCTGGCATAATCGGCGGCTGAAGGTCTTTTTGAGTTGAAAGTTCCAAGCTATTCTCCCCCTCCTTAGTTATATTTAATGCGCGGATCTATTGCTGCATAAAGCAAGTCCACCACTAAATTGATCATGACAAAGAAAAAAGCAATCACAAGAATTCCAGATTGAATAACGGGATAATCCCGGTAATTAATGGCTTCATATATATATCGGCCGATTCCAGGCCAGCTGAAAATCGTTTCCGTTAATATCGCTCCACCAAGCAACAAGCCCATTTGCAGGCCGATAATCGTTAGAACCGGAATAATTGCATTTTTTAATGAATGTTTATAAACAACCCAGAACATTCTTAAGCCTTTTGCCCTGGCTGTTCTGATAAAATCAGATCTCATTACCTCAAGCATCGTCGAGCGCGTAATTCTCGCAATTATAGCCATTGGTATGGTGGCTAATGCAAATGCAGGCAAAATCAAATGCTTGATAACATCCCAGAATTGATCCATCCTCCCCTGCAGAAGGGTATCAATCATATAAATATGTGTAATGGCCGTTACAGGGTTTCTTACCTCTTCCCTGCCGGACGTTGGCAGCCAATCCAGCTTTATCGCAAACGCCCATTGCTCCATCAAGCCAAGCCAGAAGATTGGCATGGATACGCCAATAAGTGCAAGCACCATGGCTACATAGTCAAACCATGAATTTTGGTACCAGGCACTGATAATACCTGCATTTACACCTATAAAAACTGCAATTAACATCGCTACAAATGTCAGCTCCATAGTGGCAGCCAAATACGGCCAAATTTCCTGGCTAATTTCTGACTTTGTTCTAATTGACTCTCCAAGGTCACCAGTCAAAAGCCCGCCTAGATATGTAAAATATTGAAGGTACCATGGCTGATCCAGCCCCAGCTGCTTCGTTAATGCCTCCACAGCCTCTTTTGTTGCCAATTGTCCCAGAATAATCTGTGCCGGGTCTCCGGGGATTGCCCGAATCATAAAAAAGACGATTAGGGAAAGTCCAAGTAATACCGGTATTAGTGAAAAAATTCGTTTGATCGTATAGGACATCATTACAGGTTTCACCTCTCTTGAAGGTTGGTACAATATTTTGGAATAGAAAAGGGAGATACAAAACTGTACTCCCCTTTCCTTGGATTATAAGAAGTATAACTCTCTTGCAATTTTCATTGTCATGACTGAGAGTCCGTAAATCTCCTCAGACTATAATCTTATTTAAATTCAACAGTTGATAATAAATCAGAACCTGTTGGATGCGGCTTGAAGCCTGAGATATCTGCTTTACCCGCAAGGATTGGCCTTGAGTGTACAAGCGGAATCCATGGAGCATCTTCTTTGATAAGAAGCTGAGCTTGTTTGTATAGCTCTTCACGCTCTGCCTGGTCTGCACTTGCTTGTGCTTTCACCAATAATTCATGCACTTCAGGGTTTTGGTAGTAAGAGTAGTTATTGGAACCAATGCTGTCCTGGTCAAGAAGTACGTATAAGAAGTTATCGGCATCTCCGTTATCGCCTGTCCAGCCAAGCAAGAATGTATCTGCTTCACCATTCTTGGCTTTATCCAGGTAAGTACCCCACTCATAAGAAACAATTTTAGCTTTTACGCCGATCGCATCAAAGTTGGCTTGAAGAGCTTCTGCCACTTTTTGTCCATCTGGCATGTATGGTCTAGGAACAGGCATAGCCCATAGTTCCATTTCAAATCCGTCTTCATAACCTGCTTCTTTTAAAAGTTCTTTCGCCTTCTCAGGGTTGTACTCATAATCTTGAACATCATCGTTATATCCTGCTACAACTGGAGGCATTGGGTTTTTCGCAGGTTCAGCAGCGCCAGCATAGAATGCGTCGATTAATGCTTGCTTATCAACTGCATAGTTAAGTGCCTGGCGTACCAGCTTTTCTTTCAATGGTCCGCGAGTGCTTGTTAATCCAAGATAAGCAACGTTTAGTGTTGGACGCTCAAACACCTGTAAATCAGGATTTCCTTCGATTTGTCCTACATCACTGAAGTTAACGCCATCAATCAGGTCAACCTCGCCTGTAGCCAATGCATTCAAACGTGCAGAATTTTCAGGAATAACTCGGAAGATTACTTGATCTAACTTAGGCAGTCCTTCTTGCCAGTAATCCTCATTTTTTACAAGAGTGATACGGTCATTGGGCTTCAATTCCTGGAATTTAAAAGGACCTGTTCCTACAGGGTTTTGAAGGAACTTATCCCCGTGCTGTTCAACAGCAGCCGGACTGGCAATGCCAAATGGAGACATAGCCAGATTCTTTAGGAATGGAGCAATTGGCTTGTTTAAAATAAACTCTACTGTATAATCGTCAACTGCTTTAACTTCAGAGATCTTATCTCCAAATTGAGAGTTGTAATAGTAGAATTGCTCAGCGCTTCCTGCTTTCCATCTTTCAAAGTTGAAGACAACTGCTTCCGCATTGAAATCTGTTCCGTCGTGGAACTTAACGCCTTCGCGAAGCTTTAATGTGTGCTTCAGGCCATCTTCGCTTGTTTCCCATTCAGTAGCAAGGCCCGCTTCAATTTCAGTATCCTGCTCACCGAAGTTAATAAGTGTTTCATAAATGTTTTTTGTAACTTTAAAAGATTCACCTTCTGTTGTAATGGCCGGATCAAGTGAAGTAGAATCACCGCCGCGTCCAAAAACAAGCGTACCTCCTGAAGATGTTTCTTCTGTATCTGTGCCTTTCTCATTATCCTCTTCCTTTGTTCCGCTGCTTGAGTTGCTGCTGCAGCCGGCTAGTGCCAGTGACAGAAGCATAGCTGCAACAAGGAACCAAATACCATTGCGCTTCTTCATTGTTTTCCCCCTTTTTCTTTCGCCTGCTTTGCAGGCATTTTTACATATTTATCATCCATGCAGCGCTGTCATTTTTGCCAGCTCATCAAGACCTGTATAAATGACAGGCTGCAAAGTGACCAGGTTCAATTTCCTCTAATTGAGGTCTTTCTGTTTTACAGATATCCATGCATTCTTTGCATCTCGTGTGGAAAGCACATCCTGCTGGAGGATTCTGCGGGCTTGGAATATCCCCGGTTAAAAGCTCCCTATCTTTCTTTAATGTCGGATCTGGAACTGGAACTGCACCAAGCAAAGCTCGCGTATACGGATGCAGCGGTTTATCGTAAAGCTGATCCGCTGTTGTGATTTCTACCAGCCTTCCAAGATACATAACTCCAACTCTATCACTGATATGTTTAACCACCCCCAGATCATGGGCAATGAATATATAAGTAAGCTGAAATTCCTTCTGCAAATCTTCAAGCAGGTTTAATACCTGTGATTGAATCGAAACATCGAGGGCTGAAACTGGTTCATCAGCAATAATCAGCTTAGGCTTTGTCATAAGTGCCCTCGCAATTCCGATTCTCTGCCTTTGGCCACCGCTGAACTGATGAGGGTAGCGTTTTGCATGGTAGCTGCTAAGGCCGACAACTTCAAGCATTTCCCTTACCCTTCGTTTTCGTTCCTCTTTGTCGCCAATGCCATGGACGATAAGCGGCTCTTCCAAAATCTGTTCAACCGTATGGCGGGGATTCAAGGAAGCAAACGGATCCTGAAACACCATTTGCATTTCCTTTCTCATTTTGCGCATTTCCCCTGAGCTTAAGCTTGTCAGGTCTTTGCCCTCGAAAACCACTTTTCCTTCTGTTGGTTCAATCAGGCGCATCAGCATTCTTCCTGTTGTGGATTTGCCGCAACCCGACTCACCTACAAGACCAAGCGTTTCACCTTTATTAACAAAGAAACTAATGTCATCAACTGCTTTAACATCACCTGTTTTTCTGCCAAAAAGTCCGCCTGTCACAGGAAAGTACTTTTTTAATTGATTAACTTCCAACAGCACTTCGGTCATTCACTACACCTCCTGACTCGTGCAGGAAACAGCGCACAGTGTGCTGTTCTGCCTCTTCAACATGGTAAAGCGGAGGACTTTCAGCCATGCAGCGGTCATGGACAAACTCGCAGCGTGCTGCAAATCGGCAGCCTGTCTTGATTGACCCCGGCTTTGGCACATTTCCTGGTATAGAATATAGACGATCTTTCTTTTCCCGGACATCCGGTACAGATAGAAGCAGCCCCTGTGTATAAGGGTGCTTCGGATTTTTAAAAATTTCTTCTACCGGCGCTTCTTCGACGATTTTTCCGGCATACATGACAATGACCCGCTCGCAAACTTCCGCGACCACGCCTAAATCATGGGTAATCATAATAATTGCTGTATCGAGTTTCTCATTAAGGTCCTTCATCAGGGAAAGGATTTGAGCCTGTATCGTTACGTCGAGCGCGGTTGTCGGCTCATCGGCAATCAGGAGACGCGGATGGCAGGACAAAGCCATCGCGATCATCACCCTCTGCCTCATCCCTCCGGAAAGCTGATGAGGATATTCCTTCATAATTTGCTCTGCTCTCGGCAGGCCGACAAGCTTCAGCATTTCAACTGCCTGCTGGAAAGCAGCCTTCTTGTTTACTTTTTTATGTATTTTAATGCCTTCTATTAGCTGATCGCCAATCGTGAATAAAGGATTCAATGATGTCATCGGCTCCTGAAAAATCATCGCCACTTCATTGCCTCTTATTTCCCGCATTCTTTTTTCTGAGGCGTTCACTAGATTTTCGCCGTCTAAAAGAATTTCTCCGCCAACAATTTTCCCCGGCGGCTGTGGAATCAGTTTCATTATGGATAGAGAAGTAACACTCTTTCCGCAGCCGGACTCGCCGACTATTCCAAGGACCTCTCCTTTATTAACTGAGAAGCTTATATCATCGACGGCAGGTACTTCACCATCCGAAGAGAAAAAGGAAGTCCTTAGCTGCTTTACATCTAAAACTGGAGCTTGAGTCACACGGATACTCCTTTCTTGATCGTCCCTTTCCTATGAAATAGGACATTTTTAACAATTTGGACTTTAGGTCACTCTTTTTTTCATTCTATAAAAAAAGATTGTCGAAGTCTACTCATTTTTCTAAATTATTTAAATATAGTAAACATTATATATATTTTGACGTCATTCTATATCTTTCCGACTAGAAATTTAATCGTTTTCTACTAATATCTATGAAAAAGCTGGACCTTAATGACAGTTTTTTACTACTTAAAATATTGTTACACTATAGCAATTTAACGCACTACCATAAAAGAGTACCAAAAAAGCCGGCTCTCTTTAGAGCCAGCTTTTAGTCCTAATGTTCAAGCTGCTGAACTTGAAATAGCTTATAATAATTTCCATGTTTTTTCATTAATTCTTCATGACTTCCCGCTTCCGAAATTTCTCCATGCTCTATTAGGATAATTCGATCAGCATGGGTGATCGTGGAAAGACGATGTGCCACGATAAAGGTCGTACGATCCTTTGCCAATTTTTCAAGTGCTTCCTGTATCAGATGCTCACTCTCAAGGTCTAAAGCAGAAGTCGCTTCATCCAAAACAAGGATAGGCGGATTCTTCAAAAAGATTCTCGCAATGGCAATCCGCTGCTTTTGTCCCCCCGATAGTTTGACACCGCGTTCGCCGACCTTTGTTTCATACCCATCAGGCAAATTCATGATAAACTCGTGTGCATTGGCAGCTTTGGCAGCTTCGACTACTTCTTCATCTGTTGCTTCCGGCTTGCCAAGAAGAATATTTGTTTTTACTGATTCACTAAACAAGATATTATCCTGGAGCACCATACCAATTTTATCGCGCAGGCTTCTAACTTTAAAGGAACGGATGTCCGTGCCATCAAGCAGAACTCTTCCTTCGGTTACATCATAAAAACGCGGGATCAGGCCGACCAATGAAGACTTTCCGCCGCCACTCATTCCAACAAGCGCAATTGTTTCCCCTTCCTTTACATCAAGTGATATACCTTTTAGTACAGAAGCTTCATTCTCATTGTATGAAAAGCTTACGTTTTCGAACTGGATATGGCCTTTTACATCCCGGCATTCAATGGCATCAGGCGCGTCATCTATATCGTATTCCTCATCTATCAATTCGAAAACCCGGTCCATGGAAGCAATCGATTGTGTTAAAGTTGTCGATGAATTTACAAGCCTTCTAAGAGGGCTGTATAGCCTGTCGATATAGGCAATAAACGCCATCATCACACCAAGTGAGATATCACCCTGAATTACTTGATAACCTGAATAGCCAATAACAAGAAGCGGTGAAACATCAGTAATCGTATTAACGACAGCAAATGCCTTTGCATTCCATTTTGTATGGTCGATCGCTTTCGTCAGGAAGTTTTTATTTTGTGCATCAAATTGGGTTTGTTCATAATCTTCAATGGCAAAGCTTTTCACTACAGCCATCCCCTGGACCCGTTCATGCAAATATCCCTGGACCTCCGCGAGAGCCTGTGAGCGGGCTCTCGTCAGCTTTCTGAGATTCCCGAAAAAGTATTTAACTGAAAAAGCATAAAACGGAAATAAAAGCAGCGATACAATTGTCAGGGTAACATCCATATTTAGCATGATCACAACAGCGATTAAAATAGTCGCTACATCAAGCCAAAGATTCATTAGCCCGGTTACAACAAAGGTCTTGGTCTGCTCCACATCATTAATAACCCTCGAGATAACTTCCCCCGTTCGGTTATTAGCGTAAAACTTAAAGCTCAGCTTTTGAATATGGGTAAAAAGCTTATCTCGGATATCAAATAAAATTTTGCTTGCCACCCACTGGGCAAAATATTGCCGGTAATACTCAATCGGTGGCCGTGCAACGACAAACACCGCGATCATGATTCCCATAACGATTAAAAGTGTATTTGTTTTGTCGCTCTGGCTTAATGCCTCATTGCCGATAATATCATCAATAACATACTTGATCAGAAGCGGAATCAACAGCGGAATGGCAAACTTAATAATGCCAATTATGATGGTTCCGATAATCTGAAGGCGATACGGCTTTACAAATTTTAAATATCTTTTTATACTGTCCAACCTGCTCGCTCCCCCTCTCTATCTAATTCTGCTTTACTAACGTTGAAATAAAAGCTGATCATTGATATATCCTTGTTTTCGCTGAAAAATGGAGCAAATTGTTTATTGCCCGTAATGCTCCCGTAAAAGTAAGAACCTGTTGATTTAAAAAGCTCCATCTCCTCAAATGGACAGTTATTTTCTTAAAATTACCCCTAATCCCAGCAAACATGCAAAAATAAGCCAAAAATAAAAACCTGCTGACCCGAGGTCCAACAGGCGTTATTTTGGCAATTTCACCACTTTTTTTAGCGTCTGTAAGTTAAGTATCGTTCATACCATATATCAATAAAATCCGGTGCAAAAGGGCCCTTTCTCTGGCGGATCCAATGGATGAGGTTATCCACATTGGATTTTAGGATGCTGTCAATTACATCGGGATAATTCATTTCCTGACGGTGCCGTTCATACTCATCTTCGTCCAATAGATTAAACGTCATATCCGGAAAAACCTTAATGTCCAGATCATAGTCAATATACTTTAACGCTTCTCCGTCAAAAATAAATGGCGAGCTAATGTTGCAGTAGTAATAAACTCCGTCCTCCCGAATCATTCCAATCACATTAAACCAGTGCTGGGAATGAAAATAACAAATGGCTGGCTCTCTTGTAACCCACGTTCTTCCGTCAGATTCTGTTACAATCGTCCGGTCATTACCGCCAATCACTAAATTTTGTGTCCCCTTTAATACGGTTGTTTCCTCCCAGACGCGGTGGATATGCCCATTATGTTTATAGCTGTGAATTTGCATTGGTTCGCCTTCTATGGGTACCGCCATTTTTTTCCCCTACTTTCCTATTCCGGAAGCTTTGCAACCTGTAAAAAAATTTCTGCGCATTTTTAAGCGCCATCTCCTCCATGCCGAAGCTTAACATATACAGCATGATTTCAATAATATACATAGACAAAAGGCAACAAAGTACGATTCCTGTTTTCTACTATTATAACGGTAAAAGGAAAATTTTAAAACAAAAGAGCCATTGAAATGTATCAACGGCTGACAAAAAAGGATATAATAGCTGAATTTAAATGTTTTTAAATCACTTAATTGTTTATCATATGATGCCGAATTATAGTCAAATAGAAGTTAGAGCTGCTCTTTATACGGTTACATTTACCTCCTGGTAGGAGCGGATCACCTCTTCGGTCTGTTCCTCAAAAACACTGTGAATCTCTTTCAGTTCAGTTTTCATCCTTGCAATTTCGTACTGGACACTTTCCAATTCCGTTTCCTGTTGGATCGCTTTAAGTTCTTCCTCAATCTCCTGGCATCTTTCCAATTCACTTTGCAGATAAAGAAGCTTTTCCATTGTTTTCATTTGCTCTGACACCAAACTGTTAAAGTTTTTCATGATCGATTCACCGTCCCGATTATTTTTCCTAGTATGTACTATTCGCTGCCCCTTCTTACAACCCTTTGACTACTTATGTTGACTTTATGGAAGTTTTGTCGATTCCTCTTTTTCTTAGGAAAACTGGAATCTTTTGATAACCGACTATTGAATATACGAGGAGTGATTATGATGAAACTTTATTGGACTTTGATATGTTTACTATTATTCTTATGGCTCATGATTTCCACTTTTTATTTAGAACCTGTTTGGTGGTCTATTTATTCATCAGACCGCTCAACGCATACTCCCCTAGTTGAGCAAATTTCATTGGATAAAGTTACGCTATTTGTGCTTATTTCTTTAGCATTGCATTATGTTTTGCGCAAAATGGGCGTATAGTTCTAATGCCCCCTATTAAACCAAACAACCAAGTGTTCCGGTTTATGGATAAAATAGAGTCATTTTTACCCAAAAAAAGAAACCGCCCATTCCAAATGAAGGGCGGTTTCAATTAAGTACAGCTAATTTTAATTAGCGGCTTTGACGGCCAGCGTTTTGGCCTTTTTTAGCTTCAGCTTGCTGGTTTTGCTGTCTTACTTCAGCAGCGTTAGTTTCGCTGGCAAATTCAGTACCGAATTGTCCTTGACCAGCTTGGCCTGCAGATTGAGCGTTTTGTTGTCTTACTTCTTGTACGTTAGTTCCAGCTTGAGTTTGGTTTGGTTGTTTAGCCATTGTAATCACCTCCACGCTCATTAATTTAACCCGGCGAGGAGGAAACTATCCTACTTTTTTCAAAACCAAAAATATCCAATTATTATTTTAAACCAGCAGAGAAATACCTCCATCCACAATAATAGTTTGGCCGCGGATCATGCTTGATTCTTCGCCAATTAGGAACATTACTGTATTTACCATGTCTTCAATTTCAACCATACGTCCCGCAGGAGTTTTGGACTTTGCTTCTTCAAGCAGCTCTGCACGATTAGGGAAATGCTTTAATGCTTCTGTATCAACCGCACCGCCTGAAACAGCATTTACAATAATATTTTTAGGTGCCAATTCAACTGCCAAATAACGTGTGAGTGCTTCTAAAGCTGCTTTAGAAACACCAACTGTCGTGTAATTTTCAAGATAGCGGATCGATCCCAGAGAGCTGATGCTTACTATTCTTCCGCCTTCGTTTTTTTCCATTAGCTTTGCTGCTTCCTGCCCACAGAATAATAAAGCTTTGCTGTTAATATTCATGGTCCAATCCCAATGGGATTCCTCCAGTTCCATCGCCGGACGCAAAACACCTGAAGCTGCGTTATTCACAAAAACATCCAGCCTTCCAAATTCGCGTTCAATTTCCTGAAAAAGCCCTTTAATTTTCTCCACATCGCCAACATTCGCTTTTACAACCAGCACCTTTCTTCCCAGTGCTTCAATTTCGGCTGCCGTCTCATTGGCGGCCGATTTGCTGCGGGCATAATTGATGACAATATCATATCCTTCCTTTGCAAGCCTGATGGCTGTGGCCTTTCCAATCCCTCTGCTGCTTCCTGTTATAAGCGCTACTTTTTGTGTCATGATTCATTTCCTTTCTTTTATGTATTCCTTTATCTAATCTGTTTAAGGATTGAAATTCCGGGAATTTTAAAATACATCCCCTGTTTCGCTTATCATTTTAGCTTTTTCCATGTATAGATGGCAATTCTGATTAAAACACTATCATTAATTAAATCGAGATGAAAGGAAGATAGTATATGTATGTTGGCCGTGATATGACCGAGCTTTCCATGATGCCAAAAACTGACTGGAAGGATAGCGAACTTGCTTTTTACCATCATTCATTTCAGCAAATTATGCCCTATTTGAATTCCGAAGGACAAACCATTCACAGAGAAATAGTCGAAGAAATTGAGAGCCGTGGCGGGCTAAAAAGGCAGGAAGCCGATTATACCCATGGAACACGTGTAAGTTACGATTGAGCGAAAATTTAAATTTAAGGGGGGATATCCCCCTTTTTTCTATGCTTCACTATTCAAAAACTGCTGGAACATCTTCTGGTGTGAAACCGGAAAAGGGAATTTTCTTATTTCATCAAGTGTAACCAATTTTAAATCGGCTTCTTCTTTTACAAGTGAAATAATTCTCCCTTTGTAAACATTAATGTTCCATGTTAAGTGGGAAAAAACATGTTCGATCTGGCCTGTCATTTCATCAATCTCGATTTCAGCACTATATTGAGTGTGAAAGGCATCCTTCATTTGCTCTTTTTCACTTACATATGCAAGATTTATCTCAACCATCGGAAACTCCCAAAGATTTGCAAGGAGACCCTTTTCCGGCCGTTTATGAATCAAGATTCTCCCCTGATCATCTGCGAGGACCGCCGCTGCCAATTGCACATTACGCTGCTTTTTGGTTTTCGTTTTCACAGGCAGCTCATGCTGAGTCCCTGTATGAAAGGCGGTACAATGCTCCCTGACAGGACATAATAAGCAGGAAGGTGACGTCGGTGTGCAGATTAAAGCTCCGAGCTCCATCAGCGCCTGATTGAAATGGGATGGATTTTCGTGTGAAATCAGTTTTCGGACCGCAGCTTCAAAAATCTTTCTTGTCGATGGCTTTGCGATATCGTCCCAAATGGAAAGAATACGGGAAAGGACACGCATAACATTTCCATCTACTGCTGGTTCGGGAATACCGTAAGCGATACTTAAAATAGCTCCTGCTGTATAGGGTCCCACTCCTTTTAATGAGGAGATTTCTTTGGGTGTGTCGGGGACTTTTCCGCCATATTTTTCATGTACTTCCCGGACAGCGGACTGCAGATTTCTTGCCCTTGAATAATAGCCCAAACCTTCCCAGGCCTTTAATACCTTTTCTTCTTCCGCTTCAGATAGATCTTTTATCGTAGGAAACTGCTCAATAAAACGGTTGAAATAAGGAATGACGGTATCGACTCTGGTTTGCTGAAGCATAATTTCTGATACCCAAACCTTGTAAGGATCCTGATCCTTTCTCCATGGAAGGTCCCTTTGTTCGTCTTGAAACCAGCTTAATAAATCATCCTGAAAACCTTTTATATCAATTGAATCAATATTGTTTTTGCTTATTTCTTTCAATTTTTGCTCCTCCTGATGTTAAACAATCGGAAATATGGGAATATATTAGTACAGTTGCTTTTTTAGAGCCCAGCAATCCATTTTGGCCAATCCGCCAGAAATAAATGGATCCAAACTGCCAAATACATTGTGCTTTTTGGATTTGCGAAGTTTTTTCAAAGCAAAGTAATGGGACTCAGTTGGAACAATAAAGGATTCAATAATCATGTACGAATCCTCATCATAGTGAGAGATATTAATTTCTGCCGCATCATAGGCAGGCAGCATATCAATCACATTTGACATCACTTCCTGATACTGGGAAAAAGATGAGTTTTTCACTTCATATTGCACAATCATTTGAACACTTTGTATCATTTTTAGCAACTCCTTTAAAGGTACCCATAATTAGCTGTTAATACAAGAATTTTGTTGATACACTTTAGAAAAGCGAGAGCGCCTTGGTTCAACGGAACGCAGACTAAAACCTTTGCGCCCTCCCAAAACTCACCTTCAGTCGTTCGAAGTATTTTGCTGCGGAGTTCTGGGGAGGAACTTCCAAGACCTCAGAGGGGTTACACTCTGCAGGTAGACAGGTGACGAAATTCAAAATTCACACAATTTACTTAAATCATGTTCCCAAGGAAGGAGGTACTTTCCTCTTGGATACTGGCACACATGTAGTAATGGGACTGGCGATTGGCGGTATTTCCACTCTTGATCCGATTGTTGCACAAAGTTCGGCTACTGCAACCAGCGTCATGATAGGAGCCATCGTTGGTTCACAAATACCAGATATAGATACAGTATTAAAGCTTAGAAATAACGCCGTTTATATACGCAACCACAGGGGAATTACCCATTCCATCCCAGCAGTTCTGCTATGGCCGCTGGTGATATTAGCGGTTATTTATCCGTTTTTTCCGGAAGCAAATTTGCTTCATCTTTGGATTTGGACATTTCTGGCCGTTTTCCTGCATGTATTTGTCGACATTTTTAATGCATATGGAACACAGGCATTGAGGCCTTTTTCGTCGAAATGGGTTGCATTGGGCGTTATTAACACGTTTGACCCGTTTATTTTCGGGATTCATGTTGTCGGATTATTTATTTGGGCATTTGGTGTACATCCAGGATATACATTTTTAGTCATATACGGAATTATAGTGGTGTACTATCTGCTGCGTTTTGCAGCCCAAAGAAGCGTCATGGAAGCTGTAAAGGCCATTATTCCTGATGCAACCGAAATCATCATTGCCCCAACCATGAGATTTAACCACTGGCGGGTTGCAGTAATGAGCAAGCATCAGTTTTTCGTAGGACGCGCTGTTAAAAATCACGTCCGGATTCTCGATCAATTCAATCGCATTCCCGTTCCTGAAACCCCGGTGCTTGAGGCAGCAAAAAAAGATAAGAACCTCTCTGCATTCTTATCCTTCTCTCCTGTTTACCGCTGGGAAGTGGATGAATATGATGATTATTATGAAGTTCGGTTCATTGATCTGCGTTATCGAAGCAATGGCCATTACCCATTCGTAGCTGTTGTCCAGCTGGATCGGGAATTAACCATCCAATCTTCCTACACAGGCTGGATTTTCAGTGAAGAAAAACTGCGTAAAAAACTGGATATTATTCCTGGGTAATCGAAAGATGCGCTGGGACCAAAGATAAACCGGCTGCCTTCAAAGGCAGCCGGTTTTTTAATTAAGTTTATTCATATCCTGCTCGAGCAGATGTTTATATTTTGGATTATTAGCCACAAATTCATGGAGCCTGCTTCCGTAATTTTCTACCCATTGCCTTACAATCCGCTCCGTCATTTCTCTGCCTCTATATTCTCTGCCGGCTTTAGCATAGGTAGCTTCAAAATCCTCCCACAGAAGTTCAATCCATGTTTGGGCCTGGCTGGCTGACAGCTTATCATTTTTTTCCAATAAAAGTTCATAAAGCTTTTGCTGGTATTCATTCATAAAAATCACCTCATTACCATTTATTAAAGGCCTTTATTTATCATAGCCTGTCAAACAAAAACAAATAATAGTACTACGTGATTAGCACCAAAGCTGATCACGCTCTTATTCCGGTTTAGGAGGCTGCTTATGCGCAATAAAGCGAGAAATTTTCCAAATCAAAATAACAATAAATTTGAGGGTGAGCCGCGGGCTAAAGCGGAGTACGCTTCACGCCGGGCTGACGGCACCATCAATACACATCCACAGGAACGGATGAGAGCTTCATCAAACCGAGAAAACGATACACCTGAATTTTAAAATTCGAGGAGGCTTGGTTATGGGAAACAGCAAAAACTTTTTTGGCGACAATCCGTATTCCAGTCCATTTACTTCACCGCACTTTAGGCCAAAGCGTGCGCATTCTCAAGTAAATGGAGAAACCCAGCAAACTCAAGACCTCATCATTTTAAAACGACAGATTCGTAAAAATTCTTAAAAACCGGAAAGAGGATGTTCAAATCATCCTCTTTCTTCTAATTTTTTAAGCATAGATATCGGCAAAGCCTCTTCACCCTTGCTTCCATTCAATCGAAATCCCCAAGCAAATACTCCATTCATATATTCAATCTTAAAATACACTCCTGGATCCCCTTCAATTTGATATAATTCCCCTGGCTTAAAATCATCCGGATTAAGCAGGTAGGACTTAGCCATTATCATTTTGCGCTCCAGTACCGCGAATTCATTCACCATACCCATCTGTTCTGCTTTCCTGGCTTTTTCATTCAGGCTGGCGATTTCCTGCTGCAATTCATACGTCGTCATTGTGCTATATCTTTTCTCCTGCATAACGATCCCTCTGACTTTCTCTAGATAATTAAATCCTGTTTTGAACACTCTAACCTATATAGGAGTTGTTATTTAAAAAACTATTCTACATAGCTAAGTATATGGGAAAAAACATGGTTAGAAAAGACTGGAGCTTTCAATCTAAAGCCTGCGAAAAGAAATACACTGCCGATTTTGTTAAAATATTTTTATAGAATAGTTCACAAAAGGAGTGATACAAAAATGAAATCCCTTATAGTTACGGGTGCAGGATCAGGGTTAGGAAGGGAGCTTGCATTATTATACGCGAAACAAGGCTTCCATATCATTTTGACGGGACGGACACACGAGAAACTGAAGAAAGTGGAAAGGGAAATACAAGATGCCGGCGGAAGCGCCCAATCCTTTGCTGTTGATGTAACGAAGCTTGCAGAAGTCCGCCAATTTATAAAGGATGCAGCCGGAAGCATTCCACTCTTCGGCTTGATTAATAATGCCGGTGTTGGCCACTTCGGACCATTTGAAGAAATGAAAGAAAAAGAAATAAGTGAAATGCTTGATACAAATGTGCTCGGCACCATTTATATGTCACAAGCAATTCTGCCTTATTTAAAAGAAAGAAACGAAGGATTGCTGATGAATATCATATCCACGGCCGGGTTAAAAGGAAAGGTAAATGAAGCTGGATATGTTGCAAGTAAATTTGCAGTACGAGGGCTCACTGAGAGCCTGCAGAAAGAGCTTGAGGACACAAATATCAAGGTGAAAGCCGTATATATGGGTGGCATGGACACACCTTTCTGGGATGAAAGCGAGCATATCAAGGATAAATCAAAGCTGCGTTCTCCTAAGGAAGTGGCTCAGATGATTTTAGAAAGCAATGAGGAAAATGCAATTGTGATTGAATCTAACAGAAAATAACACATGGCTTTATGCCATGTGTTTCTTATATTTCCTCGTCTTCCCTTAGATACTGCTCAATTAAATCAAAGGAAAATCCTTTGCGGAATAATGTTTGTTTCATTTTTTGCCTGTATTCAAATTCAGGGAGCTTTGCATATTTTCTCTTGGCTTTTTCTGCCTGGAATTTTAAGGCTGCCATCTCTTCGTCTTCTTCTTTTTCAAGCTCTGTTTCCGCAATGGCTGCTTGAATAATTTCAAAGTTAAACCCTTTACGCATCAGCATTTGTTCCAATTTTTGCTTGATGATCTTTGATGAATCACGGGAGAGTTTTTGTGCCTGTTTACCACAAAGCTTTATTGCTGTATTGAGCTCAGTTTCCCTCGGATACTCCACCAATGCTTCTTCAATTAATTTTGAAGAAATTCCTTTTTCCCTGAGTTCATTGCGAATTAATCCTTTGCCTTTATCTGAAGTATTCATTTGTGTACGCACGAAAGCCTTTGCGAATTCTTCATCGTTTAAAAATTTATAATCATATAATTTGTGTATAACTTCCTGTATGACAAGTTCTTCAACTTCTTTTTCAGCTAAATGTTTGCGGACTTCGGTTTCTGAGCGCATCCTTCTGGATAAATACTGAATAGCCGTGTTATAGGCTTTGCGTATATCATCCTTGTAGCCAATTTCACTTAGTGCGAACTCATCGAGCTCCAGCCCTTTTTTCAGCTGGTGTTTTATTAAAACATCTTCATCCACACTAAACGCGTATTCTTCACCCTTGCCATAATCCATATATATATTGTAGCGGTCTGTTTTCTTTTTCTGGACAGTGATTTTTGTAATAATCGGCATTTTCTCCACCTCTTTTTTAATGTAACACATTTAAAAAAGGTTTTAGAAAGAAAACGTCGTAAGATGTAAGAAAGTATTGCCACTTGAAAGGGGAATTTCCCATGAGAATAGCCATAACAGGAGGCACCGGTTTTGTTGGAAGCGCCTTGGTAAAAAAATTATTGCAGAATGGACACGACCTTTTGATTTTAACCAGAAATGCTGTAAACAAACAAAATTCCAAAAACCTTCAATATGTCCAGTGGCTGAATAAAGATGATTCACCGGAAGATGAGCTTGAAGGAATAGATGTGTTTATAAACCTGGCAGGGGAGTCTATTAACAGCGGCAGGTGGACAGAGGAACGCAAGAAGCGTATCTTTAACAGCCGGATTACAGCAACTAAGGAAGTACTGCGGATTATAAGCCGTTTGGCAGAAAAGCCCTATACCTTGATTAATGCAAGTGCAGTCGGATATTATGGGACTTCAGAAAAAGAAACTTTTACTGAAGCATCAAAAAAACCAGGCTCAGACTTCTTAGCTGAGACAGTAAGCCGCTGGGAAATGGAAGCCTCCAAAGCAGAGGAATGGGATGTTCGTACAATTTTCTGCCGCTTTGGCATTATTCTCGATAAAAATGATGGTGCCCTTCCACGAATGGCCCTCCCCTATAAATTATTTTCCGGGGGTACAGTCGGATCTGGCAGTCAATGGGTTTCATGGATCCATTTGAAGGATGTTGTCAGCGGGATTCTATTTTGCATAGAAAATGAACAGCTGCAAGGGGCGGTTAATTTCACTTCGCCCAATCCGGTTACAATGAAGGAATTTGGCAAGATTCTTGGAGAGGTTCTTCATCGTCCGCACTGGCTTCCTGCTCCAGACTTTGCTTTAAAAATAGTTCTGGGTGAAATGAGCACCCTTGTTTTAGAGGGGCAAAAGGTGCTGCCAGAAAAGCTGACAGCATCCGGATATGAATTTTTATTTAAGAGCCTGAAGCCAACATTAGCGGATATATACTCATAATTGGATTGTTGGAATTTTTGATTAGGCAGCAAAATCCATTTTTCGGTTAATCTCCAGTATCAATTCTTTCAAATAAGGGAAAAATAAGGAAAGACGGAAAGCATATTTGAAAGGATGAGCAAATTGGACAAAAAGAAGAAGGACAAATCAAAAAGTACATTATCCAGCATGCAGGAAGTAACCTATTCCAGAGAATTCAAAAGAGCGGACAAAGCCGGCGGATTTGCTGGAAGGCAGCCAAAACATTAATTACCATCTATACAGCCCTTAAAATGGCACATGATAAAAGTACGGAAGCATTCAGTTTCCGTACTTTTATTGTTGAAAGGGGTTTTCATAATGGGCCGTGCACATGGACATAAAACTCGTGACCGAAACAAAGCATCACTTCCACAAGTACCAAAAAACATGAAATCGGATGGTTTAGACGTCGAATTCGACCGCGATCTAGCCGATCACGATGATCTCGAGGCAATGGCACGTTCCAAGGCTGCTGACCAGCGTGCTAGAAGCAAACAAAAACGCTAAGTGGCCATTCATACACCTTCCCTCATGGAAGAAACTCTTTTTCAGCTATAAAAAAGAAGCAGGGCAATGTGTCCCTGCTTCTTCCATTTAGATTCAGTGATGATGTGCTTCTCTTTTACCGATGCCGTGTCCGCCTTTTTTCATCATTGTCTTGATATATGGGATTGCAAATCTATCAACGCCCCAGAAATACGCGCCGCTTCCTGTAAAGAGAAGGATGATTGCTGCAGTATATAATACTGGATTTGTGCTTGTAGTTCCTGCCATTAAGAAGTTAAGGTTCATAAATGCTCCTGCGATTAAAGCCGGGATGGTCGCTGCACCAAGGATAAGTCCAATACCAACAAGCACTTCGCCCCATGCGACTAAAAAGCTGAATAAATCTGCGTTAGGCACTGCTACACTTTCAAGGAATCCTGCATACCAGGCCTGAACTGCAGGATGGTCGCCGCCTGCTTTTGCAATGGCACCCTGCATAAATCCGCCTGCATCAAATCCATCTGCTACTTTATGCCACCCTGCTTCAAGCCACTGTATGCCAAGCCAAATTCTTAATATCGTCCACGCTGCTGCCGCTTGCGGAGTTTTCCACCATTTCATGATAATCATCTCCATATTTTATATTGTGAAGTTATTCACATGTTTAATAAAAAATTTTTAACCCCTATTGGGTTTTTAAAAGCCGGCCAGCTCTTTGGAAGAAAGGATACTTTAGCGAATCATTTTGTGAAATGTTTCACTATCTTTCTTCACTTTTAATATACTCCTTCTAACAGCATTCTGCAATGCACTTCACCAATTCTTCACAAATATTGGGCTAAGTTTGATCAAGTTGTGAACAGGCCTTTATCCACAGGGATGTGAGTAATGTTAATAAGTTGTATAACTGCTTTCACCAAGGTATATTACACATCCATATGGATGTTAACAAAATTCTGTGGGTAAATCCACCGAATCCTGTGGATAGTGTTGATAAGTTTGCGAATCTCTTTTAAATCAATATTTACTATGTTGATAAATTCGTGAATAAATAAACAGCCTAATTATCATACCTTTTTTTCCTCTTGCTGGGAAGGGGCCAGACGGCAAAAAAGTATTTGTGCAAATGGATGAAGATGGAAATGCTGAACTAAAGCTGCCTGAAAAATAGTTATGAGACTAAGGAACCGAGCTTTGTTTCCTTTTTTAGTATTAAAATTAATTCTTAGAATTTAGATAGCTATCGCCTTGAAGGGAATGAAAGTTCTTCTTCTAAAAGGAATTTTTAAAAGTACGATTTCTTCTGCCTAAAGCCGGGAATAGGAATGATATCTTTGCAAAACTTATTCAGATATAAGGAGGACCTTTTAAAATATGCTGGAGAATGTATTGAAGGATCTCATTTCAATTAACAGCTCAACCAAGGAGGGGGCAAACCGGGCAATCGAATATTGCCATCAGTGGCTGTCAGGCCATGACCTCCCTTCTGAATTGATTGAAAACAATGGGTATAAAATGGCTGTCTGCGAAATTGGAAGCGGCGATCAAACCGTTATCTTTAATGGCCATGTCGATGTTGTTTCAGGAAAGGATGAGCAATTTATTCCTGTGGAAGTTAGAGATAAAATATATGGACGCGGCGCAGCAGATATGAAAGCAGGAGTTGCTGCAATGATGTGTGCGGCTAAAGAACTTCATAAGAAGCCAATAGGCGTGAAAATACAGCTTCAAATTGTATCAGATGAAGAAATTGGCGGGTTTAATTGTTCAGGCTATCTTGCAGAGCAGGGTTATCGCGGTGATTTTGTCATTTGTTCCGAGCCGACACAGCTGGGTATCGCGCTGGAAGCAAAAGGCGTTATCAGGCTGGATATTGAAATAGAAGGTGATCCCGCACATGGAAGCCGTCCTTGGGAGGGAGTCAATGCCATTGAAAAAGCTTTTAAAGTTCATCAAAAACTGCTGAAATTGCCTTTTGCAAAAGAATCATCCGAGTTCTATCCCTATCCATCTATTAATCTGGCTAAAATAGATGGCGGTGATGTATATAATAAAGTTCCCGAAAAATGTGTGATATCCTATGATATCCGCTACTTGCCAACACAGAATCATGAAGACGTCATCAAACAAATTGAAGGCATTACAGATGGCGAAGTAATCGTTAATATGTTCAGCAAACCGCTTATTACCCAAAGGGACAACCCCTTTATTTTAATGCTCGAACCGATCGTCGAAAAACATACTGAAAGTAAAGCGGTGTTCTTTGGTCAGCACGGTTCTGCGGATACGGTCTTTTTCGCCAATTACGGAATACCAGCAATCGAGTTTGGCCCTTCCGGCTTAAACTGGCACGGGAATAATGAATATGTTCTTCCGCATTCTATTCATTTATATGAAAAGATGCTTATTGACTTCGCTATGAGGTTTTCAAATTGAGGAACATCTTAGAAGCTTTTAATTTCTCATTATGGTAAATTTTAGTTGTGATTATTTACTTGAGGAGAGATATTATGGGGTCTATAAGTTTATTAAAAAAGTCTGCCGGGGTCATACTGGAGAAAAAGAATTTAAACAATGTAACTGCCAGAGTCGGCCTTGTTCTGGATATTTCAGGCTCTATGCGGCGGCTATATAAAAACGGTACAGTACAAAAGGTTGTCGAAAGAATCCTGGCTGTTGCCAGCCAATTTGACGACGACGGGGCATTAGATATTTGGGTTTATGATAATGAATTTTCCCGGCTGAAGCCTGTAACAGAAAATGACTTTGAGGATTATGTGGATCGATACATCTTAAATAATGATCTAATTCATAAATTCGGCAGAAATGATGAACCTCCTGTTATGGAGGATGTCATTCAGAAATACACGGTCGAAGACCCAAGCAGAGATCCTGCCTTTATTGTTTTTATCAATGATGGAGGCTGCAAAAGAACCATAAAAAAACCAGTTGTTTCATCTTCTGATAAACCGCTATTTTGGCAATTTGTCGGGATAGGAGATTCCAGCTTTGAAGCATTGGAAAAGCTTGACGAAATGGATGGCCGTTACATTGATAATGCAAACTTTTTCCATATTAAAGATATTGAAACCATATCAGATAACGAGATTTATGACCTATTACTGACTGAATTCCCGGACTGGCTGAAAGAAGCAAAAGAAAAAAAGGTCATTTTATAGAAATCAAAAGCGGATTTGATTCTTACTCAAATCCGCTTTTTATTGGGGTAGACCGTGTTTTCTATCTTGCATTCACCGCAGCGGGCTGGGGACGAACACAGTCAAGCATGCGCCTCCGCTGCAGCTTTACCATGCAGCTGATAGTAAAAGCCCTCCTGCTTGAGAAGCGATTCATGCGTACCTTCTTCAAGAATACACCCCTCTTCAATTACAAAAATCTTATCTGCATTTTGAATGGTATTTAAACGATGGGCAATGACGAAGCTGGTCCGGCCCTTCATCAGCTCCTGCAGGGCATCCTGTATTTTTAGTTCTGTCACAGTATCAATGCTGCTTGTTGCCTCATCCAGAATCAAAATGCCTGGATTAGCGAGGAATGCCCTGGCAATAGATAACAGCTGTTTTTGCCCCTGGCTGATACCGGTTCCGTCCTGGCTTAAAACAGTGTCGTATTGCTGGGGAAGCTTCATGATAAAAGAATGGGCGTTAGCGAGCTTTGCTGCTTTCACCACTTCTTCATCTGACGCGTCCAGCCTTCCATAGCGGATATTTTCACAAACCGTACCCTTGAACAAGAAGGAATCCTGCAAGACAAAGCCCATATTCTTCCGTAGACTTTCTTTTTTCACAAGGGAGATATCCTGGCCATCTATTAAAATGCTTCCTGTGTCCAGCTCGTAAAAACGTGAAAGTAAATTGATCATAGTTGTTTTTCCTGCACCGGTCGGACCTACGAAAGCAGCCGTCTGCCCAGCTTTCACATGGAGGTTAACATTCCTTACCGTGTTGCCATCCTCTTCATATGAAAAAGATACATTGCAAAACTCGACATTTCCTTTAATATGCGAAAGCTCTTTAAGATCCTTTTCATTCTTAAACTCTTCCTCTTCATCCATAATGTCAAATACCCGCTCAGCTCCTGCGATCGCAGACAGCAGCGTGTTAAATTGGTTTGCCAGGTCATTCAACGGACGGGTAAATTGACGGGAATACTCGGTAAATATGACAATGACACCAATCGAAATCATACCGTTTAGAGCAAACACGCCCCCTATCCCCGCAATGATGGCAAAGCTAAGGTTATTCAGGACATTCATTAGCTTCGGAATAAACCCTGAATAGGTCTGGGCCCAAAATCCTGCTCTTCTAAGCCTTTCCCCTTTTTCATGGAATTCGGCAATGACCTTTTTTTCCTGTGAAAACGTTTTGATGATTCGTTGTCCTGATATCGTTTCTTCAATATAACCATTCAGCTCGCCCAGATTTCTTTGCTGCTCCTTGAATAGTTTTCCTGTCCTCTTTGTAATCCATTTCATGCCAAGAAACATTAATGGAACAATAATGAGCGTAATCAGCGTCAATAGCGGACTCAGCCAAAGCATCACAGAAATCGTGCCAATTAGGGTAAGCAAACTGGAGAACACCTGGATAAACGAGCTATTCAAGGTAGAGCTGACATTCTCGATATCATTGGTAACCCTGCTCATTAATTCTCCTTGCTGCCGTTTATCAAAGAAAGGAATCGGCAGCTTATGCAAATGTCTGAAAAGCTTTGTTCTCATCGTAAAAACAGTCTCTTGTGCAATGCCGATCATCCAATAGTTCTGGAACCAGAGTGAAAGCGAGTGAAACACATAAATCACTGTCAGCCCTGCCAGTAAGGTGATAAAACCATCGCCATTTTGTGTGACAATATATTCATCAATGGCCACCCCCACTAAAAATGGGCCTAGCAAAGCCAATGCCGAACTGATGAGCACCATGAGAAGAACGAGGAACAACAGGATCTTATTATAGGAAAGAAAGGTCCAAATCCGCTTTAAAGTTGCCCCCATATTTTTTGATTTCGCCTTTTTTCCTGGTGAAACCTTTTCGTCAAGCTGGAGAGGAATTTTTTTATATTGGAATGGTCTTTTCAGCTGTTTAAGCATAGTCTCTATTCTCCTCTCCTGATTGGGATTGGAAAATCCTTTTATATAATCCGGATGTTTTTAGCAAGCTGTCATGATCGCCTTCAGCCAGCAGCTTTCCATCCTCCAGAAGCAAAATCCGGTCCGCTTCAATTGCGGTGCTGATTTTCTGCGTGATAATCAATGTCGTGCAAGTATACTCCTTTAGAGCGTCCAGCAGCTTTGCTTCTGTTTTCATATCCAGCGCGCTTGTGCTGTCATCGAGCAGCAAGATTTTCGGAATTCTCACAAGAGCCCGTGCAATCGACAATCTTTGTTTTTGCCCGCCGGATAGATTAACACCCTTTTGCCCCACTCTTGTATCATATTGCTGAGGAAGCTTCATAATGGTTTCGTGAATTTGTGCATTTACAGCTGCTGCAGTAATCTCCGCCATAGTAGCCCCTTCCTTGCCCCATGAAATGTTTTCTTTCACACTTCCTGTAAAAAGCAAGGCTTCCTGCGGCACGAAACCGACCTTCCTGCGGAGGTTTTCCATTTTCATCTCGCGGACATCATGCCCATCAATTTTAACTTTTCCTCCAGTTACATCATAAAGTCGGGGAATGAGCTGGAATAAAGAGGTCTTGCCCGCTCCTGTGGCACCCAGAATGGCGACCGTTTCACCGGGATTGATTTGAAAGCTGATATCCTCGAGAACCTTTTCAGCCGTTCCCGGATATTGAAATGAGACATTTGTGAATTCAATTTTTCCTTCATTTACTGTTAAATCTTTGCGGGAGTCCGAAAGATCTGCTAAATCAACCTCTGTTTCCAATACCTCAGTGACACGATTTGCAGAGGCACGGGCTCTAGAAAAGGCCATAATAATCCAGGAGAAGATCGAAAAAGCTGCCGTTATCCTAGTCGCATAGTTGACAATTGCGACAACCTCTCCCACCTTCACATCCCCTGTATTGACCTGAATGCTTCCAAACCATAATACACCCAGAATAGAAAGGTTCATGATCAAAAGCAGCACCGGCATAGTTACTTCCATAAGCCGCAGTGCATTGACTGTTCCATCTCTGAGATCCTTATTGGTTTCTGTAAAACGTTTCACCTCGTGCTTTCTACGGACAAAAGCTTTTACTAAACGAATGCCTGACAAATTTTCCTGCATAACACTATTTACAGCATCCAGTTTTTCCTGAACCCCTTTAAACATTACTCTGCCTTTGCCCATCACCCAAAACAGGAAAAGAAACAGAAAAGGGGCCATTATTGATAAAATGAGCGCCAGTTTTACATTCACAACAAATGCCATCCCAAGGCCGCCGATAATTAATAGCGGCGCTCTCATCATAATTCTAAGACTCATGAAGACTGTATTTTGCAGCTGTGTAATATCATTAGTCATCCTTGTGATCAGAGAAGAAGTAGGGAAATGGTTAAAATTGGCAAAAGAGAAGGATTGCACTTTTTCATATAAACTTTTTCTAACATCAAAACCGAAGCTTTGGCTAACATGGGCAGCATAGAAGGAATTGATTACACCTGCAGCAAAAGCGGCAAAAGAAGCTCCGACCATGATTCCTCCCCATTTCATAACCTCCTGAAGATCATTTTTCATAATACCGTTATCTATGATCTTTGCCATTAACAATGGCTGAATAAGCTCCACCACAAGCTCTGTCAGCATCAGCAATAGAGCAACCATCACCGCAATCCTGTACGGCTTTAAGTATGATAAAATCCTCACCATTCGTAGTCCCCCAAGCTGTAGTTGCAAAATTTAATATATGTATAAAAAGGCATCTGAAATCCTTCGGTAAACTAAATAAAAGAATGCTATAAATATAATATCCCTTTTTACAAAATTTTTAAATAATTTAACAGTAAAAAAATTAGAAAAGGGCAGTCTCCTTAAACTCCTGTGTGAAGATGCCCAAGTTAACAGTCTATAAAAGCAGAAAGCTTGGATTACTCCAAGCGTCAATTTCCCTTATAGAGGGGTCCGATTAGATCAATCCGGTTTGTCCATATCCCCCCGGAATAGTCAGCAGGAAGCCGTTCCAGATCTGCTGGTTTATCAAACCCTTCAGACCAGCCGCCGTCGCCTGCAACCACGATGACATTTGTACCAGCTTGATCCATACGATTTAAAAACTTATTAGGCCAGCCCCACATCCATTTTGAATAAGCTTCAGGGATATGCAGCTGCGTGTCTTTACAGGAATTAGGAATATATCCTGTCCAGCCAGCAGCCAGATAGGGCAAGAGACAGCTCTTCAGGGTTGCCTTTGACATCACACGCATACCGGGCATTTTCTCCTGAAGCGCAGCAATAGGCTCATCTCCCCCATATACCGTTATCTCCTGCAGCCGGCTTTCCGGGAAATTTGAAAAATATTCAGCAAGCTGTCTTCCTTCATTCGGATCATTGCTTTTAATATGGATTAAAAACTTGCCTTCCGGAAAATACTTCATTACTTCATCAAGCGAAGGCATAAGCCCAGTTCCTTTTCCGCGAAACGGAAAAGTTATTCCCTTATCGGCTGTATAGCCGTATCCAATGTCGAACTGTTTCAGCTCATTCATTGTATGTTCCCTGGAACCCCCTGGCCATCTGTCCGGCATTCCAGTGTCCAATCATGAAAAACAGCAAACTGGCCATCTTTTGTTGGCTGAATGTCCAACTCTACTACATCAGCTCCGGCTTCAAAAGCTGCTTCCATGGATGGAATTGTGTTTTCAATAAAAGGATGTTCAGGTTCATAAATTCGCTCTGCCGTACACGTATCCCCGGTTATTCCTTCCATATAAAAGGTCTGTGTCATTCCTCTATGCGCCAGCAGCAAGGGCTTTTCGTCTCTTTCCTTAGTAAACAAGGAGCTGTTATTGGCAAACATAAACACAGCAAGAATGATAAGAAACAGGAACATTCTTTGAAAAAACTTTTTAATCCTTTTCATCTATCCTCCAAAATGGTTGCCTTAATATAAAATCGATTTTAACATACTCTTACCTTCCAACATACAAAAGACCAAATCAATAGATTTGGCCATCAATAAATAGATTAACTTGATTTCCGTCCCAGATAGGCTTCCATGATTCTTGGATCATTCAACAGCTCCTGGGAACTTCCTTCTGCTACGATTTTTCCGGTTTCCAGCACATATCCATAATCGGATATGCGCAGAGCCTGTCTTGCATTCTGCTCTACCAGGAGGACTGTTGTTCCAGCTTCATTAATTTCTTTTATAATTTTAAAAATATCAGCCACGATCAGCGGCGCCAATCCCATAGATGGTTCGTCAAGGAGAAGTAGCTTTGGCTTGCTGAGAATGGCTCTGGCAATAGCGAGCATTTGCTGCTGCCCGCCTGATAAAGTCCCCCCAAGCTGTTTCTGTCTTTCTTCAAGAATCGGGAACCTTGCCATTACATTTTTAATATCCCGGTCAATTTCATTGTCCTTTCGGTGATATGCCCCCATTTCAAGGTTTTCGAGCACTGTCATCCCTGAGAGGATCTGCCGGCCTTCCGGAACAAGAGCAATTCCTTTTCTCAGCAGCTGATCAGGCCGTAGCCCCTTTACTTCCTCACCTTGAAATTCAATGCTGCCCTGCTGCGGTTTCAAAAGCCCGGATATGGTCTTCATGGTCGTTGTTTTCCCGGCTCCGTTTGCTCCAAGAATGGTGACAATGCTTCCTTCTTCCACCTCCAGACCAATGTTCTTAAGGACCTGGATTTTACCATAAAAGGCGGAAATGCCGTTTACTTTAAGCATACAAATCTTCCTCCTCGCTGCCGAGATAGGCTTCGATGACATCAGGGTTATTCTGAATGTCGGCCGGTGTTCCTTCTGCAATCTTCTTGCCGAAGTTAAGTACCGCAATGCGGTCGCATAATTTCATCACAAGGGGCATATCATGCTCGATTAACAGCACAGTAATCCCCTGCTCCTGAATTTTTTTAATAAGTTGAAATAGTTCGCTTGTTTCTGTTTCGTTCATTCCAGCTGCCGGCTCATCGAGAAGTAGAAGCTTGGGGCTGCTGGCCAATGCTCTGGCTATTTCCAATCTTCTTTGCTGGCCGTATGCCAGGCTGTCCGAGATTACATCTGCATATCCTCCCAAACCAACAAATTCAAGCAATTCATTTGCTTTGCGGCGGATTCTCTCCTCTTCCTGACGCTGGTTTTTTGTCCGAAAGACACTGCTTAAAACCCCTGATTTGCTCCTGCAGTGCTCCCCTACCATTACGTTTTCCTCTGCAGTCATTTGCGGAAATAGACGAATGTTCTGGAATGTCCTGCAAATGCCTTTTTTCGTGATTAGATGCGGCTTCAGGCCATTTATGTTATCTCCGTTAAAAACAATTTCACCGGAAGTGGGTGAGAACATCGATGTAATCAAATTGAACATCGTTGTTTTACCTGCGCCATTCGGTCCGATCAGTCCAAAGATCTCTCCCTTATTTATTGAGAATGAGACATCAGAGAGAGCACTCAGCCCGCCAAAGTTTTTACATGCTTTTTTGACTTGAAGTACCATGCTTTTGCCCCCTCTTTGACGTTTTCAGCTTGATCCAGTTTAAGATATTTACATCAATGAGCCCCTGAGGACGGACAGCCATCATAATAATGATGATTAATCCGTAAATCATATAGCGGTATTCGCTTATAAAACGGAGCACTTCCGGCATGACGGTCAAGAATAGCGCCCCAAATACCGGTCCCCAAATAACTTCACTGCCCCCAAAGACTGCAAAAATTAAAATTTCGACTGCACGGTGATAAGCAAAATCAGCAGGGCTTATGTAAGCAAGCACGTGCGCAAACAATGTGCCGGCAAATCCTGCTACTAATGCGCCTTGTGCAAACGCAAGAACTTTGTAATAAGTAATATTGATCCCCATTGACTCCGCTGCTTTTTCATCCAGCTTAATCGCTGCAAAAGCCCGTCCCACACGAGATCGATTTTGCCTTCTGAAAAACAGGACAATGCTGATGGTAATGAGTAATAACAGCAGGAAGATCGTAAGGAAAACAAATTGGTTGTTTTGCAGGCCTAGCACCTTTGGATCGAAGCCAAAGCCTTTTAGTGTATTCAGGATTTCACGTCCCATATGTGGAATCCCTGATAAGCCAACTGCCCCCTTTGTCAGCGACTCCCAGTTAACAAAAATAACACGAATTACTTCTCCAAAGCCAAGAGTAACAATCGCCAGATAAACTCCCTGTAGCCTTAAAGTTGGAATTCCGATCATAATCCCGAACAAACCTGCCATTAAGGTTCCTGCCAATATCCCCACAATAATCGGCAGATCAAAATTCAGCGTCAAAAGTGCGGAAGTATATGCGCCGATCCCCATAAACCCTGCATTCGCAAGGGACAGCTGACCAGTTGATAGCGTAATATAAATGCTTACTCCTAAAATAATATTGATTAATATGAAGGAAGCAACCTGTAAATGATATGGATTGATTAATTCTGCAAGCATGGATTCACCTTCTTACGCTGAAATTTTTTGGCCAAACAATCCTTGCGGCCTAATGAGAAGTATGACGATAATGGCCACAAAAGCGATTGCGTCCTTGTAGCCGGAATTGCCGTAGACCACAACAAAGGTTTCTGCTAATCCAAGGATCAGCCCCCCTGCCATTGCACCTTTGACATTTCCCATACCGCCTAGAATGATGATGGCAAGCCCTTTCAGCCCTATGGACAATCCCATTTGCGGCGTAACAGAGTTAAAAGCCATCCCGACCAGGATGCCTGCAATTCCACCCATAGCCGATGCTATGATAACAGTCATCGTAATCGTTCTTTTTACATCAACGCCAAGAAGGCTTGCTGTTTCAAGGTTTTCAGCAGTTGCCCTTAACGCCTTGCCTGCCTTTGTTTTGCCAAGCCAAAAAGAAAGTGCGTACATAAGAATGACAGATATGATAAAGATGACAATCTGCACAAGGTATACGGTTATCGATCCGATCTGGAAGCTTATTTCAGCGAATGAAGCCCGGAATGGATGATTGCCTGGACCAAAGAGATGATGGGACAGGTTTTCCAGTAATATTGAAACACCGATTGTACTGATTAATGGCGCCAAATGTGAAACACCTTGTTTGCTTCGCAGCGGCCTTAGAGCAAAACGTTCAAGCATATACCCCATTGCAGCTGTAACCAATATAGCTGCAATGAAGGCGAGCCAAAGCGGCCCTTTGAAGGTAGCAGTCACCACAACACCTATAAAGGCGCCAAACATAAAGATTTCTCCGTGTGCCATATTAATAATGCCAAGCACTCCAAAGACTAATGTGAACCCTAGTGCAACGATTGCATAAATGCTGCCCAGGGTTATTCCGTTTATTAATTGTTCCACTAACAAGGCTATCCACCTACTATCATTTTTTATATAAAGCTTTGAATCTCATTTTTAAAAGTAAAGCTCTGGCACTATTTGGCGCCGGAGCTTTACTTGGAAACCATACTTATTCAAAAACCTTGAAAGCTCCGTCTTCAATCACCAGGACAGTTGGATCCATTACGACATCCCCTTCTTCATCAAAAGAGAACTCACCAAGGATTCCATTAAAGCCCTGGACCTCAGCCAATGCGTCCCGAAGTGCATCACGGTCATTTTCACCGGCATTTTTCAATGCTTCTGCCATAATGTAAAGCGCATCATAGGCCTGAGCTGCAAATTGGTCTGGCTTTTTGCTGTATTCTTCTTCATATTTGTTTACAAAATCCTGAACCTTATCATCTTCTTTTTCACCGTACCAAGGTGTTGCCACAATTAGCCCATTTGCAGCATCACCTGCGATATTGATTACTTCAGGTGAATTAAAGCCGTTTCCACCTACAAAAGGAACATCAATCCCCATTTTGCGGGCCTGGTCCATTATGACTGCCCCTTCGTTATATAGAGCAGAAGCCAAAATCAGATCTGGATTTAAACCTTTTATTTTCGTTAACTGTGCATTATAGTCGGATTGTCCTTTTTGGAAAGTTTCAATCGTTAATATTTCGAGGCCCTTTTCTTCTGCAGCCTTTTTCATCGTATCAAAGCCCGATTTTGTAAAAACATCATCATTTCCATATAGGATTGCTACTTTTTTAGCATCATATTTTTCAATCGCTTTGTCGATTGCAGCCGGGATGGCCAGTGCTTCAGGCAGCGAGTTGCGGAATACATAATCCCCGATTTGCGGGATGCCTTCTGCTGTAGTTGATGTTCCCATGATTGGCACTCCGTTTAGATCTGCTTCAGGGCCAACTACATTCATTTCTGTACTTAATGTAGGCCCGATAATGCCTGTCACATTCTCTGAATTCATCAATTTTTGAGCTGCTGTCAAAGCTTGGTCCTGCTTGCCGGCTGAATCTTCAATAACAAGGTTTATCTCTACCTCACCTTTGCTGTTAATCTCTTCCTGCGCTAGTTTTAACCCGTTGGTGATCGCTTCCCCATAAGCTGCTCCAGGTCCGCTGATATAGGAAATAACTCCAATATCCGCTTGGACTGCTCCTCCGCTGCTTTGCTCCTCTTTATCCCCAGCAGTCTGGTTGCCGCCGCATGCAGATAGGACCAGCAAACTGGACAATGCTGTAAATTGGGCAAATTTCTTTAACTGTTTCTTCATTTTTTAACCCCCATTTTTCAGAAATAAATAAATATTCAAAACTATATTACTATTTAAATACAAAAGCTTGGCAATGTAAATAATAATATGGAAACTTTTCTTACATATTATTTTTAAATCTATATCGGCATCTCGGCATTTTGGAAAATCTCACCTTCTATTGTCTTCTATCAACAAAAGTTGGCCAAAATCTTTGTTTTTCCGGAACATTGCCGGTACTTGTCACAGAATTGTAAGATTAATCTAAAGATAACCAAATGGAGGTGCTTGATGAAATGGAAGCGATTACAAGAGACTTCTTTCTATTTTTATCTAAAAATAGCTTTTTAAATAAACTAGCCCAAAATAGAGGCGGAAGTTTTGCGGCAGGAAAACTAATAGGCGGTGTGGATTTTAAAAGCAGTGTACGCTTTATAAGGGACTTGAACACTCAAGGACTTTCGGTTACTGTTGACCATTTGGGCGAATTCGTTGATTCTGTTGAGGTGGCGAATGAACGGACAGAGGAATGTATCTCTACTATTGAAATGATTAGCAGAGAAGGATTGGATTCTCAAGTATCCCTTAAAATGACCTCTCTCGGTCTGGATATTGATCATGATCTCGTTGTTAAAAATATGACTAGAATCCTGGACACAGCTGAAAAGCACAATATTATGGTTACGATTGATATGGAGGATGTTCCCCGCTGTCAGGCAACGATAGATTTGTTTAAGCTATTTAAAGAAAAATACAGTTGCGTGAGTACGGTGTTGCAGGCTTACTTATACAGGACTGAAAAGGACCTGAAGGATCTAGGCAAGTATCAGCCTTTTTTACGGCTTGTAAAGGGAGCATACAAGGAGTCACCTGAACATGCCTTCCCCGAAAAGAAGGATGTGGACGAGAACTATAAGAAGCTGATTGAACAAAGCCTGCTAAATGAAAATTATACGGCAATAGCTTCTCACGATGACCAAATCATAGAGTATACAAAAGAACTGGCAAAAAAGCATAACATTCCAACTGACCGTTTTGAATTCCAGATGCTTTATGGCATGAGAAATAAAACCCAGCTGGAATTGGCAAAGCAAGGCTATAGAATGCGCGTTTATGTGCCATACGGAATGGACTGGTACGGCTATTTCATGAGACGGATGGCTGAACGTCCAGCGAATATCGCCTTCGCTTTCAAAGGGATTTTCAAAGGATAATTCTCTGGAATTATTTCTCTTTCAAAATATTAAAATCCGGCTATAATAGAATCAAAAAACTATTTGAACAATACAAATGCAAGATATCCTAAGTAATGAGAAGGCAAAGCCAAACGCTTTCTCATAGCTTGTTTTATCTAAATATTTACAAAATTGAAGTACAGAATTATTAAAGGGGGGTTATGTATGGATTATGCATTGCTTATATCCATTACCGTCTATATGATTGGAATGCTTTGGATCGGCTATTATGCCTATAAACGAACTTCCAATCTATCAGACTATATGCTTGGCGGACGAACTCTTGGTCCTGCGGTTACAGCATTAAGTGCCGGTGCATCCGATATGAGCGGCTGGCTGCTGATGGGGCTTCCAGGTGCCATGTATGCCACAGGTTTAAGTGCATCCTGGATTGTTCTCGGCTTAACGCTTGGAGCATGGGCTAACTGGCTGTATGTTGCACCAAGACTGCGTACCTATACTGAAGTTGCCAATGACTCCATCACCATTCCTGGGTATTTGGAAAACCGTTTCGGTGATACATCCAAAATTCTTCGCCTGATTTCAGGATTAGTTATCATGATATTCTTTACATTTTACGTTTCATCAGGCATGGTTTCCGGTGGAGTTTTGTTCCAAAGTACTTTTGGGCTGGATTATCACACAGGCTTGTGGATTATCACTGGTGTTGTTGTAGCCTACACACTTTTTGGCGGTTTTCTTGCCGTTAGCTGGACAGACTTTGTCCAAGGTTTAATCATGTTTATTGCATTGATTCTCGTACCATTAGTGACACTGTTCCATGTAGGCGGGTTCGGTCCCGCTATCGATACAGCAAGATCCATTGATCCGGCACTGCTTGATATCTTCACAGGGACAAGCCTGCTTGGCATCATCTCCCTGTTTGCCTGGGGTCTTGGCTACTTCGGACAGCCGCATATAATTGTCCGCTTTATGGCAATCAGTTCGGTAAAGGAAATCAAAAAAGCCACCCGCATCGGGATGGGCTGGATGATTTTCTCAAGCATTGGCGCAATGCTGACAGGATTCATCGGCATTGCCTATGTTGCGGACACAGGGATAAGTCTTGAGGATTCAGAAACCATTTTCATCTTATTGGGTGATGTCCTATTCCATCCGATTATTACCGGATTCTTAATTGCAGCGATCCTTGCTGCCATCATGAGCACGATTTCTTCCCAGCTGCTGGTAACTTCCAGTTCACTGACAGAGGACTTATATAAAACTTTCTTCCGCCGTTCAGCATCTGATAAAGAGCTCGTTACGATTGGAAGATTATCTGTATTACTTGTTTCAATTGTTGCATTGATCATTTCATGGGAGAAAAATGAAACGATTCTTAACCTTGTTGGCTATGCATGGGCAGGTTTCGGGGCATCATTCGGACCGTTAATTCTCCTTAGCCTGTACTGGAAGCGTATGACTAGATGGGGCGCCTTAGCCGGAATGGTTATCGGGGCAAGCACCGTTATAGTTTGGTCAAGCGCTGGCTTATCCGGTATCCTCTATGAAATGATTCCAGGCTTTGCTGCCAGCTTCATTGCTATCATAGTCGTAAGCCTTCTAACAGCAAAACCTTCAACAGAAATAGAAAAACAATTTGAAGACTTTGAGAAATCATTTAAATAACCTTTATCGCAGGACTGGGCCAGAACGGCCTAGTCCTTTTATTTTCGACAAAATTCGGGTGGTACCTGGTACCGATTTTCTCTATAATAAAAAACAGCAATACTTAGGAGGTAGCCGTATGAGCCAGCCGCTGGAGAAGATCCTTAATATATCAGATATAGATGAAATAACGGAAATGGTCAGTACTTTTTTAAAGAAGCCGGTTGTCATCGAGGATGAGCAGTTTTCGCTGCTTGCTTACAGTTCATACTATATCGAGCATTTTGATCTGGCCAATCAGCAGACAATTTTCTCTAAAAGGTGGCCCATTCCCATCTTAGAAAAGTTTATGGATGAAGGTATTGTCGATCAGCTGAAAACCATTCCAGAGCCTTTTCGCATAAAGAGGATGGAAGATATCGGACTTAACCAGCGTGTGGTGGTCAGCGCTAAATACAAGGATCAGATTTTAGGTTATATTTGGGTTCAGGAAACAGATGGCTTGCTATCGGAGAATGAAATGAGGTTTTTGCTTGAAATCTCTTTTCATATTGGCAAGCTTCTTTATCAGAAAAACTTACTAAAGCTGCGCAAAGATGAGGAAAAACATCAGTTTTACAGAAAGATCATTGACCGGACATACCACACGGAAGACCAAATCAAATGGGAAGCAGCCAATGTGAAAATCATCCTGCCGGAGGCATTTCTTATAAATGTATTTACCGTTGCCCAGGCAGACGAAGAAATTTTTGCCGAGCTGACGGAAACAGTGCGCCTGTTTGCGAACGCACTCAGCCATCCGGCTCACATTTTTACAAATCAGCTTGAGATTATCGTCTTGATTGGCAGCAGTTCTCCGGCGCCAGGAAGCCTCTCAGAAGATGCACATGAATTGACAAACACCGTCCTCAGCCAATTCAAGCTCCAAGCAGTATATGCAGGAATCGGAGGTGAATATACGTCCATCCTTAAACTGCGAAAAAGCTATGCAGAGGCACAAGAGGTCATAAAAGCAGCGAAATTTATCGGGTCGCCTGAAGAATTGCCATATGAATATAAGAAATTATGGGTATTTCGCTATTTGGAGCCTATTGCACAGCATAACAGCAAGACGAATTACGTGAATGAAGACCTTTTGAAGCTGCAGAAAAAAGACCAGGAAAGCCAGACGAATTTACTCAAAACTCTTGAGGTATATTTATTAAACAACTGCCGTCTCAAGCCCACTGCAGAACAGCTCTTCATTCACGCAAATACATTAAAATATCGAATGAAGCAAATTACAGATCTTACTGCAATCGATTTTGACGACTTTAACACAAGATGCCAGCTATATATCGATTTGCAGCTCCTAAAACGGAAAAAATAAGGCTGATTCCTTGAAGGGAGTCAGCTTTTGACTTTAATGGGCAATTACTGGTTTCAGCCTGTTACTTTAGCTGTTTATTCTGTTCTTTTCTGAATATCGTCCTCATGAAGCACTTATGATGACTTTTCTTCACTTTTACTTCTGTATTTCGGCTTCATGAACCCTTTATGGCGACCTTTCTTCACTCTGATTTCTTTATTTCGGCCTCATGAACCCTTTATGGCGACCTTTCTTCACTCTGACTTCTGTATTTCGGCTTCATGAACCCTTTATGACGACCTTTCTTCACTATGATTTCTGTATTTCGGCTTCATGGACCCTTTATGGCGACCTTTCTTCACTCTGATTTCTGTATTTCGGCTTCATGAACCCTTTATGGCGACCTTTCTTCACTCTGACTTCTGTATTTCGGCTTCATGAACCCTTTATGGCGACCTTTCTTCACTTTTACTTCTGTATTTTGGCTTCATGAACCCTTTATGGCGACCTTTCTTCACTCTGATTTCTGTATTTCGGCTTCATGAACTCTTTATGGCGACCTTTCTTCACTCTGATTTCTGTATTTATCGCGGTCTTTTTCCCTCTAGGCCATTGGTAAAGAATAATTTATCTCCCTCTAAATTTCCCCGGATTTTCCACCCTGACAGATATGATTTCTCCGCATTTTAAA